>NZ_JAUEYW010000013.1:0-284054 GCF_032489875.1 Bradyrhizobium sp. SZCCHNR1015
TGGCGATGCTCAAGACCGCAGAAGAATCCACGCCATGCACCATGTCCAGTCTGTCTGAACCGGACAGCCGTGGGTCAGGCCCGGCCATGACGGCGGAGAGAGGGTGGCCCACCCTAGTCCTGCAGCAGGAACGCCAGCGCCGCGTCGCAGGGCGCTTCGACCTTCAGCGACAAGAGATCATCCGCGCGGGTGCGGCCGAGATTGACGGCGGCGATGGGGATGTTGCGGTCGGCGGCGGCGCGGACGAAGCGGAAGCCGGAATAGACCATGAGCGAGGTGCCGACGACGAGCATGGCGTCGGCCTGCTCGACATGCTCGCGCGCGGTCGCGACGACCTCGCGCGGGACTGTTTCGCCGAAGAACACGACGTCGGGCTTGAGGATGCCGCCGCAGGCCCGGCACCCGGGCACCGTGAACGTGGCGAAATCGACGCCGTCGAGATCGGCATCGCCGTCGGGCGCATCGGCGGCGTCATGCGCCAGCCAGTGCGGATTGGCGCGGGCCAGTTCGTCCTGGAAGTCGGCCCGCGACAGCATGGCGCCGCATCCCATGCAACGGACGCGGTCGAGCCGGCCGTGCAGGTCGATGACATTGCTGGTCCCGGCGGCCTGGTGCAGGCGGTCGACATTCTGGGTCACCAGCAGCGCGCAGCGGCCCTGCGCCTCCAGCCGCGCCAGCGCATGATGCGCGCCGTTCGGCTGGGCGCGGCCGAAGCGGCGCCAGCCGACCATGCTGCGCGCCCAATAGCGGCGGCGCGTCTCGTCGCTGCCGACGAAGGCCTGGTAGGTCACCGGCGGCGTGCGCTTCCATTGCCCGTCGCCGTCGCGGTAATCGGGAATGCCGGAATTGGTGCTGCAGCCGGCGCCGGTCAGCACGACGATGCGGCGGTGGCTGTCGAGGAAGGATTTCAGCGCGGCGGGATCGACCATGATCTCGCAGATGTAGGTGGCCGTGGCGGACCGCGCCAGAGCGCCGCAACGCGGCGCTCTCGGTCTGAACCATTGCGCGCTCCCGGCCTTATCCCGTGGGAGGACCAGCCATGACACCACGCAACGGGCATGATCGCGGACTCTGGCCGCTCGACGGGCCGGCCGACGACGCTGACATGGACGACGAGCGCGACATCGCCACCGGCGAGGGCGGCACGATCGAGGTGCCGCTGACCGACGACGACATCGCCAACGACGATTGACGCAGCTCAGGCGGGCGGCGGCACCGTCGCCAGCCAGTGCCGGGCGATGTCGGCGCGCGGCGCGATCCACGCCGCGCCGCTGCCGGTGATGTGCTCCAGGATGCGGTCGAGCGCGCCGATCCGGCCGGGGCGGCCGATCATGCGCAGATGCAGCCCGATCGACAGCATCTTTGGCGCGCTCGCGCCCTCGCGCACCAGCCAGTCAAAGGCGTCGATGACGTAGTCGGCGAAATCGCCGCCGCGGAAACGCGAGCCGTTGAAGAACTGCATGTCGTTGCTGTCGAAGGCGTAGGGCAGCACCAGATGCGGCCGGCCGCAGACATCGACGTAATATGGCAGGTCGTCGTTGTAGGCATCGCTGTCGTAGAGGAAGCCGCCCTGCTCGACCAGCAGCCGCCGCGTGTTCGGCGAGCTCGCCGAGCGCGTGTGCCAGCCGAGCGGGGGCTGGCCGGCGACGCGCTGGATCGTCTCCACCGTGCGCGCGATCACGCGGCGCTCCTCGGTCTCGCCCATGCCGGCGTGGCTCTGCCAGCGCCAGCCATGCGCCGAGACCTCATGCCCGCGCGCCACGGCATCGCGGGCGAGCTGCGGCGAGCGCTCCACCGCGCGGCCGCAGGCGCTGACGGTGACCTTGACGCCGTGCGCGTCGAACAGATCCATCAGGCGCCACCAGGCCGCGCGCGTGCCGTATTCGAAATGGCTGTCGATGCAGGGGTCGGGGCCGTCGAGCCGGTGCACGACCTCGTAGATCGCCTCGTTGCTCGTATCGCCGTCGCACACCGAGAATTCAGAGCCCTCCTCGAAATTCACGACCAGCGACACCGCGACGCGGGCGTCGTGGGGCCAACGCGGATGCGGCGGCCTGCCGGCATAGCCGGTGAGATCGCGGCGGAAGGCGGGCTGTGAGGTCATCGTGTCAATCCGCGGTTCCGGCCATGCGGTGCAGGCCGACCAGGCGATCGCTGATCAGCAGCAGCACGAGCGTGCCGGCGAGAATGAGGGTGGAGAGCGCAGCCAAGGTCGGATCGGGCGCCTCCTCGATATATTGCAGCATGCGGATCGGCAGGGTTTTCGAACGCACGTCGGTGAGGAAGATCGAGACCGGATAGTTGTCGAACGAGGCGAGCAGGCTGAACAGCCCTGCGATCAGGAACGACGGCGCCAAAGCCGGCACCATCACCCTGATCACGCTGCCGGCATAGGTGCAGCCGAGCGTGCGCGCCGCCTCGATCAGGGTGAAGTCGAACCGCGACAAGCCGGCAATCATGGTGCGCGCCACGTAGGGCAGCGTCACCACGAGATGGGCCACCAGCAGCGCGCTCCAGGTCGCGGTGAAGCCGACCATGCGGAAATATTGCAGCAGCGCGATGCCGAGCACGAGGCCGGGCATCATCAGCGGCGACACCAGCAGCGTTCCGAGCGCGGTCGCACCCGGCAGTTTTCCACGAGCGATCGCGATGGCGGCGAGCGTGCCGGCGACCATCGACAGCGCGGTCGACAGCACAGCGATCTGCAGCGACAGGACCAGCGACGGCCAGAAGCCGTCGAGCCGGCCGATGCGGCCATACCAGCGCAGCGACGCGCCCGACAGCGGCAGATCGAACACCGGTGTCGGCGAGAACGAGGCGGCGGCGATCACGACCAGCGGCAGCAGCAGGAACAGTGCGAGGCCGATCGCGAGCACCCAGCAGATGATGATGGCGAGGCGCGACATCATTTCGGCTCCCGGGACAGCATCGCACTGAGCGCGACGACGATGATTGCGATCGCCAACAACACGACGCCGGCGGCCGCGCCGAAGCCGGGCTCGCGCGCCAGCAGATAGGCCTTGGCGATGGTGGTGGCGAGGGTCGGATATTTCTCGCCGATGAGCAGCGTCGGCACGACGTAGGCCGACACCGACAGCGAGAACACCAGCGCCACGCCGGCGATGATGCCCGGCAGGGTCAGCGGCAGGATGACGCGAAAGAACACGACCAGCGGCGAGGCGCCGAGCGTGGCCGCGGCTTCAGCGTAGCGGCCGTCGAGCTGCGCCACGACGGCGTAGATCGGCAGCACCATGAACGGCAGGAAGATGTTGACGGCACCGACGATCAGCGCGGTCTGGGTGAAGATCGTGCGGATCGGATCCTCGATGATCCCCATTGCGATCAGCACCGTGTTGATGAGGCCGTCGCTGCGCAACAGGATGGTCCAGGCGAAGGCCTTGACGATGACCGAGGCGGCGAGCGGCAGGAACAGCGTGGCCAGCAGGATCGAGCGCAGCGGCCCACGTGCGCGGGCCAGCGCGAAGGCCGCGGGATAGGAGATGAGAAATGCGATCAGCGTCGTCAGCAGGCCGAGCCGCAGCGAATTCCAGATGATTCCGAGATAATAAGGCGTACCGAGCAGCCTCGTGTAGTTCGCCGGCGTGATGCCGCCGTTGGCGTCGAGCACGCTGACGCCGAGCAGCAGCGCCAGCGGCAGCACGAACACCAGTGCCGTTGTCAGCAGCGATGGCGCGACGAAGCCGAACGCCGCGAGCCGCTCGCGATCCGGCGCGGTCTTGACGATGGGCGCGGTCAGCACGGCGTCGGTCATGGTCAGGTCTCGGCGGCGAAGGCGAAGGTTTCGGCGACGGGCCACGCGAAGCGGACCTCGTCGTGCACGCGCGGCACCTCGGCCTCGCGCCCCGACAGCTCGGCGAGCAGGCTCGCGCCGGCGCCGGCATCGACGTCCACGAGGGTCCGCGAGCCCTGGAACACGACCGACCGAACGCGGCCGGCCGCGGAGTTGGCGCCCTCTCCAACGCCGAGCCGCAGCTGCTCCGGCCGCGTCACCACGATCACCGAGGCCCCGGGCTGGAACGCGCCGCGCGCCGACAGACGGCCGACCGGCGTGACGACTTCCACCGTGCCGTCCTGCGCGCCGACCACCTGGCCGGCGATGCGCGTCGACAGCCCTACGAAGTTGAGCGCGAACAGGCTGGCCGGCCGGGCATAAAGCTCGCGCGGCTCGGCGAGCTGCTCGATGCGGCCCTTGTTCATGACCGCGACGCGGTCCGACATGGTCAGCGCCTCGTCCTGGTCGTGGGTGACGAAGATCGCGGTTGCCTTGACCTCCTGCAGCAGCCGGCGCAGCTCGACCTGCATCTCCTCGCGCAGCTTGCGGTCGAGCGCCGACAGCGCTTCGTCGAACAGCAGCACATCCGGCTCGACCGCGATGGCGCGCGCCAGCGCGACGCGCTGCTGCTGGCCGCCCGACAGCGCCGAGATGCGGCGGCTGCCGAGATGGCCGAGCTTGACCAGCGACAGCGCGCGCTCCACCGCACGATCGATCTCGGCCTTGGGCGTGCCGCGCACCTTCAGGCCGAAGGCGACATTGCCGGCAACGGTGAGATGCGGAAACAGCGCATAGCTCTGGAACACGACGCCGACATTGCGCCGGTGCGGCGGCACATGGGTGACGTCGCGCCCCGCGAGCGCGATCGTCCCGGCGTCGGGCGGTGCAAGGCCGGCGATCGCGCGCAGCAAGGTGGTCTTGCCGCAGCCGGACGGGCCGAGCAGGGTTACCAGCTCGCCGCGGCGGATCGTGAGATCGACGCGATCGAGCACGGTCGCGGCGCCAAACCGCTTGGAGACCCCGCTGATGACGAGATGCGGCGCGCCGGTCATGTCATCTCCTTGCTCCAGCGATCGACCCAGCCGGCGCGGTTCTTGGCGATGAAGGCCCAGTCGGGCGCGAACAATGTCGCGGGATCGGGATAGCCTGAAGGCAGCGGCGTGGCCTGGTTGGTCGGTGCGATGAAGGCCGTCTTGGCGAGGATGCTCTGCCCCTCTGGGCTGAGGTAGAAGTCGATCACGGCGTCGGCGAGATCGCCGGCCGGCGCGCCGGTCACCTTGGCGATGCCCGACGGCATCGAGAAGCCGCCATCCTTCGGGATCGCGAGGTCGACCGGCGAGCCGTCGGCCTTGCGGATCAAGGTGTAGGCCGAGAACTGGCCGCCGATCATCCAGGCCTCGCCCTGCTCCAGCAGATTGATGGCTTGCGGGGCATTGGTATAGACGTTCAGCAGGTTGGCCTTCAGGGTCTTGATCTTCTTGAAGCCGGCGTCGATCTCGTACTGCGCCTCCTTGTAGGGCTTGCCGGTCTCGAGATGCGCGGCGGCGAGCAAGGTCCAGAACCCTTCGGTGTTGGACAGCGACGGCACGACGATCTTGGAATCGTATTTCGCATCCCACAGCTCGGCCCAGCTGCCAGGTGCCGTCTTCATGCGCCTGGTGGAATAGGCGATGCCGGCCCACGGCTTCTGATAGTTGGCCCACATGCCGTCCTGGTGCACGGCATCGCCGACGAGCTTGCCGAGATTGGGGATCGCCGAGGACGACATCTTGGTGATCAGCCCCTCGGCCGCGGCCGGCAGCATCACCGGATCGTCCATGATCACCACCGAGATCTTCGGGCTTGCCTTGTCGGCCTGCATCTTCTGCAGATTGGTCAGCGAGTTGGTGCCCTCATAGAGCACCTTGCAGTCGAGCTTCTTCTCCAGCACCGGAAACAGGTCGGAGCTGAAATATTTGGCGGCGCCGGCGGGGCCGCCGATCACGATCTCTTTCGGGGCGGCGCGCACCAAAGCGGGCGCGGCGAAGGTGGCGGCGAAGGCCGCACCGGTCTTCAGGAGGCTGCGGCGGGAGAAGGGGTGCATGAGAGGATCCCGTGTGAGCTGTCGCGTGGCGTGTCACCCGAGATCAGCAAGCGCCGTGCCAAATGTGCACATTTCTTGATTCAGCAATGAGATCAGCGTTCTGGGCTATCTCTCGATCCGCACCATGCCCGGCCACGGGCAGAATGTGCACATTTTTTGGAGGTGACGTGCCGCGCCTTTGGGCCTAGCAGTTCGCCATGGCGATGCGAGCGCAGCGAATCGGAAAGGCCAATCCCGCCGAGGACGAGGCGGTGTATCAGGCCATCCTGCGTGCGCTGCTGGAAGGCAAGCTCAAGGCCGGTATCAAGCTCGCCGAGACGCCGCTGGCTGACATCTTCGGCGTGTCGCGCGAGCGCATCCGAAAAGTTTTGCACCGGCTCGGCGCCGAGCGGCGGCTGGAGATGATCCCGAACCGTGGCGCACGGGTGCCGCGGCCGACGCTCGATGATGTCAGGCGAGTCTATGAGGCGCATCGCGTCCTCGAGGCCGGCGTGCTCAGCCAGCTGGTGCTGCGGGTCGATGATCTCCTGCTCGCCCGGCTCGATGCGCATCTGGCGGAGGAGCGCGCGGCGGCACAGCGCGGCGATCGCGCGACCTCGGTGCGGCTGTCTGGCGCCTTCCACGTCCATCTCGTCGACTCCATCGGCAATCCCGAGCTGTCGCGCATGCTCGGCGATCTGCTCAGCCGCTCCTCGGTGATGGTGTCGGTGTACGAGCCGGCGGCGCAGTCGATCTGCGCGGTCGACGAGCACGGCGCGATCGTCGCGGCGCTGCGCGACCGCGACCTGATGCGCGCGATCGCGGTGTCGCGCGAGCACTTCCTGCATGTCGAGGGCCGGCTGCGGCTCGACGAGGACGCGACGACGCCCACCCAGGATCTCGCCGCGGTGTTTGCCGGACGACGGCCGCTGCGCGGCAAGCGGCGCTCGGCCTAGTCGGGCCGGCAACCGCTACTTCGTCGGCAGCGCCGTCACCGGGTGCCAATGACGATCCGGCCACGTGCCTGCCAGCGGCCTGCAGCGCGCGATCATGACCTCGGCGGCGCGATCGCCCGGCTTGAGCGCGAGGACGGCTTCGAAAGCCGCGATCGCCGCTGCGAAGTCCTGCGCGCGATAGTTCCGAAGACCGCGCGCATAGTGCGCGATCCAGCGCATGTCATGCGTTGCGTCATTCCCCGCAAGCCCGACCAGTTCGTGGACGCGCAGGCCCTCCTCGCGGCCATAGACGGCGATGCGGTCGATCTCGCGGGTGAGAAACGCCTCGCCCGCCAGCCGCGCGGTGCCCTCGCCGATCAGGATGTCCGTGCCGTAGACCTTGTTGGCGCCCTCGAGTCGGCTCGCGACGTTCACGGCATCGCCGATCACCGTATAGTTGAGCCGCAGTTCGGAGCCGATGTTGCCGACCAGCATGGGACCGGAGTTGATACCGATGCGGATCGCGAGCGGCCGGCCGTCATCGTCGCACAGGCCGCTGGCCGCGACCGCGTCCCGGCATGCCAGCGCGGCGCGGCAGCACAGACCCGCATGATCCGGCTGCGCGGCCGGCGCGCCCCAGAACGCCATCACGGCATCGCCGATGAACTTGTCGATCGTGCCGCCGTGATCGACGATGACGGTCGAGATCAGATCGAGATGGCGCGACAGCAGCGGCACGACGCGGTCGCCCATGCGCTCCGACAGGCCGGTGAAGCCGGCGATGTCGATGAACATGACGCTGAGCTCCTGGACATGACCGCCCGGCCTGGCATCGACGCCCTGTCGCAGCAATTGCCGGACGAGATCGGCGGGAATGAACTTGCGGAACGACGACAGGCCGCCGGCCATCTCGGCGATGGCGCCGGACAGACTCGCGATCTCGCGCAGCCGCGACGGATGGCGGCGCACCTGCTCGAGCGCGAAGGCCTCGACGTGACGCAGTTCGGCCACCACGCGCCCGAGCGGCGCGGCGATCACGGCACGCGCCAGCGCGGCGGAAACCAGCGCCGCGAGCACGGCGCCGATGCCGAGACCGACGATCACGCGCCGCAGCGCTGCGTCGACCGGACCGAGAAATTCCGCTTCCGGAATCACCGTGACCAGCGACCAGCCGGGAAACGGCAGCGCCGTGCGCGCGACCTCGAAGGCGCCGCCGCCCGATTGCACGCGGCCGCGCCAGGCCTCGTCGCCTGCGGGCGAGGACCGCATCGCCTGCTGCGCGACCGGCAGCAGCGGCTGGCGGCCCTGCCCGGCATTGACCTCGTCGGCGGTCTCGTCGGGCGCAGCGACCACGCCGCCGTCATGCGCCAGGATGAAGGCGCTGCCAGTGCGGCCGACCTGGAGCTGGGCGAGAAAGCGCGAGATGCGCGCGTGCTCGATGATGATGGCGAGCACGCCCTGCCGCTCCTGATAGACATCGATAGGCCCCGCCAGCGCGATCGCGGGACGGTCACCGCCGGGATGCACGTCGACGCTGAACCAGCGCGGCTCGTCCGCGGCGAGGCTCTCCTTGAACCAGGGCTGGTCGGCGACCTTGAAACGGGTCGGCTCGAAGCGGCGCGCCGCGAACTCGATATCGCCGGGCACGACATCGTATTCATCGACGCGGCGCTGGCCGGGATGATCGGTCAGTGAGATCTCCATCATCTCCAGGCGCCGGTCGCCGAGCTTGTGGGCGGCGAAGAACGAGCCGTCGGGCCAGCCGAACGCCGCTGATGAGATCGTCGCCTGCGACTGCAGCTGCGACAGGAACACGAATTCGCGCTTGTCCGCCTCGCGGGTGTCGAGCACGTTCTGCAGGAACAGCGTGCGGATGGCGGTGTGCGCCGCGCGCGCCTCGCTGACGATCGCGCTCACCTCCTTGCGCACGGCGCTCGCGATCTGCGCATTGATGGTGCTGGCGAGCTGACGGCTGATCGCCTCCGAGGTGCGCCACCACAACAGGCTCGAGGCCAGCGCCGTCAGCAGGATCGCGGTCAGCACCAGCGCCGACACGGCGAAGCGGATGCTGACGGTCAACCGCTCGCCGGCGGCGTCTCGGCGCGGCACTCGGCTGTTTTCGCTCGCCATCATCGCAGGTCGATCTCCGATCGGACCGATCGGCGCGCGGGGCTGCGCCCGACGGGGAGCCGCCAGACTGCGCTCTCATGACGTGCGCCACCAATGCCGGCTGGCTAAGTCGATGATGCCTGCAAAGCATTGGCACTTCGAACCCGCCTGCGTTCGATTGGACGCAGCTCCGAAGCACGCAAGACCGCTCACAGGGTCGTGAGCGGAATCGCCGCGTAACATTCTCGTGGCTGCGGGCGAAGGAGAGATGCGCGTCGCCAAGCGAGCGACGCAGAACACCGAGAGGAATTGTCATGTCCGCCAAGAGAACCGTCACCACGCTGGCGCTCGCCGGCGCCGTCAGCACCGCGCTCGCAAGCCTCGCA
Organism: Bradyrhizobium sp. SZCCHNR1015; assembly: GCF_032489875.1. Classification (NCBI taxonomy): domain Bacteria; kingdom Pseudomonadati; phylum Pseudomonadota; class Alphaproteobacteria; order Hyphomicrobiales; family Nitrobacteraceae; genus Bradyrhizobium; species Bradyrhizobium sp. SZCCHNR1015. The sequence goes on from NZ_JAUEYW010000013.1 coordinate 9,286, forward strand.
ATGGCCGGGCCACTGACCAAGGCCGAAGCGGAAGCCGCAATGGCCGCCAAGAAGGAGAAATGCTTCGGCGTTGCCCTGAAGGGCCAGAACGATTGCGCCGCCGGTCCCGGCACGACCTGCCAGGGCACCTCCACGATCGACTTCCAGGGCAACGCGTGGAAATTCGTCCAGGGCGGCACCTGCACCAGCATCGACGTGCCCGGCGGCCGCAAGGGCTCGCTGAAGCCGATCTGATCGCTCTCGTTCACCCCAAGCGGAAAGCGGAGACGCAGCATGAGCACCGATGCCCCCCCTGCACCGTGCCCCACCATGCCGCTTCGCTTTCCGCCACCTCTCGGCGGCGTCGCCGGGACCAGCTTCAAGCCGTCGCACCTGACCGCCATCCTGGCCGAGGCGCCGCAGCGCGGCTTCTTCGAGGTCCATGCCGAGAACTACATGGGCGCCGGCGGGCCGCCGCATCGTCAGCTCGAGGCGATCCGCAGGGATCATCCGCTGTCGATCCATGGCGTCTGCACGTCGATCGGCGGCCCGCAGCGGCTCGATCGCGACCACCTCGCGCGCTTCCGCAAGCTCGTCGCCCGCTATCAGCCAAGCCTCGTCTCCGAGCATCTGGCATGGTCGACGCACGATACGACGTTCTTCAACGACTTGCTGCCGTTGCCCTACACGACCGCCACGTTGGCACGGGTCTGCGACCATATCGACGAGGTGCAGGCCGCGATTCGCCGGCCGATCCTGCTGGAAAATCCGTCGACCTACGTCGCCTTCCACGACTCGACGATGAGCGAGACCGACTTCATCCGCGCCATCGTCCGCCGCACCGGCTGCGGGCTCCTGCTCGACCTCAACAACGTGTTCGTCTCCGCGATCAATCATGGCTTCTCGCCACAGGACTATCTGGCCGACTTTCCGCTCGCCGCTGTCGGCGAGATTCATCTCGCCGGTCACGCCGTGCAGGCCGACGATGAAGGTGAGCCGCTGCTGATCGACAGCCATGACGGCCCCGTCGCCTACGATGTGTGGGCCCTGTTCGCCAGCGTGATCGCGCGCAACGGTCCGACGCCGACGCTGATCGAATGGGACAGCAACATTCCGGACTGGCCGGTGCTGAAGGCAGAGGCCACGGCCGCGCAGACGATTCTCGATGACCACGCTCCCGGCTGCTCGCAGGAGGTGCGCGATGCCGCAGCCTGAGCAGGTTTCCGACTACGCCGCCCAGTTCGCCGCGGCGCTGCTGACGCCGGATCGCGCGACGCCTGTCGCCGTCAGGGGTCCGCTGGCCAAGGCGGCCGGGCGTCGGTTCAACGTCTACCGCAACAACGTCACGGTCAGCCTGATCGAGTCGCTCATCGCGATCTATCCGGCGGTGCAGCGCATCACCGGCCCCGACTTCTTCCGCGCGATGGCGCGGGCGCATGTGCGCGAAACGCCGCCGGCGTCGCCGCTGCTCTTTGACTATGGACGCGACTTCCCCGCCTTCATTGCAGCGTACGAGCACGCCCGAACGATGCCGTTCCTGACGGACGTCGCACAGATCGAGCGGGCCTGGCTCGACGCCTATCACGCGGCAGACGCCGCGCCGCTCGACGGCGCCACGCTGGCGACGGTGCCGCCCGAGCGGCTGCCCATGCTGCGCTTCGCCGCTCATCCCGCCACCCGCATCGTGCGCTCGGATTTCGCGGCGGTCACGATCTTCTCGGCCAACCGCGGCGATGCCCCGGTGCCGCGCATTGATGGCTCGGTTCCGGAGGACGCGCTGATCACGCGGCCCGCGCTCGACGTCGTCGTGCGTCACCTGCCACGAGGCGGCGCGATCTTCGCGAGCCTGCTAGTCGCGCGGCAGCCGCTCGACGTCGCTGCGGAAGCCGCGTTCGAGGCCGCGCCGGAGTTCGATCTCGCCGCCAACGTAGCCGGCCTGATCGAGGCCGGCGCCTTCACGGACATCACTTTCGAGGACGCATGATGACGACGGACCACTCCATGGCGCCGACCCCGACGCTGTCGTTGCCTTCCCTCGTCGGCCAGGCCGTGCGGCTGCTGCAGAGCGCGACCCCGCTCACCCTGGTCCAGCTCGTCACTCGCATTGCGCTCGCCGTGCCGTTCTGGCGCTCGGGCATTCTCAAATGGGACGGCTTTCTCAGGCTGAGCGACACCGCCGTGACCCTGTTCAGCGACGAGTTCATGCTGCATCTACCCGGCGGGCCATATCACTTTCCCATGCCGACGGTGATGGCGTTCCTGTCGGGCTGCGGCGAGGTCGGCTTCCCCGTCCTGCTCATTCTCGGCCTCGGCACCCGCTTCGCGGCGCTCGGCCTGCTGTTCATGACGTGCATCGTCGAGCTCACAGTGCCCGACGGCTGGCCGATCCATCTGACCTGGGCGGCGATGGCGCTGGGCCTCATCGCCCATGGCGGCGGAAAGATCTCGCTCGATCACGTTCTCGGCGGGCTGTTCGGCGGCGCGCACCAGGGCAGCGCCAGCCGTGGCATGTAGTAGCCGCGCCACTCGCAGACCTCCTCGGGCCCCCTGCGCTTGAGCGCCATCTTGACCGGCTCGGCCTGGCTGATGCCGACATGGAGCGCGAGCAGCGCCGCGCCGATCGGATAGGCGAAGCGGGAGAAGCGCAGGTCCGACAGACGATCGAGCAGGACCATGCCGGCGATGATGATCAGGGGATCGGTGAAGACGAAGTACTCGACCTTCAGCCCGCGGCGGACGCCGAGCGTGTCGATGCCGATGGCCGCCAGCATCAGGAGGACGGCCTGGATGGCCGCCTGCCGCTCACCGCGGCGCCAGGCGATGACGATGCCGGGGATGACCAGCCAGGTCAGGAACACCGCGGGGCGGGCCGACGATTGCAGCACGAAGGTGTAGCGCCGGATGACCCCCAGCACCCCCGATAGCAGCAGACCGACTGCCCCGGCGAGGCTGCCGGCGGCCTCGGGCGCGTCGACATAGGTGATCATCTTCTCGAGAGGATTGAGCACGACCACGACATCGTTGATGTCGTAGCTCAGCTTCAGTGCCAGCACGCCGAGGCTTGTGCCGGCCACCGCCGCCAGCAGTGCCGCGACAGTCTCGGCCGCGCTCACCCGCCACCGCCACGCGAAGCCGACCATGCAGGCCGCGACCACGCCGAGCAGCGCGAACTGATAGATGCCGAAGCGGCCGAACAGCATCGGCTTGAGCCCGGCAGCCGTTGCATTGACAGGATCGAAGCCGGCGGCGATCAGCGGCCAGGCGGCGATCGCGGCGACGATTGCCGCCACGGCTGCAACCATGACGGCCGCCCACGCGCGCGAGCTTTGCCAGAACGCCACGCTTGCGCTCGCCGCCGTCCCGAACGGCAACACCAGCACAGGAATGGCGGCGATCAGCAGGATCGCATGCACCTTGTTCTCCAGGCCGAGCATGCAGAGCAGCGCGGCGAGTCCGACGGCGAGCGGCCGCGCCAGGCTGGCGCGGCGCGCCACAGCGATCAGGATCATCAGCGCGAGGATGCAGAACGACGCCGCGATCATCTCGCTGCGCAGGATGCGCAGATGCATCTGCACGCCGCCGGAGAAGGCGAAGGCGGTGACGGCGAGCATGGCGATGCGCCAATCGGACACCAGCCGGCGCGCGGCCCAGGCAAAGGCGAGGATGATGCCGGCGGCCGTCAGCAGCGCGGCGACGCGTCCGGCATGGACGGCGCTGGTCATCGCCGCGTCGAAAGCGGCGCGGTCGGCGGGGATCGCCGACAACGTCCAGGCATCGAGCAGGCCGAGCCGGTGCAGCAGCGCGAACCAGGTCTCGACCGAGAGGATGGTGAGATAGGCCGGGTGGTCGAAGAACACCTGCGCGCCGCCGTCGTTCATGGCGAGCGCGTTGTAGATCACCATGAAGTCCATGTCGGCATTGCGCCAATAGACGGTGAAATAGCCGGCGGTCAGGAACGACACGAGCGAGAGCAGCAGCGCGACCGCAACGCCGCCGCGCCAGCCGAACGGGGTGAGGCGGTCGAGCGCGTCGCGGCGCGGCATGTCCTTTGTCGCACAGTTCTGGCCGGCATCTTGGGAAGGGCCGTCACCGCGGATCACAAGCAGCTCCGGCGGGAACTCCAATGAAGCGCATCGGCGCCACCTCGCAGGCGTGGTCCGCGCGCGCACGCCATCCTCAGATCGCCTTGATCTTGAAGAACGCGAACACGACCATCTTCAGCAGCATCCAGCCGTGGCGAAAGCGGGAGATCTGGGTTTCGCCATAGCTGCGCGCGGCGTAGCGGATCGGCAGGTCGATCGATTTCAGGTTCAGCTTCGAGGCGCCGAAGATCAGGTCGAAATCGCCGAACGGATCGAAATCGCCGAAATAGGCCTTGCCGGCCTTGAGCCTGACATAGTCGCTGCGGCGGAGCACCTTGGTGCCGCAGAGCGTATCGGTGTAGCGCTGATTCAGGAGCCACGAGAACAGGTAGGAGAAGGTCTTGTTGGCGATGAGGTTGAGGAAGCGCATCGCGCCCTCGTCCATCGGATAGACCAGGCGCGAGCCGTTGATGAACTCGCCCTTGCCGGAACGCAGCGCCTCGAAGAATTTCGGCAATTGCTCCGGCGGCATGGTGAGGTCGGCATCGAGGATCATCAGCACGTCGCCGCGCGCGGCGTCGAACGCGGTGAACACCGCGTCGGCCTTGCCCTTGCCGGGCTGGCGCATCAGCTTGATGTCGTGGCCGGGGAACGCCGCGCGCACCCGCTCCATCTCCTCATAAGTGCCGTCCTGGCTGTGGCCCTCGATGAAGATGATCTCGATGTCGTTGCAGAATGCGGCGATGCGACGGACCGCCGGCTCGATGTTGCCGCGCTCGTTGCGCGCGGGAATCACCACCGTGGCCGAGCGAACGTCATCGCTCACGCAGCGCATCGAGCGCGACACCAGATAGTGCCGCAGCGACAGCGCGCGCAGGCCCGGCAGCACGCTGAGGAAGCGGTTGGCGAAGCGGCCGAGGCCGTACAGCCGCAGCGGCGACAGCACGCGCTGCTCCGATTTGACCGGGTCGAAATCGGCCAGGTGCGCCAGGCTGCGCAGGTCGGCCGGCGACAGCACGTTCTGCTCCGGCTGCGGCATCCGCAGGCCCAGTGCTTCCGCAGCCTTCAGCAGCGGATACCAGAGGTGCGAGAAGTAGCCGATGACGAGTCGCGTCTCGCGCGTGCACAGCGGGTGCAACTGCTCGATGAACTGCTGGCAGTCGTCGAGTGAGCCGATCGTGTCGAGCACCAGGATGACATCGAAAGGGCCGGTGGCGGCGGCGAGCGTGGCCGGATCCTCCGCGTCGCCCAGAATGAAGGTCAGCTCAGGATGCCGGCTGCGCGCGATCGCGATCTGCTTTTCGCTGAAGTCGATGCCGACGCCGTAGGAGGGCGCGAGCGAGGCCAGCGTATCGCCGAGGCCGCAGCCGATCTCCAGCACGCGGCTGCCCGGCGGAATCAGGAAGCGCAGATAGCACGCGTCCTCGCCATGGAAGAACGCCGCCTTGTCGCGCCAGCCGGCGCGCGCATCGGCGAATTGGTTGGCATGGTCGAGGATGGCCGCCTTGCGCGGCGACAGCGCCTTCGTTGCCGGCGACAGGGTTGCGGCAACCTGCGGCCGCTCGCGTTCGTCCTGCCGGACCGCCTCGTCCAACTCCGCCACCTGATACCACCCCCGCTAGGAACTACGTCCTTCTAGGCCAGCCCGGTTGGGCGGAGTCAAGGCGGTGGCAGAGAAGTCCTCCGCTCTGTTGGCATCGTGACGCCCCGGCTCTGACGCGCGACGGAAACGAGCAGACATCCGCCGGCCACAATGAGGCCCGCGCGATCGTTCGCGCCGCATGCGTCCGATCTTTGCTTCTCATTCGCGCTCGCAACTAAGCGGGCGCGGGAAGACCGGCGACGCGGGACCGTCGTCGCGAGATTGGCGCCGGCGCCAGCGGCTGGAGCGCCGGCGCGCCGGCCTGCGCGGGGGCACGGAAGCACCTGACGAGTCCGCAGTCGCGGCTCCCCCCTCCTATCAACACAGCGATGCACCGCGATCGAGACATGCCGCCGCGCTCACCGCCCGCAGCAGAACTTGTATTTCTTGCCGCTACCGCACGGGCATGGATCATTGCGGCCGACCTTCGCGGTGGCAGCCGCCCGCTTCGGCTCCGTGACGGCGGCGCGCGCGTCACCCTCGACGAAGCGCCAGGCGCCGTCGTCGTCGCGGCGAAACTGTGAGACCTCGTGGTGCTCGATGATCTTGCCGTCTTCGCGATAGCTGGCGATGAAGCTGACGACGCCATCGGCGTCGCCGGGCTGGCCGCGGACCGACGAGACGATGCGCAGGCCGAGCCAGGTCGCGCGCGTCGCCCAATTCTTCGCCGCGACAGGGTCGAACGCAGCACGCCTGTCGGACGCGAGCGTCGCTTCGATGTAGCCGATGTCGCCGCGCGTATAGGCCGTGTAGCGCGAGCGCATCAGCGCCTCGGCGGTGGGCGGCATCGCGTCGCCAAGCAGATAGGGACCGCAACAGCGGTCGAAGGGAAGCTGTGATCCGCAGGGACATGGCATGAGGTGACGCTTAGCATCGATGCCGAGCCATGAAAACGGCGGACGGCTTTGGCGTGCGCCGCGCCGACGTGGCCCGCGGGGTTTGCGGCATGGCATCGCGGCTTTTCACGGCCGTGAATTGATCGTATCAATCGGCGCTCGTCGACCCGAACACCCGAGGTGTGTCGCGCCTTGATCATCATCTCCGCCCGACTTGCCGTCGTCGCCGCGGCACTTCTTGCGCTGCTCGCCGTTGCCGCCGTGCCAACGCAGTCCGCGTCTGCCGGCGGCTTCAAGTACGGTGGCGGCACCGTTCTGGACTCGCGCATCCTGCGGGCTGTCTTTGCCGAGGACCGGCTGTGGCTGCTCGGCAGTGACGGGCAGCTCTGGAGCATGACGGAAGCCGGTGAATGGATCGACGTGGCAACACCGGACCGCGTGATCGAGCTGTTCGTACAGCACGGACATGCGGCGATCGTGACCTGCCCAGGAGACTCCTGCACGCAATGGACACCGAACGCGCGATGGACTTTGCGCGGATGGCGAGGCAACGATTGGGAGACGACCGGTGAGATCGTAACGCGCGGCGAGGACTTCGTCACCGCAATTGCCGCCGGCGATACGACCACGCTGCTGACGGTGAAGCGGATGATCAATCTGGCGGACGGAATCCAAACCGAGACGGCGCTGAGCTGGCCGTCCTCCGTCACGTCCTCTCACATGTTCGATCCATCGCAGCCGTTGGACCAGCAGCGGCCCAAGACGCCATTCCCGTTTCCGCTCACCTATCTGTATCGGCCCGAATTCCGGCCAACGACGCCGTTGAAGGCCTGGCCAGTCGGCGCCGTCCTCGTCACCTCGAAGCACATCTTCGTCGGCTATAGCGTGGGCGAGTGGGGCGGCGGACTGAAGCGGATCGATCGGCTGACCGGCATCCTATCCGAGATCGAGGATGTCGACGGCGACCTGTGCGGCGGCAACCTGAATCCGGCGTGCGATCCGGTCAACGGCATAGCGATCATTCCATGGAGACCGGACTGCATCGCCGTCGCGATCGGCTTGATCCACATGAGTTCGCATGGGCGCATGGTGGAAGTGTGCGACAACGCCGTCCGCCCGCTCTACACCCACGAGATCCAGGCGCATCCCGCGACGACTCCCGGCGGACCAGACCGGATCATGTGGACGACCACGACAGCCTTCTTCGGGTTGCAGCAGACGGGCGAAGATCTGCTCGCGATGGGGCATGACGGCCTGTACCAGATCAGCCGGGGCGATACGGTTCGGCAAATCCCGTTGCCGCACTTCAAGGATGTGGATGGCGTCGCGGTGAGCTTCGACATTCCCGGCCTGGTGCTGGTGCTGACCACCGCCAATCGGCGCTTCTCGGTAAGCAGCAGCACGCCGATGCTGGTACCGCGCTAGTCAGTCCTCCTCGCCCTGGCACGCCGCGATCGGTCTCGCTTCGACGAGCGACGTTCGACTATCGCACGTCCTGCTCGGCGACTTGCGCGTCAGCCTGATCTCCCAACGCCGCTCACGCGGCGGTTGTGACTCCAAAGACGCAGGTCGCCATCGTTCACCACTGCCACTGCCGCTACACGCGCGGCGCGGTTTCGAAACCGGCGAATCCGTGTTAACCATTGGTTTAGAACATGGGTGTTGGGCGCACGGCTGACCGGCCCGGCCCCGCGCGGACCAGAACCTTCCGGGCGCCGCCTCATTACGTGGCGCTTGTGACCGCAAGCCCTCCGCATCATCGGCGGACCAGGGCGCGGGAGACGCCAACGATTTCTTCGCGCGACGCCAGCCCGGCCGCAAGAACGAAGGCCCGCTTCGAGGCGGGCCGCTGCCCGATTCCCCATCAGACGTGCACCCGATGCCGGCGCGGTCAGCGCTGCGTGCAAACGCAGCGTCGCGCCCATCACCACCGATTGGAGCAGCCCCGATGGCTGATGAGTCCGTAGTCGCATCCATCATTCCCTGGCGAGAGCCGAAGACGGCCAAGCCGCGTCCGAAGCGCGCCAAGGTCGTCAAGCCACGCCCGCGGCCCCGAGCCGACAAGGCCGAGAAAGCCAAGATGGCGGCGCTCGACGACGAGATGCTCGCGTCCGAGACGCTGATCATGCCGGACTTCCTGGACTACGTGAACGAGCCGGCGAAAGCCCCGGCCGTTGCCGAGGCGTCCCGCACGGGGGCGGCTGCCAGCGCGGCCGCCGCGGCGATCCCGGCCGCAGCGCCGCCGGCCACGATACCGCCGCGCGAAGCGTCGGCCGCGACCGAGGCCGAGGTCGTGCAGGCCGCCGCGCCGATCACGCCGGCGAAGCCCGCGCGCGCTGGCATCACCGCCTCTTCGGTCCTGCTGCAACTGGCCGCACTGGCGCTGGCCGCGGTCGGCATGGCCATGAACGGCTGGTTCGCCCACTCGCTCGGCTCGAACAGCACCGCGGGCTATATGTTCCTTGCTGTCGGCGTGACCGCCGACCTCGTCGCGCTGGTGATGCCGACCTGCGCCGCTCGGCTGTGGCAGGCGCGCCACCGCGCCTCGGCACTGACCGGCTGGGCGGTGTGGCTGATGACCTTCGTGTTCGCGGTCACCGCCAGCATCGGCTTCGCCTCCACCAACATCAGCGACGTCACCTTGGCGCGCGCCTCGCGCGTGACGCCCGCGGTGCAGGCGGCGCAGACCGCGCTCGCCGACGCCATGACCGCGCGCGACCGCGAGTGCAAGGGCGGCGTCGGCAAGTTCTGCCGCGAGCGCGAGGCCGCCGTTGCCGAGCGCCGGCTGGCGCTGGACGCGGCGATGTCCACGGTCAGCCAGACCGCCGATCCGCAGACCGAGGCCGCGATCAAGCTGGTGGCGTGGGTGTCGCGCGGCGTGGTGAAGCCCTCCGCCGACGACTTCGTCATGCTCCGCCTGATCCTGCTGGCGCTCCTGCCGCAGATCGGCGGCATCCTGCTGATGGTCGGGCGAAGGGTGTGAGAGTTCTTGTCGCCGCCGGCGATTGTTTCGCCGGGGTCGGCTCAGCGCCTGCTGCGGCCGCGTGAACGCGGCGGACGATGCGCGGCGCGCCACGCGCTCTCGAGCACGCTGCGCAGGCGAGCGGCGTCGACGTCGGCGAGCGACACGGTGGTCCAGCCCTGATCACCCCATTTGTTGGGGACCCGGCGAAACACGCCGGGCTGCAGGCCGGCATGGTGCTCCTGCTCGTCGGGCGAGAGCAGGACATTGGCGGATGCGCCATCGGCGGCGAGGGTCGCGAAGGTCCGGTGCAGCTTGAACGCGGTGCGATCGAAGTGAGGCGCCTCGGTCGCTCCGGCGAACGACAGAGCGAGGCTGCGAAATTCGTCACCGGTCATCTCGACGCGCCTCTTGCGATCGTATTCGAAGGATATGACTAGCACCGGCCAGCGCGGTCCGCCATGCGGTGTCCCCGCCGCCCTGCACGCGAACGTGAAGACCGCCACCCCAAGCCCTTGATGCACGTCAAAACTAAACGCCATCGTTTCTATATGGCTTGTCGCAGGATGCGATCAAAGGAGAGCAAGACATGGCGGCACAGAGCACGATGCAGGTTTACTTGAACTGGGCCAGGGAGCGCCTCCATGAGATGGATGCAGCGCTGGAGTCGCTCGGCGTCAAGGCAGCCGAGGCCGAAGCAGCATCCAAAGTGAAGACCGACGAGATCATGGCGGACCTGAAGAAGCGCCGCAGCGATCTCGAGGCCCTGCTCAAGACGCAAGCCGAGGCCGGCGAAGCCGCGCTGGCCAGCGCGAAGACGGAACTGGACGCGCACTGGGCCGGATTCGAGGCGCAGATGAGTGCCTATTTCGAAGCGGCCGGCAGGCAGGCCGCGCAGCAGCAGGCGACCTTCAAGGACATTGCCGCCGCCCAGGCCAAGGCTTGGCGCGAGTCGGCCGACAGGTTTCGCGAGGCCGCGACCAAGGTGACGACGGCCGGCACCACCGATCTCGACGCCGTGCTGAAGCAGCTCAAATCCGACGCGTCGGCGGCCGGCGCTCATCTCGAGAAGCTGAAACAGACCGGCAGCGAGTCCTGGTCGGTGCTCAGTGCCGCCCTGAGCGAATCCCGCAAGGCGTTCGATCAGGCCAATCAGGCGGCCTGGAATGCGTTGAAGGGGCCGGGCGCGAAGAGCTGAGGGCAAGCCCGCAACAGCGACAAGGCAACGACCGTTGGGGACTGAGTTCAGTTCCCGTTCGGTCGATTCCGTTGCGGGGCGCCGCTCACGCCCGGACTGATCGCGAGCGTGGTGCCGGCGGCACCTCCGGCCTCATAGGCGGCCGTCGACACCATCCGGCTCGTGCTGCGCGCCGACCGCAGCTTCAGGTCGAGCTTGTCGAACTCGGCATCGACCACCGAGGTCTTGAGCACGACCAGGCCGCGGCCGGTGGTTTCGTTGGCCTGATCGCGGCTCGCCTTCATTGCCGCGAGGCGGTCGGCGATCGACACCACCATGCCGAGGGCGAAGGAGGCATTGGCGAGATGCCGGTCCTGATGCCGGAACCGGCGGTACTCGGCCGAGGTCTTGTAGCGGCCGAGCTCGGCGCGCACGGCGTTGTCGATCAATTCCGCCAGATAATGCGCAACCTCGACATCCGCCGGGAGACCGAAGAACACGTAGCTCGCTTCGCCGGCCGGGTTCTTCTCGCGCCAGACCCGGCAATCGCAGAAATGCGCGATCGCGCCGATGCAGTCGTCCAGCGGAATGCGCTTCTTGCGATGGGTTTCGTAGACCTTGCGCTCGCACGCCGACGCCCGCAGCTCGAGGTCGGACAGCGACAGGTCGTGGCGATCGAGCAGTTCAGCGACCTTGGCGGCCGCGGACAGCGCCTCGTCCTCGGTGCAGCCATTGGCGATGGTTTTCGCGCGCAACGCCTGGATGCGGGCCTTGAGCCTGTCGAGGGCGACAGGATCAGCGGCGGGACGATCGAATGTCTGGCTCACCGGTCAGGCTCCAAAGAAGGCGCGGCAGGATTGCGCCGTGGACACGAGCACCCACCACAGACGCCGACGACCGACGTCGTGTGATCCCTCGTTCTCATCAATGCGCAAAGCGTCGTGCGTCCCAGGCCAGTGACATCGCAGGCGTCATTCATGGTGCTGGTGAGCCGTTGGAGGACCGCAATCGACTTGGCTCGTCATTGGCAGATGGAGCAACCGGGGACATTCGCAGACAGCACTCATCGACTGTATCTCACGGGCCTCGCGCCTTGAAAAGCCTGGCGGGGGGATGCCGAGGACCGGCGTTACGGCCGGGATTGCAGTGCGCGCAGCGCGAGCGTCCGACGCAGCAAATTGAGACTGGTGGTGAAACGCAGAGTGGTTCCAGCGTGGCGGATGCGCCGGTGCGATGGCACTATCGGAGAGCGTGCACGGGCGCATCCACGGGGAGAAGGGAGCATGCGATGAAGCAGATCAAGGGTCCCGCCATCTTTCTCGCCCAGTTCGCCGGAGATACTGCGCCTTTCAATTCGCTGGATTCGATTTGCGGATGGGCGGCCTCGCTCGGCTATGAGGGGGTTCAGATCCCCAGTTGGGACGGCCGGCTCTTCGACCTCCATAGGGCGTCCGAGTCGCAGGACTATGCCGACGAGGTGAAGGGCATTGCGGCGCGCCACGGATTGGCGATCACCGAGCTCTCGACGCATCTCCAAGGCCAGCTCGTTGCCGTTCACCCGGCCTATGATGCGGCCTTCGACGGGTTCGCGGCGCCCGAGGTTCGCGGCAATCCGCAAGCGCGGACCGATTGGGCCATAGATCAGGTCAAGCGGGCGATCCAGGCTTCACGGCGGCTCGGGCTCACCGCGCATGCGACGTTTTCCGGCGCCTTGGCGTGGCCCTACATCTATCCATGGCCGCAGCGTCCACCTGGACTCGTCGAAGCTGCGTTCGACGAACTCGCGCGGCGCTGGCGCCCCATCCTCGACCATGCGGAGGAACATGGGGTCGATCTCGCCTATGAGATCCATCCTGGCGAGGACCTGCACGACGGCGTCTCCTACGAGATGTTCCTGCAGCGGGTGGGCAATCACAAGCGCGCCAATCTGCTGTACGATCCCTCGCACTTCGTTCTGCAGCAGCTCGATTATCTCGCCTACATCGATATCTATCACGAGCGCATCAAGGCGTTTCACGTCAAGGACGCCGAGTTCAATCCGACCGGACGCCAGGGCGTCTATGGCGGATTCCAGAGCTGGGCCGATCGGGCCGGCCGCTTCCGCTCGCTCGGCGACGGCCAGGTCGATTTCGGCGCGATCTTCTCGAAGCTGACGCAATACGGTTATGGCAGCTGGGCCGTGCTGGAATGGGAGTGCGCCATCAAGCATCCCGAACAGGGTGCGCGCGAGGGCGCCGAGTTCATCAGGAGCCATATCATCGAGGTCACAGAGAAGGCCTTTGATGATTTCGCCGGCTCCGGCGCGGACGACATGGCGAACCGCAAGATGCTGGGCCTGTCCTGAGGGAGGAACAGATGGCCATCGACGCAAGCCATGAAGCCGGTCGCCATGCGCGCATCCGGCTGGGAATGGTCGGCGGCGGACAAGGGGCCTTCATCGGCGCCGTCCACCGCATCGCCGCACGCATCGACGACCAGTTCGAGCTGGTGGCCGGCGCGCTCGCATCCGATTCCACCCGCGCCAAGGCCTCGGCCAAGGAGATCGGGCTTGCCGACGATCGCGCCTACGGCTCGTTCGAAGAGATGGCCAGGGCCGAAGCGGCGCGCACTGACGGCATCGAGGCGGTCGCGATCGTCACGCCGAACCACGTGCACGCCCCGGTTGCGAAAGCCTTCCTTCAGGCCGGCATCCATGTGATCTGCGACAAGCCGCTGACGACGACCTTGGCCGAGGCCGAAGAGCTGGCGGCCCTAGTCCGATCGACGGGCAAGGTGTTCGTGGTGACGCACAACTACACCGGCTATCCGATGGTGCGGCAGGCGCGGGCGATGGTCGCGAGCGGCGAGCTCGGCGACATCAGGCTGGTGCACGCCGAATATCTCCAGGACTGGCTGACCGAGCGGCTGGAGCAGAGCGATCACAAGCAGGCGGCGTGGCGCACCGACCCCGCCCGCTCCGGCCCGGGCGGCTGCATCGGCGACATCGGGACGCACGCCTACAACCTCGCCTGCTTCGTCAGCGGGCTCGAGCTCGATGAGCTGCTCGCGCAGCTGTCGACCTTCGTCCCGGGGCGTCGTCTCGACGACGACGTTCAGATCCTCCTCAGATGGAAAGGCGGCGCGAGGGGCATGCTGTGGGCGAGCCAAGTGGCGGTCGGTCATGAGAACGGCCTGACCTTGCGCGTCTCCGGCAGCAAGGGCGGCCTCGAATGGGTGCAGGAGAATCCAAACCAGCTCTGGTTCACGCCCTATGGACGCCCCAAGCAGCTTCTGACCCGCGGCGGGGCGGGCACGCTCGGCGCGGCCGCGCGTGTCACCCGACTGCCCTCCGGCCACCCCGAGGGCTATCTCGAAGGCTTTGCCACCATCTACGCCGAGGCCGCCCACGCCATCCGCGCGGCCAGGGTCGGCGAGAAGCCGGATCGCGATGTGCTCTTCCCGACCATCGAGGACGGCCTGGCCGGCGTGAAGTTCATCGATGCAGCCGTCAGATCATCGGCCGCCAAGGGCGCGTGGATCCGGATGAGTTGACGCCGACACGCCGTCCCGAAGCTTCTGGCGTTATAGGCGCTCGAACGCCAGCCGGAAGACTGCAACGGACATCTGCGAACGTTTTGCTGGCGGAGAGGGAGGGATTCGAACCCCCGATAGGCTTGCACCTATGCCGCATTTCGAGTGCGGTGCATTCAACCACTCTGCCACCTCTCCAGGCGCAAATCAGGGGCGAGCCCCCGGGTCGGGCGCCGTTCTAGGGCACGATGCGGGGAGTGACAAGGCAGCCGGTCGAAATTTTCCGGGGGCTCGCGCAGGCGCGCCATTGCGGTCCGCTCGGGGAAGCGGACCGCACGCGGCGGCTGAACGGCTGCACCGCTCGCCCCGCGCTCCGACGGCCCCAGACTGACGCGGGCCGTCGAACCCGATGGTCTGCGCAGCGCCCGTCAGCGGAACAGGTCGAAATGGTAGTTCAAGCCGACCCGCACGGAGTGGATCTTGGCCGCCCGCCAGTCCGGCAGGTCGTCGTGCTTGAGATCTGTGTAGAGATATTCGAGCTTCGCCGACCATTTCGGCTGGAACGCCCATTCGGCGCCAGCGCCCGCGGTCCAGCCCATCTTCATCTTGTGGATCGGCCCGTCCTTCAACTCGCCCGCCGCAAGACCCGCCGTACCATACAGCCACAGGCGCTGGTCGAGCACCGCGATGCCGGCGCGCGCGCGGCCGGAGGTGAGCCAGGGCATGCTGACGGCCGGATCGACGACGTCGCCCTTGCGCGAGAGGCCGGTGAATTCGAGATCGTTCTCGATGCCGACCACGAACATCGGCGAGATCTGGTAGTTGTAGCCGGCCTGCCCGCCGCCGATCACGCCGGACAGCTTGCCGCCATTGCCGCCGGCGGCGTTCGTGAAGGAGTCGTTTCCGGTGAAGGCGCCGCCGACATTGGCGCCGGCATAGAAGCCGGTCCAGGAGAACGGCGCCGGTGCGGCCGCATAGGCCGGCGCCTTGTAGGAAGTCGCCGCCAGGTCCGCCGCCTCCGCCCCGCCGCAGCCCAGCGCCGCCAGCGCCATGGCGGCCATCCCGTATCTCGCGCGTCCGATCATCATGTCCTCACACTCCATCCGGCGCGAGATTGCGCCGTCAAAATCCCACCGCATTTGGGACATTGATTTATAAACCGACTAGTCGGTTTGTAAATAGATCTTCGTGATATCGGTGGCGATTTCTGCCTGCGGTCGGCGCGGCGGCCGGCGACGGGAGGTCAGGGACAAAGGTGGGACCGCCGTACGCTGACACATACCGGCGGTCCCGTGTCGCTACATCTTGGGGAAACCGACGGAAGAGACGGGGGTCAATCCGGCCGGCCTGAGCGACACCGGCGACCCTGGGCCATCTGCGCGTGCATCGCAATGCGAACCGTTCCTTAACCTAACCAGTCAAGGTTACCGGGTTCCATCCCATCCGACTGGTTGTACGGCGGTTTTCCGCACGTCCTGGCGCGGGGAGACACCCCTGCTGCAGCGCAACATTGCCCTCCCGTCAGGCCCTGGCAGCCACGGTGCGGCCGCGTCAATGCTCAATCCTTCTTCTTCTTGGCCGCCTTCTTGTCGTCGGCCTTGTCCTCCTTGGCCTTGTCGTCCTTGTCCTTGCGGCCGTTCTCCTTGCGGCGGTTGGTGAAGCGGGCATTGCCCAGGCCGGTGCCGATGGTCAGCACGCCCCAGCGCTCGAACTCCTGCATGAACGGCACCTCGGAGAGCCCCTGCACGACGCCGTCATTGTGCATCAGCACCGCGGTGTCGTGGTCGCCGATCATCGGGATCGCCTCGACCAGGCTGGCCGGCAGGTTGAACTTGCTGCTCTCCCAATTGCCCGGCAGGTTCTGCGCGCCCTTTTCGATCGAGCCGTCCTCGTTGATGACGCCGGGACAGGCGATGCCGATGAAAGGCGCAAGCTTGAGGCCCTCGGTGTCAGCCTCCTCGATCAGCCCCTTCAGCATCTTGGCGAGCCGCTTGACCGCACCTTCCCGCGTGGGCTCGTCATCGGCATGGCGCCAGAGATCGGACTTCCACACCGACGCTTTCGACAGATCCGGCGACTTCTTCCAGGCGGTCTCGACGACGCCGCAGCGGATGTTGGTGCCGCCGATGTCGACGGCGAGGATGCTGTCATGGGCCTCGAAGATCCACGACGGCGCCAGATGCAGTGCGCCGATCAGGCCGGCATCGTCGGGATGATAGCGGATCGGCTCCAGCTCGACGCCAAAGCCCTCGTCCTTGAGGATGATCTCGGTGCGCGCGATCGCCAGCTCGCCGAGCCGGGAATCGCGAAAACCGCCGCCGACCACGATGCATTCGGTCTTGGCCCAGGCCTTGGTGCGCAGGAAGCGGCGGGTGACATGGGCAAGCTCCTGGGCGAACTCCTCGATCGCCGAATGCACCACGGCCGAGGCCTCGGTGTCGTCGCCGACCAGGATCGCGTCCAGCGTCTTCTTGCTGATGGTCTCGCTGTCCTCGTCGCCGAACGGGTCCTTGCCGGACTTGCGCAACGGCTTGCGCCAGCGCTCCAGGATCTTGCGGAAGGCGCCCTTGGAGGCGCGGTCGCCGAGGAAGCCGTCCTCGTCCTTGAGCTCGATGTTGAAGCTGTCGATCTCGACCGACGGCAGCCGCGCGGCGCCGTGGCGGGCGATGCCCGTGGTGGTCATGACGTCGTCGGCCATGTGATCCTGCCCTGTTGTACGTTGGGCTCGAACAACGGCGGAGGGAACAGTTGGTTGCGGGTCCGGTGCGCCGGGTCGAGCGAATAGCGGCCGGGGGGGGGGGCCGGGCATCCGTCCGGCCGGCAACCGTCCATTCACCTTGACTCGCCGGC
The DNA here is from genome assembly GCF_032489875.1 of Bradyrhizobium sp. SZCCHNR1015. Lineage (NCBI taxonomy): Bacteria > Pseudomonadati > Pseudomonadota > Alphaproteobacteria > Hyphomicrobiales > Nitrobacteraceae > Bradyrhizobium > Bradyrhizobium sp. SZCCHNR1015. Next base: position 26,324 of record NZ_JAUEYW010000013.1, read on the forward strand.
TCACCCCGCTATAAGCGCCCGATCGACCGGCGCGGGCGTTCCTGCGCCGTTTGTCGTTGCGCTCTTTTCGGAGGCGTCAAAGCCTCGGGCGTAACTGCCGGCCCCGATCGGGCCGGACTCCATGAACCATAACGACTGAACAAGAAGCCGACCCGGGGCCATCGCGCTCTGAGGCCGGGATCGAACACGAAGGATGAGAACGATGTTCGCAGTCATCAAAACCGGCGGCAAGCAATACCGCGTCGCCCCGGATGATGTGCTCGAGATTGGCAAGATCGACGGTGAGCCCGGGACGATCGTGCAGCTGAACGAGGTGCTGGTGGTCGGCGGCGATACGCCGGTGCTGGGCATCCCTGCGGTGGCCGGCGCGTCCGTGGCCGTCGAGGTGCTGGACCATAAGCGCGGCCCCAAGGTCATCGCGTTCAAGAAGCGTCGCCGCAAGAATTCCCGCCGCAAGCGCGGCTACCGTGACGAGCTGACCCTGATCCGCGTCTCGGAGATCCTGACCGACAACGCCAAGCCGACCAAGGGCCCACGCCCGAAGAAGGCCAAGGCGGAAGCCCCGGCGGCCGACGCCGCGGAGTAAGCGTGCCGGCGCGCGTCTCGCGCGCCGCACCGGCTTGATCCTCATCGCGCGTGGAATTTTTGTCCGCGCAGGTTGCAAATGTGAATGATCCCTTAGCGGAATCGCGCTAAAGGTGATCGCAAGAGATCGGAGACGAGCGATGGCTCACAAAAAGGCAGGCGGTTCATCCCGCAACGGACGCGACTCCAAGGGCAAGCGCCTCGGCATCAAGGCGTTCGGCGGCGAGCGCGTGATTCCCGGCAACATCATTGCGCGTCAGCGCGGCACGACCTGGCATCCCGGCCTCAACGTCGGCATGGGCACGGATCACACGATCTTCGCGAAAATCGACGGCGTCGTCGAATTCCATGCCCGCGCCAACCGCACGTTCATTTCGGTGCGTCCGGTAGCCGCCGAGGCTGCTGAATAGAATACGGTGGAACGATACGCGTCCGCCGGGTCCTGATGAACCGGCGGAGCGCCAGATGGCTCCAGGGGAGGCGGGACAACCGGCCTCCCCTTTTCATTTTCGCTGATCCGAAACTGATCCCGAAGCGTCGATGGAGCCCGACATGCTGCAGGACATCACCACCCCCACCTTGCGCGAGGCGAGACCTTGCGTCCTCGAGACCCCCCGGCTGACGCTGCGGGCGCCGGTGCTCGCGGACGTGACAGCCATCGCCCGGCTCGCCGACGACCGTTTTATCGCCGAGAATACCCGCCGCCTGCCGCATCCCTATTCGGAGGTCGATGCCGCTCGCTTCGTTCGCGGGCTGGAGCAGACGGGTGAGACCGCCTTCCTGATCGAGCACCTCGACACGCCGATCGGGATGGTCGGGATCAATCGACCAGCAACAGGCCGCGCCGAGCTCGGCTACTGGCTCGGCGTTGCGCATTGGGGCCGCGGCTTCGGCACCGAAGCCGCGCGCGCCGCGATCGACCATTTCTTCGAGACGAGCGAGGACAATGTGCTGATCGGGCACGCCCGCGTCAGCAACCCAGCCTCGCGCAACATCCTCGAAAAGTGCGGCTTCCAATGGACCGGCGTCGAGCTGCACCGCTTCGAGGTGATCGGCTCCTCGGCGCCCATCGACGCCTTCCGCCTGACCCGTGGGGTCTGGTCGTCGCTGAAAGCCTGGGCCAATGCGGGGCGGCGGATTTAGCCGAGGCGACCGCTCCATCACTCGTGTCGTCCCGGCATCGAGCCGGGACCCATAGCCACCGAAATCGGTGGTGGGATCACGCTGGAGCCACAGCCTTCTCCACCACAGGCCGCACGGAGTCTGGGTCCCGGCTCGAGGCCGGGACGACGGCGGTGAACGCCGCTACACCGGGGGATTCACCGCACCCTGTCCCTGCCCCAGGCTGCGTTCGCGCAAGTAGATGTACAGCCCCGCGCCGATGATGATGATGGCGCCGATGATGGTCGCGGGATGGGGCACGTCGCCAAAAACGACGAAGCCGAACAGCACGGCCCAGACGATCATCGTGTACTGATAAGGCACGACGACCGAAGCCGGGGCCAGCTTCAGCGAGCGGTTGACGCAGAAGAGAGCGGTCACCGAGATGAGACCGGCGGCGGCGAACAGCACCAGGCTGCCGGGTGTCGGCGTCACCCAGCCGAACGAGGACATCGCGGCGCCGAGCAGGAAGGTGCCGACGAACTGCGACGACGCCATCACGATGTCGGGCGTCGCGCGCAGCGAACGCGTGATCAGCATCAGCACCGCGAACGACAGACTGCCGCCGAGCGCGATCAAGGCCGGCAGGCTGAAGGTCTGCGCCGAGGGCCGCAGCGCGATCAGCACGCCGCAGAAGCCGATCAGGATCGCGGTCCAGCGCCGCCAGCCGACATGCTCGCGCAGCACCAGCGCAGACAGCGCGGTGACGAAGATGGGGCCGGCGAGATAGTAGGTGATGACGTCGGCGAGCGGCAGATAGACGGTGGCGAGGAAGAACGCCGCCACCTCCAACGTCGACAGGATCACGCGCACCAGCTGCAGCCAGGGACGCTCGAGCTGCAGGAACGCGGCGCGGTTGCGCCAGATGAACGGTGCGAGCAAGAGCAGGGCCGCACAGGCGCGCAGCCACAGCAGCTGGCCGACGGCATAGGTCGAGACCAGGAACTTGCCCAAGGCATCGCCGAACGAGAACATCGCGATCGACAGCAGCATCAGGCCGATGCCGGCGAGCCGCGCCGAGCGCTCATCGTTGGCGGTGGAGATTCGGGACAGCACGCTCATGACGAGGCTGCCTTATCAGCCCGACCGCGGTGGCTCCAGCCCTTCCGCCGAAAGCGTGACGCAGCCCTGCCGCAACCCCTGCGCAACGCTTGTCCAAGTCGTGCGCAGCGCGGCTTTACCGCTCGAAATTAAGGCTTCGGGCCGAATTAAACCCATTCCGCGGTTGCCGTGGGGACCCGCCTCGCCTACGTAGGGCGCATCATGAAATTCCTCGATGAAGCCAAGGTCTATGTGCGCTCCGGCGACGGCGGCAACGGTTGCGTTGCGTTCCGGCGCGAGAAGTTCATCGAGTTCGGTGGGCCGAACGGCGGCAATGGCGGCCGCGGCGGCGACGTGATCATCGAGGCTGTCGATGGACTCAACACCCTGATCGACTACCGCTACCAGCAGCATTTCAAGGCCCAGAAGGGCGAGAACGGCATGGGCAAGGACCGCCATGGCGCCGGCGGCAAGTCCGTGGTGCTCAAGGTTCCCGTCGGCACCCAGATCTTCGACGAGGACCGCGAGACGCTGATCCACGACTTTACCGCGGTCGGCGAACGGTTCGTGCTGGCCGAGGGCGGCAATGGCGGCTTCGGCAACGCGCACTTCAAGTCGCCGACCAACCGGGCGCCGCGCAACGCCAATCCCGGCCAGCCCGGCGAGGAGCGCTGGATCTGGCTGCGCATGAAGCTGATCGCCGATGCCGGCCTGGTCGGGCTGCCGAATGCCGGCAAGTCGACCTTCCTGTCCAAGGTCTCGGCCGCCAAGCCGAAGATCGCCGATTATCCGTTCACCACCCTGCATCCGCAGCTCGGCGTCGTGAATTCCGACGGCCGCGAATTCGTGCTGGCCGACATTCCCGGCCTGATCGAGGGCGCGCATGAGGGCGCGGGCCTCGGCGACCGTTTCCTCGGCCATGTCGAGCGCTGCCGTGTGCTGCTGCATCTGGTCGATGCCACCTGCGAGCACGCCGGCAAGGCCTACAAGACCGTGCGGCACGAGCTCGAGGCCTATGGCGGCGAGCTGACCGACAAGATCGAGATCGTCGCGCTGAACAAGATCGACGCGGTCGACCCGGACGAGCTGAAGAAGCAGAGAGACCGGCTGAAGCGCGCCGCCAAGAAGACGCCGCTGCTGATCTCCGGCGCCACGGGCGAAGGCGTCAAGGAAGCCCTGCGCAAGCTCGCCGACGTCGTTGGGGAGTCGCCGGTCTCCAACAAGGCCAAGAACGCGGTCGAGAATGCTGCGACCGAGGAGCCGTGGGCGGCCCCGGTGCCACCGCAGGGCTGAGGCTCGAACCGAACCTTGCGCTGCGGACTGAGCCCGGCGCATATGTCGCAGCACCAAATTCGTATCTTACCTCTGAAGGACTGCCGACCGGCATTCGCTCAAGGTTGTTTGCAAGCGATCGCCTAGAGATCGGTGCACTCCCTCCCCCCTTGTGGGGGAGGGTTGGGGAGGGGGGTGCCCCGGCGGCGGTCTTGCCGTGTGGACCCCCACCCCCGACCCCTCCCCGCAAAAGGGAGGGGAGCGCACCACCTTTCGTGGCGCCAGCTCCACTCGATCTTGAGAGTCCGCCCATGGCAGCTGACTTGACCGAATTCACCATGGCACCCCGTCTCGAAAATTTCCGCCGCATCGTCGTCAAGGTCGGCTCGTCGCTGCTGGTCGATTCCGAGGCCGGCGAAGTCCGCGCCTCCTGGCTGACGGCGCTGGCCACCGACATCGCCCGGCTGCATGGCCGCGGCTGCGAGCTGCTGGTGGTGTCGTCGGGCTCGATCGCGCTCGGCCGCAGCCGGCTGAAGCTGCCGCGGGGACCATTGAAGCTGGAGGAGAGCCAGGCGGCGGCCGCGGTCGGCCAGATCGCGCTGGCGCGGATCTGGTCGGAGGTGCTCGGCGCCCATGGCATCGGCGCCGGCCAGATCCTGGTGACCCTGCAGGACACCGAGGAGCGCCGCCGCTATCTCAACGCGCGCTCGACGATCGCAAAACTGCTGGAATGGCGCGCGGTGCCTGTCATCAACGAGAACGATACGGTCGCCACCGCCGAAATCCGCTACGGGGACAATGACCGTCTCGCCGCCCGCGTCGCCACCATGGCCAGCGCCGACCTGCTGGTGCTGCTGTCGGACATCGACGGCCTCTACACCGCGCCGCCCGCGCAGGATCCCAACGCCCGGCTGATCCCCGTGGTCGAGAGCATCACCGCCGACATCGAGGCGATGGCCGGCAGCGCGGCATCCGAACTGTCCCGCGGCGGCATGAAGACCAAGATCGAGGCCGCGAAGATCGCGACCACCGGCGGCACCCACATGCTGATCGCCTCCGGCAAGATCGAGCATCCGCTGGCGGCGATCGCCAATGGCGGCCGCTGCACCTGGTTCCTGACGCCGGCCAATCCGGTCACCTCGCGAAAACGCTGGATCGCCGGCTCGCTGGAGCCGAAGGGCACGTTGACGATCGACGCCGGTGCGGTCAACGCCCTGCGCGCCGGCAAGAGCCTGCTGCCGGCCGGCGTGATCAAGGTCGAGGGACAGTTTGCCCGCGGCGACGCGGTGGTGGTGCGCGGGCCCGACACCCACGAGATCGGCCGCGGCCTCATCGCCTACGACGCCGATGACGCCGAGCGCATCAAGGGCCGCTCCTCGCCTGATGTCGCAATCATTCTCGGCGTGTCGGGACGAGCGGAGATGATCCATCGCGACGATCTGGTGATCGGCCCGGCGGGCGTGGGGCCGGCCTAGAGCCCCGCCGCCGACGTTCGCAAATGGCCGCTTTCCGTGCTACTGGAGAGCCTTAATTCAAGGTTGAACCGCCCATGACCGCGCCTCTCAAGGCTATCGACGGCAGCGCCGATCTGCCCCAGCTGATGAACGATCTCGCCAAGCGCGCCCGTGCGGCGGCGCGTGTGCTGTCGCTGGCGCCGGCCGAGCAGAAGAACCGCGCGCTGGAGGCGATGGAGCGGCGGATCCGCGCCCGCGCCGACGCCATCATCGCCGCCAATGCCGAGGACGTCGCCGACGCCAAGGCGGCCGGCATGACCTCGTCCTTCCTTGATCGCCTGACATTGACCCCGGCCCGCGTCGCCGCGATGGCCGACGGCATCGCCGTGGTACGTGGCGTCGCCGATCCGGTCGGCGTGGTCACCGAGAGCTGGCAGCGGCCGAACGGCATGACCATCGAACGCGTGCGGGTGCCGCTTGGCGTGATCGCCGTGATCTTCGAGAGCCGCCCCAACGTCGCGGCCGACGCCGGCGTGCTCTGCCTGAAGTCCGGCAATGCCGTGATCCTGCGCGGCGGCTCGGACTCGTTCCGCTCCTGCCGCGCCATCCATGAATGCCTGGTGGAGGGCCTGCGCGAGGCGGGCCTGCCGGAGGCCGCGATCACGCTGGTGCCGACGCGCGACCGCGCGGCCGTCGGGCTGCTGCTGTCGGGCCTGAACGGCGGTGTCGACGTGATCGTGCCGCGTGGCGGCAAGAGCCTGGTCGCGCGCGTCGAGGCCGAGGCGCGCGTGCCGGTGTTCGCGCATCTCGAAGGCGTGAACCACGTCTATGTCGATGGCGCCGCCGACCTGGAGATGGCCAAGTCGATCGTGCTGAACGCCAAGATGCGCCGCACCGGCGTGTGCGGCGCGGCCGAGACCTTGCTGATCGATCGCGCCTCGCAGGACAAGATCAAGCCGCTGGTCGACCTGCTGATCGGCGCCGGCTGCGAGGTGCGTGGCGACGATGCCGTGCGCGCGGCCGATGCGCGGGTGAAGCCGGCCAGCAACGAGGATTGGGACACCGAATATCTCGACGCCATCATCGCCGCGAGGGTCGTCGACGGCGTCGATGGCGCGATCGCTCACATCCACGCGCATGGCTCGCATCATACCGATGCGATCGTCACCGACGACAATGCGGCCGCCGACAAGTTCCTCAACGAGGTCGACTCGGCGATCGTGCTGCACAACGCCTCGACCCAGTTCGCCGACGGCGGCGAATTTGGTTTTGGCGCCGAGATCGGCATCGCCACCGGTAAATTCCATGCGCGCGGCCCAGTCGGCGTCGAGCAGCTCACCAGCTTCAAATACCGGATCCACGGCACCGGGCAGACGCGGCCATGACGGCCGCATCTTGTGGTTGAGTCGCACGAGCAGCAGGGAGCAGCCGTGACCGACACCACAGCCATGCGCCTTGCGATCCGCCAGGCGCTGCCGCCCTACAGTGACGGCATGCGCATCGGCCTGCTCGGCGGCTCGTTCAATCCGCCGCACCAGGCGCACCGCGCGATCAGCCTGTTCGCGCTGAAGCGGCTGCAGCTCGACCGTGTCTGGTGGCTGGTCACGCCGGGGAATCCGCTCAAGAACAATGGCGGGCTGCATGCGCTGGCCGAACGCGCCGAAGCGGCGCGCAAGGTCGCCGCCGATCCCCGCATCGAGATCAGCTGTCTCGAATCCGTCATCGGCACCCGCTACACTGCCGACACGATCGATTATCTGCGCCGGCGTGCCTCCCGCCTGCGCTTCGTGTGGATCATGGGCGCCGACAATCTCGCGCAGTTCCATCGCTGGCAGAAGTGGCAGCACATCGCGGCCCAGGTGCCGATGGCTGTGGTCGATCGTCCGCCCCGCAGCTTCCGCGCCCTGAACGCGCCCGCCGCACGCGCCCTGGCGCGGTATCGTATACCGGAAGCGCAAGCCAGCCGTCTGGCCGACCGCGCCGCTCCAGCCTGGGTCTACCTCACCGGCCTGAAGCTCAGCCTGTCCTCGACGGGGCTGAGGAACCCGGACGGCAGTTGGAAGTCGTTCTGAATGGCCACGCGTTCGCCATCACGCGGCATCGGATATGCATGGAACTTTCCGTCCCCGCTACGGTCCGAAGCGGGACGGCGTCGACGCTGTCGGGCCGGACGACCGGGGTACTGGATTGTTGAAACCATTAACCCCACATGCCTAGTATGGTCAGCAGGCCGGGTTGGATTCGGCCTGCGATACAGTGAAAGGAATGGTCCCTGACCACATCTGTATTGTCCCAGTCGGCCTTACCCAAGACGAAGGCAACGACTACCAAGTCGGCGACAGCCAAGTCAGCGCGTAAGACGTCGACCCAAGATGCGGCCTTGCAGGCGCAACCCGACGCCGACAAGACCCTGCGCACGATCCTCTCCCGCCTCGAAGACATGAAGGCGGAGGAGACGATCACGATCGATCTTCACGGCAAATCGGCCTATTCCGACTACATGGTCATCACCACGGGCCGCTCGAACCGGCACGTCGGGTCGATCGCGGAAAACGTCGCCAAGGGCCTGAAGGAAGCCGGCACCAAGAAACTCCACATCGAGGGCCTACCCAATTGCGATTGGGTGCTGATCGATTCCGGCGACGTGATCGTGCACGTGTTCCGACCCGAGGTTCGCGAGTTCTACAATCTCGAGCGATTGTGGACTCAAGGGCCGAACCCGGCCAAGGCGGTCTAGGCGGACCCACGCCGCGGCGGATGCGAATCGTGGCGCGCACGTGCTAGTCCGTGCGCATGCGCCTGATCGTGGTCGCCATCGGCCGGTTGAAGCAGGGTCCCGAGCGGGAGCTCGCGGAGCGCTACCGCGAGCGTTTCGACGACATCGGCCGAAAGCTCGGCTTTCGCGGCCTCGACATCCATGAAATCCCGGAAAGCCGCGCGCGCGATGCGGCGACACGCATGACCGAGGAGGCCGCCGCGATATCGGCGGCGGTCCCGGACAAGTCCGTGCTCGTCTGCCTCGACGAGCGTGGCCGGAACGTCGACAGCACAACCTTTGCGGGTTATCTTGGGCGCTGGCGGGACGAAGGCATTCCGGCTGCCGTCTTCGCAATCGGCGGCGCCGACGGACTTTCGCCCGATTTGCGGCGCAGAGCCAAGCTCGGGGTTGCGTTTGGCGCCGCCACCTGGCCGCACCAGATCGTCCGCGTCCTGCTGCTCGAGCAGATTTACCGTACTGCTACGATCCTTGCCGGTCACCCCTATCACCGCGCTTGAACAAGGGACGATGGGAGCACAATAAGGACCTCGATGTTCGCTGCGCGGCCCCTCTCCTGCTCCCCAAGACCTGTCCGCGGCGGCCAGTCCTGCCGTGCGTCGCTCATCGCGCTCGTTGTGGTGTTCTCCGGATGTCCGGCGCTGGCGCAGAGCGGACTCCGGCCCTCCATCCCTGGTACGGCATCACCGACGCCGGCCACCCCGGAGCAGTTGAAGCAGCGCGAACAGGAGCTCGAGGCCGCCCGCGCGGCCCAGAAGGCCGCCGCTGAGGCCCAGGAGCGGCTGAAGGCCGACATCGCCGCGCTCGGCGAGGATCGCGGCAAGCTCAACCAGCAACTGATCGACGTCGCGGCGCAGGTGCGGAGCGTCGAAGTACGCGTCGGCGAGGCCGAAACGCGGCTGCGCGGGCTCGACGGCCGCGAGCAGGATCTGCGGACGTCGCTGGAAACGCGTCGGACCGAGATCATCGAGGTTCTTGCCGCACTGCAGCGCGCCGGCCGCCGCACCCCGCCGGCCCTGCTCGTCCGTCCCGAGGATGCGCTGCAATCCCTGCGGACCGCGATGCTGCTGGGCTCGGTGATCCCCGAGATGCGAAGCCGAGCCGAAAAGCTCTCGACCGATCTCGGCGAGCTCGTCGCCATCCGCAAGACGATCGCCAGCGAACGCGACAAGCTCGCCGGCGACCGCGACAGGCTGCGCACCGATCAGACCCGTCTCGCGGCCCTGGTGGAGGAACGCCAGCGCAAGCAGAGCTCGGCCGAGAAGGACATGGAAGCCGAAAGCGCGCGCGCCGCCGTGCTGGCCCAGCAGATCGACTCGCTGCAGGGGCTGATCACGACGATGGAGCTGGACCTCAAGAGCGCGGCCAAGGCTGCCTCGACGGCGAGCCTGCAGGGGGTGCCGGTCAACAGCAAGCCGGACGCGAATGCGCTGCGCAACCCAGGCCGCAAGGCGCCCGCGATCGCGTTCGCCTCGACCAAGGGCATGCTGGCGTTTCCGGTCAACGGCACCAAGATCCGCGAATTTGGCGCATCGGACGGTGCCGGCGGCTCGGATAAAGGCATTTCTTTGGCAACCCGGCCAGGGGCTCAGGTCACAACCCCGTGTGATGGCTGGGTTGTGTATGCGGGTCCCTTCCGTAGCTACGGACAACTCTTGATCCTCAACGCCGGTGGCGGGTATCATGTCCTGATCGCCGGGATGGAGCGCATTTCCGTCAACATCGGGCAGTTTGTTCAGACGGGAGAGCCGGTCGCGATCATGGGTAACAGCTCCCAGGTTGCCTCCATTCTCGCTACCAACGCGAGTCAACCAGTGCTCTATGTCGAGTTCCGTAAGGACGGCACTCCAATCGATCCAGGCCCATGGTGGGCCGCAAATGAAGGCGAAAAGGTACGCGGATGATGCGTAAGACTTCGGTAATTCTCCTGAGCGCGGCCACCGGTGCGGCATTGACCCTGTTCGTCTCGCAACCGCGCGCGGTGTTGATGGGATCGACGGCGCGCGCCGCGACCGCCGATACCTATCGCCAGCTCAACCTGTTCGGCGACGTGTTCGAGCGGGTGCGCAGCGATTATGTCGAGAAGCCCGACGATTCGAAGCTGGTCGAGTCCGCGATCAGCGGCATGCTCTCGGGCCTCGATCCGCATTCGAGCTACATGGATGCGAAGAGCTTCCGCGACATGCAGGTGCAGACCCGCGGCGAGTTCGGCGGCCTCGGCATCGAGGTGACGATGGAAGACGGCCTGATCAAGGTGGTGTCGCCGATCGACGATACGCCGGCCTCGAAGGCAGGCATCCAGGCCAACGACATCATCACCAATCTCGACGACGAAGCCGTGCAGGGCCTGACCCTCAACCAGGCGGTCGAGAAGATGCGCGGCCCGGTCGGCACCAAGATCAAGCTGAAGGTCGTGCGCAAGGGCGCCGACAATCCGCTGGACGTGACGCTGACCCGCGACAACATCCGCGTCCGTTCGGTGCGCTCGCGCACCGAGAGCGACGACATCGCCTATATCCGCATCACCACCTTCAACGAGCAGACCACCGAGGGCCTGAAGAAGAGCATCGCCGACCTGCAGAACCAGATCGGCGACAAGCTGAAGGGCTACATCATCGACCTGCGCAACAACCCGGGCGGCCTGCTCGAGGAGGCGGTCACCGTCTCCGACGCGTTCCTGGAGCGCGGCGAGATCGTCTCGACCCGCGGCCGCAATGCCGAGGAGACGCAGCGCCGCGCGGCACATGCCGGCGACCTCACCAAGGGCAAGCCGGTCATCGTGCTGATCAATGGCGGCTCGGCGTCGGCGTCGGAGATCGTGGCCGGCGCGCTGCAGGACCACAAGCGCGCGACGCTGGTCGGCACCCGCTCGTTCGGCAAGGGCTCGGTGCAGACCATCATCCCGCTCGGCGCCGGCAACGGCGCGCTGCGGCTGACCACCGCGCGCTACTACACGCCGTCGGGCAAATCGATCCAGGCCAAGGGCATCGTGCCCGACATCGAGGTGCTGCAGGACGTGCCGGATGAGCTGAAATCGCGCACCGACACCAAGGGCGAGGCGTCGCTGCGCGGCCATCTCAAGAACGACGGCGACGAGAAGACCGGCTCGCAGTCCTACGTGCCGCCGGACACCAAGGACGACAAGGCGCTCAAAATGGCTGCCGACCTGCTCCATGGCATCAAGAACAGCGCCAACACCCCGGCGCCGACCGAAAAGGCCGCGGCCGACAAGCCGGCCAAGGCGGCGAACTGAGGCCGCCGCCGGAGCGGCAGCCGACAGACGCGAAGTGGGTTTGAAGGGCGGCCTCCAGGCCGCCCTTTGTTTTTTGGACGGCTTCTCGTTTGCGGCTCCGCCGATCTACGGGCTTTCGGACACTGGCCCTGCGTCCGAATCCCTGCCGTGGTATCGTCGACCCGATTGATTCGGGAATTTCGATGACAGAGACGGCCGACGAACTGAGCGCCCCGCTCGGACAGACGGAAAAGCGTCGCAGGCGCCGCGTTCGGCTTCCCTTCACGGCCCTGCAGGCCCTTGCGATGCTGCTGGGGCTGTTCCTGGTCGCGTTTGCCGGCTTTGCGATGTTCAACGACAATCCACTCGGTGGCGAGCCGGTCGCCCGCGTCGCGATCAACGAGGGCGCAAAGCCCGCCGACGACAAGGCTACCGCCAAGCCGGATGGCAAGCCAGACGCAAAGGCCGACCACGGCGCGGCCCCCGCGGCCAAGCAGGAGGGCGGCGAGCGCAAGACGGTCACCATCATCGACGGCTCCAGCGGCGCCCGCCAGGAGGTCGCGATCGGTGCCGGTGGCGAGACGGCAGAGCCTGGATCGGCCACGCCGGCTGCGAGCCAGATGCCCGGCGTCGACCCGCGGCTGCTGGAGAAGTCGCGCTACGGCATGATCCCAGTGATGGCCGACGGGCTGAAGCCGTTCACCGCCTATGCGGCCGAGGCCGACCGCGCCAAGGCGGCGCGCATGCCGGCCGTCGCGATCGTGATCGGCGGTCTCGGCGTCGGCGCCGCCAAGACGGCGGACGCGATCATGAAGCTGCCGCCCGCGGTCACCCTGGCCTTCACGCCCTATGGCTCCGATCCGACCAAACTCGCCGAGCGCGCCCGGGCGCAGCGCCACGAGATCCTGCTGCAGGTCCCGATGGAGCCCTACGACTATCCCGATAACGATCCGGGTCCGCAGACGCTGCTCGCCACACTCGGACCGGACCAGAACATCGACCGGTTGTTCTGGCACATGAGCCGGCTGCAGGGTTACGTCGGCATCGGCAACTTCATGGGTGCGCGCTTCGTCGCAACGGAAGCGGCGATGCAGCCGATCGTGAACGAGGCCGCCAAGCGCGGCCTGGCCCTGTTCGACGATGGCGCAGCCCCGCGCAGCGTGGCGGCGTCACTCGCCACGGGGCTCGCGATGCCGTTCGCGAAGGGCGACGTCACCATCGACGCGGTGCCGACCCCGGTCGAGATCGACAATGCGCTCGCCAAGCTCGAAAGCCTGGCCAAGGAACGTGGCGTCGCTGTCGGGACCGCCTCGGCGCTGCCAGTCTCGATCGACCGCATCGCCACCTGGATCAAGGGGTTCGACCGCAAGGGCATTCTGCTGGTGCCATTGACAACCGCGATGCTGAAATCAAAATCGAACTGAACGAACGTGCGCCGGCCCGACTGGCGACGTGACAGCGTGAGGCCTGCGCAGCGAGGCGCAGGGTCCCCGCAGGAAGGCCGAGACCGGAATGACGCGCTACGAGGACCTGCCTTACCGCACCTGCGTCGGCATTATGCTGATCAATTCGGAGGGGCTGGTTTTCATCGGTCGCCGCGCCGGCGGGATCGAGCATGTCGACGACACCCATGTCTGGCAGATGCCGCAGGGCGGCGTCGATCCCGGCGAGGATGCCTGGGAGGCGGCCAAGCGCGAGCTGTATGAAGAGACCAGCGTGCGCTCCGTCGAGAAGCTGGCCGAGGTCGGCGACTGGCTGACCTACGACATTCCGCGCACGGTCGCGGGCCGCGCCTGGAAGGGGCGCTATCGCGGCCAGCGCCAGAAATGGTTCGCGCTGCGCTTCACCGGATCCGATGCCGAGATCGACGTCGAGCGGCCCGGCGGCGGCCACCACAAGGCGGAATTCGTCAGCTGGCGCTGGGAGCCGATGAAGAACCTGCCGGGGCTGATCGTGCCGTTCAAGCGACCGGTCTATGAGCGCGTTGTCCAGGAATTCGCTCCGCTCGCCGGCGATTGAATCACGATCCGCGCCCTCGACGCGATACCCGACAGCCGCTAGTCCGCATCTGCGCACGGGCTGCAGGGAATCTCTGCAGGTGCGTCGCGACGATGCCGTCATGGTGCGCTGCTATGCGAACGACAGCTCATGGATTCGAGGATGACCGAGACCAGACCCTATCGTCCGAACGTCGGGATCGCCCTGCTCAATGCCGAAGGGCTCGTGTTCCTGGGGCGCCGATTCCGCGACGACGGACCGGAGATCGTCCTTCCCGGCCTCGAATGGCAAATGCCGCAGGGCGGCGTCGATCCCGGCGAGGATCTGCAGGCGGCGGCGCGGCGCGAGCTGTGGGAGGAGACCGGGATTCGGGACGCTGATATTCTCGGCGAGAGCGACTGGCTGACCTACGAATTTCCGCCGTTCGAGGATCCCAACCACCGGCTCGCGCGCTTTCGCGGCCAGCGCCAGAAGTGGTTCGCGATGCGCTTCACCGGCCGGGAGGCCGACATCGATCCGGTGACGCCGCGCAACGGCCAGCCGGCCGAGTTCGACGCCTGGCGCTGGGAGCAGCTCGCGCGCGTGCCGGACTTGGTGGTGCCGTTCCGCCGCGAGGTCTATCGTGCGGTGGCGGAGGCCTTTGCGCATCTCACCGAAGCTGGCGACTGATCCACGTCGAAGAGTGAGGCTCTGCGTCATTCCGATCTCGCGCTCAGCGCGCCTCGGAACAGAGATGTCGAGAGAGTTCGCCGGCTCAATTGTCCTCGACCGTGAACGGCCCGATCGCAATCACCCGGCAGTCGCTGTCGCGCGTGGCGCAGTCGGCCAGCGCGCCGCCGATCGCCGTCTCCTCACGGTCGCCATTGAGGCTGAAGCCGGGGTGGCCGGCCGTTCCGACCGCGACTGCATTCCAGCCCGACGTCGCGGCCTCAAGGCGCCGCGCCACCTCCTCGCGCGCCTCCGGGGCGATCGCCTGATGGATGGCCGCGTGGAAGAAGCCGGTGGCTTTCATCACGGTCGGTATCGGCACCACGAAGGCATCGTCGAGCGCAACGATGATGCAGGCGGTTCCCGCCTGAGCGCCGCAGGCTTCCAGATTGCGCCGAACCACGTCGTCGACGAGGTCGCCGCCGACGCTGTAGAAGAACTGGCCACCGGGCCCGAGCGCGATCGCCTTGGTCCGTCGCGCCGTCCCGTAGTTCGCTTCGAGCCGGGCGCGGCCGGTATCACGCACCAGCGGCATCTCGGCCGCGCTGAAGGCGCGTTCGGTCAGCGGGTCGTGGCGCACCCAGGGCTGCGGCGGCAACGGCGGCTTGCTGTGCACGTAGACGACATTGTCACCAACGGCGTAGAGCTCGCATTTGCGCGGTCCGTTCGCGTTGTCCGCGCGCTGCTGGCACTGCTCCAGCGCGGCCGACTTCGCCGCGTCGTCGCTCGCCTGCCCGGTGACGTAGGCGCTGACGCCGTTGATCGTGGTCGCGAACGCCTTGTGCTCGGGCGCCGGCACGTAGTCGCGCGCCAGCGCAATGCGAGTCCGCTCGCTCACGAACGGCACGGCTTCAGGTGCAAACTTCTCGGCAGCGACAGAGGATGAAGGCGAGGGCGACTGTTGCGGCTGCGGCGAGTCGGCCGGCTGCATGGCGACGGATGACTGCGTCGGCGCGGGGGATGGAGATGAAGACGGGACCGAGGACGGCGAAGCCGGCGTGGCCGACAGCCGGGCCAACGCTTCCGCCGCCGCCTTGGCGGCATCGCGCTGCGCGGGATGCGGATCGCGATAATCCAGGTAGAGCTCGGTCCCGACCCCGACCGCGCCGAGCGCAACCAGGGCGGCCGTAATTCGCCAGATCATGCGGAGCCCGCCGCCGCGGGCGGCTTTCTTTTCTTCCGGCGGCGCGTAGGTGCCGTCCTCGCGGCGCATCGCCACGCGAAAGGCGTGCACCGGGGTGGGGATGTTCTTGACCTCCCGCGCGCCCATGTCGGCGAACTGCACCGACAGCTTGTTGGCAACCTGCTCATGGACGGCGCGCGAGATGCAGATGCCGCCGACGTCGGCGAGGCCCTCGAGGCGCGCTGCAATGTTGACGCCGTCGCCGAGCAGATCGCCGTCGCGCTCGACGACGTCGCCGATGGTGATGCCGATGCGATAGCTCATCTGCCGGCTCGGCGGATAGGCCATGTTGCGCGTGCGCAGGCTCTCCTGGATGTCGATCGCGCAACGCACCGCTTCGACCGCGCTGGGGAATTCCGCGAGCACCGCATCGCCGGCGGTGTTGAAGATGCGGCCGCCGGCGCGCGCGATGAAGTCGTCAACGACCTCGCGATAGGCCGCCAGTCGCCGTAGCGTTTCTTCTTCATCCTCCGCGACCAGGCGCGAATAGCCGGCGATATCGGCGGCGAAAATCGCCGCGATCTTGCGTTTCAAGACGATCTGTCCTGCCATGTCACCGCGCCCGCTGGATCGGCCGGGAGCATGCCGTCAGATCGGTGAGCATGCAACCGGCCCCTTGAAGTAGTCATCGACCGGCGCACGACGTTCGAGCCCCAAACGAAAATGGCCGGGCAGAGCCCGGCCATGAACGTTCATTCATACGTCGTGCGGTTGGATCAATGCAGCGCGGTCGTATTGAGCTGCTGCTGGATCGTCTTGAAGTGATCGAGCCGCTCGATCGCGCGATCGAGCTCGTTGCCCTGCTTCTCGTTCAGCTTGGATTCCATGCCGGCGATCTCGGCCGCGAAGGCGGTCTGGTCGAGCTCCTTCAGCGACGTGGCGACGTCGGCGAGAACCGTCAGACCTTTGTCCGAGATCTCGGCAAGACCGCCGAGCACGATGATCTTCTGCTGCGATCCGCCTGATGTCACTGTCAGGATGCCCGGCCGCAGCGTCGCCACGAACGGCGCGTGGCCCGCGAGCACGCCGAAATCACCCTCCTGGCCGGGAACGTCGACCTGGTCGACCTCACCCGAGAAGGCGATCTTTTCCGGCGAGACGAGATCGAAATGGAAAGTAGCCATGAGGAAACCTGCGAGTAGCGAATAGCGAATGGCGAGTAGTGAATGGAGAAGGGAGCAGCGGATAACCCTATTCGCTACTCCCTATTCGCCATTCGCCCTTAGGCGGCTTCCGCCGCCAGCTTCTTGCCCTTCTCGACCGCCTCGTCGATGTTGCCGACCATGTAGAAGGCGGCCTCCGGCAGGTGGTCGTACTTGCCTTCACACAGGCCCTTGAAGCCCTTGATGGTGTCGGCGAGGTCGACGAACTTGCCCGGCGATCCCGTGAAGATTTCGGCGACGTGGAACGGCTGCGACAGGAAGCGCTCGATCTTGCGGGCGCGGGCCACCGTCAGCTTGTCCTCTTCCGAGAGCTCGTCCATGCCCAGGATGGCGATGATGTCCTGCAGCGACTTGTAGCGCTGGAGGATCTGCTGGACCATGCGCGCGGTTTGATAGTGCTCCTCGCCGACGACCAGCGGGGACAGCATGCGCGACGTGGAGTCGAGCGGGTCCACCGCCGGGTAGATGCCCTTTTCCGAGATCGCGCGGTTGAGCACGGTGGTCGCGTCCAAGTGCGCGAACGACGTCGCCGGCGCCGGGTCGGTCAAGTCGTCGGCCGGCACGTAGATCGCCTGCACCGAGGTGATCGAGCCCTTGTTGGTGGTGGTGATACGCTCCTGCAGCGCGCCCATGTCGGTGGCGAGCGTCGGCTGATAACCCACCGCCGACGGGATACGGCCGAGCAGCGCCGACACTTCCGAGCCCGCCTGCGTGAAGCGGAAGATGTTGTCGACGAAGAACAGCACGTCCTGGCCCTGGTCGCGGAAGTGCTCGGCGACGGTGAGGCCGGTCAGGCCGACGCGGGCGCGGGCGCCGGGCGGCTCGTTCATCTGACCGAACACCAGCGCGCACTTCGACTTGACGCTCGGATCCGGATTGTGCGGATCGGCGTTGACCTTGGACTCGATGAACTCGTGATAGAGGTCGTTGCCCTCTCGCGTACGCTCGCCGACGCCGGCGAACACCGAGTAACCGCCGTGCGCCTTGGCGACGTTGTTGATCAGCTCCTGGATCAGCACGGTCTTGCCGACGCCGGCGCCGCCGAACAGGCCGATCTTGCCGCCCTTGGCATAGGGCGCCAGGAGGTCGACGACCTTGATGCCGGTGACGAGAATTTCAGCTTCCGTCGACTGGTCGGTGTAGCTCGGCGCGTCCGCGTGGATCGGGCGCAGGCCTTCCGCCTTGACGGGGCCGGCTTCGTCGATCGGCTCGCCGATCACGTTCATGATGCGGCCGAGCGTGCCCTCGCCGACCGGCACCCGGATCGGCGAGCCGGTGTCGGTCACCTCCTGGCCGCGCACCAGACCTTCGGTGGTGTCCATCGCGATCGTGCGGACGGTGGATTCACCGAGATGCTGGGCGACCTCGAGCACAAGGCGGTTGCCGGCGTTCTTGGTTTCGAGCGAATTGAGAATGGCCGGCAGGTGACCTTCGAACTGCACGTCGACGACGGCGCCGATGACCTGGGTGATGCGACCGATCTGGTTGGCTGCGGTAGCCATTGAGTGTCTCTCCTTACGATCCGTATACGAAACCACGGTCGGCTCGACCGGGATATGTTCCTGGGTTGCGCTTCAAAGAGGCGCGACGCGATCTGGCTAGACCGCCTCGGCGCCCGAAATGATTTCGATCAGTTCCTTGGTGATCATCGCCTGACGCGTGCGGTTGTAGATCAGCGTCTGCTTGCGGATCATCTCGCCGGCGTTGCGCGTGGCATTGTCCATCGCCGACATCTGCGCACCGTAGAACGAGGCGTTGTTTTCGAGCAGCGCGCGGAAGATCTGCACGGCGAGATTGCGCGGCAGCAGCCCGGCGAGGATCTCGTCCTCCTCCGGCTCGTATTCGTAAGGCGCCAGCGGCGCAGCATTGGCAGGCCGCGCCTCGACCACCAGCGGAATGATCTGCTGTGCCGTCGGGATCTGCGCGATCACCGAGCGGAAGCGCGAATAGAACAGCGTGCAGACGTCGAACTCGCCGGCCTCGAAGCGGGCGATCACCTTCTTGGCGATCTCGTCGGCATTGGCAAAACCGATCTGGCGAACCGAGCGCAGATCCATGTGCTCGACGATCTGCTTGTCGAACTGACGGCGCAGTTGCTCGTAGCCCTTGCGGCCGACGCAGAAGAATTTCACTTCCTTGCCCTGGTTCATCAGGGCTAGCGCACGCTCGCGCGCCAGACGCACGATCGAGGAGTTGAACGCGCCGGACAGGCCGCGCTCGCCGGTGCAGACCAGCAGCAGATGCACCTGGTCGCGCCCGGTGCCCGCGAGCAGGCTCGGGCCGCCGGCGGAGGCGATGGTGGCGCTCGCGATGTTGGAGATCACGGCGTCCATCTTCTCGGCATAGGGACGCGCCGCTTCGGCCGCCTGCTGCGCGCGGCGCAGCTTGGAGGCGGCGACCATCTGCATGGCCTTGGTGATCTTCTGCGTCGCCTTGGTCGAGGCGATGCGGACCCGCATGTCTTTCAGTGACGCCATTGTTCGTCTAGCTCACCCCGGCGGCCGATCCCCTGGAGACCCGACCGCTCAACCCTGAGATTGGTCATGCCCGGCCTGATGCTGGGCATGAGATGTCACGTTGTCCACCCCGAAGGCGTGGATGGCCGGCCGGAGCCGGCCACGACCTCTAGCGATCAGGCGAAGGTCTTGGCGAAGCCTTCGACCACCGCCTTCAGCTTGGCGGCGCTGTCGTCGGACAGATCCTTGCTGTCGCGGATCGCGTTCAGGAGGTCGGCATTCTTGCCGCGCAGCAGCGACAGGAGGCCGTCCTCGAAGGCGCGCACCTTGCCGAGCGGAAGCGCGTCGAGATAGCCGTTGGTGCCGGCCCAGATCACGCAGACCTGCTCTTCCATCTTCAGCGGCGAGAACTGCGGCTGCTTCAGGAGCTCGGTCAGGCGCGAACCACGGTTCAGCAGGCGCTGGGTCGAGGCGTCGAGGTCGGAGCCGAACTGCGCGAACGCGGCCATCTCGCGGTACTGCGCCAGCTCGCCCTTGATCTTGCCGGCGACCTTCTTCATCGCCTTGGTCTGCGCCGAGGAGCCGACGCGCGACACCGACAGACCGACGTTCACCGCAGGACGAATGCCCTGGAAGAACAAATCGGTCTCCAGGAAGATCTGGCCGTCGGTGATCGAGATGACGTTGGTCGGAATGTAGGCCGACACGTCGTTGGCCTGCGTCTCGATGACCGGCAGCGCGGTCAGCGAGCCCAGACCATGGTCCTTGCCGAGCTTCGCAGCGCGCTCCAGCAGGCGGGAGTGCAGGTAGAACACGTCGCCCGGATAGGCTTCGCGGCCCGGCGGGCGGCGCAGCAGCAGCGACATCTGGCGATAGGCGACGGCCTGCTTGGACAGATCGTCATAGATGATGACGGCGTGCATGCCGTTGTCGCGGAAGTACTCGCCCATCGTGCAGCCGGTGAACGGCGCGAGATACTGCATCGGGGCCGGATCGGAGGCGGTCGCGGCAACGACGATCGAGTATTCCAGCGCGCCCTGCTCTTCGAGCACCTTGACGAACTGGGCGACGGTCGAGCGCTTCTGTCCGATGGCGACGTAGACGCAGTACAGCTTCTGGC
This sequence comes from Bradyrhizobium sp. SZCCHNR1015, assembly GCF_032489875.1. NCBI lineage: Bacteria > Pseudomonadati > Pseudomonadota > Alphaproteobacteria > Hyphomicrobiales > Nitrobacteraceae > Bradyrhizobium > Bradyrhizobium sp. SZCCHNR1015. The sequence continues at coordinate 46,473 of NZ_JAUEYW010000013.1, forward strand.
CCTCGGGAGCACCAGCGACGTTCAGCGGCTTCTGGTTCAGGATGGTGTCGAGCGCGATCGCGGTCTTGCCGGTCTGGCGGTCGCCGATGATCAGCTCGCGCTGGCCGCGGCCGACCGGGATCAGGGCGTCGATCGCCTTCAGGCCGGTGGCCATCGGCTCGTTGACCGACTTGCGCGGAATGATGCCCGGAGCCTTGACGTCGACGCGCTTACGCTCGGTCGCCTGGATCGGGCCCTTGCCGTCGATCGGGTTGCCGAGCGCGTCGACGACGCGGCCGAGCAGGCCCTTGCCGACCGGCGCGTCCACGATGGCGCGGGTGCGCTTGACGGTCTGGCCTTCCTTGATCTCGCGGTCGGCGCCGAAGATGACGATACCGACGTTGTCGGTTTCGAGGTTCAGCGCCATGCCGCGGGTGCCGTTCTCGAACTCGACCATCTCACCGGCCTGGACGTTGTCGAGACCGTAGACGCGGGCGATACCGTCACCGACGGACAGCACCTGTCCGACTTCGGTGACTTCGGCTTCCTGCCCGAAATTCTTGATCTGGTCTTTGAGGATCGCGGAAATTTCCGCGGCGCGGATGTCCATCAGCCTGCCTCTTTCATCGCGTGCTTGATCGAGTTGAGTTTGGTGCGAAGCGAACTATCGATCATGCGGCTGCCGAGCTTGACGACGAGCCCGCCGATAATCGCTGGATCGACTTTCACGTTGAGCGCGACGTCCTTGCCGGTCACCGTCTTCAGTGAGGCCTTCAAGGCGTCGAGATTCTTGTCCGAGAGCGGCTCGGCGACGACGACGTCGGCCGTGGCCTCTCCCTTATACTTGGCGACCAGCGCGTTGAAGGCGCGGATCACGTCGGCGACCGCGAACAGGCGGCGGTTGGTGGTCAGCACACGCAGCACGTTGGCGGCGACGCCGGCGATGCCGGCCTTGTCCAGCACCGCATTGAGCGCCTTGAGCTGCACGTCCGCGCCGAACACCGGGCTGCGGACCAGGCGCTTGAGGTCGGCGCTCTCATCGAGAAGGGCATTGAACTTGTCGAGATCGGCCTTGACCGCATCGACGGACTTTTCGTCACGGGCCAGTTCAAACAGGGCCGTCGCGTAACGACCGGACACACCGGATACGGAGGGATCTTCAGCAGCCACAGACGTGCTCTTTTTATATGCGCCCAACCCACAAGAGGGACACCGGCGCGCCGCTGCGGCGCAAACCAGTTAAGCCCTTGGAATTCAAGCAGGACTTTGATTTTCGATCGCCGCAAGAGCAGCTTGATCACGAAAAGCGGCGCTTTGCTAACATAGCGTACGCGCAGCCGCAACAAGCGGTGGCCCGCTATTCGGCACCTTGTTGCCGCGCTGCGGTCGGAGCCCGGGACGGACCCGGAAGCGGCGCGATCGCCGCCGGCGGTGCACCCCGAACCCAGTACCGACGATCCGCGTATTCGTTCCGCCTGTTGCTGCATGGCCGCTATGTCCGTTTGGCCTTGACTGCCGCCTTGGCGGCTCCAGCGGCGATCGGCCGGATCGATATCAATTACTTGGCAACATCTTCACAACCTCAATGACGACTTAACACGACAGTACTTGAAAGTATTAATTAGTTAATGAAGCGTTAAACGGGCGGATTACGGAATTTTCGGTGATGAAGATCACCAGTCCCAAGATATTCCGATCCGAGCGGAACAATTTCTACTGCCGCATTCGTGCCTCATTGCGACATCAAACGGCGCGCGCCTCAACACCTGACGGGGGTCCACTGGCTGCAGAACGCAGCAATACTGTTTCGAGGGACAGATCCAGATGCTGAAACTGAAGAACCTCTCGGCTGGCAAGATCGCCGGCTCGCGCACCGCGCTCGCTGTTGCCGTGACGCTGATCGTCGGCGGCAGCGCCACCGAAGCCTCGGCCCGGTCCAGGCACCACCATCACCACGCGCGCCACCACCATCATCATATGGCGCGCCAGGCCGCCCAGCCCGCGGCAGACTCGTTTTCGAACGGCTGGTCGAACAACTCGTCCTGGATGAACGCCAACGCATCGGTCGCGCCGTCGTCCGGAACGGGCCGCACCTTCTCCGGCATGGCATCGTACTACGGCAACGAGTCCGGCAGCCGCACCGCATCCGGCCAGCGCATGAACGCCAATGCCATGACCTGCGCCCACCGCTCGCTGCCGTTCGGCACCAAGCTGCGCGTCACTCATGGCGGCCAGAGCGTCATCGTCACTGTCAACGACCGTGGCCCATTCATCCGCGGCCGTGTGCTCGACCTTTCGACGGGCGCCGCCCGCGCCATCGGCCTGACCCGCGCCGGCGTCGGCCGCGTCACGGCCGAGGTGGTGTCGTAAGTCACCGATCTATCCGCGCGTCATTGCGAGCGCAGCGAAGCAATCCAGGGCTCCTTTGGGACTCTGGATTGCTTCGTCGCTTCGCTCCTCGCAATGACGGCGGTGATGGCGTGCCTTGTGCTACAAGAAGCTCTGCGGGTCGACGTCGACCTCGAGCTTGAGATTGCCCCTGGGCTTCTCCGCATGCGCCAGCCAGTGGCGCAGATAATCCGACAGATCGAAATTGCGCGCCGACTTGAGCAGCAGCCGGAAGCGGTAGCGGCCCTTGATGACGGCGAGCGGCGCCTCGGCCGGTCCGAGCAGCAGCACGCCCTCCTCTGAAGGCGCTGACGCCACCAGCCGGCGCGCGAAGCCCTCCGCGGTCGGCCTGTCCCCTGCCGAAATGATCAGGCTCGCCAGCCGGCCGAACGGCGGGTAACCCGTGCGCTCGCGAACGTCGATTTCGCTGGTGTAGAAGGCCTCGCGGTCGCAGGCGATCAGCGCCTTCATGACGGGATGCTCGGGCTGGTGCGTCTGCAGATAGCCCCTCCCCCTGCCCTGCTCGCGGCCGGCACGGCCGATCACCTGGTTGAGGAGCTGCCAGGTGCGCTCGGCGGCGCGCGGATCGCCGTTGCCGAGGCCGAGATCGGCGTCGACCACGCCGACCAGATTGAGCCGAGGGAAGTTGTGGCCCTTGGCCACGAGCTGGGTGCCGATGATGAGGTCGACGCGGCCTTCCGCGATCTCCGTGAGTTCGGCGCGCATGGTCTCGATCGAGGTGATCAGGTCGCTCGACAGCACCATGCTGCGCGCGTCGGGAAACAGCGCGGCCGCCTCCTCCTGCAGCCGCTCGACGCCCGGGCCGACCGCGACCAACGATTCCTCGGCGGCGCAATGCGGACAGGCCGGCGGCCGGGCCATCGAGAACCCGCAATGGTGGCAGACCAGGCGCTGGCGAAAACGATGGTCGACCAGCCAAGCGTCGCAGATGGTGCAAGCAAAACGGTGGCCGCAGGCGCGGCACAAGGTCAGCGGCGCATAGCCGCGGCGATTGAGAAACAGCAGCGCCTGCTCGCCGCGCTCGATCGCGGCGCGGATCTCGCCCGCCAGCCGCGGCGAGATGTAGCGGCCGCGCGGCGGCGGCTCGCGCCTGAGATCGATCGCCTCGATGTGCGGCATGTGCTGGCCGCCGAAGCGCGACGGCAGCGCGACGCGCTGGTAGCGGCCCTTGCGCGCATTGACCTCGGTCTCGACCGAGGGCGTCGCTGACGCCAGCACGACCGGGAATTTGGCGATGTGGCCGCGCACCACCGCCATGTCGCGGGCGTGGTAGTGCGCGCCCTCGTCCTGCTTGTAGGCCTGGTCGTGCTCCTCATCGACGACGATCAGGCCGAGATCGGCGTAGGGCAGAAACAGCGCCGAGCGCGCGCCGACCACGACCGGCGCCTCGCCGGCGGCGATCGCCGCCCAATTGCGCTGGCGCGTGCGCGGCGTCAGCTCGGAATGCCATTCCAGCGGGCGCACGCCGAAACGGCGCGAGAAGCGGTCGAGGAACTGCCCGGTCAGCGCGATCTCCGGCATCAGGATCAGCGACTGCCGGCCGCGGCGGACGGTCTCGGCCACCGCCTCGAAATACACCTCGGTCTTGCCGGAGCCGGTGACGCCATCGAGCAGCGCGACCTGAAAGCCGCCATTGGCAGCCAGCGCCCGCATCGCCTCGACGCCGGCCAGCTGTGCATCGAAGAACTCGGGCTGGGCGAAGGACGGGTCCGGCGTCGGCGGCGGCAAGGCCCGCGGCATCGCCTCGACCGTCAGCGTCCCCTCGTCGACCAGGCCGTCGATCACGCTGCCGGAGACGCCGATCTCGCGGACGAGGTCGGACTTTCCGTGCAGCAGGCCATCCGACACCGCCTCGATCACCCGCCGCCGCGCTGGCGTCAGCCGCTTTGGCGGCTCGCCGACCAGCCGGACGCCGAGGCGAACGCGCTCCGGCCCGAGATGCTCGCCCATGCGAAGGCACATCCGCAGCACCATGCCGCGCGGCGACAGCGTGTAATTGGCGACCCAGTCGACCAGCGACCGCAGCTCCGGCTTGAGCGGCGGCACGTCGAGCTTCTCGCTGACGTCCTTCAGCCTGTTGTGCAGTCGCGGATCGGGATTGGCGTTCTCCGCCCACACCACCGCCAGCACCTCGCGCGGCCCCAGCGGCACGCCGACGACATCGCCGGGCTTCAGCGCCATGCCGCGCGGCACGCGGTAGGAATAAGTGTGGTCGAGCGCGACCGGAACCAGCACGTCGACCACGCCGGCCGTGCTGACTGCACCTGGAAAGAGATCGGTCGGGCGGTCCATGAGGGCGGAGATAGCCTTGCTCGGGCTGAAGCGAAAGCCGCCCGGCAAAGTTAGCGAACGGTAAAGGACGAGGATGCGATATATATAGATGAACCGACGGGTTGAGACCGAGCTTCTCGCCGCGAGCGCCGCTGCGCTCCCTCGCCCCACTCTTGCGGGGAGAGGGCTGGGGTGAGGGGCAGACGCACGGGACGTGTTCGCCGTGAGACCTGTACCCCCTCACCCGGATTGCATCTGACGATGCAATCCGACCTCCCCCCGCAGGCGGGGAGAGGCGCAGACCGCATTCGCAGCGGCCGACAAGCTCGCAGGACCTCGTCCCATCGCTGGGCACGCACGCATGGCAAAGCAGACGCGACCACCTGAAACGGATGCCGACGATGCGCCGGAGTTCTCCGACCTGATCGGCGCCGATGACGGCGTGGTGCGCGCGATGATGCAGTGGCTGGCGCATCTGCGCAGCGAGCGCCGGCTGTCCCCGAAGACGGTCGAGGCTTATGCCCGCGACCTGCGGCAATGCCTGCAATTCCTCTGCACCCATTGGGGTGAGCCGGTGACATTGGCGCGCTTTGCGGTGCTGGAAGCCGCCGACATCCGGGCCTTCATGGCGATGCGGCGCGCCGACGACATCGCCGGACGCTCCCTGATGCGGACGCTGGCAGGCTTGCGCTCGTTCGGTCGTTTCCTGGAGCGCGAGGGCAAAGGCAAGGTCGGCGCCCTCTCGGGAATCCGCGCGCCAAAGATCGCCAAGAGCCTGCCGAAGCCGCTGCCGATGGACGCCGCCAAGCGCCTCGCCGATGCCGACGAGCGTGCCGGCGAGACCCGCGAGACCTGGGTTCTGGCGCGCGACGCCGCGGTCATGGCGCTGCTGTATGGCTCCGGCCTGCGCATCTCAGAGGCGCTCGGATTGAAACGCCGCGAGGTGCCGCGGCCGGGCGAAGGCGACGTGCTGGTCGTGACCGGCAAGGGCAACAAGACGCGCATGGTGCCGGTGCTGCAGAACGTGCTGCAGCTGATCGACGAGTACGCCAGGCTCTGCCCCTACCCGCTTCCGGGAGCTCGGCCGATGTTCGTCGGCGCCAAGGGCGGTCCGTTGAGCCCGCGCATCATTCAGCTCGCGATGGAGCGGCTGCGCGGCGCGCTCGGCCTGCCCGACAGCGCCACGCCGCACGCGCTGCGCCACTCCTTCGCCACGCACCTGCTGTCGCGCGGCGGCGATCTGCGCGCGATCCAGGAGCTGCTCGGCCACGCCTCGCTGTCGACCACGCAGATCTATACCGGCATCGATTCTGAACGGCTGCTGCAGGTCTACGCGTCGGCGCATCCGCGGCGCTGACACCGTTCCGTCACATCGTTTCCCTTGCGCGACCACCGTGGTTCCGGCAATCGTCTCCCTCGCTTGATCCGGAGGGGAACAGATGAGCGCACATGAGAGCATGGAGCATGCGGAGCACGCCGAGCATGCGTCCGGCGAGAACAAGAAGATCGCGCTGCTGATCGCCGTCATCGCGCTGTTCCTGGCGCTGTCGGAAACGCTCGGCAAGGGCGCGCAGACCGAATCGATCAGCAAGAACGTCGAGGCATCCAACCTCTGGGCCTTCTTCCAGGCCAAGACCGTGCGCCGCACCGTGGTGCAGACCGCGGCCGAGCAGGGCAAGCTGAACCTGCCGGCGCTGCCGGACGAGGCGGCCAAGGCGGCGTTGCAGAAGCAGATCGATGACTGGCAGAAGAATGCCGCGCGCTATCGTTCGGAGCCGGAGACCGGCGAAGGCAGCGAACAATTGGCCGAGCGCGCCAAGCATGCCGAGCACGAGCGCGACGAGGCGACGGCGAAATATCACCACTACGAATTGGCGTCAGCCGCTTTCCAGATCGGCATCGTGCTGGCGTCGGCGACGATCATCACGGGAATGATCGTTCTGGCCTGGGCCTCCGGTGGGCTCGCGCTGATCGGGATCGCCATGACGCTGCTCGGCCTGTTTCAGCCGCATCTCTTGCATCTGCATTAGCCACGAAAGCCGTCATTCCGGGGCAAGGCCACAGGCCTTGAACCCGGAATCTCGAGCTTGGCTTGCGTTCATTCTCAACAATCTCGAGATTCCGGGCTCAATCGCCGGCACGCTGCCGCTTTGCGGCTGCACACGGAGGATTGCCCCGGAATGACGCGGGTGGTGAGCAGGCGAATGATGCCGCCCAATGGCTCTTCTTGATCAGCGCGCCTGCACGCTGCGGCGGAAGCGCAGGATCTGGCGAACCACGCGGGCCGACCAGCCGCGGGTATTGCCCCGAAGCAACTCGCCGACGACCTCACGGACACGCTGCTTGATCGGCTCGACGAGGGCCGAGGCTTTGCTGCGCAGCGTGAGCACGGCCTCATACAGCCAGGCGAACCAGCCCATCTGCAGCAGCTTGCTGCGCGTGACGTCGAAGATGAATGCGGTGACACCGACACCGACGATCTTGCCGGACACGATCGTGGCCAGCGCGAGCTTCCACTGATGGTGCATCAGCAGCCACATGCCGAGCAGCTTGAGCGGAAACAGCAGCACGACCGGCACGACGAAGACGATCAAGGTCAGCGCCGGAGACAGCGTCTCGATCCGCGCGGCAAGCCAGTGCTTCAAGCTCCGCAGCGGAATCGCGGCGACGATGCGCGCCACGACCGGCTCGAGATGGTCCCACAACCAAGCTTCGATCAGGAAGATGATCGCAAGCAGAACCCAGAACGGCTGAAGCAGGCGGCGCAGCATCGGACTCCATCTCCGCCGGGCCCCGAGGGTTGAGGCCGCTATGACGATAGGACCTCGCGCCTTGCCGTTCGGTTCAGCGTCATAAGCGGGGCGTTTTGTCGCACCCACCTAAGGCGCCTCCGGGCGTCCATCACATATGGATGGCCCGCTTACCCACCGCAAGCGCGGCTTCCTTGACGGCCTCCGAGCGCGTTGGATGCGCGTGGCAGGTGCGCGCAAGATCCTCGGCAGAGCCACCGAACTCCATCAATACGGCGGCCTCGTGAATTATTTCCCCGGCCTCGCGGCCGATGATATGGGCGCCAAGCACGCGATCGGTCTTCGCATCGGCGAGGATCTTCACGAAACCGTCAGTGGTCTGGTTGACCTTGGAACGGCCGTTCGCGGTAAACGGAAACTTGCCGACGGTATAGGCGACGCCGGCCTGCTTCAGCTCGTCCTCGGTCTTGCCGACGGAGGCCACTTCGGGCGTGGTGTAGACCACGCCCGGAATGACGTCGTAGTTCACGTGGCCGGCCTGGCCCGCGAGAATCTCCGCGACAGCGACGCCCTCGTCTTCGGCCTTGTGCGCGAGCATCGGGCCCGCGACGACGTCGCCGATGGCGTAGACGCCGGGCACGCTGGTCGCGAAATGATGATCGATCTGGACGCGGCCGCGATTATCGATGATGACGCCCGCTTCCTGCAGACCGAGTCCCTCGGTGTAGGGCACGCGGCCGATCGCCACCAGCACGACATCGGCTTCGATCTTTTCAGCGGCTCCGCCCGCTGCGGGCTCGATGGTCGCCGACAGCGTCGCGCCCGACGTGTCGACGCCGGTGACCTTGGCGCCGAGCTTGAACGCAAAGCCCTGCTTCTCGAGGATGCGCTGAAATTGTTTTGCGATCTCGCCGTCCATGCCGGGCAGGATGCGGTCGAGGAATTCGACCACGGTGACCTTGGCGCCAAGCCGGCGCCACACCGAGCCAAGCTCGAGCCCGATCACGCCGGCGCCGACGACGAGCAGGCTCGACGGCACCTTGTCCAGCGACAGCGCGCCGGTCGAGGACACGATGCGCTTCTCGTCGATCTCGATGCCCTTGAGCCGCGCGATGTCCGAGCCGGTGGCGATGACGATGTTCTTGGTCTCGACGGTCTGCACGGCACCGTCATTGCCGGTGACCTGCAGCTTGCCGGTGCCGAGGATCTTGCCCTTGCCGACGAGCACGTCGATCTTGTTCTTCTTCATCAGGAACTCGACGCCCTTGACGTTGCCGTCGATGCCCTGCTGCTTGAAGTTCATCATCGCCGGCAGATCGATCTCCGGCGCCGGCACCTTGATGCCCATCTTGGCGAAGGAGTGCCCGGCCTCCTCGAACAATTCAGACGCGTGCAGGAGCGCCTTCGATGGCATGCAGCCGACATTGAGGCAGGTGCCGCCGAGGGTCGCGTTCTTCTCGACCACGGCCACCTTCAAGCCGAGCTGCGCCGCGCGGATGGCGCAGACATAACCACCGGGTCCGGTGCCGATGACGACGAGATCGTAGTTAGCCATGGTCGAATGTTCCGTAAGCTAGCAAGTCAAAGAAAAATGACGGTCGTCAGCGTCCGCCCGACACGTCGAGAATGGCCGAAGTGACATAGGAGGCCTCGTCCGACAGCAGCCAGACGATGGCATTGGCGATTTCCTCCGCGGTGCCGACGCGCTTCATCGGCACCATGGGGGCAAGACGGTGCGCCCGATCGGGTTCACCGCCCGAAGCGTGAATGTCGGTGTCGATCAGGCCGGGACGAATGGCGGCGACGCGGATGCCTTCATTGGCGACCTCGTGGCCAAGGCCGACGGTGAAGGAATCGATCGCGCCCTTCGACGCGGCGTAGTCGACATAGGTATTGGGCGAGCCGAGCTTGGCCGCGACCGACGACAGGTTGATGATCACCCCGCCCTGACCGCCGTGCCGCGTCGACATCCGCTTCACGGCCTCACGTGCGCACAGGATGCTGCCGGTGACATTGACCGCCATCAAGCGCTCGATGCGCTCGGCGCTCATCTCGTCGACGCGCGTGGTCGGCCCGACGATGCCGGCATTGTTGATCAGCGCGCCGAGGGTGCCGAACTTGTCCGCCGCCTTGAACAGAGCGAGGATGTCGCGCTCGCGGCCGACGTCGCATTTCACCGCGATCGCCTTGCCGTTCTTGGCCTCGATCGCGGCGACCGTGCTCTGCGCTGCCGCCTCGTTCGAGGCGTAGCCGACCACGATCTTGAAGCCGCGCGCCGCCGCGGCAAGGGCAGTGGCGCGGCCGATGCCGCGGCTGCCGCCGGTGATCACTGCAACCCTGTCGGTCATGCTGGCCCCCGTTAGGTGTGAGGCGCGCTGCCAGGCGCGCCTCAATTCGTCAAGTCGTCGTTCGCCTCAGAGATCCAGCACCAGCCGCGCCGGATCTTCCAGGCTCTCCTTGACGCGCACCAGGAAGGTCACGGCTTCCTTGCCGTCAATGACACGATGGTCGTAGGACAGCGCCAGATACATCATCGGCCGGACCTCGATCTTGCCGCCGACCACCACCGGCCGTTCCTGGATCTTGTGCATGCCGAGAATGCCGGACTGCGGCGCGTTCAGGATCGGGGTCGACATCAGCGAGCCGTAGATGCCGCCATTGGTGATCGTGAAGGTGCCGCCCTGCATCTCGTCGATCTTGAGCTGGCCGTCACGGGCGCGGCGGCCGAAATCGGCGATGCCCTTCTCGATGTCGGCGATCGACTTGTGGTCGCAGTCGCGCACGACCGGGACGACCAGTCCCTTGTCGGTGCCGACGGCGACGCCGATGTGGTAGTAGTTCTTGTAGATGAGATCGCTGCCGTCGATCTCGGCGTTCACGGCCGGGATGTCCTTCAGCGCCTGCACGACGGCCTTGGTGAAGAAGCCCATGAAGCCGAGCTTCGAGCCGTGCTTCTTCTCGAACACATCCTTGTACTGGCTGCGTAGCGCCATGACGTTGGTCATGTCGACCTCGTTGAAGGTCGTCAGCATCGCCGCGGTGTTCTGCACGTCCTTGAGGCGGCGCGCGATGGTCTGGCGCAGCCGGGTCATCTTCACGCGCTCCTCGCGCGCGGCGTCATCCGCCGGCGACGGCGCACGCACTTGCACGGAAGCCGCCGGCTGATTGACCGGGGTCGGGGCGGAGGCGGCGCGCTCGATCGCCGCCAGCATGTCGCCCTTGGTGACGCGGCCATCCTTGCCAGAGCCCGGCACGGTGGTGGCATCGACGCCGCTCTCGGCGGAGAGCTTGCGCACCGACGGGGCCTGCGGCGTATCGGCGGGCAGCGCCTTGGCCGGCGCTGGAGCGGCAGCAGGGGCAGCCGCGGCGGGCTTCGCCGGAGCCGCGGCGGGAGCAGCAGCGGCCGACTTCGCAGCGGCCGCGCCATCGGTGATCTGGCCGAGCAGCGCGCCGACGGCGACGGTCTCGCCATCCTTGGCGATGATCTCACCCAAGGTGCCGGCCGACGGCGCGGGCACCTCGATCGTCACCTTGTCGGTCTCGAGCTCGACGAGGGGCTCGTCGACCGCCACGGCGTCGCCGGCCTTCTTGAACCAGCGGCCGATGGTGGCTTCGGTGACGGATTCACCCAGCGTCGGAACGCGAATTTCAGTCATGGTCTTTGTCCTCAATAACCCGTGCGGTCATAAAGCCGGTCCGCCATCGCCTTGCGGCGGGCAAGCGATGCGGGACGGACGATCAACGCGATGTACTTGCGCCCCGCAGGTTGCGGGGCGCGTCAAAAAGGCAGGTTCAGTTCAAGGCTTCGTCGAGCAGCGCCTTCAGCTGGGCGAGATGCTTCGACATCAGGCCCGTCGCGGTCGCTGCAGAGGCGGCACGGCCGGCATAGCGCGGACGCTTGCTCTTGCCGCCGGTCTGGTTCATCACCCATTCCAGATAGGGCTCGATGAAGTGCCAGGCGCCCATGTTGCGCGGCTCTTCCTGGCACCACACCACTTCGGCGTTCTTGAAGCGGCCGAGCTCGGCGACCAGCGCCTTGAGCGGCACCGGATAGAGCTGCTCGACGCGCATCAGGTAGACGTCGTTCAGCCCGCGCTTCTCGCGCTCGTCATAGAGGTCGTAATAGACCTTGCCCGAGCACAGCACGATGCGGCGGATCTGCTCGTCCGGCACCAGCCTGGTCTTGTCGTCCACCTGCATCTGCGCGTCATCGTACAGGATGCGGTGGAACGTCGTGCCCTTGGCGAGCTCCTCGAGCCGCGACACCGCGCGCTTGTGGCGCAGCAGCGATTTCGGCGTCATTACGATCAGCGGCTTGCGGATCTCGCGATGCAACTGTCGCCGCAGCACGTGGAAGTAGTTCGCCGGCGTAGTCGGATAGACCACCTGCATGTTGTCCTCGGCGCACATCTGCAGATAGCGCTCGAGGCGTGCCGACGAATGCTCGGGGCCCTGGCCCTCGTAGCCGTGCGGCAGCAGGCAGACCAAGCCGGACATGCGCAACCATTTACGCTCACCCGACGAGATGAACTGGTCGAACAACACCTGGGCGCCGTTGGCGAAGTCGCCGAACTGTGCCTCCCAGAGGGTCAGCGCGGTCGGCTCTGCGAGCGAGTAGCCGTATTCGAAGCCGAGCACGGCTTCTTCCGAGAGCAGCGAGTTGATGACCTCGAAGTGGCCCTGCTCCGGCGCCAGATGGTTGAACGGCGTGTAGCGGCTCTCGTCCTCCTGGTCGATCAGCACCGAATGGCGCTGCGAGAAGGTGCCGCGCTCGCTATCCTGACCGGAGAGACGAACCTTGTGGCCTTCGAGCAGCAGCGAGCAGTACGCCAGCGCTTCGCCGGTCGCCCAGTCGAGCCCGATGCCGCTGTCGATCGCCTTGGCGCGGTTCTCGAGGAAGCGCTGGATCGTCCGGTGCACGCGGAAGCCGTCCGGCACCTTGGTGATCTTGCGGCCGATCTCCTTGAGGCGGTCGATCTCGACGCCGGTAACGCCGCGGCGCGCCTCCTCCTCCTGGTCGGCGGATTTGAAGCCTGCCCACTTGCCGTCGAGCCAGTCGGCCTTGTTCGGACGATAGGACGTACCGGCCTCGAACTCGGCGTCGAGACGGGCGCGCCAGTCGGCCTTGGCCTTCTCGACCTCGCCCTCGGTCATCACGCCTTCGGCGACCAGGCGCTTGGAGTAGATCTCCAGGGTCGACGCATGGGCGCCGATCTTCTTGTACATCACCGGCTGGGTGAAGGCCGGCTCGTCGCCTTCGTTGTGGCCATGCCTGCGGTAGCAGAACATGTCGATCACGACCGGCTTGTGGAATTTCTGCCGGAACTCGATCGCGACCTTGGCTGCGAACACCACGGCTTCCGGATCGTCGCCGTTCACGTGGAAGATCGGCGCGTCGATCATCTTGGCAACGTCGGACGGATACGGCGACGACCGCGAATAGCGCGGATAGGTCGTGAAGCCGATCTGGTTGTTGACGATGAAATGAATCGAGCCACCCGTCCGGTAGCCCTTCAGGTCTGATAGCGCGAAGCACTCCGCCACGACGCCCTGGCCGGCGAACGCCGCGTCGCCATGCATCAAGAGCGGCAGCACCGAGATGCGCATGTCCGGCGGATCGCCGTGCTGGTCCTGCTTGGCGCGGACCTTGCCGAGCACCACGGGATCGACGATCTCCAGATGCGACGGATTGGCAGTCAGCGACAGATGGATGCGGTTGCCGTCGAACTCGCGGTCCGAGGAGGCGCCGAGGTGGTACTTGACGTCGCCGGAGCCTTCGACCGCGTCGGGATTGGCCGAGCCGCCCTTGAACTCGTGAAATAGCGCGCGGTGCGGCTTGCCCATCACCTGGGTCAGCACGTTGAGGCGGCCGCGATGCGGCATGCCCAGCACGATCTCCTTCACGCCGAGATTGCCGCCGCGCTTGATGATCTGCTCCAGCGCCGGAATCAGCGACTCGCCGCCGTCGAGGCCGAAGCGCTTGGTACCGGTGAACTTGACGTCGCAGAACTTCTCGAAGCCCTCGGCCTCGATCAGCTTGGTCAGGATGGCGCGGCGGCCCTCGCGGGTGAACGAGATTTCCTTGTCCGGTCCCTCGATGCGCTCCTGGATCCAGGCCTTCTGCGCGGCGTTCGTGATGTGCATGAACTCGACGCCGAGCGTCTGGCAGTAGGTGCGCTCGCAGATCGCGACGATCTCACGCAGGCTGCCGTATTCGAGGCCGAGCACGTGATCGAGGAAGATCTTGCGGTCGTAGTCGGCCTCGGTGAAGCCGTAGGAGCGCGGATCGAGTTCCTCACGGTTGCGCGGCGCCTCGATGCCGAGGGGATCGAGCTTGGCGTGGAAGTGGCCGCGCATGCGGTAGGCGCGGATCAGCATCAACGCGCGGACAGAGTCGCGGGTGGCCTGATTGACGTCGGCCACCGACAGTTCGACGCCCTTCGTCTGGGCCTTGGCGGCGAGCTTCTCGCCGACCTTCTTTTCGACGACGGCCCAGTTGCCGTCCAGCGCCGAGGTCAAGTCGTCGCGGGGGGAGACCGGCCAGTTGCTGCGCGCCCAGGAGGGGCCCGACGCATTCTTCTGCACGTCGGCCGGCGCGTCCTTCAGGCTCTTGAAGAACTCCTGCCACTCCGGGTCGACCGAAGCGGGGTCCTTCTCGTAGCGGGCGTAGATCTCATCGATGTAGGTGGCATTGGTGCCCTGCAGAAAAGACGACAGGGCGAAGGCGGCGTTCGCATCTTGGCGAGACATGGTGGCGTCCTGGTAATTTCGATGCGCCCAATCAAAACGGCGCAATGCCTGACCCGCGGGGGACGCGGATCAGGCTCGGGTTAGGACCGTTTACCTTATTTATTGTAAATATTCGCGCCGAAAAGCACTAAGTCCTGAATCAGGATTTCAACTTTTCGACAAGCGTCTTGCCAAGCCGCGCCGGAGACGGAGAGACTGTAATACCAGCAGCTTCCATCGCAGCGGTCTTCGAGCCGGCATCGCCCTTGCCGCCCGAGATGATCGCGCCGGCATGGCCCATACGGCGGCCGGGAGGGGCGGTGACGCCGGCGATGAATCCGACCATCGGTTTCTTGCGGCCGCGCTTCGCCTCGTCCTTGATGAACTGTGCCGCGTCCTCCTCGGCCGAGCCGCCGATCTCACCGATCATGATGATCGAGGTCGTCTTGGGGTCGGCCAGGAACATCTCGAGCATGTCGATGAACTCGGTGCCCTTGACCGGGTCGCCGCCGATGCCGACCGCCGTGGTCTGGCCCAGGCCCTCGGACGTCGTCTGGAACACCGCTTCATAGGTCAGCGTGCCCGAGCGCGACACGATGCCGACCGAGCCGGGCTTGAAGATGTTGGCCGGCATGATGCCGATCTTGCACTCGCCGGCGGTCATGACGCCCGGGCAGTTCGGCCCGATCAGGCGCGACTTGGATCCCACAAGCGAGCGTTTCACCCGGACCATGTCGAGCACCGGGATGCCCTCGGTGATGCAGACGATCAGCGGGACCTCGGCGTCGATCGCCTCGCAGATCGCGTCGGCCGCGCCCGGCGGCGGCACGTAGATCACGGATGCGTCGGCGCCGGTGGCCTCGCGGGCCTCCTTGACGGTGTCGAAGACCGGCAGGCCGAGATGGGTCGAGCCGCCTTTGCCCGGCGAGGTGCCGCCGACCATCTTGGTGCCATAGGCGATCGCCGCCTCGGAGTGAAAGGTGCCGTTCTTGCCGGTGAAGCCCTGGCAGATGACCTTGGTGTTCTTGTCGATGAGGATGGACATCGTGCTTTCTCTAAAAGCGTTGCGGTGAGGAATGAGCGAGCGCCTGAAACGGCGCTCAGCCTCCCTTGACGGCCTTGACGATCTTCTGCGCGGCGTCGTCGAGATTGTCGGCGGGCAGCACGTTCAGACCGGACTCGCTGATGATCTTCTTGCCGAGATCGACATTGGTGCCCTCGAGGCGCACCACCAGCGGCACCTTCAGGCCCACTTCCTTGACCGCGGCCACGACGCCCTCGGCGATGACATCGCACTTCATGATGCCGCCGAAGATGTTGACCAGGATGCCCTTCACGTTCGGGTCGGCGGTGATGATCTTGAACGCCGCCGCGACCTTCTCCTTGCTGGCGCCGCCGCCGACGTCGAGGAAGTTGGCGGGCTCCATGCCGTACAGCTTGATGATGTCCATCGTCGCCATGGCGAGGCCGGCGCCGTTGACCATGCAGCCGATGGTGCCGTCGAGCGCGACGTAGTTGAGGTCGTACTTCGATGCCTCGATCTCCTTGGCGTCCTCCTCGGTCTCGTCGCGCAGCGCGACGACTTCCGGGTGCTTGAACAGCGCGTTGGAGTCGAACGAGACCTTGGCGTCGAGCACGCGCAGCTGGCCCTGCTTGGTGACGACCAGCGGGTTGATCTCGAGCATCGCCATGTCCTTGGCGACGAAGGCGTTGTAGAGCTGGGTGGTCAGCTTCTCGGCCTGCTTGGCGAGGTCGCCGGAGAGCTTCAGCGCCTTGGCGACGGCGCGGCCGTGATGGCCCATGACGCCGGTGGCCGGATCGACCGAGAAGGTGATGATCTTCTCAGGCGTGCTGTGGGCGACGTCCTCGATGTTGACGCCACCTTCGGTCGACACCACGAAGGCGACCTTCGAGGTCTCGCGGTCGACCAGCAGCGACAGATAGAATTCCTTGTCGATGTCCGAGCCGTCCTCGATGTAGAGGCGGTTGACCTGCTTGCCGTCCGGACCGGTCTGCACGGTCACCAGCGTGGCGCCCAGCATCTGCTTGGCGAACTCGTTGACCTCCTGGATCGACTTGGCGAGGCGGACGCCGCCCTTGTCGCCGGCCGAGGCCTCCTTGAACTTGCCCTTGCCGCGGCCACCGGCGTGGATCTGGCTCTTCACGACCCAGACCGGGCCACCGAGCGTCTTCGCCGCCGCATCCGCGTCCTCCGGACGGAGAACCGGCACGCCCTTGGAAATCGGCACGCCGAACTCGTGCAGCAGTGCCTTGGCCTGATATTCGTGAATGTTCATAAGCGCTTGCTCCCCGAACCCGCGATGGGGTGACGACCAGAATTGTTGTTAGGATGTCTGGTATACCATATACCAAACATCCTGCAACTCGATGTGGGCGAGACTACGCCCCGTGAATGACCCCTGATCAGCGGCCGAGCAGGTCGGGCGCGATCTTCTTGCAGGCGTCGACCAGGCCCTGGACGGCGGCGACCGACTTGTCGAACGCCTCGCGGTCCTTCCCGGCCAGCTCGATCTCGACGATGCGCTCGACACCCTTGGAGCCGATCACGACGGGCACGCCGACATACATGTCCTTGACGCCGAACTCGCCGTTGAGATGCGCCGCGCAGGGCAGCACGCGCTTCTTGTCGCGCAGATAGCTCTCGGCCATCGCGATCGCCGACGCCGCCGGGGCGTAGTAGGCGGAGCCCGTCTTGAGCAGGTTGACGATCTCGGCGCCGCCATTGCGGGTGCGGTCGACGATCTCGTCGATGCGCGCCTGCGAGGTCCAGCCCATCTTGACGAGATCCGGCAGCGGAATGCCGGCGACGGTCGAGTACTTGGTCAGCGGCACCATGGTGTCGCCATGGCCGCCGAGCACGAAGGCAGTGACGTCCTCGACCGAGACGTTGAACTCATCAGCCAGGAAGTAGCGGAAGCGCGCGGAGTCGAGCACGCCGGCCATGCCGACGACCTTCTTCGCCGGAAGGTTCGAGGCCTTCTGCAGCGCCCAGACCATCGCGTCGAGCGGGTTGGTGATGCAGATGACGAACGCATCGGGGGCGTACTTCTTGATGCCGGCGCCGACCTGCTCCATCACCTTCAGGTTGATCGACAGCAGATCATCGCGGCTCATGCCCGGCTTGCGCGGCACGCCGGCGGTGACGATGCACACCTTGGCGTTGTCGAGCGCCTCGTAGGAGTTGGCGCCGGTGAAGTGCGCATCGAAGCCGTCGACCGGCGAGGACTGCGCGATGTCGAGCGCCTTGCCCTGCGGAACACCTTCGGCAATGTCGAACATCACGACGTCGCCGAGCTCCTTGAGGCCGACGAGGTGAGCCAGCGTTCCGCCGATCTGACCGGAGCCAATCAAAGCAATCTTGTCGCGCGCCATGGCAAATTTTCCTTTGAACCCGAAGGGGTGAGGGAGGTTGAAAAGTCGAGTGGGTGGTTATCCCTTTCGCCCGGGCCGTTCAAGTCACGCTATGGCCAATTGGCGGGCGTGCCTTGATTTCGATCAGGACCGGGCGACGGCTGCTGATGATCCTTTCAGCATGATTGGCGTGGCCTTTTCGCGGCTGTGTGCCCGGCGGCAGGCGCTCGCCAAAACTCCGGTATTTGTCAGGTTTCGACCAACCCCGTGGACGTCCCGGATGCCGCCGAGTCCTTCCGCCCGTGCGGCAGGGCCAGGTAGGAGTCCGAGCCCATCTCGATCAGGCGCGAGGTGGTCCGCTTGAACTCCATGGCCTCGATGCCCTCGGTCGCGACGTAGAGCGAAATCGGGTCGGCTTCGGCGGACGCGATCAGCTTCACGGCGTTGTCGTAGAGCGTATCGATCAGGGTGATGAACCGCTTGGCGGCATTGCGCTCGGCCAGATCCATGACCGGAACGTGATCGATCAGGATCGTATGATAGTCGTGCGCGAGCCGCAGATAGTCCGAGGCTGCCAGCGGCTTCTCGCAGAGATCGGTAAAACCGAAGCGGGCGACGCCGTTGGCGGAGCACGGGACATGCAGGATACGCCCCTTGATCGTCATGTCGCGCGGCTTGCACTTGGCATGCCCCGTGAGCCGCGCCCAGGCCTTGTCGAGCGCCGCTCGCGCGTCGACATCGGCCGGCACCAGCCACATCTTCACGCCGGCCAGCTTCTCCAGCCGGAAATCGGTGCGCGCATCCAGCCGCATCACGTCCATATGGTCGGCGATCTGCTTGATGAAGGGCAGGAACAGCGCGCGGTTGAGGCCGCCTTTGTACAGGTCTTCGGGCGCGACGTTCGAGGTCGCCACCACCACGGTGCCGAGCTCGAACAGCCTGGCGAACAGACGCCCGAGGATCATCGCGTCGGCGATGTCTGTGACATGGAATTCGTCGAAGCAGAGCAGCCAGGCCTGATCGAAGATCGCCTGTGCCGTGAGCCCGATCACGTCGGCATCGGCGAGCTCGCCGCGCGCGATGTTCTGGCGGTAGCCGTAGATGCGCTCGTGCACCTCGGCCATGAATTCGTGAAAATGCGCGCGGCGCTTGTGCTCGACGGGACAGTTCTGGAAGAACAGGTCCATCAGCATGGTCTTGCCGCGCCCGACCTCGCCGTGGACATAGAGGCCGTTCGGCGGCTCGCTCTTGTCGGCAAAAAGGCGGCCGAACAAGCCTTGCTTGCGCGTCGGCTTGTAGGTCGAGAGGCGGCGCTCCAGCGCCGCCAGGGCGTCGGCGACCTCGGCCTGGGCGAGGTCGGCCTCGATCGCACCGGTATCGACCAAAGACTGATATTGCGCGCGGAACGCGTCTGACGGAGTGGACAGCATGAGCCCACTCTAGGTCACGAGACTTACGGAAAATGCAATCCGCAAATGGTGGAAGCCGCCATGCGTCGGAGCCGTGAGGTCGTGGTATATGGCACGCAAACGCCGCCGTGACCGTTAGTCCGGGGCTAACGACGTTGGTCTTCGCTCCGGGCCTCAGCGAGCAGCTGGCTTGAACGACCGCGCTCCAGACCTCACCCCGGGGAAAGGTCGTAGGCGTCCTCGACCACGTAGGGGCCACCGCCGGTCGAGGCGCGCGACGAGAACAGCACGAAGCGCTCGGCCGTGAACACGCGGCTCGGGAAATAGCCGCGGACGGAGAGATAGTCGGCGACGTCCTGGCTCGACGCATCGTGCAGCCGCGCCAGCGTGACGTGGGGCACGAATTTACGACCTTCCGGATCGAGCCCGATCCGCTGCATGAGCCGCTCGAGCTCGGCCTGCAGCTCGATCAGGGGGCGGCTCGGCGCGACGTTGGCAACGACGGCGCGCGGCTTGCGGCCGCCGAAGCTGGAGAGACCCTGCACCGTCACTTCGAACGGCTTGCGGTTCACCCGCCACAGCATCGAGGCGATCTCGTTGGCGGAGGTGCCGTCGATGTCACCGATGAAGCGCAACGTCACATGGTAATTTTCTGGATCGATCCAGCGGGCGCCGGGGAGGCCACCCCGCAAACCGGAAAGCGTGTGGCCAACCTCGGCCGGGATTTCCAGTCCAGTAAACAGACGCGGCATCGTTTCAGGACTCCCGATGCTGGAGGCTGATCTCGAAAATTGACGAGATCATGCCTTCGAGAAATGATCGACGACGAATCGCCAATGCATCATTCCTACCGAACTTATATGACTCCGCGACGGAAGGCGGGTTAACGCCGGTAAAAGCTGCGGAAAACCCGGCCCTTAAGGTTATCGCAAATGATCGACGCGGCGCTTCGTTCCGTCATTGCCCACGAAGTGGACGCAGGAATGCTTCCGCCGTAGGCAACATCCGGGACACGATGATGTCGACGCCGGCTGCGGTGGGGTGGATGCCGTCGGCCTGGTTCAGCTTGGGGTCGGCGGCGACACCGTCGAGAAAGAACGGATACAGCGGGACGCCGAATTCCTTGGCCAGATCGGGATAGATCGCGTTGAATTTCGCGGCATAGTCGCTGCCGTAGTTCGGCGGCGCCAGCATGCCGCACAGCATGACGGCGATGCCTCGCGCCTTCAGCCGGGTCACGATCTCGGTCAAGGCCTTGCGCGTCACCGCGGGATCGATGCCGCGCAGCGCATCGTTGGCGCCGAGCTCGACGATGACGGCCTCGGTCCCGTCAGGCACCGACCAGTCGAGCCGATCGCGGCCGCCGGACGAAGTATCCCCGGATACGCCGGCATTGGTGAGGTCGATCGGCAGGCCCTGGGCCTGCAACGCCTTCTGCAGCTTGGCTGGAAACGCATCCGAGGCGGACAGGCCAAGACCCGCGCTCAAGGAATCGCCGAGCACGACCAGCTTGATCGGCTTGACGTCGTCAGCGCCCGCAAACGCGGGCCCGACTGTCATCAAGGCGAGCATCAACACGAGTATGTGCACGAAGATATGTCCGCGCCTCTCGACCCGGCTTGCGGAGTTGCCATATGACCGAGCCATGGACAGTCTCATCGAAACCTCGCGTTTGGCCGGCCTTGCGCCGGACACCATTACCATCTCCAACGTCAACCTCTCGCTCGGCACCGGAGCGGCACGTGTTCATATCCTCAAGGACATCAGCCTGCGGGTGGGACAGGGCGAGACGATCGGCCTGATCGGCCCCTCGGGATCGGGGAAGTCCACGCTGCTGATGGTGATGGCGGGGTTGGAACGTCCTGACAGTGGTGAGGTGGTGGTCGGCGGCACCGCTTTCAATGCCCTGGACGAGGACGCCCTGGCCCGGTTCCGGGGTCGCCAGGTCGGCATCGTCTTCCAGTCCTTCCACCTGATCCCGACCATGACCGCGCTGGAGAATGTGGCAGTGCCGCTCGAGCTGGCCGGCCATGCCGGCGCCGCGGAGCGTGCCGCCCGCGAGCTCGAGCAGGTCGGGCTCGGCCACCGTCTGCATCACTATCCGACGCAGCTCTCCGGCGGTGAGCAGCAGCGCGTGGCATTGGCCCGCGCTCTCGCTCCCGACCCCGCAATTCTCGTGGCCGACGAGCCGACCGGCAATCTCGACGAGACCACCGGCCAGCAGATCGTCGACCTGCTGTTCACCAAGCATGCCGAGCGCGGCATGACGCTGGTGCTGGTGACCCATGACAGCGGCCTCGCGCATCGGTGCGACCGGGTGGTGCGGCTGCGCTCGGGACGGATCGAAGCCGAGAGCGACGCACACGAGCAAGCCGACGCATGAGCACGGTGTCCGAACCGATCGCGGGCGGCCGCATGGCCGCGTTGCCGGTGCGCTACGCGCTGCGCGAGCTGCGCGGCGGCTTGCGCGGCTTCTACGTCTTCATCGCCTGCATCGCGCTCGGCGTGCTCGCCATCGCCGGTGTCGGCTCGGTGGCGGCCAGCCTCAATGACGGGCTGGTCCGCGAGGGCCGGACCTTGCTCGGCGGCGACGTCGCTTTCTCGCTGTTTCAGCGCGAGGCCAAGCCCGAGGAGATCGCCTTCCTGCGGACGCGCGGCCAGGTCTCGCTGGCGGCAACCTTGCGGGCGATGGTGCGCGCCGGTGACGCCAAGCTGGCCTTGGTCGAGCTCAAGGCGGTCGACGGCACCTATCCGCTGCTGGGCAAGGCCGAGCTGCAGCCCGACCTGCCGCTACCGGACATTCTCGCCGAACGCGACGGCGTGTTCGGCGCGGCGGCCGATCCGGCACTGCTGGCGCGGCTCGACCTCAAGGTCGGCGACACCGTCAGCATCGACACGGTCCGCTTCCAGATCCGCAGCGCGCTCCAGGCCGAGCCGGACAAATTGTCCGGCGGCATCGGCCTTGGGCCGCGCTTCCTGATCAGCGAGGCCGGCTTGCGCGCCACGTCGCTGCTGCAGCCGGGCAGCCTGGTGCGCTGGACCTACCGGGTCCGGCTGCCCGACAATGCCAAGGACGACCACGCCGCAGCGTCCTTCATCGCCGACACCCGCCTGACCTTGCCGTCGGCCGGGTGGGAGATCCGCAGCCGCAGCAATGCCTCGCCGCAGCTCGAGCGGACGATCGGCCGCTTCACCCAGTTCCTCACCCTGGTCGGTCTCGCCGCGCTGCTGGTCGGCGGCGTCGGCGTCGCCAACGCGGTCAAGAGCCATGTCGACCGCCGCACCGAGGTGATCGCGGCGTTCAAGGCCCTCGGCGCCACCAGCCGCGACGTGTTCGGCATCTACCTCGTGCAGGTGATGGTGCTCGCCACGATCGGTTCGATCATCGGCCTCTGCGCCGGCGCGGCCCTGCCCTTCGCCATCGTCGGGCTGTTCGGCAACATCCTGCCGCTGCCCGTGATCCCGGCTATTCATTCCGACGAGCTGGCGCTGTCCTTCGTCTATGGCCTGCTCACCGCACTGGCGTTCGGTCTGTGGCCGCTCGGGCGCGTGCGCGACGTGCCGGTGGCGGCGTTGTTCCGCGAGGCGGTCATCGCCGAATGGCACCGGCCGCGCTGGAGCTATCTGGTGCTGATCGCGGGCACCGTCGCGCTGCTGATCGCGGTCGTGATCGGCTTGTCCTACGACAAGCGCATCGCCGCGGTGTTCGTCGTCGCCGCCGCGCTGGTGTTCGTGCTGTTGCGCGGCATTGCCGCCGCGGTGATGGCAATTGCGCGCGCCCTGCCGCGCAGCCGCTTCCCGATGCTGCGGCTGGCGGTCAGCAACATCTACCGCCCGGGCGCGCTGACACCGTCCGTGGTGCTGTCGCTCGGACTGGGTCTCGCGGTGCTGGTCACAATCACCCAGATCGACGGCAATCTGCGGCGCCAATTCCTGGCGCAACTGCCGGAGCAGGCGCCGTCGTTTTTCTTCATCGACGTCCCCTCCGGCGAGGCCGACCGCTTCCGCGGCTTCCTCAAGGACCTCGCCCCTCAATCCGCTGTCGAAGACGTGCCGATGCTGCGCGGGCGCATCGTCTCCGCCCGCGGCGTCCGCGCCGAGGACCTCAAGGCGACGACGGACACCGAATGGGTGCTGCAGAGCGATCGCGGCCTGACCTATACCGCCGAGATTCCCAAGGGCTCGAAGGTGGTCGAGGGCGAGTGGTGGAGCGAGACCTACAGCGGACCGCCGCTGGTCTCGATCGAGAAGCGCATCGCCGACGGCCTCGGCCTCAAGCTCGGTGACGACATCGTCGTCAACGTGCTCGGACGCGATATCACGGCGCGGATCGGCAACATGCGCACCATCGACTGGCAGGGGCTCGGCATCAACTTCGTGCTGGTGTTCTCCCCGAATGCCTTCAAGGGCGCGCCGCACACCCATGTCGCGACCCTGACCGAAGCGCGCTCCGATGCCGCCGAGGATGCCCGTGTCATCCGCAAGGTGGCCGACGCCTTCCCGATGGTGACCAGCGTGCGGGTCCGAGAGGTGATGGAGACCGTGGGCTCGGTGGTCTCCAACCTCGCGCTCGCCATCCGCGGCGCCAGCGCGGTGACCTTGATCTCGGCCATCCTGGTGCTCGGCGGCGCGCTGGCCGCTGGCCACCGCCACCGGGTCTACGACGCGGTCATCCTGAAGACCCTGGGCGCGACGCGGCTGCGGCTGCTCGGCGCCTACGCGCTCGAATATCTGATGATCGGGTTTGCCACCGCCGCGTTCGGCGTCATCGCCGGCTCGGTCTCCGCTTGGCTGATCGTGACCCGGCTGATGACCTTGAGCTTCGCCTGGCAGGCGGGCAGCGCCGCGCTGGTCGTCTTGGCGGCGCTGATCGTGACCGTCGGCCTCGGACTGGCCGGCACCCTGCTCGCGCTGAACCAGAAGCCGGCGACGGTTCTTCGGAATCTCTAGCGGCTTGATCGAGCGCTTGCGCGCTCATGCCGCACGGTTAACGCGATTTATACGGCTGGGACGCGTTCGGAGCGACATTCAGCCGCGCGTGGAAGCTTGCGGCGGATATGCTAGTTTCCCATCTAGGGAATGGGCTCAGAGACCTGCCAAAGATGGCGAATTTGCCGATGACGCAAATTTAATATCGATGGCAGCGGGTATGAGATAGGGTTTTTCGAGAACCGGCTGAAGGTCCTGCCAGGATCGGGCTGCCGGGCAACCAACGGGAATTCGACCATGTCGGACCTCAACCGCAACTATGCTTCACCCTTTGGCCGGGTGGCCGGGCGCGCCGATGCCGCGACCGTCGACGCCGGTCTGCGCGCCTACATGCTGCGCATCTACAATTACATGAGCATCGGCCTGGCCATCACCGGCCTCGCGGCGCTCGGCGTCTACATGGCGTCGGTGACCGGCGATCCGGCGGCCGGCGTGTTCAAGTTCGGCAACGCCTATCTGACGCAGTTCGGCTACGCGATGTTCGTGAGCCCGCTGAAGTGGCTGTTCATCCTGGCCCCTCTGGTCATGGTGTTCGCGATCTCGGCCGGCATCAACCGCCTCGCGCCGTCGACCGCTCAACTCCTGTTCTGGGTGTTTTCGGCCTTGATGGGCATCTCGCTGTCGTCGATCTTTCTGGTGTACACCCACACCTCGATCGTGCGGGTGTTCTTCATCACCGCGGCGACGTTCGGCGCGCTCAGCCTGTACGGCTACACGACCAAGCGTGACATGACGGGCATGGGCTCGTTCCTGTTCATGGGCCTGATCGGCATCGTGCTGGCGAGCCTGGTGAACCTGTTCCTGGCGAGCTCGATGCTGCAGTTCATCGTCTCGGTGATCGGCGTGTTCGTGTTCGCCGGCCTGACCGCCTGGGATACGCAGCGCCTGAAGAACGAGTACATCTACGGCTACGCCTCCGCGGGCGGCGACATCGCCGAGCGCGCAGCGATCACCGGCGCGCTGTCGCTGTACCTGAACTTCATCAACCTGTTCACGCTGCTGCTGCAGCTGCTCGGGCAGCGCGACTGATCCAACCGCTCGAACGAGCGACCTTCGAAGCCCCGGCCTCACCGCCGGGGCTTTTCGTTTGCACAAACCCGATTGCGACCGGCGCAAAGCGGCAGCGACAGCCATGCCGCGAGGCCGGATTGATCGCCGCGTCCGCGTGGGTATGCTTGCACCCCATGTCGAACATTGAAATCCGGCCCACCCAGGAGGCCGACCTCCCCGCCATCACCGCCATCTACGGCCAGGCCGTCCGCGAGGGCACGGCCACCTTCGAGCTCGACCCTCCGGATCTGGCGGAGATGACGCGCCGCTTCCGGGCGCTCCGCGACGGCGGCTTCCCCTATTTCGCCGCCCTGCTGGACGGAGAGGTGGTAGGCTATGCCTATGCCGGGCCCTACCGGCCCCGCCCTGCCTATCGCTTCACGGTGGAGAACTCGGTCTATCTCGCTCCCGCCAGCCAGCGTCGCGGCATCGGGATGCGACTGATGCGGCAGCTGATCGACGCCTGTGAGGAGGGAGGCTTTCGCCAGATGATCGCCGTCATCGGCGACTCCGCCAATGCCGGCTCGGTCGGGCTGCATACCGCCTGCGGCTTCCAGATGATCGGCACCCACCCGAGCGTCGGCCTGAAATTCGGCCGCTGGCTCGATACTGTGATGATGCAGCGCCCGCTCGGGGCCGGGAGCAGCGACGTCCCGGCGTAAAAGCGACGCCGGTCGAAATGTCGTGATCACCCGGCGGGTCGGATCAGACCAGCGCCGGCTTCGGCGCGATCGCCAGCAACACGCGCTCAAGCTCGTGGCCGCGGCGCAGGATCAGCCCGGTGGCCGAGATCACGCTGTACATGCCCTGCTTGCGTGCGAGACGCGGATCCTTCTCGATGCGGTAGATCGGCACCTCGGACGCCCGGCGAAACACGGAGAAGACGGCCCGGTCACGCAGGAAGTCGATCGAATAGTCGCGCCACTCACCGTCGGCGACCATGCGACCGTAGAGGTTCAGGATGCGGTTCAGCTCCAGGCGGTCGAACGTCACCCGGTTCGGCGCTGCGGCCGCACTGCGCGCCGCCGCGCGGTTCTCGCTGGGGTCGGCGTCCTCCGGCGTGAGGTTCATTGGCGTCCTCCTGTCATCTGTGTGACATGATCGCGCCATCCGGCAGAAGCCGCAAGGGGCCGTTTTCGTTGTTGAAGTTCGACCGAGCCTGCAAGGTCATCAGTTCCGCGAACACGCAAGCGTCACGGGATCGTTAGCGGAATCATAATCGCGCCGTCTTTCCGCCCACCGACCGCCCCCGACCTTCGGCATAAGATTCGTGTGCGTTGGCCCGGTCCTTTCGGTTCCGGATTCCTCAGCCCCCAGCCCCCCGGGGTCGTCAGGATCGGGTCTATTCACAAGTAAGGCAAAGGGCCAACGCAAGTTGGTCCTTTTGCTTTTCTGGCGTGAGCTGCCGGAAGATGTCGCGGCGCGCCGTCGCACGGACGTGACGCGCCTCACGCAGGTCAGCGAAAACGAAGATCGGGACGACGGAAGATCAGCGCTCGGGACCACGCGCCGTTGCTGAAGCCCGTCCGCCCAACGGCAACTCGGAAAAGGCGGCGCCGAGCATCGGCCCAGGGCGGTCGCGACTGCCGTCCTGCACATAGACGACGGTGCCATCGACGCCCTCGCGGGCGATCTTCTCCAGCGGCACGCTCCAGCTGACCGGCGACCCGGTCCAGTCACCCAGCTTCTGGAGACCGCGAACGACGTTGTAATAGGTCAGGTCGCGGCCGCTGTTCTCGCCGCGCCCGACCGAGATCGGGACCACCCGCGAGATCGAGCAGACCCAGACCTCGCCGTGCCGGCGCGGCGCATGCTCGCTGGCCGCGGCGACCGAGACGGAGAGCTCCTGGCCGTCAACCGACAGCCTCACCGGCACCGACATCACCGCGCCGCCCTGGACGGTTTCCTCGATCGCGCCTTCGATCGCCTCGCGGTCGCTGCCGATCACATGCACAGAGCCGTTGATCACCGCCTGCGGCGTATAGACCTCGCGGTCCCCGCGCGCACGAGAATAGGCCCGCTGCCGGGCCGTGAAGCGGGAGTCGGCCAGCGTGTCCTTCCAGCCGAGATAGTCCCAGTAGTCGATCGGCAGCGACAACGCGATGACCGAAGGATCTCTGGCGAGCTCGCCGAGGATCTTGTCAGCCGGCGGGCAGGACGAACAGCCTTGAGAGGTGAAGAGTTCGATCACCGCACGGGGATCGGATGCGGCTGGCCGGACGAAAGCGATGACCGCACAGACACTCAGCGCTGCGCGCGACCACCACGACATCTGTCCACTCATCGCCACTGTCCCGTCTGGACCACCGTCCGCTGCGCCCTGCGCATCACTGCATCCGCGATGCCGTCCTCGTAGTTAACAAACCGAAAATGCAAAGGAGGCGGCCTTTGTCATAGGCCGCCTCCTTCATCACCCGCTACTCACTTCAGAGTGAGCCAAACTGTCGCATCGCGCTTTGGTTAAGCGGCGAGCTTGCGCAGCACGTAGTGCAGGATGCCGCCGTTGCGGTAGTAGTCGAGCTCGTCGAGCGTATCGATCCGGCAGAGCAGCGGCACCTGCCGCGCCGCACCGTCGGCCGAGACGATCTCGGCGGTCAGGGTTTGGCGCGGCTTCAGGTCGCCCTGCAGGCCCTTGATGGTAACCTTCTCGTCGCCCTTGAGGCCGAGCGAGGACCAGGACGTGCCTTCCTGGAAGGTGAGCGGCAGCACGCCCATACCGACCAGGTTGGAGCGATGGATGCGCTCGAAGCTCTGGCAGATCACGGCGCGGACGCCGAGCAGCCGGGTACCTTTGGCGGCCCAGTCGCGCGATGAGCCGTTGCCGTATTCGGCGCCGGCGAACACCACCAGCGGCACACCCTCTTCCTGATACTTCATCGCGGCGTCGTAGATCGACATCTGCTCGCCGTCGGGCCAGTGCTTGGTCAGACCGCCCTCTGGGATGTTGCCGTCGGCGCCCTTGAGCATGAAGTTCTTGATGCGGATGTTGGCGAAGGTGCCGCGCATCATGATCTCGTGATTGCCGCGGCGGGTGCCGTACTGGTTGAAGTCGGCCGGGCGAACCTGGTGCTCGCTGAGGAACTTGCCGGCGGGCGAGGTCAGCTTGATCGAACCGGCCGGCGAGATGTGATCGGTCGTGATCTTGTCGCCGAACAGCGCCAGCACGCGGGCCTCGACGATGTCCTTGATCGGCTCCGGCTCCTTCTTCATGCCTTCGAAATACGGCGGGTTCTGCACGTAGGTCGACGACATGTTCCAGCGATAGGTTTCGCTCTCGACGGTCTTGATCTTGCGCCAGTTGGTGTCGCCCTTGAACACGTCGGCGTAGCGCTTCTTGAAGATCGACGCCTTGACGAACTTCTTGACGAAGTCGTTGACCTCCTTGGTCGTCGGCCAGATGTCCTTCAGGTAGACCGGCTTCTTGTCCTTGCCGATGCCGATCGGCTCGACCGCAAGGTCCTTGGTCACGGTGCCGGCCAGCGCATAGGCGACGACCAGCGGCGGCGAGGCCAGGTAGTTGGCCTGCACGTCCGGCGAGACGCGGCCTTCGAAGTTGCGGTTGCCCGACAGCACGGCCGCCGCGACGACGCCATTGTCGTTGATCGACTTCGAGATCTCCTCCGGCAGCGGGCCGGAATTGCCGATGCAGGTGGTGCAGCCGAAGCCGACCAGATTGAAGCCGACCTTGTCGAGATCCTTCTGCAGGCCGGAGTTCGCGAGGTATTCAGCAACCACCTGACTGCCCGGGGCGAGCGAGGTCTTCACCCACGGCTTGGCCTTGAGGCCCTTGGCGGCGGCGTTGCGGGCCAAGAGGCCGGCGCCGATCAGCACGCTCGGGTTCGAGGTGTTGGTGCAGGAGGTGATGGCGGCGATGACGACGTCGCCATGGCCGATATCGAAGTCTTTGCCCTCGACCGGGAAGCGCTGCTCGGCCGCATCGGGCTTCTTGTACTCGCCGGCCAGCGCGGTCGCGAAGCCTTCGGCGACTGCGGGGAGCGCGATGCGGCCCTCGGGACGCTTCGGACCGGCCATCGACGGCACGACGTCGGCGAGATCGAGGGTCAGCGTCTGTGTGAACACCGGGTCGGCCGACTTGGCGGTGCGGAACAGGCCCTGCGCCTTGGCATAGGCCTCGACCAGCGCGACGCGCGGCGCCTTGCGGCCGGAGGTCTTGAGATAATCGATCGTCGCGGTGTCGACCGGGAAGAAGCCGCAGGTCGCGCCGTATTCTGGAGCCATGTTGGCGATGGTCGACTTGTCGGCGACCGAGAGATGGTCGAGGCCGGGGCCGAAGAACTCGACGAACTTGCCGACCACGCCGAGCTTGCGCAGCATCTGGGTGACGGTCAGCACGAGGTCGGTCGCGGTGACGCCTTCCTTCAGCGCGCCGGTCAGCTTGAAGCCGACGACGTCGGGCAGCAGCATCGACAGCGGCTGGCCGAGCATGCAGGCCTCGGCCTCGATGCCGCCGACGCCCCAGCCGAGCACGGCCAGACCGTTGACCATGGTGGTGTGCGAATCGGTGCCGACCAGCGAATCCGGATAGGCGACCTCGAAGGTGCCCTTGGTGCGGCCGATCGTCATCTTCTCCTTCTTGGTCCAGACCGTCTGCGCCAGATACTCGAGATTGACCTGGTGGCAGATGCCGGTGCCGGGCGGCACGACGGAGAAGTTCGAGAACGCCTTTTGGCCCCACTTCAGGAATTCGTAGCGCTCCTGGTTCTGCTTGTACTCCTCGGCGACGTTCTTGCCGAACGCCTTGTTGTCACCGAAGTAGTTCACGATCACCGAGTGATCGATGACGAGATCGACCGGCACCAGCGGGTTGATCTTCTCGGCATCGCCGCCGAGCGCCTGCATCGCGTTGCGCATCGCCGCGAGGTCGACGACAGCCGGGACGCCGGTGAAATCCTGCATCAGCACGCGTGCCGGGCGGAAAGCGATCTCGTGCTCCAGCGACTTCTTGCGCAGCCATTTCGACACCGCGACGATGTCGTCCTTGGTGACGGTACGGCCATCCTCGTTGCGCAGCAGATTCTCGAGCAGCACCTTCATCGAGTACGGCAGCTTCGAGATGTCCTTGAGACCGTTCTTCTCGGCTGTGGGCAAGCTGTAATAGATGTAGCTCTTCGTTCCGACCTTGAGGGTCTTGCGACACTTGAAGCTGTCGAGCGAGGTCATGCGTGGAAATCCCAATTGATCTGCATACCCGGAGGGGGTATTTAAGAACCGTCAGCGCGAGGCGCCGGATGGCTTGCAGCGGACGATTGTGTGCTGCATCAAGGTCGGGCTTATAGAAGCTTTCTAACTGCGCCGCCACAGAGACAAGCAAGTCCCGACGTGGCATCACCCACAAATTCTCACGCGCTAGCCATCAATTTCGTAAGGGCGCTCACGACAGGCCATGCAGGCGACTTCAACACTGTCTCCGAAGCTGTTCGGCCGCGACGTCAGATGCGTGCGCGGCGGCCGCGAGGTGTTCGCAGGACTGGCCTTCGAAGCAGTCGCGGGCGAGGCGCTGGCAGTGACCGGACACAATGGTGCGGGCAAGACATCGCTGCTGCGGCTGATTGCCGGCCTGCTGCTCCCGGCGGGCGGCTCCATCGCCATCGAGGGCGGTGAGAGCGAGCTGACGGTGCCCGAGCAGGCGCATTATCTCGGCCACCGCGACGCGCTGAAGCCGTCGCTCAGCGTGCGCGAAAACCTGACCTTCTGGGCCGACTTTCTCGGCGGCGGCGTCACGCGGCCGATCTCCGACTGCCTCGCGGCCGTCGGCATCGCCCACGCCATTGACCTGCCCGCCGCCTATCTGTCCGCCGGCCAGCGCCGCCGTCTGTCGCTGGCCCGCCTGCTCGCGGTGCCCCGCCTGCTGTGGCTGCTCGATGAACCCACCGCGGCGCTCGACGTCGCTGGACAGGCGATGTTCGCGGGGCTGATGCGGGAGCATCTCGCCGGGGGTGGGCTGATCGTCGCGGCGACGCACGGCCCGCTCGGCATCGACACGCGCGAGTTGCGGATCGGAACGATCGGATGATGCCCCCCTTCTTCACGACGCCCGCCGGCCCCTCCATTCCCTCCCTCCTTGTGGGGGAGGGTCAGGGAGGGGGGTGCCATACGACGTGGCCTATCGAACTGAGCGCAACCCCATCGCTCCACCCATCCTATCGATGCGCGCCCCCCTCCCCCTTGCGGGCAGGGGTCGGGGGTAGGAGTCCCCACCGGCGGTCTCGCCCGGAGCCACCCCCCTCCCCAGCCCTCCCCCACAAGGGGGGAGGGAACGAAGTGTGCCGGCGGTCGGAGCGCGGCTCACTCCCGCGCAATGCGCCATCAGCCCAGGCCCTCCCCGCATGACCGCCCTCGGTGCCCTCATCCGCCGCGACATCCGGATTGCGCTGCGCATCGGCGGCGGCGCGTTGATCGGCGTGCTGTTCTTTCTCACCGTCGTGGTGCTGATGCCGTTCGCGGTAGGGCCCGACCTGGCGCTGCTGACCCGGCTCGGCCCCGCCATCCTCTGGCTCGGCGCCCTGCTCTCCAGCCTGCTCACCCTGGACCGGCTGTTCACCGCCGACCACGAGGACGGCTCGCTCGACCTGGTCGTGATGAGCCGGACACCGCTGGAGCTGGCCTGCGCCGCCAAGGCGCTGGCGCACTGGCTCGCCGCCGGCCTGCCGCTGGTGATCGCGACGCCCGTGCTCGGCCTGCTGCTCAACCTCGACGCCACGGCGACTGGCGCCGTCGCGCTGACGTTATTGGCGGGCACGCCTGCCCTGACCTTCATCGGCATGATCGGTGCCGCGCTGGCGGTGACCATGCACCGCGGCGGGCTGCTGCTGGCGGTCTTGGTGCTGCCACTTTCGATCCCCGTGCTGATCTTCGGCGTCGCGGCGTCGCAGGCGGCCATCGTCGGCCCGCTGCCGTTCGGGGCGCCGTTCTCGATCCTGTGCGCATTGTCGCTGGTGAGTTTCGTGATCGGCCCGTTCGCCGCTGCGACAAGCTTGCGGAACGGGCTGGATTGACCCACCGCCCGCCGGGGTTTGACCATGATCAACTCTTACCTAGCGACGCCGTGCTGATTGCCTGCAACCGCGTCCGCCGTTAACAAGGGTCTCATGTCGCTGATCGACCTCGCCAATCCCACTCGGTTCCTTGCGCTGGCGGCGCGGCTGCTGCCGTGGCTGGCGCTGGTCACGGCCGCGCTGCTGGCTGCCGGCCTGTACCTCTCCGCAGTGGCGCCCGACGACTATCAGCAGGGCGCGACCGTCAAGATCATGTTCATCCACGTGCCCAATGCCTGGCTGTCGATGTTCGTCTGGAGCATCATGAGCATCGCCTCGCTCGGCACCCTGGTGTGGCGGCATCCGCTCGCTGACGTCGCCGCCAAGGCCGCCGCCCCGATCGGCGCCAGCTTCACGTTCCTCGCGCTCCTCACCGGCTCGCTGTGGGGCCGGCCGATGTGGGGCACCTATTGGGAGTGGGACGCGCGGCTGACCTCGGTGCTGATCCTGTTCTTGATGTATCTCGGCCTGATGGCGCTGTGGCGCGCGGTCGAGGATCCCACGCGCGCGGCACGCGCCGCCGCGGTGCTGACGCTGGTTGGCGCGATCAACCTGCCGATCATCAAGTTCTCAGTCGACTGGTGGAACACGCTGCATCAACCGGCGTCGGTGATGCGGATGGGCGGTCCGGCGCTCGACAAGGCCTTCCTGATCCCGCTGCTGGTGATGGCCGTCGGCTTCACCTTCCTGTTCGTGACGCTGCACGTCGCCGCGATGCGCAACGAGATCCTGCGCCGGCGTGTCCGCAGCCTGCAGATGATGCAGGCCCGCACCTACACAACGACCGCACCAGCCGACGATGCGGCAGGCCGGATCGCGGGAGCGGCTTGACATGGACCTTGGCCCCTATACCTCCTTCATCGCCACCTCCTATCTTGCGGCGGCGCTGGTCGTGATGCTGCTGATCGGCTGGATCGCCATCGACTACCGCACCCAGAAGGCGCGCCTGCGCGCGCTCGAGGACAGCGGCATCAGCCGCCGTTCCGGCCGCGCCGCGACGGACATCCAATGACCGAACCGACAGAGCCGGCGCCGCGGCGCCGCTCATTCCTCATGCTGCTACCGCTGGCGGTGTTCCTCGGGCTGGCGGCGCTGTTCTGGTCGCGCCTCGGCAACGGCGATCCGTCGCAGATTCCCTCCGCGCTGATCGGCCGCCCTGCGCCGGCCACACCGCTGCCGGCGCTGCCAGAGCTGGCGAAGGACGGCACGCCGGTGCCCGGCCTCGACCCGGCTGCGCTCAAGGGCAAGGTCAGCATCGTCAACGTCTGGGCATCGTGGTGCGTGCCCTGCCACGACGAGGCGCCGCTGCTGGTCGAACTCGGCCGCGACAAGCGCTTCCAGATCATCGGCATCAACTACAAGGACGGCGCCGACAACGCCCGCCGCTTCCTCGGCCGCTACGGCAACCCTTACGACGTCGTCGGCGTCGACGGCAACGGCCGCGCCGGCATCGAATGGGGCGTCTACGGCGTGCCCGAGACCTTTGTCGTCGGCCGCGAAGGCACCATCGTCTACAAGCTGGTCGGCCCGATCACGGCGCAGAACATCGACGCCGTGCTGAAGCCGGAAATCGAGAAGGCGCTGAAGGCAGGGAGTTAGTTCGCGGTCGGCAAGTCGTTAGTTTCTCGTCGTTGCAAGTGGACGTGACTGCCGAGCTCGCGCAACGACCCACGGTGTCGTCCCGGCCTTGAGCCGGGACCCATACTCCGCGGCCGTCGTGGTGGGCAAGATGTTAACGACGCGCCTGCCCCAAACTCAAGCCTGTGGTTCTGGGTCCCGGCTCAAGGCCGGGACGACAGCAGAGTTTGCCGCAACTACCCCTTGCTCACATCCCCTTCCGCGGCGTCGCTGGCTTCCAACGAGGCCGGGTCGAGGTGGTAGCGCTTGATCAGCGGCATCTGGGCGATGGCGAAGATCATGGTCAGCGGCACGACACCGAACGCCTTGAAGCCGACCCAGAAATCGGTGCTCTGCGTGCGCCAGACGATCTCGTTCAGCACCGCCATCGCGGCGAAGAACAGCGCCCAGCGAAACGTCAGGATGCGCCAGCCCGCGGGCGTCAGATTGAACATCTGATCGAACATGATCGCGATGAAGGAGCGATTGAACAAGAGCCCGCCACCGAGCACGGCCGCGAACAGCCCGTAGATGATGGTGGGCTTGACCTTGATGAAGGTCTCGTCGTGCAGCACCAGGGTCAGCGTGCCGAACACGATGACGACGACGGCGGTCACCAGCGCCATCAGCGGGACGTGCCGCGTCACCACGTAGGACGCGATCAGCGCCGCAATGATCGCGACCATGAACGCGCCGGTCGCCGCGAACAGGTTGAACTTGGCATTGACCACGAAGAAGATGATCAGCGGACCGAGCTCGGTCGCGAGCTTGAACAGCGGGTGCGGCTGGGTCTTGTCCATTCCATATCCTGTTGGCTGCAGCCACGGCAGCGGTTGATCCGGTCGTCTCGATCTGGCGGTGGGCCGGAGCCCGGGCGTGGCGACGTCAATCCTCGATGCCGGCGATCGCCCGCGCAAAATCTCTCGCGGCGAACGGTGAGAGATCCTCGACCCCCTCGCCGACGCCGATGAAGTGCACCGGCAGCTTGAACTTCTCCGACAGCGCCACGAGGATGCCGCCGCGCGCCGTGCCGTCGAGCTTGGTCATCACGAGGCCGGTGACGCCTGCCGTACGATGAAACGCCTCGACCTGCGACAGCGCATTTTGTCCCACCGTCGCGTCGAGCACGAGCAGCACCGCATGCGGCGCCGAGGTGTCGACCTTGCGAATGACACGCACCACCTTCTCGAGCTCGTTCATCAGCTCGGCCTTGTTCTGCAGCCGGCCGGCGGTGTCGATCAGCAGGATGTCGCGGCCCTGCTCCTTGGCCGCGGTGATGGCGTTGAACGCCAGGCTCGCGGAATCAGAGCCTTGCGCGCCGGCGACGACCGGCGCCCTGGTGCGCTCGCCCCACACCTTGAGCTGCTCGATCGCGGCGGCGCGGAAGGTATCGCCCGCGGCCAGCATCACCTGCTTGCCTTCGGAGGCAAATTTCTGCGCCAGCTTGCCGATCGTGGTCGTCTTGCCGGAGCCGTTGACGCCGACGACGAGAATGACGAACGGCTTGTGGCCAGCGTCGATCGTGAGCGGCTTCGCCACCGGCGACAGCACCTTCTCGACCTCGGTCGCGACCACCGCCTTGACCTCGTCGGCACTGATCGCCTTGTCGTAGCGGCCGTGGCCTACGGCTTCCGCGATCCGCGCCGCCACCTGGGTGCCGAGATCGGCGCGCAGCAGCACCTCCTCGATGTCGTCGAGCATCGCGCGGTCGAGCTTGCGCTTGGTGACGAGATCGGCCACGGCCGTACCGAGCGCGCCGGAGGTGCGCTTCAGTCCGGCCGACAGTCGCCGCCACCACGACAGCTTGGGTGTTTCGGAGGTGGTATCGTTCATGGCGTGGTGTTAGCCCTTTCCATTCGCAAACGAAAGCTCACACCCGCGTTACGGTTTCCATGGACATTAACCAACCCACCGACGAGGAGATGCTCGCCCGCGTGCTCCACCGCGACGGGCTGATGCTGGTGATCGACAAGCCGGCCGGCATTCCCGTACACAAGGGACCGAAGGGCGGGCCGAACCTCGAAGCCTCGTTCGACGCGCTGCGCTTCGGCCTGCCGCGCCCGCCGGTGCTCGCGCATCGGCTCGACAAGGAAACCTCCGGATGTCTCGTGCTCGGCCGTCATCGCAAGGCAACGGCGTCGCTCGGGCTTTTGTTCAAGCATGGCAAGATTTCGAAAACCTATTGGGCTGTCGTCGAAGGCGGGCCCGACGCTGACGAGGGCGTGATCGAGCTCCCGCTCGGCAAGCTAAACGCCGAACGCGGCTGGTGGCAGAAACCGGACCCGCAGGGCCAGCCGGCAGTGACGAAATGGCGGGTGTTGGGGAGGTCATATTCTCTCACTCCCCCACCTCAGATCTCGATCTCGACTTGCGACACCGACTCCCCTCCCCCTCGCGGGGAGGGGTCGGGGGCGGGGGTCCCCACGGGCAGTGTCGCCCGGAGCCACCCCCCTCCCCAACCCTCCCCCACAAGGGGGGAGGGAGCGCAGGGTGCCGGGGGAGAGAGCGAACCTCAATCCACCAAGACACCCAAGCTCACTTGGCTCGCCATGGAACCGGTCACCGGCCGCACGCATCAACTGCGCGTGCACTCCGCCGCATCCGGCTGGCCGATCGTCGGCGACAACATCTACGGCAACGGGCCGCGCTTCGGCGAGCCGCGGCTGCATCTGCATGCGCGGGAGATTTCGATCCCGCTGTCGAAGAACAAGCCCCCGGTGCAGGTCGTCGCACCAGCGCCGCTGCACATGCATGAGCGGCTGCGACTGTGCGGGTGGAACGGGGAGTGAGCCCGTCTCTCTCCACTCGTCATGGCCGGGCTTGTCCCGGCCATCCACGTCTCAGTTGCCCAAGGCGGCGTGGATGTCCGGGCCTTCGCCGCCCCGAAGCGGCTACGGCCGCGCGCAGGCGGGTCAAGCCCGGGCATGACGGAGTCCTGGACTAACAGCCTCGCGCCATCATGCCCGACGATCATCAACCGCTGCACCGTCCCCGGCACAGCGCCGCGGACGGCCGCCGGCAGATAGTGCTCCGTCCGCCCCAGCGTCTCGCTCTCGATCAGCACCTCGCGCTCGCTGCCGATCTCGGCATCCAGACGCCGCAGCAACGCCGCCTCTCCCGCGGCCCGCAGCCTCTTGGCGCGATCGCGGATGACGGCGCCATCCACCTGCGGCATGCGCGCCGCCGGCGTGCCCGGGCGCAGCGAATACGGAAACACGTGCAGAAACGTCAGGCCGCATTCCTCGACCAGGTCGATCGAGCGCGAGAACATCTCCTCGGTCTCGGTCGGAAATCCCGCAATCAGATCGGCGCCGAGCGAGATATCCGGACGCAGCCGCCGCACTTGGTCACAGAACGCGATCGCGTCGGCGCGCGAATGTCGCCGCTTCATGCGCTTCAGGAGCAGATCGTCGCCGGCCTGCAGCGACAGATGCAGATGCGGCATCAGCCTGGCGTCATCCGCGAGCGCATCGAGCAGGTCGGCATCGGCCTCGATCGAATCGATCGAGGAGATGCGTAGACGCTGCAGCTCGGGCACGTGGCGCAAGATCTGCTTGACCAATCTGCCGAGCTTCGGCGTCGCCGGCAGATCCGCGCCGTAGCTCGTCAGGTCGACGCCGGTCAACACGATCTCGGCATGGCCGCGCTCGACGAGCGTCCGCACTTGGTCGACCACGGCGCCCATCGGCACCGAGCGCGAATTGCCACGGCCGAACGGGATGATGCAGAAGGTGCAGCGATGGTCGCAGCCGTTCTGGACCTGGACGAACACCCGCGGCAGGCCGCGCTGGAAGCCGTCGACGAGATGCGGCGCCATCTCCGTCACCGCCATGATGTCGGAGACAGCGACCTTCTCGAAAGCCTCGATGCCGAATCGTGGCGAGGCCAGCGCCTGCGCCGTCGCGCGCCACGCATCGGGCCGCAGCTTGTCGTCATTGCCGATGACGCGGTCGACCTCGGGCATGGCAGCGAACATGCCAGCCTGCGTCTGCGCCGCACAGCCGGTCACGACGATGCGCGCCGCGGGGCGCTCGCGCTTCAGCTTGCGGATCGATTGTCGCGCCTGCGCCACGGCTTCGTTGGTGACGGCGCAGCTGTTGACGACGATGGTGTCGTCGGCGCCGGCCGCTTCGGCATGCTTCGCGATCAGCTCGGATTCGAACGCGTTGAGCCGGCAGCCGAAGGTGACGACATCGACGCTCATGCGACGCTGGCGAACAGCTCTGGCTCGAACCGACCCTCATATTCGAAGGTCGCGGTCCCGGTCATCAGCACGTGATCGTCGCGCTCGCGCCACTCGATCGTCAGCTCGCCGCCGGGCAGCGTCATCTGCACGATCCGGTTGGCGCGCTTCAGACGGGCCGCCGCGACCGCGGTCGCGCACGCCGCCGAGCCGCAGGCCCTGGTCAGCCCGGCGCCGCGCTCCCAGGTCCGCATCGTGATGTGGTCGCGGTCGACGATGTGGGCCAGCGTGATGTTGGCACGCTCTGGGAAGATCGGGTGGTTTTCCAGCAGCGGCCCGAAGCGCTCCAGATCATAGGCGTTGATGTCCTCGACCCAGAACACCGCGTGCGGGTTGCCCATGTTGACGACCGACGGCGAATGCAGGATCGGGGCGTCGATCGGGCCGATCTGCAGCTCGATGTAGCGGGTGTCGCGGAATTCCTCGGCGAGAGGAATCTCCTGCCAGCCGAACTTCGGCACGCCCATGTCGACGGTGTAGAGGTCGGGCGCCGGGCCCTGCCAGCAGTTCAGCAGTCCGGCGCGGGTCTCGAACGTCGCGCTGGTCTGGCCGGTCTTGCCGAACACATGGCGCACCACGCAGCGCATGCCGTTGCCGCAGGCGCCAGACTCCGAGCCGTCATTGTTGTAGATGCGGATGAACGCTTCGGTGCCGTCGAGCCGCGGCGGCTGCAGCACCATCAGCTGGTCGTAGGGCACGCGGGATGCCACCGCCCGCGCCTCGTCCGGCGTGACGACATGCTTCACGTCGCGAAGATCGACCACGACGATCTCGTTGCCGATCCCGTTCATCTTGACGAAGCTGTGGTTGGCCAGCGCGCTCATGAAAATATCCAAATTGTGTCCGCCTTATATGGCGAATGGCGCGGCATTGACCAGCCTGCAGAGCGACATGACGCATCTGTCATGGGACGCCGCGCCGCCGAGCATGTTAGGACCGGTTCATTCGCCGGCACGAACCGGGCAAAGCAGCACGGCCACTGGAGAATAGTCGAATGAATCTCAGCACTTTCCGCCTCGTTCTGGCCGTGAGCTCGGTCGCGCTCCTGCTCGGCGGCACGCCCGCCCGGGCCCAGGCGCCGTCGGCCTCGCCGGCTCCGGCGGCATCGGCCACGCCTGCGCCAGCCCCGAGCGTGCTACCGGCTCCCTCGGCACCGGCCTCTCCTGCACCTGCCGCGTCGGCCAGTCCCGCGCCCGCGACCAGCCCGACGCCGGCCGCCAGCGCGAGCCCCGCGCCGTCGTCATCTCCGACCGCGGCCCAGTCCCCCGCCACGCCGCCGCCGGCCGCGGCGCCGGCCCAGGCGGGCGACGCCTTCGGTGACGAGATCAAGCTCGAGGCGAAGAAGGTTGTCCTCGTCAAGGGCACCGCCAATTGGGACAACGCATTCGATACGCTGATCGACTCCTTCAAGTCGCTGTCGGCCACGCTGGACAAGCAGGGCATCAAGCCCGCCGGCAACGGCATGATCGTCTACACCTCGACCGACGACACCGGCTTCACCTTCCTGGCCGAGATGCCGATCGAGCAGGAGCCGAAGACGCTCGGCAAGGGCATGAGCATCGGCCAGTCGCCCGAGGGCAAAGCGCTGAAGTTCGTCCATCGCGGCTCCTACGACAACATGGACAACACCTACGAGGCGATCACCAACCACCTTGATGAGCGCCGGCTGGAGGCCAAGGACACCTTCATCGAGGAGTATTTGACCGACCCCTTGAAGACGGCCGAGGACAAGCTCGTCATCAACGTCTACGTGCCGCTGAAGTGAGCACCATGATGATCAGATCGATGTTTGTTGCCGCACTGGCGGCCGCTACGACACTGCCGGCGCTGGCGGACGACATCGCGCGCCAGGACACCCCGGCAATCACCGTCAGCGGCGAGGCCAGCGTGACGGCGCCGCCGGATCTGGCGCAGATCGACGCCGGGGTGGCGTCGGATGCGAAGACGGCGCGCGAGGCCGCCGAGGCCAACAATGCCGCGATGGCCAAGGTGCTCCAGGCGCTGAAGAGCGCGGGGATCGCCGACAAGGACTATCAGACGTCGCGGCTGTCGATTCAGCCGCAATATGCGCAGAACCGGCCGGGCCAGCCGGCCGTGACCGGCTATCGCGCCTCGAACCGCGTCACCATCAAGGTGCACGATGTCGCCAAGGTCGCCAGCGTCATCGACACGCTGGTCGGCGCCGGCGCCAACGACGTCGGCAACATCTATTTCAGCGTCGCCGAGCCGTCCAAGCTGCTCGACCAGGCGCGCGAGAAAGCCGTCGCCGACGCGCGCCGCAAGGCCGAGATCTACGCCAAGGCCGCTGGCGTGACGCTCGGCCAGCCGCTCAACATCGCCGAGGACGGCGCTCCGGCGCCGGTGTTCCGCGCCAAGACCTTCGCCGCGCCGATGGCCGCGACGCCGACACCGGTGGCACAGGGCGAGGAGACGCTGTCGATCACGGTCAACGTGACCTGGGCGATCAAGCCGGCGCAGTAGGTATAAGTCTGTCTCATACTGTGAGACGCGACGCGGCCACGACAAACTCAGTGTCGTCCCGGCCTTGAGCCGGGACCCATACGCCGCGGCGGATGTTATCGCGCGAGATGGAGCTGCCGGCCTTCGCAAGACTTGATTCGGTGGTTATGGGTCCCGGCTCAAGGCCGGGACGACACCATTGTTGTTGCGGCAGCGGACTAAATCTCCACCACTTGCCCCGGCTTCAGCACGCCAAAACGCTCGCGTGGGATGCCGGCCGAATCGAGCGCAGCGTGCAGGGCGTGGACGGGCGCGTCGATCGCCTCGTCGGTCAGCTGGAACGTGCCGTGGTGATGCGCCAGCGCGGCTTCCGCGCCGCAATCCTGCAGCGCCTGCACGGCATCCTCCGGGTTCATGTGCTGGTCGCGCATGAACCAGCGCGGCTCGTAGGCGCCGATCGGCAGGATCGCCAGCCTGATCGGCGCGTGCTGCTCCGCAACGCGGCGGAAATGCTTGCCCGTGCCGTAACCGGAATCGCAGACGATGTAGAGCCGGCCGCGCGGCGTCTCCAGCACGAAGCTTGCCCACAATGCCTTGTTGCGGTCGAACAGGCCGCGCGCCGTCCAGTGCCGCGTCGGCACTAGCGTCACCGCGACCTCCTCGTTCAAGGTCACGCGATCGTGCCAGTCATAGGCCTCTGCGCGGATCTTGGAGTCGGCGTCGATCATCGTGAGGTCGTTGCCGAGCGGTGTGACCACCCGCGGCGAAAATCGCGCGGTCAGCTTCGACAAGGTCCGGATATCGAGATGGTCGTAGTGCCCGTGCGAGACCAGCACGACATCGATGTGCGGCAACGCCTCGAAGGCGATGCCGGGATCATTGTGGCGTCGCGGGCCGGCGAAGGACAACGGCGAGACCCGCTCCGACCAGACAGGATCGACCAGGATGTTGAGCCCGCCCGTCTGGACCAGCCAGCTGGCATGGCCGATGAAGGACAGCCGCACCGCCTCGCCGTCGATCCGGTGCGGCGGCGCGTCGGCATGCGGGCTCGGCGCCCAGGCCGGCCAGCGGGAACGCTTGCCGTTGCGGTCGAACTGCCAGCGCAGCACCTGGGAGAGGGATTTGGGCGGAACGCCGTCGGGATCGTAGAAGCGCTTGCCGTCGAAATGGTCGGTGACGGGGCCGGAATAGGTCCTGGAACGGCGCAACAAGGTCGTCCTCGCGAAGGCAAAGCTGAACTGGCTGAAGAAGTAAGCGGCCGCACAGGGTCCGGCAACGGGACGGCGCGAAGCAAGTTTCCTTGACTTTTGCGGCTGCGGAGGGTTTAACCCGGCCGAATTTCGGAAAGTTTCGTCTTTTCGAGCCACCGCCCGGCCCTGGAGGCCGGAGGTCACCGCCCGACAGCGCTGTGCGCCCTCGGGCGCAAACGTGTTTGGACTGACGGTTTCGGCCGATCTGCCGAGGCCTATATGGTCGTCATAGGCCGCAGCACGCGGCGATGACGGGCGGCAATGAAGCGAGCGCCCGGCAAGGGCAAAGGATACGGCATTGTTCGACAATCTGTCGGAAAGGCTTGGCGGCATTCTCGATCGGCTGACGGGGCGTGGTTCGCTCTCGGAAGCCGATGTCGACGCCGCGATGCGCGAGGTCCGCCGGGCGCTGCTCGAGGCCGACGTCGCACTGGAGGTTGTCCGCAGCTTCACCGAGCGCGTGCGCGAGCAGGCGATCGGCGCCACCGTGGTCAAGTCGGTCACCCCCGGCCAGATGGTCGTGAAGATCGTCCATGACGAGCTGGTCAAGACGCTCGGCGACGACGGCCAGACCATCGACCTCAATGCCGTGCCGCCAGTGCCGATCATGATGGTCGGCCTGCAGGGCTCGGGCAAGACCACCACCACTGCCAAGCTCGCCCGGCGCATGGTTCAGCGCGACAAGCGCAAGGTGCTGATGGCCTCGCTCGACGTCTACCGTCCGGCCGCCATGGAGCAGCTCGCGGTGCTCGGCCGCGACCTGGACATTCCGACCCTGCCGATCGTCGCCGGCCAGATGCCGCCGCAGATCGCACGCCGCGCCATCGAGGCCGCCAAGCTCGGCGGCTATGACGTGGTGCTGCTCGACACCGCCGGCCGCACCACGCTGGACGAGGACATGATGAAGGAGGCCGCCGAGATCAAGGCGGTCGCCAACCCGCACGAGATCCTGCTGGTCGCGGATTCGCTGACCGGCCAGGACGCCGTCAATCTCGCCCGCTCGTTCGACCAGCGCGTCGGCCTCACCGGCATCGCGCTGACCCGTATCGACGGCGACGGCCGCGGCGGCGCCGCGCTGTCGATGCGCGCGGTCACCGGCAAGCCGATCAAGCTGCTCGGCACCGGCGAAAAGACCGACGCGCTGGAGGACTTCTATCCCTCGCGCATCGCCGGCCGCATCCTCGGCATGGGCGACATCGTCTCGCTGGTCGAGAAAGCCGCGGCGAACATCGACGCCGAGAAGGCCGCGCGCGCCGCCGAGAAGATGCGCAAGGGTCAGTTCGACCTCAACGACATGCGCGAGCAGCTCTTGCAGATGTCGCAGATGGG
Organism: Bradyrhizobium sp. SZCCHNR1015; assembly: GCF_032489875.1. NCBI lineage: Bacteria > Pseudomonadati > Pseudomonadota > Alphaproteobacteria > Hyphomicrobiales > Nitrobacteraceae > Bradyrhizobium > Bradyrhizobium sp. SZCCHNR1015. Next base: position 89,385 of record NZ_JAUEYW010000013.1, read on the forward strand.
CGGCATCAGCGGGCTCATGGGCATGATGCCCGGCATCTCCAAGATGAAGAACCAGATCGCGGCCGCCGGGATCGACGACAAGATCCTCAAGCGGCAGGTCGCGATCATCGATTCGATGACCCGCGAGGAACGCAAGCATCCCGACCTGCTGAAGGCGAGCCGCAAGAAGCGCATCGCCGCGGGCTCCGGCCAGAGCGTCGAGCACGTCAACAAGCTCTTGAAGATGCACCGGAACATGGCCGACGTGATGAAGGCCATGGGCTCCGGCAAGCGCGGCCCGCTCGCCGGCATCGCCCAGGCGATGGGTTTTGGCGGCGGTGGCGGCATGCCCTCGCCGGAGCAGCTCAAGGCGATGGCCGAGAAGATGCCGGGCGGCATGCCCGGCGGCCTGCCGAATTTGCCGAAGGATCTTCCCGCTGGCCTGCGCGGCGGCTTGCCCAATCTTCCGGGCCTCACCGGTCTCAGCGGCAAGCCGACCCTGCCGGGTCTCGGCCTGCCTCCGGGGAAGAAGAAATGACCTCACTCCCGTCATTGCGAGGAGCGAAGCGACGAAGCAATCCAGAGTCGCGCACGCCGCTCTGGATTGCTTCGCTTCGCTCGCAATGACGACCCATCCAACTTCGTATCAAGACATCGACACCTAAGGAGAACTTTCATGTCCGTCGTCATTCGTCTCGCCCGTGCCGGCACCAAGAAGCGCCCGGTCTATCACGTCGTCGTCGCCGACTCGCGCTTCCCGCGTGACGGCCGTTTCATCGAGCGCCTCGGCTACTTCAATCCGCTGATGCCGAAGGACAACGAGGCGCGCCTCAAGCTCGACATGGAGAAGGTGAAGGGCTGGCTCGCCAAGGGCGCGCAGCCGTCCGACCGCGTCGCCCGCTTCCTCGATGCCGCCGGCGTCAAGAAGCGCGAAGCCCGCCAGAACCCGATCAAGGCCGTGCCGCGCAAGGAGCGCAAGGCCCAGGCCGAAGCCGCCGCAAAGGGCTAAGCCTCTTGCTGCGCGAGGCCTCATGCTTCGAGACGCACGGCTTTCGCCGTGCTCTTCAGCATGAGGTGATCGCTCCTCGTCCTGAGGAGCGCGCCGTTGCGCGCGTCTCGAAGGACGAGGCCCGCTGATGTCCAAGCTCATCTGCGTCGCCAGGATCGGCGCCGCGCACGGCGTGCGCGGCGAGGTCCGCTTATGGACCTTCACCGAGGATCCGCTGGCCGTGCTGCATTTCGGTCCGCTCACGACCAAGGACGGCAGCCGATCGTTCGAGGTCGCGAAGGCGCGCGAGGCCAAGGATCATCTGGTCGCCGCGATCAAGGGCGTCACGGACCGCAATGCGGCCGAACGGCTCAACGGGCTCGAGCTCTATGTGCCGCGTGAGCGCCTGCCCGAGACCGATGACGACGAATACTACCACGCCGACCTGATCGGCTTGGCCGCCGAGACCACCTCAGGCGCCCCGCTCGGCCGCGTGCTCGCCGTCCATAATTTCGGCGCCGGCGACATCATCGAGATCGCTCCGCCCTCCGGGAGCACGCTGATGCTGCCGTTCACCAATGCGGTGGTGCCGACGGTCGATCTGGCAGGCGGCCGGGTGATCATCGAGTTGCCGGCCGAGATTGACGGCGAGGATCGAGCTTCGGCCGATGAAACGGCGTCGGCTGAGGACGATGCTGCCGCCCAAAACTCAGCTCGTCATCCCCGCGAAAGCGGGGATCCATAGCCACCGCAGCCGATTGGCTTGCGCGGAACTGGCCGCGTGCCACTTTCCAACATCACGCGGTATGGGTCCCGGATCGGCGCCGCGACGCGCTGATGCGCGTCACGGCTTGTCCGGGACGACACCGGTGGTGGAGCATCAGCCGCGAGATGACGGCGCCGCATTGAGCGATCGGGGCTCGATCTTGCTTCGCCGCTGCCGTAACAGAGCGCCATGACCACTTCGCCCTCTCCGACCGCGCCCTGGCGCGCGACTGTGCTGACGCTGTTTCCGGAGATGTTTCCCGGGCCGCTGGGCGTGAGCCTGGCCGGCCGAGCCTTGGCTGGCGGCATTTGGACGCTGGAGGCGCGCGACATCCGGGCCTCGGCGACCGACAAGCACCGGAGTGTCGATGATACGCCGGCTGGAGGCGGCCCGGGAATGGTGCTGCGCGCGGACGTGCTGGCCGCCGCGATCGATGCCGCCGCCGTTGCACCCGAACGGCCGAAGCTGCTGATGAGCCCGCGCGGTCGGCCCTTGACCCAGGCCTTCGTCCGCGAGCTTGCCGACGGTCCCGGCCCGCTGATCGTTTGCGGCCGTTTCGAAGGCATCGACCAGCGCGTCATCGACGCGCGCGAGCTGATCGAGGTCTCGATCGGAGATTATGTGCTGTCGGGCGGCGAGATCGCCGCGCTGGTGCTGATCGACGCCTGCGTGCGACTGCTGCCCGGTGTGATGGGCAAGCTCGAATCCGCCACTGACGAGAGCTTCTCCGACGGCCTACTGGAGTACCCGCAATACACTCGCCCGCAGCTGTTCGAGGGCCGTCCCATTCCGGATGTGCTCACCTCGGGCGATCACGCCAAGGTCGCGGCGTGGCGGCGCGCGCAGGCCGAGGCGCTCACGCAAGCGCGGCGGCCGGATCTGTGGGCCGAATGGCAGGTGCGCCAGACCCTGGAACAAAGCAGGACCAGCCAAAAAGCGCCAAAAAGCACGACAGACGGGTGACAAGCCTCGCGCTTTGGCTTATAGGAGCGCCCAATTCCGCAAGTGACGGCAGGAACAAGCGCAGCCCCCGCGTGACCCGGCTGGGCGCGCCGCCGATGGAGATTTACCCGTGAACCTGATTCAGCAGCTCGAAAAAGAGCAGTTCGACAAGCTGTCCGCCAACAAGACCATTCCGGAGTTCGGCCCGGGCGACACCGTGATCGTCAACGTGAAGGTGGTCGAAGGCGAGCGCACGCGCGTGCAGGCCTATGAAGGCGTCTGCATCGGCCGGTCCGGCGGCGGCATCAACGAGAGCTTCACCGTCCGCAAGATCTCCTACGGCGAGGGCGTGGAGCGCGTGTTCCCGATCCTCTCCCCGATGATCGACTCGATCAAGGTCGTGCGCCGCGGCAAGGTGCGTCGCGCCAAGCTGTATTACCTGCGCCAGCTGCGCGGCAAGTCGGCCCGCATCGTCGAGAAGCAGGACCGCCAGCAGGCCGCGGTGAACGAGTAATCGTTGCTTCCCATGGATTGACGAAGAGCGCGGGCTGGTCCCGCGCTTTTTTGTTTTGGGCACCGTCATTGCGAGGAGCGGAGCGACGAAGCAATCCAGAGTCCTCGCTCAGCCCTGGATTGCTTCGCTTCGCTCGCAATGACGGCGGGCGCAAACGCATCTCGCACTCCCTTGCCCGCGTGCTATATATCGCCCTGAAATGGTTCTAGATCGCACCAGCATGGCCTGCCGCCGCGTCGTCATCGACGATCATAGCCGGCTGCCCGGGCGGTTCTTCGGAAGGTTCGCGACGTCTGCGACGTCCGAGCTTAGGCGCGCGCTGTAAGCCGCAGCGCCTCTTCCTGATTGTTCGCGCGTGCCCGTCACGCGTCGTGTCTCAAACCTTAAATTCCCGGGAGCATTCGCTCATGTCGAAGCCGACCACCCTGTACGACAAGATCTGGAACGACCATCTGGTGCACGAAGCCGAGGACGGCACCTGCCTGCTCTACATCGACCGCCACCTGGTGCACGAGGTGACGTCGCCGCAAGCGTTCGAAGGCCTGCGCGCCACCGGGCGCAAGGTGCATGCGCCGGAGAAGACGCTCGCGGTCGTCGACCACAACGTGCCGACCACCGACCGTTCCAAGCCGAATCCGGATCCGGAGAGCATCGAGCAGATCAAGGCGCTGGCGGAGAACGCCAAGGAATTCGGCATCGAATATTACAACGAATTCGACCGCCGCCAGGGCATCGTCCACGTCATCGGCCCCGAGCAGGGTTTTACGCTGCCCGGCACCACGATCGTCTGCGGTGACAGCCACACCTCGACGCATGGCGCGTTCGGCGCCCTGGCGCACGGCATCGGCACCTCCGAGGTCGAGCACGTGCTGGCGACACAGACGCTGATCCAGAAGAAGGCGAAGAACATGCGCGTCACCGTCGACGGCAAGCTGCCGGACGGCGTGACGGGCAAGGACATCATCCTCGCCATCATCGGCGAGATCGGCACCGCGGGAGGTACCGGCTACGTGCTGGAATACGCTGGCGAGGCGATCCGCGCGCTGTCGATGGAAGGCCGCATGACCGTCTGCAACATGTCGATCGAGGGCGGCGCGCGCGCCGGTCTGGTCGCGCCCGACCAGAAGGCGTTCGACTTCCTGCGCGGCCGTCCCAAGGCGCCGCAGGGCGCCGCCTGGGACGCAGCGATGCGCTACTGGGAGACGCTGCGCTCCGACGACGGCGCGCATTTCGACCATGAGCTCCGGCTCGACGCCGCCAAGCTGCCGCCGATCGTGACCTGGGGCACCTCGCCCGAGGACGTGATCTCGGTGACCGGCGTGGTGCCCGATCCGGACAAGATCGCAGACGAGGCCAAGCGCATCTCCAAGCATCGCGCGCTGAAGTACATGGGCCTGACCGCGGGCACGAAGATCACCGACATCAAGCTCGACCGCGTTTTCATCGGCTCCTGCACCAACGGCCGCATCGAGGATCTCCGCGCCGCAGCCAAGATCGCCGAAGGCAAGACCGTCAGCGGCCACGTCAACGCGATGGTCGTCCCGGGCTCGGGCATCGTCAAGGAGCAGGCCGAGGCCGAGGGCCTCGACAAGATCTTCATCAAGGCCGGCTTCGAATGGCGCGAGCCGGGCTGCTCGATGTGCCTTGCCATGAACCCGGACAAGCTGGCGCCGGAAGAGCGCTGCGCCTCGACCTCGAACCGCAACTTCGAAGGCCGCCAGGGCTTCAAGGGCCGCACCCACCTGGTGTCACCCGCGATGGCCGCGGCGGCTGCGATCGCCGGACACTTCGTCGACGTGCGCGACTGGCGCTGATCAAGCCGCCCGGTCATCGCTTTCTGCGTTGCTCGACTTCAAAAGGCGACGTTCGTGTCAACGAACGTCGCCTTTGTTATGCCTGCCGACGCCTTCAACTTTGCGCCGGAAACGTCGGGATGTCCGGCCATTTATTTCGAACTGATCGTCGACCTGCTGCGGTGCGAGCGGTTTACTGACTGCACTCTTCAAGGTTGCAATTCGAAGACAGGTCTCTTATGATTTGATCGGTCAGGCGCCGTCGGGCGGGAGAATCGTATGATTCATCCATTCAATGTCGATCCTCAAAATCCTTACGACGGCCCTGACTTCGACGAGTTCTGCATCGCAGAGAAGAGCTATTTGAGCGCGCGACGGGATCGCAGCGATTGCATCACCTGCGCGCTTTCCAAGCTCTGCCAGGCTGGCTTTGAACATCAAGTCGACCTTGCTGCACAAGGCAAGGACCCCAGCCTTACCAAGGATTGCCAACTCACAGCCGAAGACCTGACCGCCGAACGTCTTTTCGATGGGCTTACGGATGAACAAGTCGACTTCGTAAAAATTCATATCCCCGGACTTGCGAAGGAGCACGACAATGTCTGATCCTGCATCAATGCAACTTGAGGCCAAGAAGCAGCTTGCGAGCAAAGCCGAAGCCGTTGCGAAACATCAGTTGGAAGCCAAGCGCCAACTCAGCGAGAAGGCAGCGCTCGCGAGCAAGACTCAATTGGAAGCCAAGAAGCAGCTGATGGAGAAAGCCGATCTGACCAGCCGGATGCAACTGGCCTCGAAGAAAGCAAAGTCCTGACATTCGCAGTGATCGTGAGGTCGGTTGCTTCTGACGATCCGCTCTGGCGCACGACGTGATGATCGGTACGAATCTTCAGTGAAGTCTTGGCAGTTCGGCAATACTTTCTTAGGACCGCGGGCGCAAAATCCTACCACCGGACGCGCCGCGTCTGCAGAGGAACGTGCCGAGGAGCCTGACATGGCCGACAAGCCGGAATACGTCGACCTCATCCGCGATGCGACACGCCAGCGCCGCAAGACACCGCCCGCCAAGATCATCGCCCAGCCGGAGGCTCCGAAGGAGGAGCGGCGGTTGTCGAACTGGCCGCCCGGCCGCTTTGCCAAATGGCGCATCGAGACGCTGGTGCCGTGGAAGCTGAGCGTGAAGAACTGGCAGTTCAAGGACTGGCTCTGACTGTCGCGCCTCACTCCATCCCCCTGAAATGAGAGAAGGGCGCCGTTGGGCGCCCTTCCTGTTTTGTCGAACTTCAAGCACGATCAGTAGTAGCGCCAGTGGTGGCGGTGGCGATGATGCCATCGGTGATGATGGCGCCAGTGATGACCCCGCCAATGCCGGTAGTGGCAGATGCGGCGTGGCCCGTAATGGGTCCAGACGACGCGGCAGCGACGGTAGGGATAGTAGTAGCCCGTCGTATAAATCGGCGTGTAGTAGCTGCGGTAGCCGTAGAAATGACGGCGGTGATGGTGGAAGTACGGCCGGTAGGCGTAGTGCGGACGATAATGATAGCCACCGCCATGGAACACCGGCCGCGGACCGAATCCGCCATGGAATGCCGGGCCACCACCGTGGAAGGCCGGACGCGGGCCACCACCGCCGAAGGCATGTCCTCCCCCATGAAACGCGGGACTGCCGCCGCCACCCCTGAACATGGCGCCGCCGCCATGGAACGCCGGGCCACCGCCTCCGCCGTGGAACGCCGGACCGCCGTGGAAGCCGCCACCGCCCCCACCGTGGAATCCACCACCGCCGGGATGCCCGCCGCCACCGGGGCCTCGGACCTGAACGGCCAACACGTCCGAAGGTGTCTGCGTGGCGGAGCCGGCACCGGGACTCACCGGCGACATCGCAAGCGCAGGCCGTCCGGACGCGCCCGCCAAGACAAACAGTGTGGCCGCCGCAAGACTGAGGCGACGAGCAAGACCAGCACGCTGGTCCTTCATCCTCATCATGGTCCCTTCTCCCTGAATGCTGTGCAACGATGGACCCATGCAGCGCCGATGCTGGTCGTCCGATCGGTGGATTCGCGCACCCCCATCATGAACGTAGAGATAGCGACGTGAATGCGGCATGAATGATGCACGTTGCACGCGCATCTGCGGCGTGGCGTCGCGGCGAAGGAGATGCACGGGAGCCTCTACGTCGTCCTGCAACTCAGGATCACGGATGACGGCACAACGGCTCACGTGCTGCTCGTGCGGGGACTTCGCAACTAACCACACGCAGGAAACGCAACGCGCCTTGCGGACACGGCCTCAATCGTAGAACGGCGTGAACAGAACCAAGGGTCCCGGCGGATAGGCTGGCGTGTAGTCCGTGGGACGGTCGAGATAATGCGGCACCTCTGCCGTCGCCACCACGGGCTTCGATCGGCGACCCTGCCGGCGCGGGCCAGCATCCGTGACGGTCTGACGCGCCTGCGTAACGGCGGGAGCTGCGGCGACAGGAGAGGTGGCGGCGGAACTTGCGAGCAGCATCGCCACCGTGACAATGCTGATCCCGAACCAGGTTCTGTTGACTGATGGTTTCATGGCGAACCTCGTTGCCAGCCCCCATCAACGTACAGGCCCGCAAAGCGGGCCTGTTTGATTTCGGTCATTGTCTCCAGGGACTGGAAAGCGCGGGTTACCAGCGGCCGTGATGGCGATATCCGTAGTGATGCGGCCGCCAGTGATGCCGCGGATGATAGTAATGCCGCGGATAATAGTGGCGCCGCGGATGCCAGTGGCGGCGGCCGTGCCAATGCGCCTGGGTGGTCTCCTGCGCCGTGCCCTCCTGCACCGCCGTCGCGGCGCCCGGATTGATCAGCGACAGCGCCTGCGCGCGTTCGGCCGGAGCGGCCATCGCCAGGACGGCGCCAACCGCCGCGATGCCCAACAGCTTCATCACAGTCATGAACTTCTCCCTCGATCGCCTGACATCACGTCCGGCTCCGTACATTCCGCCTTGTCAGTTGCCTGAATGGCGGCCGCAGCAGCGCGACGCAGATCAGTCTCGAACGAGCGACGTGAATGGGACATGAAGACCTGCGCAGGAGCAGAATGCCGAAATGTCGCGCGTGGTTCCGCCGCGGTGCGCGACATATCGGCACCGTGTCCGGACGGTAACATCAGGGCAACGTCGCGATCGATCGCGACCGAATCATGCGCGCGCTTGCCGAGCCGATCCGTGCGCGGGATTCAGGAGTCAGCCGCGTCGCCAGACGCAACTCATATGCGGCACGATCACGGTGCCGCTCGGCCGATGCTCCGGAACATAGGTGGCATCGCATACACGAACTGCGTTCGGACCCGGATTGAAGCGCGGCACCACGTCGGGCTGCCAATGACCCTCGTAGCGCGGATAGATCTGGATTCGTCGTTGCCGGCGCTGCGCGGAAAGATCCGTGCTCGCCTCACTCTGCACGGCGCCGCGCGCGCCGGCGGCCTCCTCCGCTCGCGCCGCCGCCGAGATCGAGACCACGACCGCCGCAGCCAGCACCGCTCCGGCCAGCACCATCGACATCTGCCTCATCTGTCCCTCAACCCCCCAGTTCGCGCGTCACGGTCGCCGGTTTCATCCCCTGCGTCAACCAGCTCCGCCACACATGTCATAGAACCAAGATGCAAGATGATCAAAGCCGGGCTAGAAGGCGGCAATGTGGACAGATCTGAAAGCCCCCTCGCTCGCCGACATGGAAGTCATGGCGCACGAGATGTTCGAGCGTCTGCCCGAGCATTTTCGCAGGATGTGCGAGGGCGTCGTCATCCGGGTCGACGACTTTCCGACCGAGGAGGTGCTCGACGAGATGCAGGCCGAAAGCGAGTTCGACCTGCTCGGCCTGTTTCAGGGCACGGGACTGCCGTTTCGCAGCAATGACGACCTGCCGCGCCTGCCCAACATGATCTGGCTCTATCGCCGACCGATCCTCGACTACTGGGCCGAGCACGACGAGAGCCTCGGCCACATCGTCCGCCATGTCCTGATCCACGAGATCGGCCATCATTTCGGAATGTCCGACGACGACATGGAGGCGATCGAGGCGTCCGTCGACTGACGATCCCGCCGATAGCACCGGGATTTTGACTTTATCCGTCCTGCCGTTCGGGCTAAACAGCGGCCTGCCCGTATTCTCGAAGGTGCCCCGATGGACAAGTTCACCACGCTGGAAGGCGTCGCCGCGCCGCTGAAGATCATCAATGTCGACACCGACATGATCATCCCCAAGCAGTACCTGAAGACCATCAAGCGCACCGGCCTCGGCAAGGGCCTGTTCTCGGAGCAGCGCTACAAGGACGACGGCAGCGAGAACCCGGATTTCGTGCTCAACCAGCCGGCGTACCGCAACGCCAAGATCCTGGTCGCCGGCGACAATTTCGGCTGCGGCTCGAGCCGTGAGCACGCCCCCTGGGCGCTGCTCGATTACGGCATCCGCTGCGTGATCTCGACCTCGTTCGGCGACATCTTCTACAACAACTGCTTCAAGAACGGCATTCTGCCGATCCGCGTATCGCAGGCCGATCTCGACAAGCTGTTCGACGACGCCGAGCGTGGTGCCAACGCGACCCTGACGGTCGACCTCGCCAAGCAGGAGATCCGCGGCCCCGACGGCGGCACCGTCAAGTTTGACATCGACCCGTTCCGCAAGCATTGCCTGCTCAACGGGCTCGACGACATCGGCCTGACGCTGGAAAAGAAGGCCTCGATCGACAGCTATGAGGCCAAGCTGGCCGAGCGCGCCTGGGCCTGAGGCCCGCTGAGGGATGGTGAGTTCGCGGGCCCCGGACCTCGTCCGGGGCCTTGTTTCGAGAGCAGCCCAGCAGGTCCGCCGTTGACGCGTGTAGTGCCCGAGGTCGTGACCTTCTGGCGGGGGCCGCTCGACCGGCTGCGCCAGACCTGCCTGCGGTCGCAGCTCGCGGCCGGCCACAAGGTCACGGTCTACAGCTTCGATCCGCTGCCCGGCCTGCCCGACGGGGTCGGCAATGCCGAGGCCGAGGCGATCCTTCCTTACGCATTCTCCGAACGTCTCAGGCCGCCGCAGCCTGACGGCAGCTGGCGCGATTGGACCACCTTGCAGTTCAGCGACTTCTTCCGGATGCGGCTGATGGCACAACGCGCCGGCCTCTGGCTCGATGCCGACGTGCTGCTGCTCAGGCCGGTCGAGATTGATCCGGCTCTGCCCTACTTCGCCTGGGAGCGGCCGCGGCAGCTCGGCAATTCCGTGCTCTACCTGCCGCCGGAGGATCCGATCGTCGCCGAATTCACCGCGCTGATGGCGCAGGACGAGCTGACGCCGAACTGGCTGTCGCTGCGTCACCGCCTCACCTTTGCGCTGCGCCGCCTGCGCGGCGGCTCCGACCGCCTGTCGGACATCCGCGTCGCCATCTTCGGCCCGGCCGCGCTGACGGCGCTCGGCCGCCGCCATGGCTCGCTGCGCCATGCGCTGCCGAAGCGCAGCTTCTACACGGTGCATGCCGAGCCGAAGGCGTTCTTCGATCCGTCCGACTTCTCCGGGTTGATCGCTGATCCCCAGATCATCGGCCTGCACATCTCGCCGAAGGGTCGCGGCGGCGAGGCGCCGATCCCCGGCAGCCTGTATGCGTGGGCGGCCGAACGATTTGCCTCGCGCTGACCGTCGCCGGGCAGCTTTGCGGCCGGCGCAGAGCCGATTTGCTGCTTGATCTACCGCAACGTCCACGCGGCAACCCGGTGATTGATTGCGGTCAATCATCGGAGACGTGTCATGACCGTAGACGCCAAGCCCTATCCGCGGGTTCAGTTCCTGATCGATACGTTCGCGCAATGGCTCCGGCACCGGCGAGAGCTGAGCGAGCTCCGGCAGCTCGACCGCGACGATTTCGAGCGCATAGCGATGGACCTGCAGGTCACGCCGGCCGATCTCGACGAGCTCGTCCGACATGGCGAGCATGCCGCCGACGAGCTGCCGCAGATGCTGAAGGCGCTCGGCATCGACGAGGCCGCGCTGGGGCGCGCCGAGCCGCTGGTGCTGCGCGACATGGAGCGCGTCTGCGCCATGTGCAAGGACAAGCCGCGCTGCCATCGCGATCTTGCCGCCGGCACGAGCGCCGAGCACTACGAGGAGTACTGCCTCAACGCCCCGACCATCGACCGCCTGGGCAGCGCCGCGGTCAAGCACTGATCGCCGTCTCCCTCCCATCCAGCGGAGCAATGCGATGAGCCTGCCGAATCTGCACCGCAACACCTGGCTCCATGTCGGCGCCGCGATCCTGCTCGCGCTCGGCGCGATGCTGCTGATCCGGCTGCACAATGCCGGCGGGGTGACGCCGGCCGCCGACAGCGTGCAGGCGGGACGCAAGCTGGCGGAGGCCTGGTGCAGCACCTGCCACGCCATCGACGCCAGCGGGGCGAGAGCCCAGACCACGACCGCCCCCGATTTCGTGGCGGTCGCCAACATGCCGTCGACGACCGAGCTGTCGCTCAAGGTGTTCCTGCAGAGCAGCCACCCGACGATGCCGAACGTCATCCTGACAGCCGAGCAGCGCGGCGACCTCGTCAACTACATCCTCAGCCTCCGCCGCATCTGACGCCTCACTTCGCCGCCGCCGCGATCGCGTCGGCGATCGCGATCGTGCGCCGCGCCATCTCGGCATGCAGCCGCTCGACCATGCGGCCCTCGATCTGGATCGCGCCGCGCGAGGCATTCTCCGGCAACTCGAACGCGGCGATGATCTTGCGTGCCGCAGCGACCTCGTCGGCCGGCGGGGTGAAGATCGCGTTGCAGGCGTCGATCTGGCCGGGATGGATCAGTGTCTTGCCGTCGAAGCCGAGATCGCGAGCCTGGATGCATTCCTGCGCGAAGCCGTCGGTGTTGGCGAAATCGCTGTAAGGCCCGTCCAGGATCTCCAGCCCATGGGCGCGCGTCGCCAGGATGCAATGGCTGATCATCGGCAGCATCGTGGAGCGGCCCGGCAGCATGCGGATGCGGGTCTCACGCGAGATGTCGTTGGGCCCGAATACGAAGCCGGCGAGTCGCGAGCCGTCCTCGTGCACGGTGGCCGCGAGCAGATCGGCATCGAGCACGGCACGCGCCGTCTCGATCATCGCCCATACCTTCAGCGCCGGATCGGCCCCGACCTCGGCCAGCCGATCCGTGACCAGGCGGAGGTCCTCGACGGTCGAGACCTTGGGAACCAGGATGCCGTCGGTCGCCGCTTGCCCGGCCATGGCGACGTCGTCGCTCCACCACGCCGTATCCAGGCTGTTGATCCGGATCAGCAGCTCCCGCTTGCCGTAGCCGTCGGCCGCAACCGCCTTGGCGATCTGGTCGCGGGCGGCCGCCTTGGCGTCCGGCGCCACCGAATCCTCGAGATCGAGGATCAGCCCGTCGGCCGGCAGGTTCCGCCCCTTCTCCAGCGCGCGCGCATTGGAGCCGGGCATGAACAGAAGACTGCGGCGCGGGCGGATCATTGCGGCGTTTCCCTTGGTTTATCGGCGCGGCCCGCGATACCATTTCGGGAGCCGGCCCGAAAGGCTTGTTCCCGGAAGCCGCATGTGTTTAGGCAGGGTCCATGATCTCGTTTCCGCAACGCCTGCTCGAAGGCTACCGCGCCTTCACCACCCAACGCCTGCCGACCGAACAGAGCCGTTACCTCGAGCTCTCGGAGCGCGGCCAGTCGCCCGAGGTGATGGTGATCGGCTGCTGCGACTCGCGCGTCTCGCCCGAGGTCATCTTCGACGTCGGTCCCGGCGAATTGTTCGTGCTGCGCAACATCGCCAACCTGGTGCCGATCTATCAGCCGGACGCCAACGCGCACGGCGTGTCGGCGGCGCTGGAATATGCCGTCACCGTGCTGAAGGTGAAGCACATCGTCATCCTGGGCCATGCCCAGTGCGGCGGCATCCGCGCCTTCGTCGACAAGGCCGCGCCGCTGTCGCCCGGCGACTTCATCGGCCGCTGGATGTCGATGTTCATCAAGCCCGGCGAGGTCGTCGAGCAGCGCACGCATGAGAGTTTCCAGGACTTCGTCACCCGGATCGAGAAGGCCGCGGTGTTCCGCAGCCTCGAGAACCTGATGACCTTCCCGTTCGTGCGCAGCCGCGTCGAGGCGGGAGACCTTCAGCTCCATGGCGCCTATTTCGGCGTCGCCGAGGGCTCGCTGTTCGTGCTCGACAAGTCCACCAAGGAATTCAAGAGCGCGCGCGCTGGCGAATAGCGAATGGGGAACAGCGAGTAGTTCACCTGCCCTATTCGCCATGCGCGCCTCGCTATTCGCCGCCCATCAATGGTCGCCCGACCAGCGGTCCGACAGCGCCAGCATCAGGGTCGACACCACGAAGGTCATATGCACGCCGACCAGCCAGGCGAGCTTGGTCGAGTCGTAGCCGGCGTCGAGATTCATGAACGCCTTCAACAGCTGGATCGCCGAGATCGCGACGATCGAGGCGAGCAGCTTCTGCTTCAGGCCGGCGAAGTCGACCTTGGTCATCCATTCCGGCCAGTCGGGATGGCCGCCGGGATCGATGCGCGAGACGAAGTTCTCATAGCCGGAGAACACCACGATCAGCACCAGATTGCCGGTCAGGCAGACGTCGATCAGGCTGAGCACGCCGAGGATGATGTCGCTCTCCCTGGCGGACGGCAGATGAACGATATTCTCCCACAGCAGCAGCACGAACTTGAACAGCAGCACGACGAGGCTGACGACGAGGCCGACATAGAACGGCGCCATCAGCCAGCGGCTCTTGAACAGGAAGCCTTCAAGCCCGCGCTCGAGCGGACCCGGCGCGTGCTTCGCCGACACCGGGGCTTGCGCCGCTGCCGGCTCGGTCTTGCTGCTCTCAGCCAATTTCGACCCCACCCCGAATCGGCTCGGTCATCCCACCAGGTCTCGCCCGCGAACGACCCTTCTGATTAGTGACTCCGTCATGCCCGGGCTTGTCCCGGGCATCCACGTGGTCCTCAACATGCCGAACGACGTGGATGGCCGGGACAAGCCCGGCCATGACGACTTAGAGACAGACGATCCCCAGACTTCCATTGTCATATGCGACGGCCATGACGCTTACCGGGGCGACGGCGCACCGTGCGTCTATTAGGCCGCCTTCTTCTTGGCGGTGATCAGCTTGCGGTTGATCAGCACTTCCGCGATCTGGATCGCGTTCAGCGCCGCGCCCTTGCGCAGATTGTCGGACACGCACCAGAAGGCGAGGCCGTTCTCGACCGTGCCGTCCTCGCGGATGCGGCTGATATAGGTCGCGTCCTCGCCGGCCGCCTCATAAGGCGTCACGTAGCCGCCCGGCTCGTGCTTGTCGATCACGAGACAGCCCGGCGCGTTGCGCAGGATGTTGCGGGCCTCGTCCGCCGTGATCGGATTCTCGAACTCGACGTTGACGGCTTCGGAGTGGCCGACGAACACCGGCACGCGCACGCAGGTCGCGGTCAGCTTGATCTTCGGATCCAGGATCTTCTTGGTCTCCGCCATCATCTTCCACTCTTCCTTGGTGAAGCCGTCTTCCATGAAGACGTCGATCTGCGGAATGACGTTGAAGGCGATGCGCTTGGGGAACTTGTTGTTGATCAGCTCGTCGTTGGTGTAGACGGCCTTGGTCTGCGAGAACAATTCGTCCATCGCATCCTTGCCGGCGCCGGACACCGACTGATAGGTCGACACCACGACGCGCGTGATCTTCGCCTTGTCATGCAGCGGCTTCAACGCGACCACGAGCTGGGCGGTCGAGCAGTTCGGATTGGCGATGATGTTCTTCTTGTTGAAGCCGGCGGCGGCGTCGGCATTCACCTCCGGCACAATCAGCGGCACGTCGGGATCCATGCGCCAGGCCGACGAGTTGTCGATGACGACCGCGCCGGCGGCGCCGATCTTGGGCGACCACTCCTTCGACACCGAGCCACCGGCCGACATCAGGCAGATGTCGACATCGGCAAAATCGTAGTGCTCGAGCGCTTTGACCTTCAGCGTGCGGTCGCCATAGGACACCTCGACGCCGACGCTGCGGCGTGAGGCCAGCGCCACGACCTCGTCGGCGGGGAATTGGCGCTCGTCGAGAATATTGAGCATTTCCCGTCCGACATTGCCGGTCGCGCCGACCACTGCGACTTTGTAACCCATCGTTCACTCTCCGAAGAAATAAGGCCGGCCGCGCATCTCAGCGGAAACCGAAGCGGCAGCGCTTCTATGCGAGAAACGTCCCTGACACAACGTTACCACGACGTCTCGCATTCGATGCAGTCCAATTCGGCCAGAACAGCCGCAGCGCCCCGATCCGGGTCCGTCCTGCAAGGGCTCAAGAGCTTCGCGGACGAGGTCTGCAGCACCTTTGCGCGCCTGTTCGCCTATGTGGGGGCTCTGGCGCTGATCGCCATGCTCGGCGTGGCCGGCTGGAACCATCTCGACCGCGGCGATGACACGCCCGGCCGCGCCGGCTGGACCTTGGCCGACGCCGCAGTGCCGGCGTTCTCGCTCCGCCTCACCGACCAGCCCGACAGGACCGCCACCTATACCGTGCTCACCCACCCCGAAGGCGGCCGCAAGGACGTGCTGCGCTGGGGCGAGCCCGCCGATCGGCCGACTGCCGAGCTCGAGGTCTACCGGTTCGGATCGGAGCGCGATGCCAGGCGTGATCCGCGGGCCGATCTCGCGGTCCGGATGGGGCGCAGCACCGCCTCCGAACTCGAGACCGCGGGCGTGATCGACAGCCGGTTCGGCCCAGTCGGCCTGGTGCGCCGGGCCGGGGCGCCCGAGGGCGCCGGGGCCTGCCTCGGCTTTCTCAAGACCATCGCCGAGCCGAGCTTGCGGATCTCCGGCTGGTCGTGCCAGGGCGTGACGATGCCGGCGCGCCGCGCCATGGTCGGCTGCATGCTCAACCGGCTGACCCTGCTGGCGCCCGACCGGCACCGGGCCCTGAGCCAGCTGTTCACGGGGTCCGATCAGCGGCGCGGCGGCTGCGACGAACCCGCCGTCGCCACCGGCAGCCCCGATTGGGTGACGTCGACCGCCAATCCGAGGCTGCGCGGCGCGCTGTGAATCTCCGCCTGCGTCCGGATGTTGCTGGGCGTGACCGCGCCCCATTCGGGCGTCCGCATCGGCAGCCAAGTGACGGATTTTGATGCAACTTTCCCGCCACAGCGGGAATTTATCTTCGGTGCGGCCGCGGGAATGACCTTGTGATGCCACAGCCGACCCAGATATTGTGCGAGCCAAATCATGCGCATGGCGAGCGCCCGCCCCTTTTGGCGCGAGGAAGAGGACGTGATGATTGAATTTTCTGCTGCGACCCGGGTCATGGCCTTGGCGGTGATCGCCGCGACCGGTCTTGCCGTCACGTCTCTTGCCGTCACCTCGGCCGATGCCGCCCCCGCGAAGCGTCGCGTCACGACCACCTATAGCAGCGGCAATCCGAACTATTCCTACCAGTCCGGCCCGCGGACCCGCATCTACATCACCCGCCGCTCCTTCCTCGACGGCGGCACCGAGGTTCTCCCGGGCGACCGCAAGTTCTCGGATTACGCCTTCCCGCCGGCCGTCGGCTATCCGTCGTTCGCCCGCGAAAACCTGAACCGCCCGATCGACCGCCAGCCGCTGATGGCGCCGTCCGATCTCGGTGGCTACCCGACCCGGATTCCGATTCCCTACTGAGGACGACCGCGTCATCTGATCATCAAGGCCGGGCCCCGCCCGGCCTTTCTGGTTTCTGGGGTGGTCGCCATGAACCTCTCTCCGTCATGCGCCGCGGGCGACCGTTCGGACAGATGGCTTACGGGCGTTCGGGGACATGGCTGACACATTGAACGCCATCCGCGAGCCCGCATCTGCCACCTTCCGTTCAGTGTCATCCCGGCGAACGCCGGGATCCATAGCCACCGGCGGCCGTTGGCGCCTCATTGCGTCGCTCCAGCGTGCCTCGCATCGGCGTCGGCGAGGATGGCTCCCCGCGTTTGCGGGGAAGACAACGGAATATTTGGCACGATTGTTCATCCTCGCGCCCGCTTTCGCGTCCGAGTATTGCGATCGATTCCGCCCTCATCGGAAGCAAGGGCGCAGGGAAGGCCGAGCCTCGGCTGAGGCCCGTGGCCCCCGTGCGGAAAGAATGCACGGGGCAGGAACCACAGGTACAGCCGGACCGACCCGGCCTTCCCTGCGCGATGGTTTTCACGCTTACTCTGCGCTCTCCCCGGTGTCCGGCCTGTTAGCCACCGTCGTCGTCGGGATCATCGCCCTTCCGACTTGGCGCCAGCATCGGGGCGCCAGGACCACGCAGCTTCACGTCCGCAAGAGCCTCGTTCGTCCGCATGCCCAAGGACATGCTGCGAGCCCTCGCGGCCACCGCATCCCCGCCTCACGCCTCGTGACGATCGCGAAACGCCCCTTGCAAGCGAGACGGGACGAGGGGAGAGGAACACGGATTCTGGAAAGACGAAAGCGAAATTTTTGGCGTCAGCAGGCTGGATCAACGCATCAGGTTGATCGCGCGGGGGAAATGAGTTTTTCGGCGCGAGGGATTCCGGGATGAACGATGCTTGTTCGCGGCTGCCGATCGAGATGGATCGCGCAAAATGACGAACTGATTTGCCCGACGGGCGGGCCGGCATGCGCCTCGCGAGCAGTCGATTCGAGACCGAACTAATGAGTTGATCGAGCTCACCCCGGCGACAGTGTCCTCCCCTCCCCCTTGCGGGGAGGGGTCGGGGGTGGGGGTCTCCGGGCGACGCTGCCTGATGAGTCCGCGTGAAGGCGCACGGCATGCGCTTCGGGAGAAGCGCATCGAGGTGACGACGAACGGTTGCGAGTTGGAAGAATGACGATGCCCCGAGCGGGCTCACTGGGTGGGGACCCCCACCCCCGACCCCTCCCCGCAAGGGGGAGGGGAGCAGACTGTCAGCGGGGTGAGAGCTCGGCTCGAAGGAGCATCCGCTCCCGACTACGCCGTCAGCTTCTCCAGCTCCTTGATGATCGCCTCGCCCATCTGCGTAGTCGAAGCGGGCGTCGAGCCCTCGGCCTTGATGTCGGCGGTGCGCAGACCCGAGGCCAGCACGGCGGCGATGGCGGCGTCGAGCTTGTCGGCGAGCGCGCCCATGTCGAAGGAGTAGCGCAGCGCCATGCCGAACGAGGTCAGCATCGCGATCGGGTTGGCGAGACCCTTGCCGGCGATATCCGGCGCCGAGCCGTGCACCGGCTCGTACAGCGCGCGGCGCTTGTGGGTCTTGGCGTCGACCTCGCCGAGCGAGGCGGACGGCAGCATGCCGAGCGATCCGGTCAGCATCGCCGCGATGTCCGACAGCATGTCGCCGAACAGATTGTCGGTGACGATGACGTCGAACATCTTCGGGTATTTCACCAGGTTCATGCCGCCGGAATCGGCGAGCTGGTGCTCGAGCGTGACGTCCTTGTACTCGCGATTGTGGACCGCGGTGACGACCTCGTTCCAGAGCACGCCCGACTTCATGACGTTGCGCTTCTCCATCGACGTCACCTTGTTCTTGCGCTTACGCGCGAGGTCGAAGGCGACGCGGGCGATGCGCTCGATCTCATAGGTGTCGTAGACCTGGGTATCGATCGCGCGCTTCTGACCGTTGCCGAGATCGGTGATGGTCTTTGGCTCGCCGAAATACACGCCGCCGGTGAGCTCGCGCACGATCATGATGTCGAGGCCCTCGACGATCTCGCGCTTCAGGCTGGAGGCATCGGCGAGCGCCGGATAGCACACGGCGGGACGCAGATTGGCGAACAGGCCGAGATCCTTGCGCAGGCGGAGCAGGCCCGCCTCGGGACGCACCTCGTAGGGAACGCCATCCCATTTCGGACCGCCGACGGCGCCGAAGATGATGGCGTCGGCCGCCTTGGCCTTGTCCATGTCGGCTTCCGAGATCGAGGCGCCATGAGCGTCATAGGCGGCGCCGCCGACCAGGCCGTCCTCGGTCTCGAACGAGGCCAGTCCCTTGGCGTTGAGCCAGCCGATCAGGCGCTTCACCTCGGCCATCACTTCGGGGCCGATGCCGTCGCCGGGCAGCAAAAGGAGCTTCTGGGTCGCCATGGTCGTTGTCCTCACGGGGCTTGTCATGCCGGGGCATTGCGCGGGCATCCATCCTTGGGATGGCTGGATTGCCGGTCTGCCTCGAGCGGATCGAAAGCAGGCGCCCGGCAATGACGGGATCTCTCAAAACGGCGGAGTGCTAAAGCCCTCCTGCGCCGTTGGCAAGCCACCATTGCCGGCGCACCACTTCTGTCGCGGCGAGGCGGGCGGTAATGTGCGCGAAAATCGCGGCCGAATAGCATGAATTGCCGGCCGATCGCCGCGCCGGAGCATGTCTTGCCAGCCTCCCCATCCGACCCGACACCGGCCCACCCGGCGTTGACCAACCTCACGCTGTCGCTGGGTCCGATCATCGGTCTCGGCATCGGCCGCTTCGCCTACGCGCTGGTGCTGCCGGACATGCGGGACAGCCTGCATTGGTCATACTCGGCGGCCGGCTTCATGAACACGGTCAACGCCGCCGGCTATCTCATCGGCGCGCTGATCGCCGCGCAGCTGGCCCGGCGCTACGGCGGCCTGGCCGCAGTGCGCGGCGGAACGCTGGCGGCGCTGGCCTCGCTCGTGGTGTGCGCCATGACCGGTGACTTCATCGCGCTCAGCCTGGCGCGGCTCGTGACCGGCATCGGCGCCGGCGTCGCGCTGGTGGCCGGCGGCGCGCTGGCGGCGCGGGTCGCCCTGGCGCGGCCGGCGCAGGCGAGCTTCGTGCTGAGCCTGTTCTATGCCGGGCCGCCGCTCGGCATCGTCATCTCCGGCCTGATCGCCCCCTTCGTGCTGCAGGCCTTCGGGCCCGGCTCATGGTGGATCGTATGGGCCGTGCTCGCCGCGGTCGGCGCGGTGCTGATCGGGCCGCTGCTCGCGATGCGGCTCCCGGCGAACGCCGCCACGGCGGAGACCCGCACCGACCGCGTCTCGCTGCGGCCGATGGCGATCTATCTGTTCGGCTACTTCCTCTACGGCGCCGGCTATATCGCCTATCTCACCTTCATGATCGCGTATGTGCGCGATCTCGGCGGCGGCGCCGCGGCGCAATCAGGCTTCTGGTGTCTCATTGGCCTCGCCGGCTTCACCACGCCCTGGGTGTGGCGGCGCGTGCTGGCGCTCGACCGCGGCGGCTGGCCCACCGCCCTCATCCTCACCATCAACGCGATCGGCGCCGCCCTGCCCTCGCTCAGCCATTCGCCTGTCATGCTGACGCTGTCGGCCGCTGTGTTCGGCATCGCCTTTTCGACCGTGACCACGGCCACCACCGCCTTCGTGCGCTTCAACCTGCCGCAGAGCGCCTGGCCGGGCGCGATCGCCGCGCTGACCATCTCGTTCGGCGTCGGCCAGACGCTCGGACCCTTCGCCGTCGGCGCGATCACCGATGCGATGGGGAGTTTGACCTATGCGCTGAACGTATCGGCGGCCTTGTTGCTGCTGGGAGCGGTGATGGCGGCGATGCAAGGCAAGTTGAAGCGCTCCGACCGCACCTAGCTCACGGTGTCGTCCCGGCGAACGCCGGGACCCATACCGCGGAAGCTATCGAGGGATGCGGCTGCCAGTTGCCTGCCTCATACCCCCCTGTGGTTATGGGTCCCGGCGTTCGCCGGGACGACAGCGGAGTGTGTCGCGCGCAGCTCGGCCTCAAGCGGACCGACGATCAGCTCCCGCTGAACGAATTGTACCCCTGATCCTCCCAATAGCCGCCCTTGTAGTCGTTGGTGATTTCCATCGCGACGACGTATTTCGGGTTCTTGAAGCCGAGCTTGGTGGGGACGCGGATCTTCATCGGGTAGCCGTAGGCGCGCGGCAGGATCTGGTCGGCGAACTTGAAGGTCATCTGGGTCTGCGGATGCAGCGCGGTGCGCATGTCCAAGGGCGAATTGTAGCC
Source organism: Bradyrhizobium sp. SZCCHNR1015 (assembly GCF_032489875.1). Lineage (NCBI taxonomy): Bacteria > Pseudomonadati > Pseudomonadota > Alphaproteobacteria > Hyphomicrobiales > Nitrobacteraceae > Bradyrhizobium > Bradyrhizobium sp. SZCCHNR1015. The sequence goes on from NZ_JAUEYW010000013.1 coordinate 110,278, forward strand.
GTCCTTGTCGGCGCAGTTGAACCAGACATATTTCGCGCTGATATCCGCGCCGATCAGCTTGAGGAAGTCGCGCAAGGGCGTGCCGGTCCAGGAGCCGATCGCGCTCCAGCCCTCGACGCAGATATGACGCGTGATCTGCGTCACCTGCGGCAGCGCATGCAGCTCGTCCAGCGTCCACGACTTCTTGTTGTCGACGAGGCCGCGCACCTCGAGCTTCCAGTCAGCGGCATCGATCTCCGGCGCCTCGTCGAGCGTGTAGTAGGCATTGAACGGGAACGGCTTGGTGATCGCGCTCTCCGGAAAGGTCGGCGCCAGCGCGTCCGGATTGAACATCCAGGCCTGCACGGCGTCGTTGAACTTCGACACCTTCTTGAGCAGCTCCTCCGCCGTGTCGCCGTCGACGACGTCGCAGCCGGTGAGCAGGGTCAGCGCGCCCAGGCTGGCGCCGCCGGTGAGGAAGCGGCGCCGGGTGAGGTCGGGCATCACCTTCAACGAGTCCTTGATCAGGAGCCGCTTGTCGACGCCGGGAATGAGGAACGGACGCTTGGCCATGATACTCTCTCCTCTCAGCGACCGATGATCATCGCGCGCAGGCTCTTCGGCACCAGCAGCGCGAGCAGGATGTGGATCACCAGGAAGGCGCAGATCAGCGCCATGCAGACGAAATGGACGTAGCGCGCGGCCGGATAGTCGCCGAACAGGCTGACCAGCCAGTGCAGCTGGACCGGCTTCCACATCGACAGGCCGGTGAGCACGACGACGATGCCGACGCCGATGATGCCGAGATAGAGCAGCTTCTGCACCGCGTTGTAGGCGGTGAGGTCGTCATGGGCGAGCTTGAAGGTCAGCGCGGCCTTGAGGTCGGCGATGACGGACGCCGGCGAGACCGGCAGCAGCTTGCGGCGGAACCGGCCGGTGGCGAGACCGGTGACGAGATAAGCGAGCCCGTTCAGCATCAGCAGCCACATCGCCGCGAAGTGCCACAGCAGCGCGCCGCCGAGCCAGCCGCCGAGCGTGAAGCTGCGGTCGAAGCGGAAGTCGAACAGCGGAGAGGCGTTGTAGATCTGCCAGCCCGACATGATCATCATGATCATCGCGACGGCGTTGATCCAATGCATGACGCGCACCCAGGCCGGCTGAATGACCTTGGTCGCGACTCCAGTTGCAGGTCCCCCGGTCGCCGCGAGGGTCGAGGGGGCGCTGGTGGTGGCGCTCGTCATGGCGGTCGGCTCCGTCGCTTGCATTCGTCACGGTCATTATACGCCGGCTCGGCGGGCCCCGTTACGCTCCGGCACCGATCAAATCGATACGTGAAAACTATGGCGTTCACAAAAAAGCGAGCCGGGGTGGGCCCGGCTCGCTCCTGGTCACATCCGCGAGGAGGAGGAAGAAACGGATGTGTCCGGTGTCACGCCGGGCCTCAGGACGCCGGCATCAGCACGGTGTCGACCACGTGGATGACGCCGTTCGACTGGTTGACGTTCGGGATCGTCACCATCGAGGTGCCGCCCTTGGCGTCGACGATCATGACGTTCTTGCCCTCGCGCTTGACGGTGAGCTGCTCGCCCTCGACCGTCTTCAGCATCTGGCCGTCCTTCAGGTCGGACGCCTCGAGCTTGCCGGGCACGACGTGATAGGTGAGGATCTTGGTCAGCGTCGCCTTGTTCTCCGGCTTGACGAGGCTGTCGACGGTGCCGGCCGGCAGCTTGCCGAACGCGGTGTTGGTCGGCGCGAACACCGTGAACGGTCCCTTGCCTTCCAGCGTCTGCACGAGGCCGGCGGCCTTCACCGCGGCGACCAGCGTCGTATGATCCTTCGAGTTGACCGCGTTCTGCATGATGTTCTTCGACGGATACATCGCCGCGCCCCCGACCATCACGGTCTTCTCCTCGGCGTGCGCGGGTGCGACGACGATCGAGGTCAGCGACAGCGCGCTGAAGGCGGCGGCAGCGAGGAAGGCAATGCGCTTGGACATGGGTAGCTCCCTAATGAAGACGGCGGCAGCGCCGCACGATGAGTTCGACTGCGACATCGATGCGTTGGAGAGCGCTGTTGCTCTCGCGTCGTGTCGGGCCGAGCTACGCCGCGTCCGGAAGCGAGTTTCGGCGCATAATTTAACGTGATCCGTGAAACCTGCGGCGATCGAGATCGTCTCGCCGACTCATTGAACGAGATCTGCGCCGCAATGTCGCAGCCTGCTGCGAACTGATCAGCTCTCTGTCGGTCATTGGCCGAGGCCGATGACCGATCATCGCCGCCATTAACTACAATGCGAGCCGAGCCCGGCCGAACCTGCCGAAAATATTGCGAGTAAGACTTTCTTAAGGTTGATTGGTCGGCACGGCGCCGGCTGCGGGAAGGGGATGTCCCGCACTGTCCGGCGCGATCGGCGGGGGTTTCCTACAGTGAACAGAACGATCTGGATTGCGGGGTTCTGCCTCGTGATAATCTGCTGCTTGCTTGCAACGAAGATGGTGCTCGCCGCGGCGACGCCCGGCGACATGAGCGACACGACCTCGTCGCTGATCCGCGAGCCCATTCCGGGCGTTGATACGCTGAGCGAGACGGATCGCAGCTTCGCGACACAGCCGATCGAGTACAACGAGGACGTCTATCTGCCACTGGTCTCGCGGGCCGTGCGGGCGGAAGGGCGTAGCGGGTCGCCGGCGCGCCGGGCGAAGGCGTCCGGCAAAGCCGCTGTGCTGCGGCCGGCCAAGCGCAATCCGCAGCCCGTGAAGACGTCGGCGGCGTCGTGCAAGCAACTCGACCCGATCGCGCGCTTCCTCGCCTCGGCGAAGATCGGGCCGCGGTGCCAGGCTTGATCGTTTGAGGCGTCAGGCGGAGACCGCCGTCACCACTTGCGCCAGCAACTGCTCGCGCCGCGTCTGCGAGCGCTGGCCCTTCATGGTGGCGGCGAAGCGTTCGAGGATGCCGTCCTCGAACGCCGTGACGATGGTGTCGTGCACGTAGCTCTTGCGGCAGATCGCCGGCGTGTTGGTGAGCTCGTCGGCGGCGGCGCGGATCGCTTCCAGGATCTGCTTCTTGCGGCCGCGCGCGCTCGCCGCGGGCGTGATTCGCGACAAGGTCTCCAGGGCGACGGCCGAGGCCATCAGCGTGCGGAAATCCTTCAGCGAGATCTTGATGCCGGCGATCTCGCGCAGGAACGCGTTGACCTGCGTGGTCGAGACCGCGCGCACCACGCCCTGGGCGTCGCGGTATTGGAACATGCGGCGGCCGGGGACGCCGCGCAGGATGCCGACGGCCCGCACCAGCTTGGCGGCGTCGCATTCCTTGCGCACCGCCTTGCCGCCCTTGGCCTTGAAGGTCAGCACCAGGGAGTCATCCTCGAGCGTGACGTTCGACTTCAACAATGTGGTGGCGCCGCGCGTGCCGTTGAGCCGCGCATAGGATTCGTTGCCGGGACGGATCGCGGTGCGCGCGATCAGCTCGATCACGGCCGCCAGCGCGAACTCGCGCGTCGGCTCGTCGCCGGCGAGATGTTTCGACACCGCGCGGCGGATGCGCGGCAGCGCGCCGACCAGCTTGGCGAGACGATGCGCCTTGCGATGCTCGCGCACCTTCTCCCAATCGGCGTGATAGCGATATTGCAGCCGGCCGGCGGCGTCGACACCCACCGCCTGCAGATGGAGGTTCGGATCGGGGGCGTAGCGCACCTCGCGATAGGCCGGCGGCACCGCCATCGCATGCAGGCGGCGAATGGTGCCGGCGTGGCGGATCGGGGTGCCGTTGGCGCGGATGAAGGTATAGCTCTTGCCCCGCCTGATGCGGCGGATGGTCAGCGCGGTCTGGTCGCCGAGCTTCAGCCCGATGCGCCTGGCGAGTTCCTCGACCGAGGTCTTGGCGTTGCCTTGCGCGTCGGCGGTCTTGGCGTGGGCGAGATCCTTCAAGGTCAGCTTGCGGCGCGGCGGCTTGGGCGGCCACTGGCCCAGCGCCTTCGCGAGCGCGACATCGGCATCGGCCGGGCCGACCCGCGGGCTCTCGAAATTCTGCTGGTCCATCATTGCTTTAGACGCCCTGCCGTCGTTTTCATCCGCTCAATGCCCCGGAGTCCGGTTTGGTTCCGGCCGGGTTATCCACAGCTTCAAGGCGATTTAGGGCGTGACGGGCCGGATAGCGAGTCCCTAATTTTGAGCAGAACGGTTGCAAAATACCGGTGCGCGCCCGGATTCCGGGTAACCTTGATGCTGCAGACTGTAGCGACCTCCGAAGTGTGACCGGCGCGCTCAACCTCCGCGCACAATTCTTTGATCCTGCGCAGACCGCCTCCCCGCCGAAGGTCCTACTTGTCTTGCCTTGTCGCCGCCGGTTACGCGGACGCATAGTGGGAACAACGATGGCCTGCGCCGGACCACGGCGGGCCGCATGTGGAGGGTGTGAAATGTCCGAGAAGATCTACGACGTTCCGGCCGAATGGGCGAAACGCGCCTTTGTCGACGACGCGAAGTACCAGGAGATGTACGCGCGCTCGATCAAGGACCCCAACGGCTTCTGGGCCGAGCAGGCCAGGCGCGTCGACTGGGTCAAGGCACCGACGAAGATCGAGAACGCCTCCTACGCCCCCGGCAACATCTCGATCAAATGGTTCGAGGACGGCGTCCTCAACGCCGCCTACAACTGCGTCGACCGCCATCTCGCAACCCGCGGCGACCAGACCGCGATCATCTGGGAGGGCGACGACCCCTCGCAGTCCAAGCACATCACCTATCGCGAGCTGCACGACGAGGTGTGCCGGATGGCCAACATCCTGCGCAACCGCAACGTCAAGAAGGGCGACCGCGTCACCATCTATCTGCCGATGATCCCGGAGGCGGCTTACGCGATGCTGGCCTGCGCCCGCATCGGCGCCATCCATTCGGTGGTGTTCGCCGGCTTCTCGCCGGACTCGCTCGCCCAGCGCATCAAGGACTGCGATTCCAAGATCATCATCACCGCCGACGAGGGCCTGCGCGGCGGCCGCAAGGTGCCGCTCAAGGCCAATGTCGACGCGGCGCTGAACAAGGTCGACAATGTCGACTGGGTCGTCGTGGTCAAGCGCACCGGCGGCAAGATCGAGATGAATCCGAGCCGCGACCTCTGGTACCACGAGGCCGCGGAGATGGTGACGACCGAATGCCCGTGCGAGCCGATGCATGCGGAGGATCCGCTGTTCATCCTCTACACCTCGGGCTCGACCGGCCAGCCCAAGGGCGTGCTGCACACCACCGGCGGCTATCTCGTCTACGCCGCGATGACGCACCAATACGTGTTCGACTATCACGAGGGCGACGTCTACTGGTGCACCGCCGACGTCGGCTGGGTCACCGGCCACAGCTACATTCTCTATGGACCGCTGGCCAACGGCGCCATCTCGCTGATGTTCGAAGGCGTGCCGAACTATCCGGACAATTCGCGGTTCTGGAACGTCATCGACAAGCACAAGGTCAACATCTTCTACACCGCGCCGACCGCGATCCGCGCGCTGATGCAGGGTGGCGACGGGCCGGTGAAGAAGACCTCGCGCGCGTCTCTGCGCCTGCTCGGCTCGGTCGGCGAGCCGATCAATCCGGAAGCCTGGGAGTGGTATCACCGCGTCGTCGGCGACGACCGCTGCCCGATCGTCGACACCTGGTGGCAGACCGAGACCGGCGGCATCCTGATCACGCCGCTGCCGGGCGCGACCAAGCTCAAGCCGGGCTCGGCGACGCGGCCGTTCTTCGGCGTCGTGCCCGAGATCGTCGATGCCGACGGCAAGACGCTGGAAGGCGCGACCGAGGGCAATCTCTGCCTCACCCGCTCCTGGCCCGGCCAGATGCGCACGGTCTACGGCGACCATGCCCGATTCGAGATGACCTACTTCTCGACCTACAAGGGCAAGTACTTCACCGGCGACGGCTGCCGCCGCGACGCCGACGGCTATTACTGGATCACCGGCCGCGTCGATGACGTCATCAACGTCTCCGGCCACCGCATGGGCACCGCCGAGGTGGAGAGCGCGCTGGTCGCGCACGCCAAGGTCTCGGAAGCGGCCGTGGTCGGCTATCCGCACGACATCAAGGGCCAGGGCATCTACGCCTATGTCACCCTGATGGCCGGTGAGCAGCCGAGCGAGGAGCTGCGCAAGGAGCTCGTCGCCTGGGTGCGCAAGGAGATCGGCCCGATCGCCTCGCCCGACCAGATCCAGTTCGCCCCCGGCCTGCCCAAGACCCGCTCCGGCAAGATCATGCGCCGCATCCTGCGCAAGATCGCCGAGGACGAGCCGGGCGCGCTCGGCGACACCTCGACCCTTGCCGATCCCGGCGTGGTCGATGATCTCGTCCAGCACCGGCAGAACCGCAAGGAGAAGCAGGCCTAGCGCATGTCCGCTGGACCTCTCAGGAGACGGTTGGAGAACGCGGCCCGGCTGGGCTGCGTTCTCCTCGCTTTGGCGGGCGGGATCGGTCCTTCGACGGCGCAGCTCATGCCGCAGTCGCCGGAACTGAAGACCTCGGTCGCGTTCTTCTACCGGGATCCGCGCATCGAGGGCCTGGTCCACGTGTTCGCGACCCTGAAGTCGGAAGGGCGGGATTGGACCGCCTACCCGCCGGTGACCGGGCTGTTGGCGCGGTCCTTCGCGCTGCATCCCGACTGGATCGATCGGCTGGCGCCGCCCGAGGTAGACGGCAAGGCGGCTTCGGCCTTCCTGGCCGCGGTCCGGCTCTCGGGACATGCCGCTGAGGCTGGCAGGTTTCGCGGCCGTTTCGGCGCCAGCGCCCTCGACGCCACGCTGGAGGATCAGTTCGGCAGCGCTCCCGCCCGGCTCGAGGACATCACGATCAGGACCCCGACCGACCTGGACCTGCTGTGGGGCGCCTCGTTCGCTGAAGGCGACGGCCGCTATGTGCGCATGATCCTCGACTTCTTCGCCTCCATCACCAATCAGTCCGAGCTCATCGCGCTCGACACCGCCCGTCTCACGGTGGCCATGGTCGGCGGTCCGAAGGACATCTACGACACGCTGGAGCAGCGCTACGACGCGGCCCAGCGCGGCCGGATGGTGGTTGCGGCCGCAGCCCTGTGGGCCATCGGATCGAACGTGCGCCAGCACGACTACGTCCGCCAGGCGACGTCCGACTACATCCACGATCATCCGCGCACATTCGCCGTCCGGGCGCTGTCGGCGATCACCCGCCTCAAATAGATTGCACGTGCCCGGCCGGGTTCGCTCCGCTGGCCCCGCCGGCGAATCCGTGTTGCGGGCCGGATTCCGGCCGAGTGTTGTTTTCAGGTCATTTACTTGCAGAGGAAGTTTTCATTTCCTCCAGCCATCCGAGTGCTCCCGCAAGAGCGGAGGTCGCAGCGATGGGGCGAAGAGGAATGGCGAGGCCGATTGGAGCGATCGGGCCGGCCGTGAAGGCGGCGATGATGGCCGCGTCGGTGGTCGGAGCCATGGTCACGACGGCCGACTCTGCGTCCGCCCGTCCCGAGCTGGTCAGCATCGCCGGCGACTATTCGCCCGGCACGATCGTGGTGAAGACCGGCGAGCGCAAGCTCTACCTCGTGCTCGATGGCAGCCACGCCATGCGCTACACGGTCGGCGTCGGCAAGGCCGGCCGGCAATGGGCCGGCACCACCAAGATCGACGGCAAGTACAGGAATCCGGCCTGGGCGCCGCCGGCCGACGTCAAGCGCGACAAGCCCAACATCCCCGACGTGATCCCCGGCGGCTCGCCGCAGAATCCGATGGGCGTCGCCGCCATGACGCTCGCGGGCGGCGAATATGCCATCCACGGCACCAATGTGCCGAACTCGGTCGGCGGCTACGTCTCCTACGGCTGCATCCGCATGCTGAACAGCGACATCACCGACCTCTACGAGCGCGTGTCGATCGGCACCACGGTGGTCGTGACCCGCTGAAGCCGAAGCGGCCGAACTGATTCTCCGTCCCCCGCGCCATCACCATGCCTGACGGCGCGCGCCCGGCGGATGTATCAGAAGTCCGAGATGATTCCCTTTTTCTCCCAGTCGCCGTAGCGGGTCGGCTCCGGTCCCTTCGGACCCTGCAGCTCCCTCGGCATCGGCGTCGCCTGCTCGGCCGCGAGACGACGCCGCTCCTCCGCCTCGGCCAGCGCACGCTGCGCGGCCGGAGTGAGCGGCTTGCGCGGATTGTCGTTGCTGGCGACCACCGACAATGCGGGCTTGCGCTCGTTGTTGGGTTCGTTGCTCATCGTACCATTCCACCGTTGCACCGGATCCTTCCCGACATCATCAGATCGTGTGAGCACGCCGGGGAAAACAGGTCTAAAAAAAGCGGAGCCGATTCTTACATTTGGCATATTCCGGTGACAGAGGACCCGCAAGCTGATGGCATGCACCCGATGGTCGCGGAACTGCCTTTCTTCTTTCGCGAGTAATTCCCAGGCATGCCTCCGCCGCGTTTTGCGACCCCTTCCGAAGTCCCAGGCCTGGCGGCACGACGCATCGCCGCCGACGTGGTCGACGGCGTGCTGCACAAGCATCGCACCCTCGACGATCAGCTCGACGGAACCGGCGCGCATCCCGGACTGAAGCATCTCGCCGACCGCGACCGCGCGCTGATGCGCCGGCTGGTCGCCACGACCTTGCGGCGGCTCGGAACGCTCGGCCACGTGCTGTCGCGGCTGCTGGATCGTGGCGTGCCGACCGACGCGCCGCGGGCACAGAGCGCGCTGCTGATCGGCGCCGCCCAGATCCTCTGGATGGACGTTCCCGACCACGCCGCCGTCGACCTTTCCGTCCGCCTGGTGCAGGCCGACCGCCGCGCGGCGAAATATGCCGGACTCGTCAACGCGGTGCTGCGGCGCTGCGCCCGCGAGGGCGCCAGCCTGCTCGACGATGCCACCGGTCAGCCGCTTGATATCGCGCCCTGGCTGCTCAAGCGCTGGATCGATCATTACGGCGAAGCGACCGCCAGGGACATCGCCGCGGCGCTCGGCCAGGAGCCGTCGCTCGACCTCACGGTGAAGTCGGACCCGGCGCAATGGGCGTCGCGGCTGCACGGCGAGGTGCTGCCGACCGGCACCGTGCGCACCGTGCTGCATGGCTCGGTGACGGTGCTGCCGGGCTTTGCCGAGGGACAATGGTGGGTCCAGGACGCCGCTGCCGCCCTGCCGGCGCGCCTGCTCGGCGATGTCAGCGGCAAGGCCGTCGCCGACCTCTGCGCGGCGCCGGGCGGCAAGACCGCCCAGCTCGCCCATGCCGGCGCCCGCGTCACCGCGGTCGACCGGTCGCCGGCCCGGATGAACCGGCTGAAGGACAACATGACCCGGCTGCAGCTCACGGCCGAGACGGTCGTGGCCGACGCCGTCGAATGGCAGCCGGCCGAGAGCGGCGGCTTCGACGGCCTGCTGCTCGATGCGCCCTGCACCTCGACCGGCACGATCCGGCGCCATCCCGACGTCGGCTGGTTGCGCAGCGAGGCCGACATCACCGCATTGTCGGGCCTGCAGACGCGGCTGCTGACCAGGGCGGCCAGCCTGCTCAAGCCGGGCGGAACCCTGGTCTACTGCACCTGTTCGCTGGAGCCCGAGGAGGGCGAGCAGGTGGTCGAGCGCGTGCTCGCCGAAACCACCGAGCTGCGCCGCATCCCCGTGACCTCCGGCGAGGTGGCGGGACTGGCCGAGCTGGTCACGCCGGCCGGCGACCTGCGCACCCTGCCCTGTCATTTGCCGCACCAGGACCCCCGGCTTGGCGGTCTCGACGGTTTTTATGCGGCGAGACTGGAGCGGCGGCCGTGAGCGTGTCATCGTGTGCGCTCTGCGCCGGCCCTGCGTCGGCCGCGCTTTGAGGGCGTCGGCGTTGCGTTAGTCCGTTTATATCCTGATTTTGCACCAGATTCTGGTCCCGCGATGGTGCTGCACCGGGGCCAAAAATGGTGTATCGGCGGCAGTTGCGATCTATGAAGGATGCGCAACCGAATCCCCCTCTGAATCCAAGGCTTGGCGTGTCCGCCGCTCAACGCAGACGCATATCGACGCTGGTGATGGGCCGCTTTGCGCGCAGCCTGATGTCCAACGTCAGCGGTGTATCGGTATCCGTGTCCGGGCTGTGGCCAGGACGCGCGGACCGGCTCATCATTGCGCCGCATGACCTGCGCACGTCGGACGCGACGCGGGCGGCCGAGATCTATGCCGGACGCTTCGTCTTCGCCGGCAAGATCGTGACCTGCCACGGCCGTTCGATCTTCGACCTGGAGCCGCCGTCCGAGGACTGGGAGGTGGCCCTGCTCGGCTTCGGCTGGCTGCGACATCTGCGCGCAGCCGATACCGCGCTGACCCGCGCCAACGCCCGCGCTTTGGTCGACGACTGGATCACCAACCAGATCGGCCGCCATCCGCTGAGCCGGCGCGCCGACGTGCTGGCGCGACGGGTAATTTCGCTGTTGTCGCAGGCGCCACTGGTGCTGGCCGATTCCGACGGCAAGTTCTACCGCCGCTATCTGCGCGGGCTGACCCGCGAGATCCGCTATCTGCGCTATTCGACGATCGACATCCCGGATGGCGCGCCGCGGCTGCAGGTGCTGATCGCACTGTGTTACGCCGCGCTGTGCCTCGCCAACCAGGCCAAGCACATCCGCAGCGCGACCCGGAAACTCTCCGACGAATTGCAGCGGCAGATCCTGCCCGATGGCGGCCACGTCTCGCGCAATCCGGGCGCGCTGATCGAATTGCTGATCGACCTGCTGCCGCTGCGTCAGACGTTTGCGGCCCGCAACATCGCCCCGCCGCCGGCGCTGCTCAACGCCATCGACCGCATGATGCCGATGCTGCGCTTCTTCCGCCACGGCGACGGCAACATGGCGCTGTTCAACGGCATGGGCGGCACCCCGTCCGATCTGCTGGCGACCCTGCTCGCCTATGACGATACCCACGGCACGCCGATGGCGAGCATGCCGCATTCCGGTTTCCAGCGGCTCGACGCCGGACCGATGACGGTGATCGTCGACACCGGTGCGCCGCCGCCACCGCATCTGAGCCACGAGGCCCATGCCGGCTGCCTCGCCTTCGAGATGTCCTCCGGACCGTGCCGCATCGTGATCAATTGCGGCATGCCGTCGACCGGCCGCGACAATTGGCGCGCCTTTGCGCGCAGCACGGTGGCGCATTCGACGCTGACCTATCACAACACCTCGTCCTGCACCTTCGTCGAGATGTCGGCGATGAAGCGCCTGCTGCACGGCGCGCCGATCGTATCGGGTCCGACGCGGGTCGAGAATTTTCGCGAGATCGTGCCCGACGGCACCGTACTGTCGACCTCGCACAATGGCTACGCGGCGAAATTCGGGCTGATCCATCGCCGCGTGCTGGTGGCCGCCGAGGACGGCTCGCGGCTCGACGGCGAGGACACCGTGACGCCGGCGCAGGGCGCACGTCTTCGCGGCGGCGGCTCGGACTACGCGCTGCGCTTCCACCTGCATCCGGCCGTCAAGGCCAGCCGGCTCAGCGACGGCCGCGGCGCCATGCTGGTGCTGCCCAATCGCGAGGTCTGGACGTTCGAGACGTTCGACGATCGCGTCGACCTCGAGGACAGCGTGTTCCTCGCCGGCAATGACGGTCCGCGCCGCACGACGCAACTGGTGATCCGGCAGGACGCGCAGCAGGCCCCGTCGATCCGCTGGAGCTTCGTCCGCTCGTCGGCGTCGCCGACCGAGACCAACGGACGCCGCAACGGGCGGAGAGAGCCTGAGCTGCCGCTGTGAGCGGTACGGCGCCAAGGAATGAGCCGACGAATCGTGCTGCGAGATGCACGCTATATCTGCACGGACAGTAGGCTCCCTCTCCCCTTACTTACGGGGAGAGGGTCGGGTGAGGGGCAGACGCACGGGAAGTGCACGTGGCGAGACCTGTACCCCTTCACCCGGATTGCATCTGGCGATGCAATCCGACCTCTCCCCGCAAGCGGGGCGAGGTAAGGGCACCGCCTGCGACGCGCGTTCGAGCCAACATGAGCGCTCAATCGATCCCGAGCACACACACCTCCCCGTTGTCGCCATCGGCAAAAGCTGATATGAGGCCGGCTCTCGCGCGACTGGCGACTTTGGATGGAGCACCATCGGGGAGCGCGGGATCGACCGCCGTGCGCCTGGGCAAATTGAACTCCTGCAACAGGACTCTTTGCCATGACAAACCAGCTTCGTCGCGTTCGCCGTGCTCTGCTCTCCGTTTCCGACAAGACCCGCCTCGCCGACTTCGCGCTGGCGCTCGCTGCGCGCGGCGTCGAACTGATCTCCACCGGCGGCACCGCCAAGGCCATTGCCGAGGCCGGCCTGAAGGTGAAGGACGTCTCCGACCTCACCGGCTTTCCCGAGATGATGGACGGTCGCGTCAAGACGCTGCATCCCAAGGTGCATGGCGGCCTGCTCGCCATCCGCGGCAATGACGAGCACACCGAGGCGATGAAGGCGCACAACATCGCGCCGATCGATCTCCTCGTCGTCAATCTCTATCCGTTCGAGGCCACCGCCGAGCGCGGCGCGTCGTTCAGCGACTGCATCGAGAACATCGATATCGGCGGCCCGGCGATGATCCGCGCGGCCTCGAAGAACCACGAGGATGTCGCGGTCGTCGTCGACGTCAACGACTACGAGGCCGTGCTCGAGGACCTCGCGCGCCACGAGGGCTCGACCACCTTGCTGCTGCGCCGCCGGCTTGCCGCCAAGGCCTATGCGCGCACCGCCGCCTATGATGCTGCGATCTCCAACTGGTTCGCCGCCACCATCCAGAACGACGCGCCCGACTACCGGGCCTTCGGCGGCAAGCTGATCCAGTCGCTGCGCTATGGCGAGAACCCGCACCAGCATGCGGCGTTCTACGCGCTGCCCGGCCGCCGTCCCGGCGTCGCCACCGCGCGCCAACTGCAGGGTAAGGAGCTGTCCTACAACAACATCAACGACACCGATGCGGCCTATGAGTGCATCGCCGAGTTCGACCCGGCGCGCACCGCGGCCTGCGTCATCGTCAAGCACGCCAATCCCTGCGGCGTCGCCGAAGGCCCCGATCTCGTCACCGCCTATCAGAAGGCGCTGGCCTGCGACTCGACCTCGGCGTTCGGCGGCATCATCGCGATGAACCGCAAGCTCGACGCCGCCACCGCGCGCGCCATCACCGGCATCTTCACCGAGGTGATCATCGCGCCCGACGCCACCGACGAGGCGATCTCGATCATCGCAGCGCGCAAGAACCTGCGGCTGCTGCTCGCCGGCGCCCTGCCCGATCCGCGCGAAGCCGGCCTCACCGCCAAGACCGTGGCCGGCGGCCTGCTGGTGCAGAGCCGCGACAATGCCGTCGTCGATGACATGGAGCTGAAGGTGGTGACCAAGCGCGCCCCCACCGACGCCGAGCTGCGCGACCTGCGCTTCGCCTTCCGCGTCGCCAAGCATGTCAAGTCGAACACGATCGTCTACGCCAAGGATTCCGCGACCGTCGGCATCGGCGCCGGACAGATGAGCCGGGTGGATTCGGCGCGCATCGCCGCACGCAAGGCGCTGGATGCGGCCAGCGCGCTCAAGCTCGCCGAGCCGCTGACCAAGGGCTCGGTGGTCGCCTCCGACGCGTTCTTCCCGTTCGCCGACGGCATGCTCGCCTGCATCGAGGCCGGTGCCACCGCCGTGATCCAGCCGGGCGGATCGGTGCGCGACGAAGAGGTCATCAAGGCCGCCGACGAGCACGGCATCGCCATGGTGCTCACCGGCGTCCGGCACTTCCGGCACTGAGCGCCTTCACCGTCGTTCCGGGGCGCGCGCAGCGCGACCCCGGAATCCGGAGCTGAGGCGCGAGATTCCGGGTTCGTGCTGCGCGACGCCCCGGAATGTCCCCGGAGAGAGTTCAGGCAGCCCGCTCCGCAGGACGATCTGAACTCACGCGCGCCAGCAACAGCAATCCGGTCGCGAAGAACAGCACCAGCACCGCCATGCCGGCCTTCTGACTCGCAGTGACCGCGGTGATGGTGCCGATCAGCAATGGCCCGATGAACGACGTCACCTTGCCGGTGAGCGCGAACAGGCCGAAATACTGCGCGACGCGCTCCTTCGGCACCATGCGGATCAGCAGCGAGCGCGAGGCCGCCTGCAGCGGCGCGCCGCAGGCGCCGATGACGCAGCCGAGCAGGAGATAGGCGCGCTCCGGCAGCGAGGCGAATAGCGGGCCGCCCGGCACGGCCGGCGTCACCGGAATGAACAGAACCGAATCACGGCTCACCATGAGAATCGCGACGATCGCGAGCAGCAGCAGCGTCATGCTGCCGGCGATCACACGCTTCGGCCCGAGAAAATCATCCAGCTTGCCGCCGAGCCAGCCACCGAACGTGCCGGCGGCGGCGAGGATGATGCCGAAGGTGCCGATCTGGATCGTGTTCCAGCCGAATGTGCCGGCGGCATAGATGCCGCCGAAAGCGAACAGCGACACCAGCCCATCGGTGTAGATCATGTTGGCGAGGAGAAAGAGTGCAACGTCACGCTGCTGCGGCAGGCTGCGCAGCGTCTGCTTCAGTTGACCGAGCCCCTCGCGCACGGCCGCGCCCAGCCGGTGCCGTGCCGGAAAGTCCGGTGTGAACAGGAACATCGGCAGCACGAACACGATGAACCAGAGCCCCGTGAGCGGACCGGAGATGCGGTCGCCTTCATGGCTCACGGGATCGAGCCCGAACAGCGGCTTGAATCCAAACAGCGTGCGGCCGCTGTCGGGATTGGCGGCGAGAAAGCCGAGCACGATGATGAGCGAGAGGATGCCGCCGACATAACCGGTGGCCCATCCGGTGCCGGATAGCCGGCCGATGCGTTCCGGCGGCACCAGGGTCGGCATCATCGCGTTGTTGAACACGGTGGCGAACTCGACGCCGATGGTGGCGATCACATAGGCCGCGAGCAGCGGCGGGATCAGCTCGGGCGCGCCGGGGCGCCCGATCCACATCAGCGAGGCGCCGATCGCGAGCAGCGCGCCGAACGCCGCGATCCACGGCTTGCGGCGCCCGGTGGCATCGGCGATGGCGCCGAACACCGGTGACAGCAGCGCGATGACGATGCCGGCCGCGGCGGTCGCAAAGCCCCACAGCGCCTGGCCGCTCGCCGCGTCCGGCGCGACATGCGCCGCGAAATAGGGCGCGAAGACGAAGGTCGTGATCAGCGTGAAATAGGGCTGCGCCGCCCAATCGAACAAGATCCAGCTGACGACGGCCGCGCGCCCGGGATAGATTCGGCCGTCGGCAGTGCCAGAGGTCTCGATCGTGATGACGGCCATTCGAAAATCCTCTGCAATCCCAGCGTCGCGTCTCGCGACGATCCCAGCGTCGCGTTTTACGCCGGCGACCCGGCCCTATAACATCTGACGATCCCAGGCGGATGTCAGCAACGGCAGAATTGCGATGACCACGTTCACGATTGATCGACGACGGCTCCTTGCGGGTTTCATGCTGTTGCTGGCCGGCTGCCTGCCCGCGCGGGCGCTGGATTCGCAAACCTTCGATATCCCGCAGCCACCCGGTATCAGCGCGCCGGCGCAGCCGCCCGCCCATGGCATGGTGGTGGCACAGGAGAGGATCGCAGCCGAAGTCGGCCAGCGCATTCTCGCGCTCGGCGGCAACGCGGTCGATGCCGCCGTTGCCACCGGCTTTGCGATGGCCGTCACCTATCCGGTTGCCGGCAACATCGGCGGCGGCGGCTTCATGGTCATCCACATCGCCAAGTCCAACGAGGATATCGCGATCGACTATCGAGAGACCGGTCCCGCCGCGATCACGCGCGACATCTTCCTCGGCGCCGACGGCAAGCCCGACAACGCCAAGTCGCGCGATTCGGCGCTGTCGATCGGCGTCCCCGGATCGGTGGCGGGTCTCGCGCTGGCGCTGGAGAAATACGGCTCGGGCAAATTCACGCTGGCGCAGGTGCTGCAGCCGGCGATCGTGCTGGCACGCGACGGCATCCCCGTCGCCGACGACGTCGCCGTGACGCTGCCGATGATGGCGCCGCGGCTGGCGAAATGGAAATCATCGGCCGCGATCTTCATGCGGCCCGATGGCACCGTGCTGAAGGATGGAGACCGGCTGATCCAGAGCGATCTGGCGGCGACGCTCACCGCCATCGCCGAGCAGGGACCGCGCGGATTTTATGAAGGGCCGGTCGCCGACCAGCTCGCCAAGGCGATCCAGGATGCCGGCGGCATCATGACGGCGGACGATCTCAAATCCTACCAGCCGGTGCTGCGCACGCCGGTGCGCGGCACCTATCGCGGCTATGACATCGTGTCGATGCCGCTGCCGTCCTCGGGCGGCACCGTGCTGGTCGAGATGCTGAACATCCTCGAGGGCTTTCCGCTCGCTGAGCTGAAGCAGGGCTCGCCCGAATCGCTGCATCTGCTGATCGAGGCGATGAAGCGCGCCTATGCCGACCGTGCGCGCTATCTCGGCGACCCCGCCTTCGTCGACGCGCCGGTGCGCGCGATGCTGTCGAAGGACTATGCCGCGCGCCAGCGCGCTGGCATCGATCCCGCGCACGCCACCAGCGCCGGCGACGTGCTCAACACCAAGCCGCTGCGCGAGGGCAGCAACACCACGCATTTTTCGGTGGTCGACAATGACGGAAACGCCGTCAGCAACACCTACACGCTGAACTTCCCCTATGGCGTCGGCCTCGTCGCCGACGGCACCGGCGTGCTGCTCAACAACGAGCTCGACGATTTCACCGCCGCGCCCGGCGCCTCCAACGCCTTCGGACTGGTCGGCTTCGAGGCCAATCTGCCGGGCCCCGGCAAGCGGCCGCTGTCGTCGATGTCGCCGACCATCGTGCTGAAGGACGGCAAGCCCGTGCTCGTCACCGGCTCGCCCGGCGGCAGCCGCATCATCTCGACCGTGCTGCAGGTGATCGTCAACGTGCTCGACTATCGGATGGACGTCCGCCAGGCCGTCACCGCGCCTCGCCTGCATCACCAATGGATGCCCGACGAGGTTAGAATCGAGAAAGGCTTTGCCGATGACGTGCTCGCCGGTCTGCGCGCCCGCGGCCACAAGATCGAGGAGCCGATGGGACGGACCTCGGCCAACTCCATCCTGGTGACGCCGGATGGATTCGTCGGAGCGCCGGATCCGCGCAGCAAGGGCGCCACCGCAGCCGGGCGCTGAGGCGCCCGGTTCCTGGCCGATAGGAGGAGATCGTGGCCCGGATGACGATTTGCCGCCGCCCGGCGGGGCCCTGCACCAGCTTCCCTCCGTTGGCGTGGTGACCGAGGCGCGTTAGAAGCATACCAGGGCGCAGCGAGGCTCGCCCGCGAGACGGCGTCGGACGTTCTGGTGCATTTGCGAAGATTCGTGGTCGGTCTGTTGGTGTTTGCGGCCCTGCTGGTGGCGGGATGGCTCACCTATCGGCCTGACCGGGCGCTGCGCGTCGCGACCACCGTGGTCGCCGAGATGATCTGCGCCAAGACCTACGTCTCCGGCCTCGATCCGCAGACGGTGTTTGCGGAGACCATGGAACGGCCCGGTCTGCGCCGGTTGCGGGCCGTGATGCGCTACCGGGTGGAGCCCGACATGCGCATGGTGGAGGTGTCGCTGCTCGGCCTGCACGCCACCCGGGCCTCGTATCACGACGGTCTCGGTTGCGTGACGCTTCAGGGTCAGAAGCCGCCTTACGTGCCCCACACCGACGTCGCTGCGCTGCGCGCCGCCGCGCCTGCTCCCGCCTTGCCCGACTTCGCCGAAGACGCTGCGGTGGAGCCCAGCGATCCCGCGCTGAAGGCGGCGCTCGATCACGCCTTCGAGGAGCCGGCCAGCCCGCCATTCCGCCGCACCAAGGCGATCGTCGTCGTCAAGGACGGTCGCCTGATCGCGGAACGCTATGCGCCGAACATCGGCGTCGATACCCCGCTCATGGGGTTCTCGATGACCAAGACGGTCACCAATGCGCTGCTGGGCATCCTCACCCGGCAGGGCAGACTGAGCCCGTCGATCCCGGCGCCGGTCGCGGAATGGCGCGAGCCGAGGGATCCGCGCCACGACATCACCATCGAGCAGTTGATGCGCATGACGTCAGGCCTGGCGCTGGACGAAACCAATTCCGGCTTCGATCCGTCGAGCCAGATGGACATCCACCGCGACATGGCGGCGTTCGCGGTGCATGCGCCGCTGATTGCGCCGCCGGGACAGCGCTGGGCCTATTCGAGCGCGAGCACCCAGATCCTGGCGCGCATCATCCGCGACGCCGCCGGCGGTCCCGAGCAGGCGATCGAATTCGCGTGGCGCGAGCTGTTCCATCCGCTCGGCATGCGCAGCGCGACGCTGCAGTTCGACGGCACCGGCACGCTGCAAGGTTACGGCAACATGCTGGCGAGCGCGCGGGACTGGGCGAAGCTGGGGCTGCTCTATCTCGGCGACGGCGTCGCCGGGGACAAGCGCATCCTGCCCGAGGGCTGGGTGGCGATGTCGGCGACCGCGACGCCGGACACCGACTATGGCGCGGGATTGTGGACCAACCGCAGCCAGCACGTTCACGCGCAGGGACGGGCGGGCGCCGGCATTCCGGCGGATGCATTCTTCGCCTTTGGCCTGCTCGGCCAGCGGCTCGTGATCATGCCGAGCCAGCGCATGGTGGTGGCCAGGCTCGGTGATTCCATCGACCCCGACGGCGACATCAAGGGCGTCGCGCGCCTGGTGCGCGAGGTGATCGCGGCGACGGAAGCCACCGCCGCGCAATCGAAATAGACGCCGGCTTCAGCGGCCGACCTCGTAGGGCCCGCCCTTCTCCAGCGCGATCTTGTAGGCCGGCCGTGCCTCGATGCGGGCGAGGAAATCCATCGCCCGCGGATGGCCCTGCTCCAGACCGCCGCGCGATGCCGCCGCCTGCAGCGGGAAGCTCATCTGGATGTCGGCCGCGGTGAACGAATCGCCCGCAAACCACTCGCTCTTCTGCAGCTCGCTTTCCCAGAACGCCATGTGCTGCTTCAATTGCGGATTGACCAGCGTGCTCAACGCCTGGTTCGACACCTTGCGCACGATCGGACGCAGCAGCGCCGGCGCGCGCTTCGGCATGATGTTGAACAGCAGCTTCAGCAGCAGCAGCGGCATCGCCGAGCCCTCTGCATAGTGCAGCCAGTACGAATAGCGCAGCCGCTCCGGCGTCTTCGGCGGCGGGATCAGGCGGCCATTGCCATAGGTCTCGATCAGATATTCGACGATCGCGCCGGACTCCGCGACCGTGTTGCCGTTGTCGGTGATCACGGGCGACTTGCCGAGCGGATGAATGGCGCGCAGCTCCTTGGGCGCGCGCATGTCGGGCTGGCGCTCGTAGCGGATGATCTCGTAGGGGACGCCGAGCTCCTCGAGCAGCCAGAGCACGCGTTGCGAGCGGGAATTGTTGAGGTGGTGAACGGTGAGCATGGGGTTCCCAGGGACGGATCGAGTGGCGGGCGGCGTTCCGTAGCAGGACAGGACGGGTTCGGCGAGGCGTCCTCGGCACTGGAGGAGGGCCACAATAATTATCCGGGTAATATTGACTTTAATTTCGCCCGGGTCTTATTAAGCGCATCAAAGGGACCAAGCCATGGACACTTTCACCGCATTTGCCGGCCAGACCCGGATCGCCGCCGGGCCCCTGCCCAAGGTGGCGCTGGTGCTGAAACACGCCGCGCCGAACACCGAGCCGATCGTGATCTTCAACGACCGCACCGGGCAGCCGATCGACATCGATCTGCGCGGCAGCGACCGGGAGATCCTGGCGCGCCTGCCGGTCGACGCCGGCGTGGTCGCAGACCAGCCGCCGACCGGGCCGCGCGGCCGCGGCCGGCCAAAGCTCGGGGTCGTGGCCCGCGAGGTCACGTTGCTGCCGCAGCACTGGGAATGGCTCAATGCGCAGCCGGGCGGCGCCTCGGTCGCCCTGCGCAAGCTGGTCCACGAAGCCCGCCGCGCCAACGGCGACAGCGACCGCGCCCGCGAGGCGCGCGACGCGGCCTATCACTTCATGTCGGGGATCGGCAGCAACCTGCCGCAGTTCGAGGAGGCCTCCCGGGCGCTGTTCGCCGGCGATCTCGGCCGCTTCGCCGCGCTGATTGCGGACTGGCCGGCCGACATCCGCGACCATGCAGTGGCGCTCGCGCATCGCCACAGGGCCGAGTGAGATCGGCTGATTTCGACAGTCAACGAGAGCGGCCGCTCGCGACGGCTCTCGCTTCCATTCCTCGCAACACGGCCGTGCCTCGAACGAAGGGCGGTCGACGGAGAACCATGCCGTGTCGCCGCCAACCGCCTCGCTGCGCAAGCCGTTCCTGATGTTCGTCGTCCCGATGATGCTGAGCAATATCCTGCAATCGCTGTTCGGCACCATCAACAATGTCTATCTCGGCCAGATGATCGGCGTCGACGCGCTCGCCGCCGTCTCGGTGTTCTTCCCGGCGATGTTCTTCTTCGTCTCCTTCGTCATGGGCCTCGGCTCGGGCGCCGGCGTCCTGATCGGACAGGCCTGGGGCGCCGGCGAGCCGGCCAAGGTGAAGCAGATCGCCGGCACGACGCTGAGCATCGCGCTGCTGCTCGGCGGCCTGATCGCGGTGCTGGGTGGCGTCTTCAGCCGCGAACTGCTCACCGCCCTCGCCACGCCCGCCAACATCCTGGATGCGGCCGCGGGCTATGCCCGCATCATGATGATCACAATGCCGCTGACCTTCGCCTACATCCTGCTGTCCTCGCAGATGCGCGGCGTCGGCGACACCGTGACGCCGCTGGCCTCGCTCGCCGCATCGACCACGCTCGGCCTGGTGCTGACGCCGGTGTTCATCCGCGGATGGCTCGGTGCGCCCGTGCTCGGCGTCGCCAGCGCGGCCTGGGCCTCGGCGATCTCGACCCTGACGACGCTGGCCTGGCTCCATCTCCATCTGCGCCGGCGCAAGCACCCGCTGGCGATCGACGCGGCTTTCCTGCGCGGCATGCTGCCGGATGCGAAGCTGCTGCGGGCGGTGCTGCGGCTCGGCATCCCCGCCGCGATCGGCATGATCGTGATGTCCTTGGCAGAGATGGTGCTGATCGGCCTCGTCAACGGCTTCGGCTCGGACGCGACGGCGGCCTATGGCGCGGTCAACCAGGTGCTCGGCTATGTGCAGTTTCCGGCGCTGTCCATCGCGATCTCGGTCTCGATCTTCGGCGCCCAGGCGATCGGCCGCGGCCAGGCCGGGCAGATCGGCGACATCGTGCGGACCGGCATCGAGATGAATGTCGTGCTGACCGGCGGCCTCGTCGCGATCGGCTATCTGTTCTCACGGGTGCTGATGGGCTTCTTCATCACCGACCCAGCCGTCATCGAGGTGGCGCAGCATTCGCTGCACATCGTGCTGTGGAGCTCGGTGCTGTTCGGCATGTCCATCACGTTCTCGTCGGCGATGCGCGCGTCCGGAACGGTGTGGATGCCGCTGGCGATCTCGGCGTTTGCGATCGCCGCGATCGAGGTGCCGGCTGCCACCTGGCTTAGCCACAGCATCGGACTCGACGGCGTCTGGCTCGCCTATCCCATCACATTCGCCGCGATGATGCTGCTGCAGATGAGCTATTATCTCGTGGTCTGGCGCAAGCGGACGGTGCACAGGATGATCTGATGCACTCCGATGCCTCCCGGCCGCTGGAATATGATGACCGTCATAAAACCCTGGACGGGGCTGCTGCGCTGGACCACAATGTGAAAAACCGAGGAGACCGCCCATGAGCCGTCCAGCGCCAGAATTCATGTTCGACTTCGGCAGTCCCAACGCCTATCTGAGCCACGAGGCGATCCCGGCGATCGTGCAGCGGATCGGCGTCCAGTTCTACTATGTCCCGGTGCTGCTCGGCGGCATCTTCAAGGCGACCAACAACAAGTCGCCCGCCGAGTCGCTCGCCGGCGTCAGGAACAAGCGTGAGTTCCACGAGGTCGAGACGCAGCGTTTCCTCAAGCGCTACCACGTGCAGCCCTGGGTCTGGAATCCATACTTCCCGGTGAATACGCTGAACCTGATGCGCGCGGCCATCGCCGCCCAGCTCGAAGGCGTGTTCGAGGCCTATGTCGACGCGGCGTTCCACCACATGTGGCGCGAGCCGAAGAAGATGGACGATCCCGAGATCGCGATCGCTGCGATCACATCCTCCGGGCTCGACGGGGCCAAGCTGTTCGCGCGCGCCCAGGAGCCCGAGGTCAAGGCGAAGCTCGTGGAGAACACGCAAGCCGCCGTCGAGCGCGGCGCATTCGGTTCGCCCACCTTCTTCGTCGGCAACGAGATGTTCTTCGGCAAGGAGCAGTTGCGCGACGTCGAGGAATATATCCTGGGCAAGTGATCGCCATCATCGCGAGCCGACGGGTCCGCGCGAAGCACGGCCCGACGGGCTCGCCATAGGCGAGACCCGGGGCTCCTCGCAATGACGCTGAAGTGAGATCGGGAGACAAAGCATGCAACAGCGCAACGCCACCGTCGCGGTCGTCGGGGCCGGCGACTACATCGGCGCCGAGATCGTCAAGAAGTTCGCGTCGGAAGGCTTCACGGTGTTCGCCGGCCGCCGCAATGGCGACAAGCTCGCGCCGCTGGTCGCGGAGGTCGAGGCCGCCGGCGGGCGGATCGTGGCGCGCTCGCTCGATGCCCGCAAGGAGGACGAGACCACCGCCTTCCTCAACGACGCCGACAGGCATGCGCCGCTCGAGGTCGTGATCTTCAACGTCGGCGCCAACGTGAACTTCCCGATCCTAGAGACGACGGACCGGGTGTTCCGCAAGGTCTGGGAGATGGCGTGCTGGGCCGGCTTCGTCACCGGGCGCGAGGCCGCCCGGCTGATGCTGCCCCGCGGCGGCGGCAAGATCTTCTTCACCGGCGCGACCGCGTCGCTGCGCGGCGGCTCCGGCTATGCCGCCTTCGCTTCGGCCAAGTTCGGACTGCGCGCCGTGGCGCAGGCGATGGCGCGCGAACTGATGCCGCAGAACATCCATGTCGCCCATCTCATCATCGATTCCGGCGTCGATACCGCCTGGGTCCGCGAGCGCCGCGCCCAGCTCTGGGGTCAGGAGGCGCTGGACAATCCGGACCTGCTGATGCCGCCGGCGTCGGTCGCCGGTGCCTATTGGCAGCTCTACCAGCAGCCGAAGAGCGCCTGGACCTTCGAAATGGAGATCCGGCCGTTCGGCGAGAAATGGTAGAGGCGAATGGCGAATAGGGAGTAGCGAATAGGGAATGGAGCCTATTCCCATTCGCTGCTCGCCATTCGTCACTCGCTTCTGCATGATGCGGCCCGCTCACAGAGGGATCCACCCATGCGTATTCTCGTCGTCGGCGCCGGTGCCATCGGCGGCTATTTCGGCGGCCGGCTGCGGCAGTCCGGTGCCGATGTCACCTTCCTGGTCCGCCCGCGCCGCGCGGCTGAGCTCGCCAGTGCCGGCCTCGTGATCCGCAGTCCGACCGGTGACGTCACCTTGCCCAATCCGAAGACGGTGCAGGCGGACGGTTTGAAGCAGCACTTCGACGTCGTACTGCTGAGCTGCAAGGCGTTTGATCTCGACGACGCGATCGACTCGTTTGCACCCGCGGTGGGACCTGACACCGCGATCATTCCGATGCTGAACGGCATGAGGCACCTCGACGTGCTCGACGCCAGGTTCGGTCGCGCGCGCGTGCTCGGCGGGCTCTGCGCCATCGCCGCGACCTTGAACGAGAGCCGCGAGGTGGTGCAGCTGCAGCCGATGCAGTCGCTGAGCTTCGGCGAACGCGACGGCGGATCGTCGGAGCGCGTCCGCGCGATCTTCGAGATTTTCCAGCGCGGCAATTTCAATGCGTCGGCCAGCGAGAACATCATGCAGGACATGTGGGAGAAGTGGGTTTTCCTGTCCTCGCTCGCGGCGTCGACCACCTTGATGCGCGGGCCGGTCGGCGTGATCCTGACCGCGCCGGGCGGCAAGGATTTCCTGCTCGGCATGCTCGACGAATGCAGCGCCACCGCTGCGGCTGCAGGCTACGCGCCGGCCGGCGCCTTCTTCCAGCGCGTTTCCGGCATGCTCACGGCGGAGGGTTCCCCCATGACCGCCTCGATGTTCCGCGATCTGCGCGCCGGCCTGCCGGTCGAGGCCGATCACGTCATCGGCGATCTCGTCGCCCGCGCCGATGCCGCCAAGGTCCCGGTGCCGCGGCTGCGGATTTCATATACTCAGCTGAAGGTGTACGAGGCGCAGCGGGGCAAGTAGTCCCTGACGTTGCGTGGCCTCAAGGGCGGACGCGTAAGTCAGCTCCGGCGCCACCACACACTCCGCCGTCGTCCCGGCCTTGAGCCGGGACCCATACGCCGCGGCCGTGGTGAGGCAGGCGACTGCCAGCGAACTTCCTCGATAGACTCCGCGGTATGGGTCCCGGATCGGCACCCACCGACGCTTCGCGTCGGCGGGCTTGTCCGGGACGACGGCTGTGGGTGGCGCGAGGCCTCCAGTCGATCACCCGTCACTGCACATGCGCGAGATAATGCGCGAGCGCCGTGATCTCCTCCGCGCTCAGCGGATAGGCAACATCCGTCATCGCGGCCTGGCTGCCGCCGACGCGCTGTCCGCTCTTGTAGTCGTGCAGCGCCTTGACGAGATATTCCTCGCGCTGGCCGGCGAGCCGCGCCACGCCCTTGGTGCCGGCATAGCTGTCGAGATGGCATGAGGCACAGCGGCGACCGGCGGCGGCTTCGGCGCCCTTCTTCGACAGCTCCGGATTATCGTCGGGCGGTGACTTCGCCGGCTGCAGCGAAGCGAAATAGGCGCCGAGGTTGCGGATGTCCTCGTTGTTCAGCTGATCGATGATCGGCTTCATCGCCTCGTTCTTGCGGGTGCCGGCCCGGAAGAACACCAGCTGCCACTGGATGAACTGGTCCTGCTGGCCGGCCAGCGAAGGAATGTTCTCGGTCTGCGAGATGCCGTTCTCGCCATGGCAGCCGACGCAGAGCTCGGCCTTTGCCTTGCCGGCTTCGACATCAGCCGCCTGCGCGGAGGGGCTCATCAACACCAGCGCCAGCACGCATGCCGCAGCGGCAACTCCATGACGCATGTCAAATCCTCCGAATGCCCGGCTTCGCCTGCGCGGCCGGGATCGCCACGCTCAGATCAACGCGCAGCCCCGAAAATAGTTGGGGCTGCGGCCGCCATAAGGCAGCGCGCAGCCCCGCTTTCACGACGAGATCACTTCTTCTCGTAGCTGATGCGATAGATCGCGCCGGCCCAGTCGTCCGCCACCAAGATCGAACCGTCCTTGGCGAGGATGATGTCGTCGGGACGGCCGAGGTAGCCCTGGTCGCCCTCGATGAAGCCGGAAGCGAACACCTCTTGCTTGGCGTCCTTGCCGTCGGGACCGACGATGACGCGCATGATCCGGGCGCCCTGGTACTTGTGCCGGTTCCAGGAGCCGTGCTCGGCGATCAGGATGTTGTTCTTGTACTCCGCCGGGAACTGGTCGCCGGTATAGAACTTCATGCCCAGGGGCGCGACGTGAGCCCCGAGGTTCAGCACCGGAGGCGTGAACTCCGAGCATTTGTGGCCCATCGCGAACTTCGGATCCGGCAGGTCGCCCTGGTGGCAATAGGGATAGCCGAAATGCTCGCCGAGCTTCGAGATCATGTTGAGTTTGTCGCTCGGCAGATCGTCGCTGACCCAGTCGCGCGCATTCTCCGTGAACCAGTATTTGCCGGTGCGCGGATCGACGTCGCCGCCGACGCTGTTGCGCACGCCGAGCGCATAGATCTCGGCATTGCCGGTGCGCGGATCGACGCGGCGGATCTGCGACACGGACGTCGGCGGAATGCCGATGTTGAAGGGCGGTCCGAAGGGAATATAGAACCAGCCGTCCTTGTCGACCGCGATGTATTTCCAGCCATGCGCCGCATAGGACGGCATGTCGTCATAGACGACCTTGCCCTGGCCGAGATTGTCGAGATTGGCCTCGGCATTCTCATATTTGATCAGCTTGTCGACGGCGATGACGTACAGATTGCCGTCCTGGAAGGCGAGGCCGGTCGGCATGTTCAGGCCCTTGAGGACCGTCTTGACCTCGCGCTTGCCGCCCTTGTCGCTGATCGCATAGACGTTGCCGAGCCCGAACGAGCCGACGAACAGCGTGCCCTTGTCGCCCCAGGCCATCTGCCGCGCGGCAAGCACGCCCGAGGCCCAGACTTCCATCTTGAAGCCGTCGGGCAGCTTCACCTGCTTGACGATCTTGGCGAGCTCGGCATCGGAGGCGCCGGTCGGCGGGCCCGATGGCGGCGCCAACCCCTTCTGCGCCTCGGTCTCGTCGCCGAGGAACCAGTCGTCCGGCGGATGCGTCCAGAATTCCTTGGTGCCCGATTCGTACTTCTTGAGCGGCTTACCCGCGTCGGATTTCTGCTGCGCGCCGGCAATGCTGGTGCCGGCGAGAAGACCGATTGTTGCAAGCGCAAGAATGCTTCGGTGGAAAGCCGATGTCATCGCTTCACTCCCATGAGGCAGCTCGTCTGGCTGCGTCTACTTTTCGGAACGTATCTGAGGACGTCCTTTGGCCGGCCACGTCGAGTGGTCCTGCGCGAAAATGGTAGCACATCCTGAGCGGGTGAGAAGCGGATTGCGGCGAAGTTTGCGCGGCACTCACGAGCCGCCTCTGCACTCAAAGCATGCCAAATGCGCGCTTGATGTGCGCGCTCTTGCAACCCATCGATCGCTTTTGCGCTGACGGCAAGAACGGCCATGCGCTGTATTCATACGCACTGATCGCAGGCGCGACTGGCGGCCGCATCGCCAGTCGCTACTCTGCGGCAGCACGAGCGGGCGCGGGCCGTGCGAGAACCTCCAAGACTCGTGCCGAACAAAACTCGTGCCAAACAGGATGCCCGATGTCGCGACAGTCCGAACTTCAGACGCCGAAGGCCGGTGCAGGTGTTCTCGAGCTGCTGCGCCGGTTCGCCGCCGACCCGGCCGCGGCGGCGGGCTATGGTGAAGAATGTCTGACGAGGACACGGGCGATCGAGCCGCAGTTGAAGGCGTTCGAATATCTGCCGCGCGACGTCACGGCGAAGGCCGGACCGCTGGGCGGAATTCCCGTCGCCATCAAGGACATCATCGCCACCTCGGACATGCCGACCACCAACGGCTCGCAGATCTATCGCGATCACGTCCCGGAGGCGGACGCCTGGGTGGTCGAGCGGCTGCGCAATCTTGGCGCGACGATCTTCGGCAAGACGGTCTCGACCGAGTTCGCGTGGCGTCATCCAGGCCCGACCGTCAACCCATGGAACCCCGAGCACACGCCGGGCGGCTCATCGTCCGGATCAGCCGCGGCGGTTGCGGCCGGCCTGGTGCCGCTGGCGCTGGGCACGCAGACGCTCGGCTCGGTGATCCGGCCGGCGGCGTTCAACGGCGTCGTCGGCTTCAAGCCGAGCTTCGGCGCCATTCCCCGCGTCGGCGTGCATCCGCTCAGCCCGTCGCTCGACCATGTCGGCTTTTTCGCCCGCCGCGTCGACGACGTCGCCTTCGCCCTCTCGCTGCTGGCCGGCAGCAGCGCCGACGATCGCCACGGCCGGCCGCTGCCGGGCTTCACGGTGGATGTTGCGCAGGGCGTCGCGCCGCTCTCCAGGCCGCGGCTCGCGGTGGTACGCTTCGCCAAATGGGAGCGCGCGGAGGCGGACCAGAAGGCGGTGTTCGAGTCGGTCGTCGACACGTTGCGCAGCGCCGGCGCAGCGATCACCGAGATCGAACTGAGAGAGCTCGATACGGTGAACGGGAAGGCGGTCACCACCATCATGCTCAGCGAGGCGACCACGATCTTCTCCGACCTGATCGCGCGCTATCCGGATCGCGTCAGCGCGGTCATGAAGGACCATGTCGAGAGCGGCCGCAGCAAGACCGCCATGGAATATCTCGCCGCCAAGGCGGCCCAGGCCCACCGGCAGAGGGCGCTCGCAACCGAGCTCGACGGGTTCGATGCGGTGCTCACCTTGCCGGCCTTCGGCGAAGCGCCGCGCGGCCTGGATTGGACCGGCGATGCCGAATATTGCGCGCCCTGGACCTTCGTCGGAGCGCCTGCAATCTCCCTGCCGGCGGGGTTCGGCCATGACGGCCTTCCACTCGGCGTGCAGATCACCGGCCCCTATCGCAACGACCTCCACGTGCTCCGCGTCGCGAAATGGGCCGAAGCTGTGCTGGCGTTCGATCCCGGCGTACCGCTGCTGGCGCGCGAATAGCCCTCAAAAAGTGCGAGCGAGGATGCCGCCGCGCCACAAGGTTCACCTGCGACAAGCCCAGTGGCGGGTTTGCGGCCGGCGCTGTAGAACGATCATATGACAGTCACAGACATCGCGAGCAGAACCTATAATCACGGTTGGCGCCTCGATCCGATCGTGCGCAGCCTGCTCGATACCGATTTTTACAAGCTGTTGATGCTGCAGATGATTCGGGAATTCTACCCGAATCAGCAGGTGACGTTCTCGGTCATCAACCGGACGAAGCGTGTACGCCTGGCAGACGTCATCGACGAAGGCGAGTTGCGCGCCCAGCTCGATCACGCCCGCACCATCCGCTTCTCCAAGAAGGAGCTGATCTGGCTTGCCGGCAACACGTTCTACGGCAAGACCCACATGTTCTCGCCGGAGTTCATCGCCTGGCTCGCCAATTTCCGCCTGCCCGAATACGAGCTGCGCAAGTCCGAGGGCCAGTACGAGCTGCATTTCCACGGGCCATGGACGCACACCACGATGTGGGAGATCCCGGCGCTCGCCATCGTCAACGAGCTGCGCTCGCGCCAGGCGATGAAGGGCCAGGGCCGGTTCGCGCTCGACGTACTGTTCGCTCGCGCCAAGGCCAAGCTGTGGGCCAAGGTGGAGCGGCTGCGCAAGCTGGACGGCCTGCGGCTGTCGGATTTCGGCACCCGCCGCCGTCACGGCTTCCTGTGGCAGCGCTGGTGCGTCGAGGCCGTGAAGGAAGGTCTCGGCTCGTCGTTCACCGGCACTTCCAACGTGCTGCTGGCGATGGACAATGATCTCGAAGCCATCGGCACCAACGCGCATGAGCTGCCGATGGTCGCGGCGGCGCTTGCCAAGGACGATGACGAGCTTCGCTTCGCGCCCTATCGCATTCTCGACCAGTGGCGGCAGACCTATGCCGGCAACCTCCTGATCGCGCTGCCCGACGCATTCGGCACCAAGGCCTTCCTGCGCGACGCACCCGATTGGGTCGCCGACTGGACCGGCTTCCGGCCCGACAGCGCGCCGCCGATCCAGGCCGGCGAGGAGATCATCGCCTGGTGGAAATCGAAGGGACGCGATCCCAAGCAGAAGCTCCTGGTGTTCTCCGACGCGATGGACGTCGAATCCATCGAGCAGATCCATCATCGCTTCTCCGACCAGGTGCGGCTGTCGTTCGGCTGGGGCACCAACCTGACCAACGATTTCGTCGGCTGCTCGCCGGACGGCTCGGTCGACCTCGATCCGATCTCGCTGGTCTGCAAGGTGACGTCGGCGGACGGCCATCCCGCCGTGAAGCTGTCCGACAACCCGGAGAAGGCGACCGGCGACCCCACCGAGATCGCGCGTTACCTGCGGGTGTTCGGCGACGCCGGGCGGGTGCGCACGCCGGTGGTCGTCTAGGCGGCCAACACCCGGCGACAATTTTCTCTTTTCTGCCACGATTCTTGTTCCGGTTTTGTTCGACTTGCGGTATTACCACCGCGAGCGTTCGGATCGGATGGCAGGAGATCGTTGGCATGCGTCGGGTGATCGGCCGAGTTGGGCAGCTGCTGTCTGCAATCATCCTTTGGGTCGGCGCGATCCTGATCACCACGGGGCCGGCTGCCGCTGACAAGCGGGTGGCGTTGGTGATCGGCAACTCCATCCACGAGCGCGCGCCGCTGCTGGACGAGCCGGCGGCGGACGCCCGGCTGATCGCCGACAGCCTGTCGCGGCTCGGCTTCACCCTGAGCGGTGGTGCTGCGCAGATCGACCTCGACCGACGCGGCTTCGATCGCGCGCTGGCCGAGTTCAAGGGCCGGATCGCCGACGCCGACGTCGCGCTGGTCTATTACGCCGGCTACGGACTCAACCTGGGCGGCGCCGATTATCTCGTCCCGGTCGACGCGGCGCCGGCGACGCCCGCGGACCTGACCACCGAGCTGCGCGACCTGACTGGCATTCTGCGCGAGCTGAGCGGATCGAGCTCCCGGCAAAACGTGATCATTCTCGACGCCTTCCGCTCCAATCCGTTCGCCGGGCGCGGCATCGCCGGTCTTGCCGCCGGCCTCGTCCCGGTCGACGTTTCCGCACAGACCGTGATCTCCTTTGCCGCACAGGCCGGGACGGCGGGACAGCGCGGTCCGGACGGTCACGGCGTGTTCGCCGCCGCCCTTGCAGAAGCGCTCCAGCAGCCTGGCCAACGCCTGATCGAGACCTTCAACCAGACCAACGCGGCGGTGGAGCGCGCCACCGGCGGAGCGCAGCGCCCGCTCGTGATGTTCACGTCGATCGACGGCAGCGCCCAACTGAGCGCCGCTGCGGCGAAGCCGGCGCAGCCCGCTGGCCTGGGCGCCGGACGTAGCAGCGCTCCCCTTCCCAGCCCGGCCGCATCCTCCGACGCGCCGGATGCGCGGACGCCCGGACTCGCGGTGCTGTATGACGAGGATCTCTCCAACCCCAACGGCAAGCGGTATTCCGGCTCGGTGACCTGGCGGACCGAGACGGTCAAGAATGCACAATCAGGACGGCCGACGCCGGTGATCCGTGGCGAGATCGACATTCCCGAGCGCAAGCTGAAGGTCAGCCTTCAGTTGCGCCGCAACGACGATCCCAGCCTGCCGGCCAGCCATGTCGCCGAGCTCACCTTCAGGCCCGCCGCCGATTTCGTCGGTGGCGGCGTCAGCAACGTGCCGGGAATGCTGATGAAGACGGATGAGAAGTCGCGCGGGACGCCGCTCGCCGGGCTCTCCGTCAAGATCACCGAAGGCTCGTTCCTGGTCGGCTTGTCCAACGTCGAGGCCGATCGCGCACGCAATGAGGAGCTTCTCGCGCGGCGCGAATGGTTCGACATCCCGGTCGTCTATGCGAACCAGCGCCGGGGCATCCTCGCGATCGGCAAAGGTCCCAGTGGAGATCGCGTCTTCGCCGACACGATAGCGAATTGGGAGAAGACCGCAGTGGGAAGCGGTAGCTTACGAAGGTGAATGGACAGGGTGGCAGCCTGGGACGACAATAGGATCGAATACCCTGGCTGTCCCGACTAAGCGCCCGGAAGCGGGCCTTTCTCATATTGAAGCAGCGGCCTGTGAGAAAAAGGTAATAGACAAGCGTTTTATCGACCTCTAGATGACTCCAATGGATATTCAGCCTCAGATTGATAAAAAATGTCTGCTTCGCCCCCCCCGCGTCCCGATTGGCTTTCTGAAGTCGCATATTCCAACATACTCAACGACAAAGCGACCCCCAAGAGATACCGTCTGGGGGTATTAAAGGCGTTGAGCGCTTGTACGAGTGCCTCGGACGGCAAAGCGGCTTTTTTGGCGTATTTCGCAAAAGTTACACTGGCGCCTAAGCCTCAAAATCTCCGGGGCGACGCGATGCTGGGTCATCTGTATTTTTCCGGAGGTTTTTACAAGCGGGTTGCTGAGTTAGTCGGTTCTGGAGATGAAGGCGATGTCGAAGAGACTTTCAACGTGATAAAGAACGAGGCGCTCCCGCGACGAGAGCGCAAAAAAGCACTTCGAAAGCTTGAACGCGCGATGCATGGACATCCTATAAGGGCGAAATCACCAATCTGGCTTTACCGAAATCCGAGCCTTGTGAAAGACCCAACAGCAATACTCGATAGCATCGACGCTTGCCTTCCATGGAGTCTCGCCCTTCCCCGTCCAGAAGGAGAATTCATTCATTTTGCGTTCCCTCGAACGTCTGTCCAGGACATCTGTCGTACGCCGAACTGTAACGATACCGGATTCGACCAACTTGACATCTGGAACCACGGCGGAAAGACACTCCCCCCGAAGGTTTATCCCAAAAGTTGCGGCGCGCTATCCGGTCTGAAGGAAGTCGTCGCCACCAGCGTCACCTATGAACAGCGAACATTTTCGCTCGGTCGATGCGTCTCCGCGAGTGTAACATAATGGCCGAACTCCTGATCGATCTAATCAAGCAAGACGCGGCCGATTTGGCCGACAAGTCGGGGAAGACTGAGCTCGATACATGGATAGAGTCACACTTGGCAGATGGGCCCAGTGTTGCGCCTCAACTTCTTGCGGCAGTCCGTCAGCTCGACGGAGACGAATGGAAGCAGTGGCGAGCATTTCGCCAAATCGTACGCAGACTCAAGATAGCCGAGCCTTCTATTTCCAACGAATTAGCAGTTCTAACCGAGAACGGTTTGCCGAAGGATGCACGGGCGCGATTTTACGCCTATCTCTCTAGGAAAGATCTGGGCGCGCCGCCCCCAATGGCTGAGCTTCTCGAAGATAATGAGCTACGTACAACACGCCCTGCCGACTGGCTATCGTTGGCGTATGACGAAGCTACAGGACCAAGTCTTCATTCTTACTACATGCAGGCAGCCAGCGGCCTCAAGGCGAAAGACTTTTCTTTCTCGCTTGATAAACTAAGGGCTAAGTACGCAGGGAGCTTCCTGGATAATCTAACGGCTCTGTGCTTGATTATGCCATTCAAAGAGGCCGACGAATTAGCCAAGATGATCGACGAAGATTATCGGTGTGACCTTCACTCTCTCGTGCTATCAGCGCACTCGGCACTGCGGCCGACGAATGTGACGACGCGAGCCGCTGATCCGTCGTTCAAAGTGGTCGCTATTTTCCCGACGCTGAACGATGGAATGAAGCAACGGCTTGGACAAAGATAATGGCCGTCGACTATGAAGATGCTGAGGCGTTTCTCTATGACCTCCCCTTCGGAACAGCGGGGCGCCTCTTCTACGAAAAGTTTTATGAGGTCGCAGGACTTTTCTTAAACAGTGATCCCGCTCGGTGGGATCATCTGGCGGAACCAGTGAACAAACTATACAATGACAGCTTCATCGGAATGTGGAACCGCTGGGATCCGCATCTAAGCGAGGGAATAACAGCGAACCTTCGAAAGTATTCAGACCAGCCGAACTCCGATCCAACTCGCGTCTTTTTAATATTAAAACACATATTCAAAAGCGTCCTAACCGAGCAAGCTCGACGCACCCTGAACATTCGCAATCCATCACAACAACCAAGGCACTTACTACCTTCTCCACTTTATTTCCTACGAATGTACTTGACGTCACCGGAATTCCCCGCGAGCGACGCTTATGCTCACGCAGTAGTTCGCGCCATTATCTTCGCTGGCGCCGTTAGATATTATCGAAAGCTGAACTCCGACAAGTCTCTACGAGGGCAACTGCTTAAGTCTGCCCCTCACGGTTTCCCGCAACGAGATGACCCGATCGAGATCGTTCGTCATTTCATTGGCTTCGAGGGAATCGTCGATTCAGTTAGATCTATAGATCGGCACTGGAAGATTAGAGACATCAACTATCCGACGAACCCGACCGACTTCATTGTGATGCACATGCTCGCGTCCCGCGGCATGATGCATCTATCGTTCCCAACCTTTCAAAGCGAAATGACCCCTCGAAAGCGGCGCACCGAAAAACAAGAGCTACGAAGCTCATTTCTTGGTCGCGGCTCTCTATTAGGTGAAGACGGAATATACGAGTTCGTAATAGCCAATAACGTTGAGGCACTTCCTCCAGCCTCTGAACTAGTCAATGAAATTGACGGACTTCCGATAGCCATTCCCAATGCCGACATCGTCTTTGCCCGAGGATTACGATTTACGGCTTCGGAAGGGACCATCATGCGAATCACCGGGCCTTCGGGAAGCGGAAAGACGTCGCTCGCCCTCGGCTTCGCTACCGCTCTGGCCCCTCTTGGTATCGACACAATATATCTTTCCTGCGAGGAAAACCCGGACGATTTGCAACGTCGCATTAGCACTATCGTTCCGGAATTTATCCGTAGAACACGTACGTTCAACAAGGACAACCTTTGGTTCGAGGCCAAGCACCTCAAAGAAGATGCTGATACCGATTTGAACTCCATAAATCAACTGATTGACGATCTCGTTGATCTGCGTCCAAACGGCAGCATTGACGTCTCATCTCGACCACCTGGAATTATTCCCCTCCTTATTGTTTTGGATGGAATACATGAATTGTTAGAAACCGACAGACGCACAGTCTCCAAAGGACAGGAAACTAGACGTCTTCGTGGGCTTGTCGAAAATTTGCGTCGAGCTGGCGCGCTCGTAATCATCATGTCAGCAGACTACGACGATCCGGCAGTGCAGGATCTAGACTACGTAGTCGACCTGGTCGTCGATCTCTCATTGGAGAAGAACGACGATGTCTCGCAACCTCTTGTTCGAAAGTTCATTCTAAGGAAGACTCGGCGGCAATTTGCACGAATGGGAGCACATCTCCTGAATCTTTCGCCACGCGTCGGCGTAGGCCTTACTCCACAGATCGCCGCGCAACGTGATATGCACCGCGACTATGCCTGGAACAATCGAAACACAGGCCGATGGCTCGATGTTTTCCGAAGTTCAAGCAAACGAGAAACTTTCGCGCTCAAGCTGTACGATCATTCCCAAATCTTGATCACGGGAAAAGGAAGCAGCGGGAAGGCCTCCCTCGCACTGCGGCTCGTTGCAGGCGGCATTGTCGACGATTCGAGTCAGCGACAGCAAAAGACCGGTGACCTATTCGAGGCGGGCACAGAACCTCCTTCAGAGTCCGACAGCACTCAATCTCTGCTTAACGCACTAAATATGCCCGACTCTAAACGACGGATACTCGTGGTTTCTTTCTTGTATCAAGATGCATATTATCAGGGACTCCTAAGAAACCTCCGCCGGCGAAAAGTTGCACCCAGTTCGTCGCCCGATTTGATGGTTGACGTAGAGTTCTTCTATCCCGGACACCTGAGGCCAGAAGACTTTCTTCGGAGGATTATCAGCCGCATTGAAGCGAGCTATCTCGATGGACTTGTATACGACGCGATTATCGTCGATGGATTACACAATGTATTTATGCAATTTCCACGACTTCAAGAAAGTACCGTTCTTTGGCCGATTCTTTATGAGATGCTTAGACGGTATACCATGACCGTTATTACTACTCATACCCACATCGATATGCCAGGCAGCTCCTATAGTGAGCACATGGCGTTGGATCTAACAGTTGCAAGAGAGCGAGCAGGCCCGGTCCTACAGGCACTGGTGAATGCGGCAGACTTCTATTTTGATGTATCGGCCAGCGGGGATGATCGAAATGAGTTCCGGATCGAAACAGTAAACGCTTCGGAGCAGACTATTCCGCCCCACATGGTTTGGGATAGATCATCTCTAACAATTAGTACCAAAATCTAGAATTGACGCCCCTCGTTAACAAGTTTGCCTCATCGATAAACTTCGTTTGATTTTTCTGACGAGTGACGCACGGTCTTTTAGCTCGTGTTGCCAGATGCGCAGGACCCGCCAGCCTCTCAGCCGCAGATGACTGTTTACAGCGAGATCCCGCGCAAGATTTCGTTCAAGTTTTTTGGCCCAAAAACTACGATTCGTTTTAGGAAGACGGGAGTGAAGGGCGCACCCATGCCAGAAGCATCCATCAACAAATACGGCTATTCTGCAACTCGCAAAAACGAAATCTGGTTTGCCGAAGAGGCGGGAATTCCTCCTCCAACCTACTATGTGGCTCTCACGAAACAGCTCGATCAGCTTAACCTCGGTCGCCAAGTTTCCTTTACTTTTGATTCTTGACATTATCTCCGAGCGTCGGGCCGGTGCGAATATATCCACTTTCTCGCCCTCAGTCTGCCAGCTGTAGCGCAGATCGAATCAGGATCGCATGTCTCCTGATGAATTCGGGAGGCAATGCATTTCCTATCATCTTAGCGATGGCAATTTTCCCCAGCCGGGGATCAAACCTGTAAGTAGCAGGAAAACCCTGCAGAAGAGCGGCTTCTCTCATGGTGATCGCACGATCTTCTTCCGGATGAAGAAACCGGCCCTTCGAGGGATTGAAGCAACCGGTCGTAATGGTCGGCGCGACCTGATCCCACGCCATACGACCATAGATATCGCTGAAGCCGGTGGTCTTACGGTGACAATCTAGTTGTCTCTTGGCCGGTAGATCACGTCGACTTCCACCATCCTTGGGAATATCTCGAATCAACTCGTTGATTCGGGCAGACCGAGGAAATTCCGGCATATCGTGCAGTGGATCTGCGCCGCTCCCCGCTGATGGAATTGTTCCTATCGCGTCCCGCACTGTGAGAAACTCAGCCTCCTCGGGCGCAAAAACAATTGCGGAGTCTATGCTAGCCAGCAAGATCAATCTCTTACGGCGCTGAGGAACGCCGTAGCGCGAAGCATCCTTCACTGCGTACTCCACGCGATATCCGATTCGTTTCAGATCTCGGCATAGTTGTCTGAACGGCTCACGCGAGGCGAGATTCGGAACATTTTCCATCATTATGAATTTTGGTCGTAAGACCCGGGCAAAACGCACCATTTGGCTTACGAGTCCATTTCGCAGATCTCGGTTTCGTTGTGCTCCGTTCCGTGTTCGAAGGGACGAGAAGCCTTGGCAGGGCGGGCACCCGGCCAGGAGATCCAATTCTCCTACCTTTAACTTTAGGATTTTGCGCATTTGGGCTGGCGAGACGCTTACAATGTCGGCTTGCCACAGGCGCGAGTTACGGTGATTTTGCCTATAGGTATGAGCAGCAACCGCATCGGCCTCTATAGCCCCGATAACCGAGAAGCCAGCTTGTCGTAGCCCAAGCGTAAGGCCGCCGCAGCCACTGAATAGATCAATCGCCTTTGGCTTTTTCGACAGCCCTTCCGTCCTCCTCCTCGAAGAAAGAACCATCGGCAGCGAGATCCGGACGACGTCGTCCTAAAGTAGGACCATTGAAATTAACCAGGGAACGGATCTTACACTTAGACCCGCTGGTTGCAAATCTGTGGAACGATGGCGCTCGAACTAGCGGCGGAAATTTTGCCCTGCCCATAACCGACATCTGTCGGACACGGTTCATGCGACGTTTTGGAGCGGGCGAAGGGGTTCGAACCCTCGACCCCGACCTTGGCAAGGTCGTGCTCTACCACTGAGCTACACCCGCATCCGTGACGCCTTGGCGGCGTGGCCGCCAGCGACGGGCAGACCTATGCCAAATGCCGCGGACGAATGCAACAGGTCTGCGACAGGTTTCGTACGCCGGCGACGTTCAAATTTTAGCGGTCGGGACCGGCCGAACCGGGCCAAAACCTGCCCATCACCGGACCCCGAAGGGCGCTGATTGAAATTTCCGGCTGGACCGCCACTTAAAGTGAAAGAAAACGTGTATTGAGGCGCGGCGGCGGCCGGTTCCCGGTCGCCGTCCATCGGAATTTTTTCGGACGAGGGACCCCGTGACCATTGTTGAACAGGGCGGCGGAGCGGCGCCGCAGGTGCCGGATCTGATCAAGGACACCACGACGCAGAGCTTCGTGAAGGACGTCATCGAGGAATCGAAGCGGCAGCCGGTCCTCATCGACTTCTGGGCGCCGTGGTGCGGACCGTGCAAGCAGCTGACGCCCATCCTGGAAAAGGCCGTCAAGGCCGCCAAGGGCAAGGTCAAGCTGGTCAAGATGAACATCGACGAGCATCCGGCCATCCCGGGCCAGATGGGCATCCAGTCGATTCCGGCCGTGATCGCGTTCGTCGGCGGACGGCCCGCCGATGGCTTCATGGGTGCCGTGCCCGAGAGCCAGGTCGCCGCCTTCATCGAAAAGATCACCAAGGGCGTTCCCGGCGCCGGCGAGCCCGACATCGCCGAGATCCTCAAGGAAGCCGAAGCCGTGCTGGCCGAGGGCGATGCGGCCGGCGCGGCCGAGATCTATGCCGAGGTGCTCGCGGTCGACGCCGCCAACATCCCGGCGATCGCCGGGCTTGCAAAGTGCCAGGTCGAGCTCGGCGCGATCGACGAGGCCAAGCAGACGCTGGCGATGGTCCCGGACTCCAAGCGCAGCGATTCGGCGGTCTCCGCCGTGCAGGCCGCGATCGATCTGGCCGAGCAGGCCCAGTCGCTCGGGCCGGTCGGCGAGCTCGAACAGAAGGTCGCCGCCAATCCGCTCGACCACCAGGCGCGTTTCGACCTGGCGACCGCGCTGAACGCCGCGGGCAAGCGGAAGGAAGCCACCGACCAGTTGCTCGAGATCGTGAAGCGTGACCGCAAATGGAACGAGGACGGCGCGCGCAAGCAGCTCGTGCAGTTCTTCGAAGCCTGGGGCGGCGCCGACGAGGCCACCATCGAGGGCCGCAAGCGGCTGTCGACGATCCTGTTTTCGTAACCCGGCTGGGCGGGACGCGCGCTCGTTCCAGCGGACACGAGGTATCGCATGCCGATCAATGCCGAATATCGCGGTCCCGCCGAGCTGCCGGAGATCGTTCCGGTGTTTCCGTTGGCGGGAGCCTTGCTGCTGCCGCGCGGCCAAATGCCGCTCAACATCTTCGAGCCGCGTTATCTCGCGATGGTCGACGATGCGCTTCGCGACGGCCATCGGCTCATCGGCATGATCCAGCCCGACGTCACCCATTCCTCCAGCGAGGAGCGCCCGGTGCTGTTCAAGGTCGGCTGCGTCGGCCGGATCACGCAGCTCGCCGAGTCCGGCGATGGCCGCTACATCCTCGAGCTCACCGGCGTGTCCCGCTTCAAGGTGGTCGAGGAAATGACGGTGCTGACGCCCTATCGGCAGTGCAAGGTCGATTATTTCCCGTTCGTCGATGATTTCACGGCGCGCAAGGGTGAGGACGCGGTCGACCGCGAGGCGCTGCTCGCGGTGCTCACCGACTTCCTCAAGGCCAATAATCTGAAGGTCGATTGGGCCGGCATCGAAGCGGCGCCGAACGAGGCGCTCGTGAACGCGCTGGCGATGATGTCGCCCTACGGACCGGCGGAGAAGCAGGCGATGCTCGAGGCGCCGGACCTGAAGACCCGCGCCGAAATCCTCATCGCCGTGACCGAGATGGATCTCGCCAAGAAGCGGACCTCGGGCGATCCGCCGCTGCAATGATCATTCGGCGGGAGCCGCACGCGGCGCTGGCGGAGCCGCCGTCAGACGCATCAGCGCGATGGTGGCGACGATCACCCCGATGTAGACTGCGAGCTGCATCGCGGTAGGCTGATCAGTATAGCCGATCAGAGCCTTGAGCGTCCGCCCGGCGACGCCACGCTCGGGCAGAACCGCGCTCGAATCCCACACCACCTGGTCGAATGACGTCAGCCAGTTGGCGCGGGCGAGAAAGAACACCGCCTGCGCGGCCATTCCCGCCGACAACAGGGTGATCAGCACGGTGGTGGTCTTGAACAGCGCGCGCGGCGGGATGCGCATCAGACCGAGATAGGTCGCGAGACAGACGGCGACGCCGAGCAGCAGGCCAAGAACGCCGCCACCGAGCAGCGCCCGCCCGCCGCCGTCGCCGGAGGCCGCCACGCCATAGAGAAACAGCGCGACCTCACTGCCCTCGCGCAACACGGCGATGGCGATCACGGTCGCCAGCGCGACCAGCGGCTTGGCGCCTTCGGCCACCGCCTGGCCCATCGTCCGCAGCTCGTTGCTCATCTCGCGGCCGTGCCGGGCCATCCAGACATTGTGCCAGGTCAGCATGATCACGGCAGCCGACAGGATCCCCGCATTGAACAATTCCTGTCCCATGCCTTCAAAGAGCTGAGTCAGCGTTCCCGCGAACGCCGCGACGATGCATGCGCCGACCAGGCCGGCAAACAGCCCCGCGCCGATCCAGCGCAGGCGATGCGGGACCGCGCTGGTGACGGCAAGTACGATGCCGACGATCAGGCCGGCTTCGAACACTTCGCGGAAGACGATGATCAGGGCGGCGAGCATGGGATCTGGACCTATTGGACGTTGACGAAGCCGCGGGCCTTTTCGTTGAAGTCGTTATAGAACTCGTAGCGCCCGGACTTCATCGCGCGGACGTTGAGAACCGCCTCGCTGTTGGCCGCGATCACCTTCTCGACCTTCAGGGTCTCGCTCTCGAACTCGATCGCCTTGCCCTCCATGTTCCTGACGCGGATGGTCAGCGGCGCGTCCGCAGGAACGGTCGGCTCCTTGGGCTCGAATTGACCATTGGCATAGGTGAGGCAGATCTCGTTCGATCCCCCGGCGTGCGCCTGCGCTGCCATCACGAGCATGCCGACGCTTCCACCCACGACGACCAACTTCCGCACCACGTCGACCAACATCGATCCGTCCCCTCTCCTATCCAGACAAGCAAATCGGAGAACGGTTGCGCGCCCCGGATCGATGTCGACACCGGGCACCCGTTCGCGACGACGAACAACTAAGCGGCTCGTCGCCGTGTCTGCAAAGAGACTCCTTCTAAGTTGGAACCATTCTTGGCGAATGTGTCGCGGCAGTGGCCTCGCGGTGAGCGGAGTGCGGCCGAACGGCAGTTGAGGCGACGCGGCGGTGACGGAGCGTCACGGTGCCTTCCTCTCGCCGGGTACGTGGCGGCGCTGCGGTCGACCGGAATTCCCCGCATCAGTAGCCGGCGATGGCGAGACCGACCACGCCGGCGAGCATGACCCAGCCGAAATGCCGCCCGCGCGTCGCCAGCGCATTGGCGCCTGCAGCGAAAGCGAACACGACGATGACCGTGGCCACCGTCCAATGCCGCGCCGGCTCCGACGCCATTTGCGGGGCGACGGCGAGCAGCACGCCACAGCCGATCCACGCCACCGTGCCAGTCTGCCAGACCAGCCGCAGCAGGGTTCGCAGCCGCTCCGGCGAGATGGCGGCACGCGCGAAGACCATCGTCTCGCCGAGCACGCCATGGATCACGGCGACGGTGATCGCCAGCAGCCCCGCGCATACCAGCAGCACATCACGCATGGCACATCCTCCATACAGTTCTGTATGGAGGATGCACGACGTCCTGGCGGCCGTCAATACAGTTGTGTATGGTCGTCTCATGGAGACGACATGACCGATCAGCTCTCGGCCGACGATTGGCTGGACCAGGGATTGAAGGTGCTGGCCAGCCAAGGCTTCACCGCGCTGAAGGCGGAACCGCTGGCGAAAGCCCTGGGCGTGTCACGCGGCAGCTTCTACTGGCATTTCGCCGACGTGGCTGCGTTTCACGCCGCCCTCCTCAAGAGGTGGCGGGAGATTGCGGCCGAGCAGATCATCACCGGGGTGGAGGCGAGCGCCGGCGACCAGCCGGCGATTGCCGTGCTCCTCCGGCGCACATTCACGGTCAAGCTCGTCCTGGAGCGCGCCGTGCGCAACTGGGCCGGATCCGACCCCGCCGCGCGCCAGGCGGTGCAGGCCATCGACAGGCGCCGGCTGGGCTATGTCGAGAGCCTGCTTGCAGCCGAGGGACTGACGCCGGCGATCGCACACGCACGCGCCCAGGTGCTGTACTGGGCTTTTCTCGGCCATGCGCTGTCGGATCGGCCGTTGCCGGCCCAGCAACTGGACACGGTCATCGACGAACTGATCCGGATCGCCCTGCACAGGCCTTGATGGACGACAAGCAGGCGCGCGATATGCTACAGAGGCGCCCGCCGGAGACCCTTGCCATGAACGCCCCGCTCGAACGCCCCGCCAATTCCGTCGATCCCAAGCTGCTCGAGATCCTGGTCTGTCCGATGACCAAGGGCCCGCTGGAATACGACGCGGCGAAGCAGGAGCTGGTCTCCCGGTCGGCGAAGCTCGCCTACCCGATCCGCGACGGCATCCCGATCATGCTGCCCGAGGAAGCGCGGAAGATCGACTGACCGATGCGGTCCGTCGTGATCCGCTGCGCGCTCGCTTTGGCGCTGATGGCCCTCGCTTCGGCGGTCTCGGCCGAGGAGAGCGCCGTCCGCATTGGCCCACTCGACGCCGTCTTGACGACGCCAGCGGGTGTCGCGCGCCCGCCGGTGGCGCTGTTGATCGCCGGCTCGGGGTCGACGGACCGGGACGGCAACGGGCCGCAGCTCAAGCCGGCGACCTTGAAGAAGCTCGCCGAGCAGCTCGCCCTCCAGGGCATTGCCAGCCTGCGCTACGACAAGCGCGGCGCGCGCGGCTGGAAGGCGGAATTCGGCAAGCCTGAGGACTTCCGCTTCAAGGACTATGTCGACGACGCCGCTTCGCTGGTCGACTTCCTGCGCGGCAAGTTCGCCCGCATCGTTCTCGTCGGCCACAGCGAGGGCGGCCTGGTCGCCATCCTCACCGCCCGCCGCACCCCGGTCGACCGCCTCGTGCTGCTCACGACGGCGGCGCGGCGGCAGGGCGATCTGCTCAAGGCGCAGCTCGAGAAGAAGCTGCCGGCGGCGAAGATGGAGCCGGTCGCCAAGGCGATCGACGCCATCATGGCCGGGCAGGTCGTGGACCCGCCACCGCCCGAGCTGCCGGTCGCGCCGAGCATGCAGCCCAGCATCGGCTCCGCCTTCGCCGAGGACCCGATCGATCCGCTGAAGCAGCTCACGATCCCGATCCTGATCGTCGGCGGCGCCCGCGATCACCAGATCGCACGCCTCGACATGGTCGCGCTCGCCGCCGCCGCACCGGCCGCCAAGTCGCTGTGGCTGCCGGAGATGAACCACGTCCTGGTCGACGTCGCCAACGAGGACGAGAACCTCGCCTCCTACAACGACACGGAGCGTCCGCTCGACCCCGACATGGTCGAGGCCGTCGCCGGTTTCATCACGGCCGCAGGCCCGCGCTAGCTCTTTGTTTGAGCATGATCTTTTCGGAAAACCGGTCCCCACTTTTCCGGATCATGCTTTATAACGCTTCCCCCTTCAACAGCCGCGGCATCTCCCCGGTGAGGCCCGCGGCCTGCTTGATGAACAACTCCTTCAGCGGCGGCGCGCGATCGACGATCCCAAGGCCGATGTCGCGCACGGCGCGCAGCAAGGTCGACTTGTTCGAGAACAGGAAGTTCAGCGAGTTGGTGGCGACGCCCATCGCCATCGTGTCGAAGCGGCGCCAGCGCTGGTAGCGCTCGAGCACATCGACCTGCCCCGGATCGATCCCCATGCGCGCAGCATCGACCACGACCTCGGCCAGCGCGGCGACGTCCTTCAGCCCCATGTTGAGGCCCTGCCCCGCGATCGGATGGATCACATGGGCGGCGTCGCCGACCAGCGCCAGCCGCGGCGCGATGAAGGAGCGGGCAACGAAATAGGACAGCGGAAACGCCCGGGGCTGGTCGAGCACCTTGAGCTCGCCGAGATGCAGGCCGGCGCGCTTCTCCAGCTCGGCGTGGAATTCCTCCGCGCCCAGCTCCACAAGGCGCTTCGCTTCCTTGCGCCGCTCGGTCCACACCAGCGAGGAGCGCTTGCCGGTCAGCGGCAGGATCGCGAATGGGCCGGGCGGCAGGAAATGCTCTTCGGCGCGGCCGCCATGGTCGCGCTCATGACCGATGGTGACGACGATGCCGGACTGATCATAGTCCCAGCCATGGGTTTGGATGCCCGCACGCTCGCGCAGCTTCGAACGCGCGCCGTCGGCGGCCACCAGCAGGCTGGCTTCGCAGCGGCTGCCATCGCCCAGGGTCACTGCAACGCTGTCGCCGCGCGTCTCAAAACCGGTCACCGGCATCGCCTTGAGCTCGACGCCCGCCGCCTCCGCATGCTTGACCAGCGCGTCGATCAGGTGCCGGTTCTCGACCATGTGCGCGAACGGCTCGCCGGCCTCGACC
Organism: Bradyrhizobium sp. SZCCHNR1015; assembly: GCF_032489875.1. Lineage (NCBI taxonomy): Bacteria > Pseudomonadati > Pseudomonadota > Alphaproteobacteria > Hyphomicrobiales > Nitrobacteraceae > Bradyrhizobium > Bradyrhizobium sp. SZCCHNR1015. Next base: position 153,977 of record NZ_JAUEYW010000013.1, read on the forward strand.
TGGCCCGCAAAGGTCAGGAACGACGGCCGCGTCGCATCCTCGAGCTTGGAATCGGTGATGACCATGTCGAGGATCGGCTGCGCCTGCGGCGCCACGTCCGCCCAGACGCCGATCGCGTCGAACAGCTTGCGGCAGGCCGCGACGATGGCGCTGGCGCGTGGATCGCGGCTTGGCCGGTTGGCGAGCGCCGGATCGGCCACGATGACGGGCACCTCGGGGCCGAGCCCCTGCCGGAGCGCCAGCGCAAGCGCCAGGCCGGCAAAGGCGCCGCCACAAATGACAATGCTTCGCTGTGTCGTCATGGCACCCTGCTCACGGTTACTCTTGCGGGGCGATTATAGCTGGGCGAAACAGGGGCGTGAACCAAGGGCTGCCACCCCAGGCCGTCATTTCCGGATGCCTGATCCCGCCCGAACGGGGCCGGAGCGGACGGCCGAGCCAGCGAAAGCAACACGCCATGTCCAAGGGACTGATCGACCTGATCTCGATCCTCGATCTCGAGCCGATCGAGGTGAACCTGTTCCGCGGCAACAGCCCGAAGACCAGCTGGCAGCGCGTGTTCGGCGGCCAGGTGATCGGCCAGGCGATGATGGCGGCGTGCCGCACCGTCGAGGGCCGGCTGCCGCATTCGCTGCACTGCTATTTCATCCTGCCGGGCGACCCGCAGGTGCCGATCATCTACCAGGTGGAGCGCCTCCGCGACGGCAAGAGCTACGCGACGCGCCGCGTCACCGCGATCCAGCACGGCAACGCTATCTTCTCCATCATGGTCTCGTTCCACAGCGACGAGGAGAGCGCGTTCAACCATCAGGACAGGATGCCGGACGTGCCGCCGCCGGAGAAGCTGACGGCCGAGGAGATCTCCAAGCAGCCGATGTTCCAGGAGGTCTTCCAGCGGATGCCGGACTTCATCCGCCGCTATTACGAATCCGATCGTCCGATCGAATTGCGCCCGGTCGAGCTCAGCCGCTATTTCGGCCAGAAGATCGACGACGGGCGCATCCATGTCTGGATCAGGACGGCGGCGAAGCTGCCCGATGATCCGGCGCTGCACATGTGCGCGCTGGCCTATGCGTCGGACTTCTCGCTGCTTGACGCCGTGATGGCGCGCTACGGCCGCACCTTGTTCGACAAGCGCATGATGCCGGCCTCGCTGGATCATGCGATGTGGTTTCACCGCCCGTTCCGCGCCGACGAATGGCTGCTCTATGCGCAGGATTCGCCGAGCGCGCAGGGCGGCCGCGGGCTCACCCGCGGCTCGATCTTCAAGCCCGACGGCACGCTGGTCGCCTCCGTCGCGCAGGAGGGATCGATCCGCGAGCGCCGGGCCTAGCCGCATCACATCGGCTGCGCGGTGCGCGGCACGACCGCGAATTGCGACACGTACCAGGCGCTGTACCAGCGCAGCAGCCACGGGATCGGAATGATCACCGAGCTGCCGAGCACGAACGCGAAGGTGCGCCACAGCACCTGCAGGCCCGAGCCGGTGAACACGACCTCGCGCCGCGTCCCCTGGATGTTGCGGCACACCCAGCGCATCCAGGCGGTCAGCACCCAGGCCCAGCCGATGACGGTGATGCCCGACACGATCATCAGCAGGTACCAGCCGGCATAGACGACGGGGCTGCCTTCGAAATGGATCGGCAACCGCTCGCCATTCGAGGCGAGGTTGCTCAGCAGCCAGCGCAGCACCATCCAGCCCAGGAACGCCGGGGCAACCAGCGAGATGAGGTTGAGGATCGGCCGGTCGCTGAGGCCGACATAGGCCAGCACGCCCATCGCGACGAAGACGTACCAGATGTCGAGCGGCTGGCCGGTGAAGGTGAGGTTCGGCCGGCCGGGCACCCTCATCCGCTCGATCACGTAGCGGTAGAGATAGACAGCGGTCCAGGGCGTGATGACGATCAGGAACTGGCCGACGACATACAGCAGCGTCCAGCCGAGATAGGACCAGATGTCGAGCTTGACCGAGAGCGCGCCGCCCGACGCGGCGGTGCCGGCGTCGAACGCGGGCGGCGTGGCCGGCGACATGCTCGGCACGCCCGACATCAGGCCGGGAATGCGCCCGGCCTTCTCCCAGCCGGCCATGCCGTCGCTCCACAGCAGCGTCTCGGCGGTCACGACGCCCCGGGCGATCAGGTCGCGCAGTTCGTCTTCCGAAATGGGACCCTGTTGCTGGCCTTGCGCCGCGTAATACCAGGAACGATTCGACATGGGATGTCCTTGAATAGAGGATGGCAGGAACACGTCTTCAGTCTGTCGGGCGATGTCGCGTTCCGTTCAGTGATATCCGTCACTCCTTGACGTTTTCGCTTAACGCTGCGCTGATTTTGTGCCATTTGCCTAGGAACAGGCCAAAACGGCCGTCCCAAGCCTGCCTCCGAAACAGGCTGCTTCGCTCCGAGGAAACCAAGGCCCGCCCATGAAGCTCGTCGTCGCGATCATCAAACCCTTCAAGCTCGACGAGGTGCGCCAGGCCCTCACCGCGATCGGCGTCCACGGCATGACCGTGACCGAGGTCAAGGGCTACGGCCGCCAGAAGGGCCACACGGAGATCTACCGGGGCGCCGAATATATCGTGAACTTCCTGCCCAAGCTGCGCATCGAGATCGCGGTCAACTCCGAGATGGCCGACAAGGCGGTCGAGGTGATCACCACGCATGCGCGCACCGGCCAGATCGGCGACGGCAAGATCTTCGTGACGCCGATCGATCATGCCCGCCGCATCCGCACCGGCGAGACCGACACCGACGCTCTGTAAACCGTTCAAGCAGCCGCGACGGCTGCACGCCCGCCGCAACGGCGCGGCGGAGCGAACATTCTCAACCTGATCCGACATGCCGGGGGGACTGTCATGGGGACCTGCGCGTCTCGTTGCCTGCGCGCGCCTGCTGCTTTGGCTGCGGCGGCCGCGATCATCTTCGTTACACCCGCACGGGCGGCAGCGCCGTCCACGATCGATCCGGCCGACACCGCCTGGATGATCGTCGCCACCGCGCTGGTGCTGATGATGACGATCCCAGGGCTGGCGCTGTTCTACTCGGGCATGGTGCGCAAGAAGAACGTGCTGGCGACCATGGCGCAGAGCCTCGCGGCGGTGATGCTGATCTCGATCCTGTGGGTCGCGTTCGGCTATTCGCTGGCGTTCGTCGGCGACGGCACCTGGATCGGCTCGCTCGACCGCGCGTTCCTCGCCGGCATGGGCATGGACAGCGTCCATCCTGGCGCCAAGACCATCCCCGAGTCGCTGTTCATGCTGTACCAGATGACGTTTGCGATCATCACGGTGGCGCTGGTGGCGGGCTCGGTCGCCGACCGCATGCGGTTCTCGGCCTATCTGCTGTTCGGCATCGCCTGGTTCATCTTCGTCTATGTCCCGCTGGCGCATTGGATCTGGGGCGGCGGCTTCCTTGCGCAGGCCGGCGTGGTCGATTTCGCCGGCGGCCTCGTCGTGCATCTCTCCGCCGGCACCGCCGGGCTGGTCGCCGCGCTGGTGATGGGACGGCGCCAGGGCTATGGCAGCGAGAACCTCTCGCCGTTCGACCTGTCGCTCGCGGTGGTCGGCACCGGCCTGCTCTGGGTCGGCTGGTTCGGCTTCAATGGCGGCTCTGCGCTCGGGGCCAATGCGCATGCGGTGATGGCGATCCTGACCACGCATCTCGCCGCCTGCGCCGGCGCCGTCACCTGGGGCGCGCTGGAATGGTCGACCCGGCGCAAGCCCTCGGTGCTCGGCATGATCTCCGGCGCGGTCGCCGGCCTCGGCACCATCACGCCCGCGTCCGGCTTCGTCGCGCCGTGGCACGGCCTGGTGATCGGCGCGCTCGCCGGTATCATCTGCTACTGGGCCTGCACCTCGCTGAAGCACCGCTTCAACTATGACGATTCGCTCGACGTGTTCGGCGTCCACGGCATCGGCGGCCTGACCGGGACCCTGCTGGCCGGCGTGTTCGCGACGGCCGCGATCGGCGGCACCACCGGGCTGATCGAGGGCAACCCAAAGCAGCTTGCGGCCCAGCTCTACGGCGTCGCCGTCACACTGGTGTGGTCGGGCGGCGTGACCTGGGGTCTCCTGAAGCTGGTCAGCGCCTTCGTGCCGCTGCGGGTGTCGCGCGAGCACGAGCTGGAAGGGCTCGACATCTCCCAGCATGGCGAGGCGCTGCAATAGCTGCAGCAAACGGCGCCAATTGACCTGTTCGGCGTCGCGGGATTCTGCCCGCGCCGTGGGCAGCATTGTGTCTTGAGCCTGACATGCGCAACTTTTGCGCATGCCTGCCCATTCCTTGAGCGCGGCGGAATGGCGCAGCCCCTGATGCCCCCCCTGAGGGCTGAAAAGGTCAGGATTCACCGCTCGTTAGCCCTGACCAGCCGTCTGGCACGGCATTTGATTCTATGGCCCCCGGCTGTGCCCGCGTCGTGAAGATTTCTCCGCGTGGTGAACCTCAGTCGACAGGAAGCGCTCGGTAACGTCCGTACCGGGCCCAAGCGGGGATTGGACCCATGAAAATTGTTATGGCGATCATTAAGCCATTCAAGCTCGAAGAAGTCCGGGACGCCCTGACCGCCATCGGCGTTCATGGTCTCACGGTGACGGAAGTGAAGGGGTACGGCCGTCAGAAAGGTCATACGGAAATCTACCGCGGCGCCGAATACGCGGTGAGCTTCCTGCCCAAGATCAAGATCGAGGTCGCGATCCCCTCCGACCAGGTCGACAAGACCATCGATGCGATCAGCTCGGCCGCCAAGACCGGCCAGATCGGCGACGGCAAGATCTTCGTCATCAGCCTCGACCACGCCGTGCGCATCCGCACCGGCGAAGCGGACGCTGCGGCCCTTTGATTTCGCGCTCAAACCAGAACACTTACGGAGTAGAATAAAATGACGTTCAAACGTCCAACCAGCGCGGGATGGATCACGCTCGCCATCGCCGGGCTCTGCGTCGCAGGCCTCGCCGACGTGGCGTTCGCCGAGGACGCGCCGGCCGCCGCTGCCGCAGCCGCCCCCGTTCCCAACAAGGGCGACGTCGCCTGGATGCTCGTGTCCAGCGCCCTCGTGCTGATGATGTCCATCCCCGGCCTCGCGCTGTTCTATGGCGGTCTCGTCCGCACCAAGAACATGGCGTCGGTCCTCACCCAGGTGTTCGCGATCGTCGCCATGGTCGGCGTGATCTGGACGCTCTACGGCTACTCGATGGCCTTCACCGACGGCGGCAGCATGACCTCGTGGGTCGGCGGCTTCTCCAAGGCCTTCCTGCACGGCGTCGACGCCAACTCGACCGTTCCGACCTTCTCGAACGGCGTGGTGATCCCGGAGCTCGCCTACTTCGTGTTCCAGATGACCTTCGCGATGATCACCCCGGCCCTGATCGTCGGCGCCTTCGCCGAACGCATCAAGTTCTCGGCCGTGATGCTGTTCATCCTGCTCTGGGTGACCTTCATCTACTTCCCGATCGCGCACTGGGTCTGGTACATCGCCGCTCCCGATGACGTCGCTGCCGCTGCCAAGGCTCTCGCTGCCGCTGGCGACGCTGCTGCCAAGACGGCCGCCCAGGCCAAGCTCGACGAAGTCACCGGCGCGGTCGGCTGGCTCGCCGGCGCCGGCGCTCTCGACTTCGCAGGCGGCACGGTCGTTCACATCAACGCCGGCATCGCCGGCCTGGTGGGCGCGGTCCTGATCGGCAAGCGCACCGGCTACGGCAAGGAGCTGATGGCTCCGCACTCGCTGACCATGACCATGATCGGCGCCGCGCTGCTGTGGGTCGGCTGGTTCGGCTTCAATGCCGGCTCGAACCTGGAGTCGAACGGCGTCACCGCGCTGGCCTTCGTCAACACCATGGTCGCCACCGCCGGTGCGGCGCTGTCCTGGCTGCTGTGCGAATGGGCCGTCAAGGGCAAGCCCTCGCTGCTCGGCATCTGCTCGGGCGCGGTCGCCGGCCTCGTCGCCGTCACGCCGGCCTCCGGCTTCGCCGGCCCGATCGGCGCGCTGGTGCTCGGCCTGATCGTCTCCCCGATCTGCCTGTTCTTCGTCTCCACCGTGAAGAACGCGCTGGGTTATGACGACGCCCTCGACGTGTTCGGCGTGCACTGCATCGGCGGCATCGTCGGCGCTCTCGCCACCGGCATCCTGGTCAACCCGGCGCTGGGCGGCGTCGGCATCACCGACTACACCAACATCACCGGCAACAACGCCGGCACCTACGACTTCGCCACGCAGATGCTGGCGCAGATCAAGGCTGTCGTCGCCACGCTGGTGTGGTCGGGTGTCGGCTCGGCGATCCTCTACAAGGTCGTCGACGTGATCATCGGCCTGCGCCCGACCGTCGAGCAGGAGCGCGAGGGTCTGGACATCACCGACCACGGCGAGCGCGCCTACAACTACTGAGTTCTCCCGGGACTTGGTCGTAAGCGACCAGGTCCGCAACTTCGGTTCGGGCAAATACCCGGCAATGCCCTGACCGTTGAGGGGCTCCAGCGCAAGCTGGGGCCCCTTTCTTTTTTGGCCTTTCGACTGGGCTTGTCTTTTGTCCGAGATGGGCAGCCGCAACGCTGCGGACAGGTCGTAGAGGCCGATCGCGTGCCACACCGCCGGTGTCGTCCCCGCGAACGCGGACCCATACCGCGTGAACTTTGTAAGGGGCAGGCGGCAGGTACCACAGGTCTGGCCGAACACACCCGGCCCTCCCTGCGCAACGATTTTAACGGCTGCTTCGCGTTCTCCCTGGTGCGCCGGGCCGTCTGGCCACCATCACGAGCGCGACACGCCAGGGCATCGCCACCCGCTTGATATCAGCGTCGGGATATCAGGACCGCGCGACTTGACCGTGCGTGCATCGATCGTTCGTCCGCGCAACTAAGTCACGCTGCGTTGACCCACGCCCGTCGCATCCCACTGCCAACGATCCGTGACGGTCGCGAAACGCCCCTCATGCGGCAGCAGGGCGCGCGGAAATGTTATTTGCCCGACGTTGCAAGGGGAAATGCTGCGGCAAACTAAAACGACGGGCAGTTTGCCCATGGCAGGCTTGCGGTCACGTCCATCCCGCTCGGCTTTACGGTGAGCCCGGCCATCCCCGTCCTTGTTTGCTCAAAAGGAAGACGTGGATGCCCGGGACAAGCCCGGGCATGACGGAGTAGTTAGTTCGCGATCACCGCGCCCTGATGACGGGCGTGACGCCGAATAGCACGTCCGCCGTTGCTCTGGCCGATGGGCGCTGCGAGCAATGCAAGCCGATGGACGGCTCATGCACCTTCGAACTTGAACGACACGTTGAGCTTGGCCCGATAGGCTTCCACTTTCCCCTTCGCGTCGAGCTGCATGTCCAGCTTGACGACTTCCGCGACGCGGAGGTCTCGGAGTGTTTTCGCCGCCTGTTCGACCGCATTCGCGGCCGCCTTTTCCCAGGATTCACCGCTGGTACCGATCAGCTCGATGACTTTGTAGACGCTGTCAGACATGTCGTTCTCCTGTTCGGTATGAAGCAGGAAGCAGGAGCTTCCTGCCACAACCGAGCGTAGCATCACGACATCAACACGGGAAGCGCTCGGCAGAGTATTGATCCCGAAGTTCACCCAGCCTTTCAGGGCAGGATTTCCTATTCTCAGATGCGATCGCGGCCCTCTACGCCGGGAACTTCTCGACTGACGACCTGAGGGCCATGGGCAGGCGCTCGGCGAAGAGATCGCAACCAGATGGTCGACGAGCCGCGCAAGAAAGGTCTGGATCTCTGAGCCGCGCCAGGGCCGGGCGCTGCTGAGCCGGCATCTTACGCCGTTCGATCGGTTATACTCCGCCCAACTTGCAGATGTGCTTCCATTCCTCCGGCGTCACCGGCTGCACCGACAGGCGCGACTGCTTGACCAGGGCCATCTCACTGAGCGTCGTGTCGGTCTTGATCGCGGCGAGCGTCACCGGGGTCTTGAACGCCTTGTGCGCCTTGATGTCGACGCAGACGAATTTGCCGGTCTTGTCGGTCGGGTCGGGATAGGCTTCCTTGATGATCTCGGCGATGCCGACGATCTCCTTCCCCTCGTTGGAATGATAGTAGAAGGCGAGGTCGCCCTTCTTCATCGCCACCAGGTTCTGCCGCGCCGTGTAGTTGCGCACGCCGGTCCAGGCCTCCCCCTTCGCGCCCTTCTCCACCTGCTGGTCCCACGACCATACCGAGGGTTCGGATTTCACCAGCCAGTAGTTCATGATGCAGTTCTCTTTTCTCTTTCCATTCATCGTGGCCGGGCAAAAGTGCGAAGCACGTCTGTCAAAGGCCCCGGCCATCCACGTCTCACCGCCAGCTCTATTATCTTAGACGTGGATGCCCGCGACAAGCGCGGGCATGACGGCGGAGGTGGCTGCGCGACCGGTAGCGCCGCGCCTACACCGCTCACTCCTCCGCCTTGAACGGGCGCAGCATCAGCGCCTCGATCGCAGCGTCGATCGTGACGCTGCCGGCGAGAATGGCGGCCACGGCCAGCGCGACCGGCATCTCGACGCCGCGCGAGGTGGCGAGCTCGACCAGCACGGGCGCGGTGTATTGTCCCTCGGCGAGCTTGCCCGCCGGCAGCGGCTCGCCGCGGCCGAGCGCGAGGCCGGCGGCGAAGTTGCGCGACTGCGGGCCGGCGCAGGTGAGGATGAGGTCGCCGAGGCCGGACAGGCCGGTCAAGGTCTCGCTGCGCGCGCCATAGGCGCGGCCGAGCCGGACCAGCTCGGCGAAACCGCGCGTGGTCAGCGCCGCCAGGGCCGAGGCGCCGAGCTGCCGTCCGGCGACGATGCCGGCGGCGATCGCCAGCACGTTCTTGGCGGCGCCGCCGATCTCGACGCCGCGCACGTCGGTCGCGTGATAGGGCCGGAAGGTCGGCGAGCCCAGTGCCTGCACCAGCGCCGCCGCAAGCGGCTCGTCGCGGGCGGCGAGCGTCACCGCCGTGGGCAGGCCGCGCGCGACATCGTCGGCGAAGCTCGGGCCGGACAGGATGGCGGGGATCGCATTCGGCGCCGCCTCGGCGATGACCTCGGTCATGAATTTGTGGGTGCCGTGCTCGATGCCCTTGGCGCAGGCGATGAGCGGTGTGCCAGGCCGAAGCAGCGGCGCGAGGTGCATGACCGCGCCGCGCAGGTGCTGCGCGGGAACGACGATGAGAACGGCGTCGGCGCGGGCGGCCCGGGCGAGATCGGCGGTGACGGAGATGCTGTCGGCGAGCGGAATGCCGGGCAGGCGCGGATTCTCGCGCGCGCTGGCTATGCGCGCGGCGTGGTCGGCATCGCGGGCGTACAGCGTGACGTCACGGCCGGCGCGTGCCGCGACGGCGGCGAGCGCGGTGCCCCACGCCCCGGCGCCGATGATGCTGATGGTTTGGAAACTGATCATGCGCGGCAACCGCCGCTGCGCTCCCTCTCCCCTTGTGGGGGAGGGCTGGGGAGGGGAGTGCCACGGGCGAGAGCGTTCGTGGGGCTACCCCCACCCCCGACCCCTCCCCGCCTAGCGAAGCTCCGCTTCGCGCGGGGGGAGGGGGGCGCACCGAGTTTGCCGCGCCAGCTTGCGCTATGGCGTACAAGAGAACGAGCCAATGGATGGCGCGTGCTCGGCGCAGCCAGCAACTCTGCCACGGTCAAAACCCCGCGCGCGTATTCGCGAACTTGCCCGGCACGCTGGCATTGGCATCCAGCAGCCAGCGGGCGCGCGGGGCGGCGTCCATGCCGTCGACCATGCCGAGCGCGAGCCGCTCCAGTCCGGCCCAGGCAATCATCGCACCGTTGTCGGTACACAGCGCCGGCGGCGGCATGATCAGGCGGGTGCCGCCGGCTTGCGCGACATCGTCGAGCGCGCCGCGGATCGCCTGGTTGGCGGCGACGCCGCCGGCGGCGACCAGCGCGGTTGGCGCACCGAAGCGCTGCTTGAACAGATCGAGGCCGACGCGCAGACGGTCGGCGGTCGACTCCAGCACCGCCGCCTGGAAGCTGGCGCAGAGGTCGGCGACATCCTGGTCGGTGATGCTCTCCAGTCGGCCGATCTCGTTGCGCACCGCGGTCTTCAATCCCGACAGCGAGAAATTCGCATCGCTGCGGCCTAGCATCGGACGCGGAAACGCGAAGCGCTTGGCGTCGCCGTTGCGCGCGGCCTGCTCGACTTCAGGTCCGCCGGGATAGGGCAGGCCCAGCATCTTGGCGACCTTGTCGAACGCCTCGCCCATGGCGTCGTCGACGGTGGTGCCGAGCCTGATGTAGTCGCCGACGCCGGCGACCGCGACGATCTGGGTGTGGCCGCCGGAGGCCAGGAAGAGGCAATAGGGGAAGTCGATTGCATCGGTGAGGCGCGGCGTCAGCGCATGCGCCTCGAGATGGTTGACCGCGATCAGCGGGGTATCGTGGACGAGAGCAATCGCCTTGGCGGTGGTGAGGCCGACGATGACGCCGCCGATCAGTCCTGGGCCGGCCGCCGCGGCGACGCCACCGAGCGCGGCATAGTCGATGCCGGCTTCGCGCATCGCTGCGTCGATGAGATGGTCGAGCATGTCGACATGGGCGCGCGCCGCGATCTCGGGAACCACGCCGCCATAGATGGCGTGCTCGTCGGTCTGCGAGCGCACGACGTTGGACAGGATCTGCCCCTTGCCGTCCGAATCACGCGCCACCACGGCGGCGGCGGTCTCGTCGCAGGTGGTTTCGATGCCCAGCACGAGCGTTTGCGATTCGTTACCCAATCTCAACCCTTTTGGTCATTATGAGTGCGCAGAACCGCCTAACACCACGAGGTCGCCAGGTGCAATCACCCGTCCGTTGCAGCCCGGCCGATCCGTATTCGACGGGAGCATAGCACATGGCCGTGCTGGTGACCCGTCCCGCCCCCGACAATGAACGCACCGCCGCGGCTTTGCGCGCGCGCGGCTTCGACGTGCTGCTGGCGCCGATGCTGCGCTTCGAGCCGGTCGCGCTGCCGCCTGACGCCGGCCGCGACGCCGCCGGACTGATCGTGACGTCATCGAACGCGCTGCGCGCGGCCGCGCCGCAGCTCGGAGCGTCCGCCTTGCTGCGCCTGCCGCTGTTCGCGGTCGGCGACCAGACCGCGGCGGCCGCACGCGACGCCGGCTTCACGCAGGTGATCTCGGCCGCGGGCGATGCGACGGCGTTGCGCGACCTGATCGCCAATGGCGGCGTCGTCGACGCCGGGGCCACCCTGCTCTATCTTGCGGGCGCCGACATCTCGCGCGATCTCGCCTCCGAGCTCGCCGCACGCGGCTACGACGTGGTCACGCAGACCGTCTACCGGATGGCACAGGTGACCAGCCTGCCACGCGAGGTCTGCGACGCGTTCGCGGCAAACGCGATTCGCGCGGTGCTGCATTATTCGCGGCGGAGCGCGGCGGCGTTCGTGGCGGCCATCCGGGCCGACGGCGTCGAAATCTCGGCGCTGGCGGTGCCGCATGCCTGCCTGTCGGCCAATGTCGCCGAGGTTCTTCGAGAGGCTGGCGCGACCCAGGTCACAATCGCGGCGCATCCGGATGAAAACGACATGCTGGAGGGCCTGACCCGTGCGCTACGGTCGTGAATGGCGTAAGAGGGCCTGCTCAATCTTGCCTCAGCCAGGGAACTTCCACCATGGTCGATGAACCCGACACCGCTGCACCGGCCTCCGACACCGGGCGGCCGAAACGGCCACCGCCGACCATCGACCTGGAGCCGACCTCGCGCGAGGAGCGCCCGTCGGCCAGCGAGAGCGCGGCCGAGCGGCCGACTGCCTCGCCATGGTCCGCGCCGGCCGAAGCCTTGGCCGAGGGGTCGTCGGGCGCGGCGAGCCAGTCGCATCCGCATGCCGCCGGTGACACCGAACCGGAATCTGCTGCCAGCGAGACGCCCGAGGAGACCGTCGCCGCGGCCGAGCCGCCGCGCGCCGAGCTTCCTCCGCTCCCGCCGCCCCGCCCGGTCTCGCCCTGGATCATCGCGCCATTCTCCGGCGCGGCCGCGGCCGCGCTGGTGATCGGCGTCGGCTGGATGCTGGGCTGGCCGCAGGTCGTACCGCCGTCGGCCGTCTCACCGCAGGCGTCCGCCGTCGACGCGCTCGCCACCCGCGTCGCCGGGCTGGAGCAGCGCATCGGCAAGCCGGATGGCGCCGTGACCGGGCGGCTCGATGCCGCCGACAAGGCGATTGCAGCGCTGCGCAACGATATCGCCGGCCTGCGCGCGCAGGCTGACAAGACGGTGGCCGCGCTCAACGATGTCAGGGCGCAGCCGCGCGACGGCGCCGCGCCGGCGCCCGCACCCGAGCCGGTCGATCTCTCCGGCCTGACCGCCCGCATCGATGCGCTGGAGCAGGCGAGCAAGAGCCAGAGCGCGGCGCTGGCGCAGGAGAGCCGCAAGATCACCGAGGCCGCGGCTGCCAAGCCCACCGACGACGCGCCGCTGCGCCGTGTGGTCGCCGCGACCCTGCTCGACGTCGCCGTGCGTCACGGCGATCCCTACGGGCCGGCGCTGTCGACGGCGAAGTCGCTGGCGGCCGATCCGGCCGCGCTGAAGCCGCTGGAGGTCTTCGCCACCAGCGGCGTGCCGAGCCCCGCGGCGCTGAGCCGCGAGTTGCTCACCATCGTGCCGAAGCTCTCGCCGCCGGCACCGGAGAGCACCACGGGAACCTCGATCCTCAGCAAGCTCTCGGCCGGCGCCTCGAGCCTGGTCAAGGTCGAGCGCACCGACGGCGCCGGCACCGATCGCGGCGCGGTGGTGGCACGGATCACCGCGGCGGCGCTGCGCAACGACTTCGCCGAGGCGCGCCGCGAGCTGAAGGGTCTCTCGCCGGAGGATCGCGCCCCCGCCAATGACTGGCTCGCACGTGCCGACGCCCGCGACGCCGCGCTGTCGACCGCCCGCAAATTCGCCGACGACGCGATGACCGCGCTCGCCAAACCCGCGCAATAGGACGCCCAAGGACGCACATGTTCCGGATCGTCATTTTCCTCATCCTGGTCGGGCTCGCCGCGGCGGGCTCGGCCTGGGTCGCCGAGCAGACCGGCGACGTCGTCTTGAATTGGGGTCCGTGGCGGATCGCCATGACCTTGCCGGTGTTCGTGCTTGCGCTCGGCCTGACCATCGCCGCCTGCGTGCTGGTCTGGAACCTGATCAGCGCGCTGCTGCGGGCGCCCGGCCGGATCCGCAAGGCGCATCGCGCCCGCCGGCATCAGCGCGGCCGGCACGCCATCACCCACGGCCTGCTCGCGATCGGCCATGGCGATTCGACCGCGGCGCGCCAGCACGCCGACACCGCCAGGCGGCTCGCCGGCGACGATCCGCTGACGCTTCTCCTGCACGCCCAGGCGGCGCAGCTCGAAGGCGACCGCGACGGCGCCCGGCGCGCCTTCCGCGCCATGGCCGAGCGTCACGACACCAGGCTGCTCGGCCTGCGCGGCCTGTTCATCGAGGCGCAGCGCGCCGACGACGCCTACGCCGCGGTCATGATCGCCGACGAGGCGCTCAAGCTGGCGCCCAACGCCACCTGGGCCTCGCATGCCGTGCTCGGCTTCCGTTGCGCCGAGGCCGACTGGGACGGTGCGCTGGCGATCCTCGACAGCAACTACACCGCCGGCATGATCGACAAGCCGACCTACCGCCGCCAGCGCGGCGTGCTGCTGACGGCGCGTGCGCTGGCGCTGGAGACCGCGGATCGCGACCTGTCGCGCAGCAGCGCGATGGAGGCGGTGAAGGTGGCGCCGACCCTGGTGCCGGCCGCGGTGCTGGCGGCGAAGTTCGAGAGCGAGGCGCATCAGGTGCGGCGCGCGATGAAGATCATCGAGGCCGCCTGGGCGGCCGGCCCGCATCCGGAGCTCGCCGACGCCTACGCCCATGTCCGGCTCGGCGATTCCGCAACCCAGCGGCTGGCGCGGGTGGAGAACCTCGCCGCGCGCACGCCCGGCCATGTCGAGGGCGCGCTGGCCGTGGCGCGCGCGGCGATCGACGCCGCCGAGTACGGCCGCGCCCGCGCGGCGCTGGCTCCGTTCACGGAGGATCCGACCCAACGCGTGGCGATGCTGATGGCGGAGCTGGAGCGCACCGAGCATGGCGATGCCGGCAAGGCGCGCGAATGGGCGCTGCGCGCGGTGCGCGCCCGCCACGACCCGGCCTGGACCGCGGACGGCTATGTCAGCGACCGCTGGCAGCCGATCTCGCCGGTCACCGGTCGGCTCGACGCCTTCCAGTGGCAGACGCCGGTGGCGAGCCTGCCCTCGGAGCGCAGCAGCGTGATCGAAAGCTCGGCCTTCGCCGAGGCCGTGCTGGCCCCGCCGGCCCGTCCGGCCGCCGCCGAAGCCGTGATCGCGCCGCCAAGCGAACCCGCGAGCGAGCCTGTGGTCATCATGCCGGCCGTGCAGGACAACGAGCCGCCTCGGCCGGCGGCGGCCGCCGAGCCCGAGCAAGCCGAACAGCCGGTCGAGGAGGCGGTGGACAAGCCTGTCGACAAGCCGGTGGATATCCCTGGGGACACGGCTGAGGACGGTAAGCTGATCGAAGCCACCGCGGTCGCGGCCGAGCCGGCGCCGCCGTTGCAGGCCGCGGGACCCGCCGAGACCGAAGCCGAGCCGGAAACGGAGGCCGAGCCGGACGCGGTGGCCGCCAAGCCGGCCGAGACCGCGGCGGCCGCACCGACGCCGCTGTTCCGCACCCGCAACGATCTCGCCAGGCCGGCGGAGACGCCGATCCAGGCGATCGTCCCGATCATGCGGCCGCCGGACGATCCGGGCGTCGACGACGACGATCAGCCCCGCGACGAGTTCGCCGAGCAGATTGCCCCCAAGGCACAGGCCGGCGGCTGGCGTGGGTTCTGGTCACGGTTCGGCGGCTGAGGGCCGTCAGGCCGTCCCGCTGTTCCCGGCCACACCGGTTCGATTCCGGGCCGCCGCGGCACGCGTTGTCCTTGCCAACGGGCCGTCCGCCCGATATCAGGAGCGCGTTCGCGTCGTCAGGCCTCGTGCCGGGCGCTCGCCGCTATGGTTCGCCGCAATAGCTCAGCTGGTAGAGCACGTCATTCGTAATGACGGGGTCGGGGGTTCGAGTCCCTCTTGCGGCACCACGCTTCGCCCTTCGGGCTACGCGTGGCGCAGCCGCCGTAGCCCGTAGGGCGAAGCGTGCCCGGCGTAGCCCGTTGGCGAAGCCGGGCGTTTGAGCCCCCCAATTGTCGCTTGAGCCAAGCTCTTTTGATCCCATTCCACCCTGTCAAACAGCCTGCCGCTCGTCGCAGCCTTGCTCATAGCCATGCCGCCGCGATCTCGCGGGCTAAATAGCCCCAAGTTCTGCTGCAGTCGGCGTCCTCGTCGATCGAGAGGGCGCAGGGAAGGCCGAGTGCCGACTGGCACCCGCGGCCCCCGTGCGAAAGAAATGCACGGGGCAGGAACCACAGGCTCAGCCGGAAACAACCCGGCCTTCCCTGCGCAATGGTTTGAACGGCTGCTCCGTGCTCTCCCAGGGGACCGGGCTTGCTTGCCCCCGTCATCGGGATGTCGCCGACCAAGACACCAGCGTCGGGGTGTCGGGACCACACGGCTTGACCGTCCGCGCAACGACGTTCGTCCGCACCCTCAAGGATGCTGCGTCGCCCCGCGGCCACCGCTCCCCGCCGCAACGTCCCGTGACGATCGCGATGCGCCCCTCTCAGTGCGGGCGGGATTCACGGATCAAACCACTGATTTGGGGAGGCTGTCAACAAAATTTCTGGTATTCGGAATCGCGCCCCGCGCTGCTCCGTTGCTGCGGCCCTGGCTCCCGAGCAGGACGATGAGAAAGGTGCCGCGTCAGCGTTCATTCCACTATCGAGCCAAAGGCCAATTCCAGGGGCTACATTCCGCCGCGAAGTGACATTGAGGCAGTGAGAGCGTGCGGATACCCGGGACGTGCGGATACCCGGGAAAGGTCTGGCACGCTCGTCGTCCGTCAGCTGCCGTTCCATAGCGCGCCCCTCTTGTCCGGGAGCTTCTACTTGCTCCCGCCCCTGTCGGCGCCCGCCTCAACGTCGCTAAGCGACACCGGGACGAGATCGCCACGCTGGCAAAGCCGCTTCACAAGCTTGTGCGCGAGGTTCGTGTCGCAGCAGCCAAGCGCGACGGCGTGGCGGGGACGACTGACCGCGACGTAGAGCCCATTCAACTGTAGTAGGTCCTCGTCACTAAACTCAGAAATGTCCGGCACGACAGCGACGTCAAACTCAAGTCCCTTTGCCTGCAGCGGCGTCGTGAAATGCGTTTTCAATCGTTCTGTTAGCCGACTACGATCTGAAACAATCGGGTTACGGAAGGAGCTTTCCAGGCTTGGCGCCATCAGCTCGAACCAAGTTTGCGTGGTTTCCGCATTCGGGCTGATTACTACAACGCTAGCGGTCGCTGGCAATGAGTTGATTCTTGCCGCTACAAAGTCGGCCAATTCGGCTCGATCTTGAAAAGTATGCATCGGTGCGCCGATAGGTGGTTCTCCCAACCGTTCAGCTTCGCCAGTCGTGCATGCACGAAAGCAGTCGGAGAGCCGCGCGAGCGGCCGTGATTGCCTGAAGTTTGTGTCGAGCATTATTTGTCGAATTGGCTCCCCTACATATGGCAAGGCGTGCGATATTTGTTGGATTCCGCCGACATGCAACTGCTGGCCGAGGTCGCCCGCGACTGTAATCTGGCGGTATTTCCGTTTGGCACGATACCCCATCAGGAAGACCTGCTGTTCGCTGAAATCCTGGTACTCATCAATGAACACGCCTATGCGATCTGAAAATGTCCGGACGTAGGGAATATCTTTGATATCGCGTTCGAACCCATCACAGGCGAGCGCGTTGAGGCACAGCGCCGTAACCACGTCACCGTCCGTCACGAGCCGCTCCTCAAGGCGGCGCGCTGTTTGATTTACAACTTCAGCCACCACCGACACTTCATTTGGAAAGTTCTTCGCTAGTAGCGATGACAAGTCAGGGCGCTTGTGCACTTCGACATAAAGTTCGGTCGGGTTTAGCAACCGGAAAAAACGAAGGGATATGTTAAGGACAGCGTCGCGCAACGCACGACGTTCGAAGTCGTTGAGTGACGCTGTCTCGTGATCGCTAAGGCGCACATCACGGTCCAACGATGCAGCCAGCCCCTGGAGCCCATTGCTCCCCACCTTTAGCCCACGAGCAAGTCCCAGAATCCGCGCTCTCAGAGGACCGCTGCGCCAGAACCCACCCTCCATATTCTGCGAGCGAGCATCGGATGTCCTCAAGCCGTCGGGCGTTTCAGGTTTAGCAAGGGGATCTCGCAGCGTGGCTTCCATCGTCTCGGCCAAGTGCAGGCAGACAGCGTCTGCGAGAACCCTAAGCCAGAGCACCGTTTGTTGGATTACGTCATTCGTATCGGGAGAGCGCTTGTACGGGCGGCCGAAAAGGCGACGCGAATGTCTTTCCTGATTTCGATATTCCTCGAAGTCCATAATTTTCATGCGCATCTCAAGTTCTTCGGCCGTCTGCTTGAGGTACTGAACAAGGCTAGGGCTGAGCACGAAGCCGAGCATGTCGGACGAATCGAAGTCCGCCCAATCGTTCGGATTGAGTCCATAGTCGCGCATATGCTCGCCTGATCGGAAATTTGCGAAGAACTTTAGGCGTCCAAGGGCAACCGATGTCTTGCCGGTGCCGGCGATTCCGTGAACCGCCGTCACGCCGCGAACTGTACGTATGGCATCCTCCTGCTCGCGTGTTGTCCGGGTGAAGAACTGAGAACCGAGCGCTGCGTCTGGTTCGTCGGCGAAGACGACCCTGGACCAATCGGACGGCCAGAATAAATCAGATGCTGCCCGCGTAGACTCTATTTCGGGTTTGGGGGGCGCCGCGCCGCGGGCCTCCTTGACCGGTTGCTCGTCAGCTACACGAGCAGCTGGCGCCGTTGGAGGTTCGAGGAAGGCGCGCACGCCCCTAACGACGTCCACGACGGGATCGCCGGCAACTTGAAATCGCGCAAGCTTGATGTCCGGATTGGGTCGTAGCAGCTGAACCGCGCCCTCAATGTCGACCAGCGACGTCACAATGAAATAGCGCTCTCCCCCGGGTAGCCTAATTTCGAGTTCTTCACCCACACGGCATGACGCAATCTGACTGCCCAGCGGACTGTTTCGTGCGATAATCGATGCTTCAGGAAGGCTCGCGTTCGCTTGCGAGACTCGATAGACGCCGTTTTTCAGAACGTTGCCGGCGTCGTCCTCTTGTCGAACAAAAATGACGCGACCATAACCGCGCCGGCCAACCTCTTCCAGAGCCTCATTGAGACTCAGTTTGATGTTGTGCAGTTTGGCGGCGATCTCGATGTCTCCCCCGCTGCGAGTAACGGCGGGATTATTTGCGCGGAGATCGTCATAGTTTTGGCGCAGGGCGTCGCGAAGGCCCTCGCTAACTTCTTCGAGAACTTGGATTTCGTTCGTCGCCTGTGTGCGCGTCAATTCTCGCATTGGCTTCCCCCTTTCTTACTTATTAGGCCACTTTTCTTGAGCGGCAAATTAAAGTAGCGGCACGGCTCTCAAGAACGCCAGGCCGGCGCCGTTCGTAAAGTTCAAGAAGTCGCGATGCGGCAACAACAGCCCGCTGGTAGAAATCCATGACCTTAAAATGGAAGAGCGTCACGTCGATTTTGGCGACGCCGACGCTAGTAGTTTTGCACTTGAGAACGATAGAACCACCCCTACTGCTCGCTGCACCATCGATCTCGTGATTTGCGCCGGATGCAGAAGGCAGGTCGAAGGGCCGTAGGCTACCTGGCCCCTGCCTTCGTGTGAAGCCGGGACGCCAAAGACCAGGGCGCATCCAGCGAGCGGTCGGGAGCGCAGCCCTCGAACGAGCTGTCCCGCTATCCCCACACCCAACTTGGTGGGACAGGGACATGGGCTACCGCATAGCCTTTCCGGCAAGGCCGCCTTAATGCATGCCGCGCAAAGGAACCCGCACTTTGATTACCGACAGGCGCGGCGCCCCGGCCACATTGCAACGACGATCAATTCCAAACGTTCGCGAACGCCTCCGCTATCGGACGACCAGATCGACCGCAGCTTTCTAGAGATCGGGTGGATATCCATATCGCACCAACAAGCTTGCGAACCTCGATCCTCATTCTGGCCCGAACGCTCTCCTTGCGAGTCCAGTCGATCGAGCCCGACTTCCGAATGGCCGCGACGAGGGCTAGGCAGCCGACCATTTGGCGGATTCAGCGACAAGGAAATCGGCGAAGGTCCTTGCGGAGGGTTTGGAGCCTCTGCCGTCCGGAAACACGGCATGCAGTTCGACCGACCCCATATCCCAGTCAGCCAACACCCGAACGAGGGAGCCGTTCTTGATCTCGCCTCGGCAACCGACGCTCGCCATCGAGGTTAGTCCGAGGCCGGCAACTGCTGCTGCTGTCGCGACTTCATTGACGGTCGCCGTCAGCCGGCCGCCCACGCGCACCGACGTCGCCTTGCCGTTCTTGCGGAACGTCCAGGCGGGGCCGAGGCGCGACGGTCCCACGATGACGGAATGTGCTGCGAGGTCGGCGGGCGTCTGGGGAACGCCGAACCGTTCGAGATAGGCCGGCGAAGCGACGATCACGCGTGGCCATGCCGCAATACGACGCGCCACTGCCGACGAATCCGGAAGCGCCCCGAATCTCAGCCCGATATCGATGCTCTCACTCACGAAGTTCTGCCGCATGTCGTCGGCCACGAGCTCGACCCGCAGCGCCGGATGCTGGTCCATGAAAACTGGAAGGCGCGGCGCGATCTCCCGGATCGCGAAGGTGGATGAAAGGCCGACGCGCAAAACCCCGCGTAGTTCGCCGGTCCCGCGCACCGCGTATTCGGCTTCGTCGAGCGCGCTGAGGATCGGTTCGACCCGCGCCAGAAAGTCGGCGCCGGCCTCGGTCAGGGTGACGGCGCGCGTCGTGCGTGTGAACAGAGCTGCGCCCATCTTGCGCTCGAGGGCTGCAATCGTGCGAGACACCGTCGGCTGAGGAATATTGAGCTCGCGGCCGCCGGCCGAGAAGGACCCCCGCCTGGCAACGCGAACGAACAGGCGTAACGACGAGAGGTGATCATTCATGGCAAAGATGGATAACTGAAAGCCATAATCCCCGTCTACTGGCTTGGATTTGGATGGAGCACTTTCCCGATCGCAGGACGCGGATGCGTCCCAACCGAGGAAAAAGCGATGTCCCTTCAAGCCAAACTGAATGCCCTCAAGACGAAATTCGAAACCGAAATGGCGCCGCCTGAGGTCGTGGCGGTCATGCACCGCGTCACCGACGAGCTGATCGCTTCGGGTCAGGCGGGCCGTGCTCTGCATGCGGGCGACCGCGCTCCGGTGTTTGCGCTGCCCGATCCGGACGGCAAGCTGGTGTCGTCGCAGGACCTGCTGGCCAGAGGTCCGCTGGTCCTGACATTCTATCGCGGCGCCTGGTGCCCCTACTGCAATCTCGACCTTCAGGCGCTTGAGGAGGCTCGGTCTCAAATCGAAGCGCGGGGCGCATCTCTTGTTGCCGTCTCACAGCAGACAGCCGCCAACAGTCGCAAAGCCCAGCGCAACAATAAGCTCGGCTTCCCCATTGTCGGCGACAAGGGCGGCGAACTGGCCTCGAAATTCGGGATCCGCTGGCACCTTCCCGAAGACCTGCAGGCGGTCCACAAGCAGCTCGGCGCCGACCTCGTCGCCTTCAATGGTGAGGACAGCTGGACGCTGCCGATGCCGGCGCGATACGTGATCCGGCAGGACGGCGTCATTGCCTACGCGGAAATCAATCCGGACTATACGCGCAGGCCGGAGCCTACGGACGTGTTGCCCGTCCTCGATCAGCTGAAGCGTTCGAGCGCGGTCTAACGCGGCATTCTCGAGCCGGAGTCGGGGAACGAATTGGATCTCCGGCTTTGTCGCAGATAGCATGGCGAACACGACCGATCCTTTCACGCGAAGCAGCCGGCGCCTGAGGCATCAAGAGGATCCATTCATATCCAGAACTGCTTTGATTGTCGGCTCCACGCCAAGCCGTCGCAGCCGGGTCGTTCGCCTTGGCATAAGCGAAACCACTAGCCGCGTGGCGCACCAACGACGCTTGGCGCCTTCTGCTCTCGCTTCCATTCCCTGTCGTCCGCGTGCGGCGCTATCTTGAACCACGCTTTTCCTAAATCGGTCTTCCAATTCTCTCTGGGATGGATTGGGCCCACGGTCGGACTAGAAGGTGGTGCAATTCGTACGGGCGGGTGACCAAATGGGTTTTGTGCAAGAGCTGTTTGACCGGTTGCACAGATGCACAGGGCTGATGCGAGCATGAGCGATATTGAGGTATGCATGGCTTTTCCTCCTGTTGTTCTCCTCACTATGCATACTCGTCCCAGAGTATTATTGATTTAACTCAACCATTGCTTGTTGTCAGGCGAGTGCTCCGGCAGACAGATTTTGGCCCATCTCTTCGATATAGGCGTGCCCCATTCGCACGCCGCACTTGAGGGCGAAACGGACATGCGGCGCACGGGTATGAAACGGTGCCTTTCGTGGTGCCTCGGTCGCCCGACATGCGCAAACTTTGGTCGGCAGCGTCCTCGCGATCTGCGGTGTGATGTTGGCTCGCGGCATCGGTCCCTCTCTAATCGTATTGTCTCCCCCCGCCGCGCGCCCCTCGCCGGTTAACAATTGCTTAACCCAAATCGCGCCATCGTCCGGCGCGAGCGGCGGGATGAATGCCCGCACTGGCGGCTGGCGGTGATCCGGACGAGCGCGTCCGTCGCGTTCGAATCCCGCAGGTGCCGGTTGCGCTCGGGCGTACGCCAGCGGCAGGGCCGGTGGCGATCAGTATCCAGAGGTCATGGTGGGACGTCTCTCGCGAGGGCACGGCGCCTGTGCGCGCGACGACTCGACCGGCACTGGCGATGCACCGGCTGCCGGCAGCGGCACCGGACCAACGGCCGAAGACGCAACGCGAGACAAAGGCGACCCCGCGACATGAGCACCACTGCCCTCGACAACAACACCCAGTTCCAGTCGATCCTCGGCCAGATCCGGACGCTCGCCTACAAATATATCGAGGACAAGGATTTCGTCAGCGCGCAGCTCGCGTTCCAGAAGCTGCTCGAGCTCGACCCGAAGGACATCAACGCGCGCTTCATCTATGCGCAGCTGATCGACGACGGCTCGCACAAGAAGCGCGCCGAGGCGCGCGACATGATGCTGGCGATCCTCGACGAGAACCCCGAGATCTTCGAGCAGGCCACCGAAGGCAATCTGCACCTGATCCGCAGCGCCGCCGTGCGCTGCAGCCATGTCGGCCCGTTCACGCGCTCGATGGAGCTGTTCCGCAAGCTCGCGGCAGCCTCCAACGAGGCCGCCGACTATTTCTCGCTCAGCGAGATCCTGACCCAGAACAACGAGTTCGAGGAGGCTGTCGCCGCGCTCGAAAAGGCGATCAAGCTGAACCCGGCCTACGACAACCCGCTCAACCGCGAGACGCTGGAGCTTTCGCGCACCAACGCCAAGAAGGGCAAGGTCAAGGACGCCAAGGCAGGCCGCGCCAAGGTCGGCCGCTATCCGGAGACCAAGGACTTCCTCGGCGACCTGCAGACGCTGATCACCAGCCACATCGCCGTGAACCTCGCCGCCGCGCCAAAGTTTCTCGACAAGAGCACGCGCTTCTTCACCATGGGCTCGTGCTTCGCGCGCAACCTCTCCAAGAGCCTCAATGACAGCGGCTACAACAGCCACCACATGGAGATCTCGGAGTACATCAACACGACCTTCGCCAACCGCGTGTTCGTCGACTGGCTGCGCGGCGCCAACATCGATCCGGAGATCCGCGAGCGCATCGTCGAGCTGCTGCCGCCGGGATCGAGCCCGGAGAATACGCTGGCGGTCATCAAGCAGGCCGACGTCTTCATCCTGACGCTTGGCGTCGCCGCGGCCTTCTTCGACCGCGAGACCGGCGCCTTCGTGCTGCCGCGGCCGACCGCGCTGAACTCGCGGGCGCTGGCGGAGAAGTACAAGTTCCGCACCGCCAGCGTGCAGGAGAACGTCGACAACGTCCTCTACCTGATCGAGTTCATCCGCAGCATCCGGCCGGACATCAAGGTGATCGTCACCGTGTCGCCGGTGCCGCTGTTGACCTCGTTCGAATATGAATCGGTGGTGCAGGCCGACTGCCTGTCGAAGAGCACGATGCGGCTGGTCGCGCACGAGGTCGTCAACAATTCGAACCTCGCGGACATCTGGTACTGGCCGTCGTTCGAGGTATTCCGCTGGGCCGGCTCGAACGCGTCGAGCTTCTTCGCCGCCGACGACGGCGCCGCCTGGCACGTCTCGGAGGACAAGGTGTCCGCGACCGTCCGCGCCTTCGTGCAGACCTTCTCGCCGGCCTGAGCGCCGGTCGGGACGGCGATCGAAGGCGGCTGCCTCAGGGCAGCCGCTTCTTCCACAGGCGGATGATCAGGATGCCGGCCTGGGCGTAGCCCGGGGGCGAGCTTTCCGTGCCGAACGGCGTCTTCGAATACAGCGAGCTGGAGACCAGGAAGCCGCCGACATACGGCTCCGGCAAGCCCGACAGCGCCAGGAAGCAGCGGTGGGTGAGCAGGCCGTCCTCCGGCAGATTGCCGCGCACCAGCCGGCAGTCGCCGATGCCGGTGAATGCGATGCCGTTGAGCTGGCCTTCGGTGTAGGTGCCGAGCAGGGTCGGATCCATCGCCTGACCGATACAGACCCGCATCTCGCCAATGCTCTTGTCGCCGGTCTCGGTCATGCGGCCGTCAGCCGGCCGGACCCCGACGGAGCGGATCGATAGCTGATCCTCCAGCGCCGGCGCGAAGCCGGTCTTGGTCGGCGCGCAGAAATCCGACGGCACGACACGGCCCTGGCGCACGCTCCGCGCGATGTAGATCTCCTCGACGTTGTCGTCGCCGGACTGCGCCCGGCCCTGCCCGCTGGCGGCCAGCAGGGTCACGGCCGCCAAGAACACTGCAACGATCACCCGGCGCATGCGCGCATCCTTCCCGCGAATCGATCACTCTCCCTATCGGATTCGGCGAATCTTCTGAACAGCACCAACGAACAGTACACATGCATACGATCATACCTCAAGACGGAGATCTCGCCGGCACCATGGACCACCTCCTCGTGACGGTAATTTGGTAGCAGAAGCCGAATCTGCCCGACCGCCGCGGTGCTCACCGCCCAAGCGCTGCAGCCGGTGGATTTCCGGAGGGGCTCGTCCCGAGCTCCCTTGTCCTGAACGGACATCGCCGCGGCGCTGGAAAAGGTTTCGAGAAAGATGGTGCGCCGATCCGCACTGCCGTGTGCCGGCATACGGCTCCATTCGCGCGCGCAATGCCGAGTGTGACGGCGGTCACATCGAGCCGCCGCGCTGGCGGCTAAACTTCCCGCAGCCAACAAAGGGGAGCTTACTCGATGCGCAAGATGATCCTGATCGGAGCCATGGTGCTCGCCTCCGCCACGGTCGCGCGGGCCGAGGGGACACGCAGCCTGTCGCTGTCGTCGAACGACGCCGCCGCGCGGGCGCCGCGGCCGACCTACGTCCAGCAGGCCGGCGAGGTCACCGTCACCCCGGCGCCCGTTCCGGCCGTCGCGGCCCAGACCCAGCCCATCGACCCGCCCGCTGCGCCACCGGTCGCGCCAGCGGCTCCGGCCGCCGCACCGTCGCCGCTGCAGCCCGCCGCCACTGCGGCGCCGGCACCGCAGCCGGGCTCGGTGCAGCGATCATCGCGGCGGTCGAAATCGGCGCGCTCCGACCGGACGCGCCGCAAGGGCTGGACCGAAGCCCGCATCGTCCGCGAGCTGCATCGCCACGGCATCTATTGGTGAGCGGCCGGCAACAGAGGACAAACGAAAAAGGCCGGGCGAACGCCCGGCCTTTCGCGCGCAGAGGTCATGCAGCGATCACTGCGAGATGGTCTGGATCACGCTCGAGATCGGCCGCGCATTGGTCATCGTGGTCGGCAGCTTCGGATCCTGGCCGATCATCGCGTCATATTCCGGCAACGTGTCGAGCGTGCCCTTCGGCTTCATCGCGACCACCTTGTAGCCGCCGGCCTTGAGCCGCCGCAGCAGGGTCGGCAGCGCCAGCGCCGTGTTCTTCTGGAAGTCGTGCATCAGGATGATGCCCTTGCCCTTCTTGTCGAGCCCGGCCATCACGGTGTTGACGACCTGGTCGGCGTCCTTGGAGCGGAAGTCGAAGCTGTCGACGTCGCAGGAGAACATCGCGATGTTGCGGCTGCCGAGATAGGCCACCGCCGACGGCCGGTGCTGCAACTGCGGGAAGCGGAAGAACGGCGCCGGGTTGGTGCCGAGCGCAAATTTCACCGCGCTGAAGCCCTTCTCCAGCTCCTCCTTCGCCATCTCGTCGGTCATCTTCTTGCCGTTCAGGTTGGCGTGCGACCAGGTGTGCACGCCGACCACGTGACCGGCGGCCAGCACCTGGCGCAGGATCTCCGGATGATAGGTCGCATGCTTGCCGATCGAGAAGAAGATGCCGGTGGTGCATTCGTCGGCCAGCGCCTTCAGCACCGCCGGCGTGTTGACCGGCCACGGGCCGTCATCGAAGGTCAGCACCACCTCGCGGTCGGCGAGGAAGTCGAACTGCTTGAAGTGGTCGAGGCCGAAGCCGGGGCCACCTGACGTGTCGACCATGACGGTGCGGGAGATGCCGAGCGCGTCCGGATTGGCGCAGGTCGATCTGGGCTGCACCGGCGCCGGCACGCTCGCGGCCGTGCGCGTGGGAATGGTGCCGGTGGTCTCGACATCATCCTTCGCGCTGGCCTTGGCGGCAACGCGCGCCGGAGGCGGCGCCGGCTCGGACGGCTTCGCCGCTGCGCTCTGCGCGGCGGCCTTGGCGGCGCTGGGCTTCGATACGTAGTACCAGACACCGGTGATCGCCAACGCCGCGACGACGGTGGCCAGCAGCAAGCCTAACGCATGACGCATGGTTACTCTTCCCGAAAACGCGAGACACTCGATGGCGGACGCAACGCTGTCCGCCTGCTTCGATTAGCTTCCATTAGTGCCAACGAATCCTTAACGCGGTGCCAACACGGGCAGGATCAGCCAAGATTTCCAGGATGATGCCGGCGCGAGATCGGCAGTTGACCGGAGCGACATGTCGCCGCGGCCATCGGCCTGCCGAACCTGCCGGGCAGGGTTGAGCCGCCGGATCTGGCGTGACCGGCATCACGGTTGCTAGAGCGGGATCGGACCATGATGGGCGCATTGAAACGCGGCCCGCGACATGCGGCGCCAATGGGAGCCAGCCATGACGAATTCGACCAATCTGATGAAGGCCGCTCTGACGGTCGTCGGCCTTGCCGCCGTCTCGACCTTGTCATCGACCGCGAGCTTCGCCTTCAGCGCCGAGGCGCAGCAGATGTGCACCGGCGACGCCTTCCGGCTGTGCAGCAGCGAGATCCCTAACATCCCGGCGATCACCGCCTGCATGATCAAGAACCGCTCGTCGCTGAGCTCCGGCTGCCGCGTCGTGCTCGACCGCGAGCTATCCAGGCGCAACGGCAAGGTCGCCGAGGCGGGCGACGCCAATTGAGAACGCTTCCGGCTCCCGCCTGCGCGCCCCGGCTGCGACCGGGGCGCTTGCGAGGCCCGGTTGTGAGCACTAAAAGCGCCGCCAAACCTTCAATGCCGGGAGCGAGGCGCCAGTCATGAACAAACTCACACTGATCATCCCCCTGGTGCTGATCGCGTCGACCGCCTCGGCCCAGCAGCAGCCCGGTCAGGACGCGTGCGCGCGCGACGTGTCACGGCATTGCCGCGCCGTGATGAACAACGGCGACCAGGCGGTGCTGGCCTGCCTGAAGGAGCATCGCGCCAAGCTGTCCAAGGCCTGCGAGAAGGTGCTGACCGAGCACGGGCAGTAAGCGCCTGCTCAATGCAGATGCTCCGGAGGAGCTACGGCCCGCTGCGAGCCGCCGAGGCGACAGCCGGCGCCTGCTCGGCGGTGCGGTCGATGTCGTCCCTGGCTCGGACCGAACCGAACGGGCGCTCCAGCATGCGGCGGATGCGCACCGGGTCGGTGCCGATGTGGAAATCGATCGCGCGCTTGTGCAGCTCGCGCTCGGCGCGCGTCGAGCGGTTGCGCTGGCGCAGATAGTCGATCCAGGTCGGACAGTGATAGCGCTCGGTCCACAATTCGGGATCGGCGATGTCGCGCGCGATCGACCAGCCATAGGCGCCGTTGCGCTGGCGGCTGAGCTGCACGTCCTGCATCAGGTCGTGGAAGGCGCGGGCATTGTCCTCGGCAACGCGGTACTCGATCTCGACCACCAGCGGACCGGAGCGCGGCGTCAGCTCGAGCTGCACCTCGGGATCGGCCAGGGTCTCACCGTCCTCGTTGCGGGCGCCGATCGGCGGCATCCGCAGCCACAGGCCGAGCAGCGGCGACACCATCATCAGCGCTCCCGACGCGAGCAGCGCGACCTCGACGCCGGCGGCGTCGGTGAGACGTCCCCAGCCCCAACTGCCGATCGCGATGCCGCCGGAGATCGCCGCCTGGAATGCCGCGAGCGCGCGGCCCGCGACCCAGCGTGGCGCCGACAACTGCACGCCGATGTTGAACAGCGCCACCGCGAGCATCCACACCGCGCCGGCGATGACGAGCGCCGCCGCCGTCAGCACCGGCGCGGTGCTGAGCGCGACGGCCGCGGTGGCCGCGCCCAAGGTGAGCGCGCAGGTGCGGATCGCGGCCTCGCCCGACAGCCGCTTCCTGATCTCGCCGATGTTGAGCGCGCCGACCACCGCGCCCATGCCGAAGGCGCCGAGCATGATGCCGTAGGTCTGCGCGCCGCCATGCAGCAGGTCGCGCGCGACCAGCGGCATCAGCGCCGAGATCGAGCCGCCGATGATGCCGGTGACCAGCGTGCGGATCAGCACGATCCGGATCGACGGCGAATGGACGATGTAGCGGACGCCGGAGACAATGGCGCGGTTGAGCGGCTCGCGCGGCAGCCGGCTCGGCTCGACCACGCGCCGCCACAGGAACAGCGCCGCGAGCAGCGGCAGATACAGCAGCGCATTGGCCGCGAACGCCGCGACCGCGCCGGCGGCCGCGACCACGACGCCGCCGATCGCAGGTCCGAAGCTGCGCGCGATGTTGTAGCTGATGCCGTTCAGCGCGACCGCGGCCGGCAGCGTCTCCGGCGGCACCTGTTCGCTGACCGAGGATTGCCAGGCCGGCCCCATCAGCGCCATGCCGCTGCCGATGACGAAGCACAGCGCCAGCAGGCGCTCGGGCGTCACCAGCCCGTACCATGCCAGCACCGTCAGGGTGGCGGCGCCGCCGAGCGCCACCGCGAGCGCGACCAGCGCGACGATGCGCCGGTCGTACATGTCGGCGATCGCGCCGGCGGGCATCGAGATGAACATCACCGGCAGCATCAAGGCGGTCTGCACCAGCGCCACCTTGTCGGCCGACGACGTCATCTGCGTCATCGCCCAGGCGGCGCCGACCGCCTGGATCAGCAGGCCCAGGTTCGACAGCAGGCTCGCCAGCCAGATGCGGCGGAACACCGCGTGCCGGAGCGGCGCGGCGATGCTCTCGGCCGCGAACAGCTCACGTTTCTGCGGCGCATTCATGCGGGTCCGTCCACGTCGCCAGGTCGCCTCCGATAAGATCGCATCGAACTATCGCTTGATTCCGGCCGGACCTATGTGATGCCTGCGAATGTCTGCCGCTGTCCAGTGCCCAGAGCGCTCGCATCAGGGACCGCGGCCAACGAACACGACATGAACAAGACCAAAGGGAGACCGCCGATGAATCTGACGCGCCGCACCATTTTGAAGAGCATGGGAACCTTGCCCCTGCTCACGAGCGGCCTGACCTTACCAGCGCGCGCGCAAACGGCGGCAGCCGCGGCCGGCGAGATGCCGCCTGTGCTGTTCGTCCACGGCAATGGCGATCACGCGGCGCTATGGATGACCACGCTGTGGCGGATGGAATCCGACGGCGTGCCGCGCACGCGCCTCGCTGCGCTGGACTTCACCGACCCGCTGGCGCGCAACGACGATTCCGTGGCGCAGCCGAGCCGCTCGTCGACCGAGGATCAGCGCCGCGAGCTGACCGAAGCGATCAAGGCCCTCAAGGAGCGCACGGGCGCGGCGCGCATCGCATTGGTCGGCAGCTCGCGCGGCGGCAACGCGATCCGCAACGTGGTGAAGAACGGCGGCGGCGCCGATGTCAGTCATGCCGTGCTGTGCGGCACGCCCAATCATGGCGTGTTCGATTGGGAGGACAGTCCCGGCAGCGAGTTCAACGGCCGCGGCCCATTCCTGCGCGGACTGAATGCCGGCGACAGCGAGGTGACCGAGGGCACCGCCTTCCTGACGCTGCGCAGCGATGGCCTCGACAAATATGCCCAGGCTGACGGCCGCCTGGTCGGCAAGCCCGGTGTCCCCACCGGCATCACGGCCGAGGGGCCAGCGCTGAAAGGCGCGACCAATCTGGTGATCGGCGCGCTCGACCATCGCGAGGTGGCGTTCCATCCGCGCGCGTTCCGGGAGATCTATAAGTTCATCGCCGGCCGAGAGCCGACGCAGATCGCGATCCAGCCGGAGCCGCAGGTGCGGATCAGCGGCCTCGTGACGGCAACGCCGGGCGGCGCGCCGACCAATCGCCCGGTGGCGGGCGCAAGCGTGGAGGTCTATCGCGTCTCGAGCGAGACCGGCGCACGCAATGGCGAGCCGGTGTATCGCGGCCAGACCGGCGCCGACGGACGCTGGGGTCCCGCGGAGGTCGACCCGACGTCCTATCTCGAGATCGTGCTGACTTCGCCGGGCGCGCCGATCACGCATTTCTACCGCTCGCCATTCCCGCGTTCGTCCGACGTCGTGCATCTGCGCGCGGCGCGGCCGCTCGGCAAGGCCGATGCCGGCGCTGGAGCGATCCTCATCATGATCAGGCCGCGCGGCTATTTCGGCCTGCCCCGTGACATCGTGCTGCTCGACGGCAAGGAACCTGCCGACATACAGAAGGGAATACCGACCGATGCCGCAACGACATTGCGGCTGCCGGCGGGCGACGTCGGACGCAGCGTCACCGGACTGTTCAACGAGGAACGCATCGCCGCCCGTCTTTGGCCAGCATCGGAGAGCAGGATTGCAATGATCGAGCTGACTAATTAGTTGCCGGAGTATGATGGTACATCACAGCCTCGAAGAGCGCGGAATCGCTCTCTCCCTCTCGCGTTGCGAGCGAGATGACAGCGTTACCTCTGGCAGAAGACCGTCCCTGCGCGGCGGCCCGGCGCGGCCTGCAGCCGGGGGCTCGGTTGGTCGCAATGCAGCCGATCGATGGTTCCAGGCTCGTGACAGCGTCAAGAGGCCGTGAATGAGTACCGCCGACGTCCATTATCTGCCGCAGGCACGATTGCCGCTGATACCGCCAACACCGCCGCGGGCGCCGGACAGCATGGGCGCGCTGCGCCGCGTGCTGATGATGGGCGACAACGCGATCGCGACCTGGAGCCAGCGCGCCTATGAGGACGACATCATTCGCGGCCGCTTCTTCGGCAGCTCCAGCTACATTCTCAATACGCCCGATACGATCAAGCATGTGCTGGTCGACAATTGGGAGAACTACGGCCGCACCGTCGGCGCCATCCGCGTGCTGCGTCCGGTGCTCGGCGAGGGGCTGCTGATCGCCGAAGGCAAGGCATGGAAGCACCAGCGCCGGACGCTCGCGCCGGCTTTCACGCCACGCGCCGTTTCCGGCCTCGTCCCGCACATGGTCGCGGTGAGCGACGAGACCGTCGCCAGGCTGAGGCCGCAATGCGGGCAGCCGCTCGACCTGCGCGAGATCATGCAGCGCATGACGCTCGACATCGCCGGCCGCACGATGTTCTCGTTCGAGATGGGCCGCCACGGCGCCACCCTGCGCGATTTCGTCTACGAATATGGCGCGCGGCTGGCCAGCCCGCATCTGCTCGACATCGTGCTGCCGCTGTCCTGGCCGACACCGCGCGATGTCGCGCGCCGGCGGTTCCGCAAGCGCTGGACCGCCTTCGTCGCCATGCTGATGGCGGAGCGCCGCGCCGCCGGCAAGCTGGAGGACGCGCCGCCGCGCGACCTGTTCGACCTGATGGGCGCGGCACGCGATCCCGAGACCGGCGCGGCGTTCACCGACGCACAACTCGCCGACGAGGTCGCGACCATGATCCTCGCCGGCCATGAAACCACGGCAACGGCACTGTTCTGGGCGCTGTATCTGATCGCGCTCGATCCAGCCAATCAGGACAGGCTGGCGCAGGAGGCGCGCGCCGCGACCGATCTCAGCGACCCCGATCAACTGCCGTTCACGCGCGCCGTGCTGGACGAGACATTGCGGCTCTATCCGCCCGCGTTCCTGATCGCGCGCGCCGCCGGCGGCCCGGACCGGATCGCCGCGTTCCCCGTGAAGCGCGGCGACGTCGTGCTGATCTCGCCGTGGCTGCTGCACCGGCACGAGAAGCTGTGGGATGCCCCCAACGCCTTCAAGCCCGAGCGATTCGTGCCGGGCGCGCCGCCGCCGGAGCGCTTCGCCTATCTGCCGTTCGGGGCCGGCGCGCGGGTCTGCATCGGGGCGCATTTCGCGCTCGTCGAAGCCGTGCTGGCGCTGGCGCGGCTGGTCGGCGCCTTCAGGATCGAGCTCGTCGACCGCGCGCCGGTGCTGCCGGTGGGCGTGGTGACGACGCAGCCGGACCGGTCGCCGCTGTTCAAGATCACGTCCAGGATGGAGGTCTGACCGCCACGCGGCAGCCACGCCCGGCACTTGCTTGCGGGTTTGCCAAGTCCCATCTTAGCCGGGCATGAGCGACATCCAGGCCCAGCTTTCGGTTCTGAAGCAGACCGCCCATCCGGCCGTCGCCGACGCGATCATACGGCTGATCGAGTCGGGCGAAGATCACGAGCTCAACCGTATCAACGCCCTCGAGTTCTCCGCGCGCGCAGGTCTCGACGAGGAGCAGGTCATCTCCGGCTTCCTCCATGCGGCACGGATCGGCTTGTTCGATCTCACCTGGAACGTCCTGTGTCCCGGCTGCAGCGGCGTGCTCGATGCGCACGCCACGCTGAAATCCCTCCGCCATGACGATTACCATTGCGGATTATGCGCGTGCGGCTACGAGCCCTCCGTCGACGAGCAGGTCGAGGTTGCCTTCACCGTGACCTCCAAGGTCAGGCGCATCGCAGCCCACGATCCCAACACGCTGACGCTCTGGGAGTATTACAAGCAGATCTTCTGGAGCTCCGGCATCGACCTCGACCGGGAGTCCTTTGCTTCGCTGAGCGAGCAAGTGACCCTCGATGCCCTCGAGCTGCCGGCCGGCGAGAAGGCGGTGCTATCGCTGCAGCTCCCGTCGGATTTCATCATCATCTTCGAGCCGGTGACGCATTCTGCGCATTTCATCGACGTTCAGGGCGAGCCGACCAGGGAGCGCCAGCAACTCGGGCTGCTGTTCAACAAGACGCATCCTCCGACCGGTTCGGTCACCTTGCGTCCAGGCCCGCTGCGGCTGGCGCTCGACAATCAGGCCGGCGTACGGACGCTGCCGACGGTGTTCATCGCCGGCGATGCGCTCCACCATCTCCTCGGCAAGCGCCGGCCGTTCCTGACCGCCAAGCGCATCCTGTCCAACCAGACCTTCCGCGACGTGTTCAAGGCCGACAATCTCAACATCGACCAGCGGCTGAAGATCACCTCACTGACATTCCTGTTCACCGACCTCAAGAGCTCGACCGCGCTGTACGAACGCGTCGGCGACCTCGCGGCGTTCGACCTGGTGCGCGCCCATTTCCGCGCGCTGCTGGAGATCATCAACGCCGAGAAGGGCGCGGTGGTGAAGACGATCGGCGACGCCGTGATGGCGACCTTCATCAAGCCCGAGCATGCGCTCGCCGCGGGCCTGCGCATGCGCGCGGCGATGCAGCGGCTGAACGCCGAGCGGGGCACTGAGGATCTCGTGGTCAAGATCGGCATCCATGAGGGGCCATGCCTCGCGGTGATGCTGAACGACCGCCAGGACTATTTCGGCCAGACCGTCAACATCGCCGCCCGCGTGCAGAGCCTGTCGACCGCGCAGGAGATCCACCTCACCGCGCCGGTGATCGAGAGCCCGGGCGTCGCCGACATCCTGCGCAGCGCAAAGATCGCGCCGATCCAGAAGCACGCGGCGCTGCGCGGCATCGCCGACCGGATGATGGTGTACGAAATCCCCTGAGGCCTTACCGAAATGTCATGCGCTGCGCAGGCCGCGGCGGATTGCCGGCGGCGCGTGGCATTTGCATATAATGAGCAGTTGCCGACCGGCTTGCGGCCGCCAAGGGATCCAACAGCGAAGGACGCCATGCTCGAAGGACTGCGCCAATTCATCGCCGACGTGGTTTCGCCGCACGAAACCCCGGCCTTCGACGACAACGGCTATCAGCTGGCGGCAACCGCGCTGCTGATCCACGTGATCTCGCTGGACGGCGAGCCGAGCGAGATCGAGCGGCGCAAGCTGCACGGCCTGATCGAGCTGCGCTTCGGGCTCGACCACGGCTCCGCCGACCGGCTGATCGCCCAGGCCATGCTGGCCGAGGGCGAAGCGGTCGATCTCTATCGCTTCACCAGCGTGATCATGCGCGAGGTCGATGAAGCCGGCCGCCTGCGCATCGTCGAGATGATGTGGGAGCTGGTGTTCGCCGACGGCAAGGTGACCGAGTTCGAGGACAATGTGGTCTGGCGCGCCTCGGAGCTGCTCGGCATCTCCACGCATGACCGCATCGACATCAAGCACCGGGTCGCGGCGCGCAAGTCCGGCGCTCCCGCGTGAACCGCTCTGTCTCGGCCGGAACCGGCGTGATCCGGAGATGAACAAACTTTAATTTTGTTCCGGACCTCGCCCCCTGCATGTAAACCTATGTGAATCCGAAACTATTACTGCAATCTGGTGCAGGACTGCCGATCGCGGCGTCTTGCATGTTCCCGTCCGCCTATGCTCTCGTCCGCCGCTATTGGATGATGTGTGGATTGTGATCGAAGAGCAGGATTGTGGGTGAACGTGTCACGCTGGTAACGGGTGCGTCGGCCGGGATCGGCAGCGAATTGGCGCGCGTGTTTGCGGCGAATGGTCACCGGCTCGCATTGACGGCCCGGCGCGAAGACCGGCTCGCCGCGCTGGCGCAGGAGATCGCGGCCAAAGGCGGCCCGGCGCCGCTGGTGATCCCCTGTGATCTCACCTCCGCCGACGCCGGGGCGACCATCGAGGCCGCGCTGGCCGCCGCCGGCGTGGAGCTGGAATATCTGGTCAACAATGCCGGCTTCGGCCTGTTCGGCAAGGCGGTGCAGCTCGACCGCGCCGAGCAGCTGGACATGATCTCGGTGAATGTCCGCGCCCTGACCGAGCTGTCGCTGCGCTTTTCCGAGCAGTTGATCCGCAACAAGGGCGGCATTCTCAATCTGGGCTCGGTGGCCGGGTTCCTGCCGGGGCCCGGCATGGCGGTCTATTACGCCTCCAAGGCCTATGTGATCTCGTTCACCGAGGCGCTGCGCAAGGAGATGGCGCCGCATGGCGTCCGGGTCACCGTGCTGTGCCCCGGTCCGGTGCCGTCTGAATTCCAGGATCGCGCCGGGTTCAAACCGGGCGTGGATTCGGTGATCCTCAACGTCTCGCCCAAGGCGGTGGCAGAGGCCGGCTACCGCGGCCTGATGGCCGACAAGCGCGTGGTGCTGCCCGGGCTCGGCATCAAGATCGTACCGTTCCTGCTGCGCTGGTTCCCGCGGGGCTTCATCCTCGATGCGGTCGGGCGGCTGCAATTGAAGCGGAGCTGATCGCGCTGGCCCGGCCCTTGCTTTGCAATGTGCGCTCGCTCACGCGCCGTTAACCTTTGCTTAGCTATGATCGCCAGGTGATGCTCAGGCAAGACCCTTCGTTCCATCCGAACGGGCCCCAGGCGGACGTTCGGCAGCTCCATCCGAAGCCGGCCATGGCGGCTACGCCGCATCGGCCGGTCCTCATCATCCTGCACCAGGAAACCTCGAGCCCCGGCCGGGTCGGCAATGCGCTGCGCGCCCGCGGCTATCCGCTCGACATCCGCCGGCCGCGGTTCGGCGACCCGCTGCCGGAGACGCTCGATGGGCACGCGGGTGCCGTTATTTTCGGCGGTCCGATGAGCGCGAACGACCCGGACGATTTCGTCCGCCGCGAGATCGACTGGATCGAAGTGCCGCTGCGGGAGCAGCGTCCGTTTCTGGGCATCTGCCTGGGCGCGCAGATGCTGGCGATCCAGCTCGGCGCCGAGGTGGCGCCGCATCCGCAGGGGCGCGCCGAGATCGGCTATTATCCGATCCGCCCGACCCGGGCCGGGCGCAAGCTGTGCCCGCATTGGCCCGACCATGTCTATCACTGGCACCGCGAGGGCTTCGACCTGCCCGATGGCGCCGAGCTGCTCGCCGAGGGCGGCGATTTTCCGGTGCAAGCCTATCAGTACCAGAACGCCACCGGGCTGCAGTTCCACCCCGACGTGACCTACGCGATGATGTGCCGCTGGACGACCCGCGGCCATGCCCGGCTGGACACGCCCGGCGCCCGCCTGCGCCACCATCATTTCGAAGGCCGCGCCGTCCACGATGCCGCCGAGCGGGCGTGGCTGGCGCATTTTCTGGACGGCTGGCTGACACGCGAGCCGGTCGCGGCGATGGCGGAGGCGGCGGAGTAGTGGCGACGGTTCGGGTGAGTCAGTTCTGGTGACTGGTGTCAGCCCGGCTTCGCCAAGTGGCTTCGCCGGGGCACCACGCTTCGCCCTTCGGGCTCTTGCGTGGCTGCGCCACGCGTAGCCCGAAGGGCGAAGCGTGGTGGAGCCAGGCGGGATCGAACCGCCGACCTCGTCATTGCGAACGACGCGCTCTCCCAGCTGAGCTATGGCCCCGTAACACGACCGCTTCGATGTTGGGAAAAGGCGGCCGGCAGATCGGGCGCCATTTACAGTGGGTGCCGAGGTCAAGTCAAGAACGGTCACATCGCCCGTTAGCCTTGACGGGCACCTTCCCTTGTTTGCGCCGGGGGGAACCGATATCTAGCGGACGTCACAGGTCGAATTCGCGACCTCGCCCCCGAGTGGACCCGCATGCGTGCCGTTCTCGACATCGTTCTGATCGTTCTCGACCTCTATGTCTGGCTGCTGATCGCCTCGGCGATCCTGTCGTGGCTGATCGCGTTCAACGTCGTCAACACGCGCAATCAGTTCGTCTCCGCCGTGGCCGAGTTCCTGTACCGAATCACCGAGCCGGTGCTGGCGCCGATCCGCCGCATGCTGCCCAATCTCGGCGGCCTCGACATCTCGCCGATCATCCTGATCCTCATCATCATGCTGATCCAGCGCGTGATCACCTACTACATCTATCCCTTCGTGTTCTGATCGGCCTGGCCGCCCGCCATGGAGCCCTGGCGCGCCGCCGGTGACGGTCTCACCGTCGCGCTGCGCGTCACGCCGCGCGGCGGCCGGGACGCGATTGACGGCGTCGAAACGCTGTCCGACGGCCGCAGCGTGCTCAAGGTCCGCGTCCGGGCCATCGCCGATGGCGGCGAGGCGAATCGCGCGGTGACCGAGCTGCTCGCCAAGGCGATCGGCGTCACCAAGGCCTCGGTGCGAATCACCTCGGGCACCACCTCGCGGCTGAAGCAGGTTGCCATCGATGGCGATCCCGCCAAGCTCGATCAGGCCTTGCGCGACCTCATTGCAGCCCATAAGCCGACCGGGAAATCCTAGAGCGGGCCGCGCTCGTGCGACCAGCGGCGAACGACGAGGCAGAGAGCAGACATGACGGCGCGCATCATCGATGGAAAAGTGATTGCGGCGGATCTGCGCGCGCAAGTCGCCCGTGAGGTCGAGCGGGTCAAGCGCGAACATGGCCTGACGCCAGGGCTGGCCGTGGTGCTGGTCGGCAACGACCCGGCGTCCGAGGTCTATGTCCGCAGCAAGCACACCCAGACCCAGGCGGCCGGCATGGCCTCGTTCGAGCACAGACTGCCGGCCGACGTGTCGCAGGACGCGCTGCTGGCCTTGATCGGCAAGCTCAACCGCGATCCCGCCGTGCACGGCATCCTGGTGCAGCTGCCGCTGCCGAAGGGGCTGGAGACCGAGGTCGTGATCAATGCGATCGATCCGGCGAAGGACGTCGACGGGCTGCATCCGCACAATGCCGGCCGCCTCGCCGGCGGGCAGCCGGCGCTGGCGCCATGCACGCCGCTCGGCTGCATCATCCTCAGCAAGACCATTCACGCCTCGCTGGAGGGCCTGAACGCGATCGTGATCGGCCGCTCCAACCTGGTCGGCCGTCCGCTGGTGCAGTTGCTGCTCAACGAGAACGCCACGGTGACCATCGCGCATTCCCGTTCGCGCGACCTGCCGGCGCTGACCGCGCGCGCCGATCTGGTCTACGCCGCCGTCGGCCGCCCGGAGATGGTGAAGCGCGACTGGATCAAGCCGGGCGCGACCGTGATCGACGTCGGCATCAACCGCATCCCGACGGCCGAGGGCAAGACGCGGCTGGTCGGCGATGTCGCCTATGCAGAGGTGTCGGAGGTCGCCGGCGCGATCACGCCGGTGCCGGGCGGCGTCGGCCAGATGACCGTGGCCTGCCTGCTGGTGAACACGCTGCGCGCCGCCTGCGCCATTGCCGGGCTGCCGAAGCCGGCGGTCTGAGCTCACCGTCATTCCGGGGCGATGCGCAGCATCGAGCTGAGGTGCGCAGTTGCGCACCTGAGAATCTCGAGATTCCGGGTTCAGCCGCTGCGCGGCTGCCCCGGGATGACGTCAATCGTTTTACTTCTTCGCCGCCTTGGCGCGCGCGATGCCCTCGGCGATCAGCTGGTGGGCGTCGTCGGCATTGCCCCAGCGCAGCACCTTCACCCATTTGCCGGGCTCGAGATCCTTGTAGTGCTCGTAGAAGTGCTGGATCTGCTGCAGCGTGATGTCCGGCAGGTCGCTGTAGGTGCGGACCTTGTCGTAACGCTGGGTCAGCTTCGAGGACGGCACCGCGATGATCTTCTCGTCGCCGCCGGCCTCGTCCTCCATCAGCAGCACGCCGACCGGACGCACGCTCATCACCGCGCCCGGCACGATCGCGCGGGTGTTGGCGACCAGCACGTCGCAGGGATCGCCGTCATTGGACAGCGTGTGCGGGATAAAGCCGTAATTGCCGGGATAGCGCATCGCCGTATAGAGGAAGCGGTCGACGAACAGCGTGCCGGCTTCCTTGTCGAGCTCGTACTTGATCGGCTCGCCGCCGACCGGCACTTCGATGACGACGTTGACCTCGCGCGGCGGATCTTTCCCGATCGGGATGGCGTCGATGCGCATGGATGCTCCGTAGAACTTGAACGTTTCAGGGTCGGACGCCCGAGGAATGAGCGCTGGCATTCGCAGTCGCAAAAAAAACGCGGCTGCGCAACAGCTACCTCAAGCCAACACTTTCAGTTCAATTCACCGGCGCGTTAACGCTTAACGCGCCCAGAGCACAGCCGGTCCAGGCTCAGTTGGTCCAGGCAAAGGCAACCTTGTCGAGCGACTTCGGCCCGAAGCGCTCCGACGACCGCGCGACCATCCGGCCGCCCAAGGCGCGGTAGAACTCGGTGGCGGGATCGTTGTCGGACAACGCCCACACCACCATGCTCTTCAGGCCGCTCTGCGCGAGGTCGCGCTTGGCGGACTGAAAGAGCCGGCGACCGAACCCCAGCCCCTGAAATTCCGGTCGCAGATAAAGCTCGTAGACTTCGCCGTCAAAATGCAGGCTGCGGGCGCGATTGCGGCCGTAATTCGCGTAGCCTGCGACCTTGTCGTTGAACACCAGCACGCTGACGCGGCTGCCTTTGCGGATCGCGCTGTCCCACCATTGGGGGCCGCGCCGGTTGATCAGCTTCTCCAGCTCTGCGCCAGGGATGATCCCCTGGTAGGCGGAACGCCAGGCTTCATCATGGGCTGACGCCACCGCAGCCGCATCTGCAGCCTTGGCCGGACGGACTTCGATCAGGGTTGTGCTCATGAGTGGATCAAAGCAAGTCGGCGGTCCGCCTTCAAGGTGCCACGTTAAAGATCGGTTAACCTGTGGACTTTCGGCATCACCGTGGCGGAAAGCTGTGCCGAAAAGGGACAATTTCGCAACATTGTTGAGGGTCGGCGGTGCCCTGTCACCGCGCGTTCATACGTCGAACGAGAAATCGCATCCGACGGGCCGCGGCCTCGGCTAGTGTGGCGCGGGCTCAACATCTTCCCGTTCGGCTGAATGGTGCTGCTTCGCTGCGTCTCATGGTTGCTCGCGCTGGTCGTCCTGTCAGTAGCAGCCGGCGCAACGGCACAGCCGTTCGGTCCCGCGTCGCCCGAAACCGAGCCGGCGCGCCGGCAGCAATGGCTGATTCCGTCGATCGAGCCAGAAATTCCCGCGCATGCGATCCTCTATCGGCCTGCTGGCGATGGACCGTTTCCGCTGGCGGTGATCGCGCATGCCTCGACGCAGAATCCGCTGTGGCGGGCACAGCTGCCGCAGCCCACCTACACGGCGCTGGCGCGTCTCCTGGTCGGCCGGGGCTATGCCGTGCTGGTCCCGGAGCGGCTCGGGCACGGCCGCACCGGCGGTCCCTATGTCGAAGACCAGGGCGGCTGCGCCGACGCGGACTACGAGAAGGCAGGACGCGCGACGGCGGCGCAGATTTCGCGCGCGCTCGCCTACATGCGCGAGCAGCCGTTCGCGGCGAAGGGCGGCGCCGTCGTCATCGGCCATTCGGCCGGCGGCTGGGGCGCACTGGCACTCGCCGATCAGCCGCCGCAGATCGTCTCGGCAATCATCGTGTTCGCACCCGGCCGTGGCGGCCATGCCGACGACGTGCCAGGGCGCGTCTGTGCAGAGGCGCGCCTGCTCGATACGGCCCGCGTGTTCGGACTCGGCGCGCGTGCTCCGGTCACGTGGCTGGTTGCGACCAATGACAGCTACTTTCCACCAGCGCTTTCGCGTCGGCTCGCGGAGGCCTTCAATTCGGCCGGAGGCCGGGCGGGCTTCAAGCTGTTGCCAGCTTCCGGCGCGGAGGGGCATTGGATGATCGAGCACGACGACGGCGTGGCACTGGCGGCGAATTTTTTGTTGAAGGCGCTGACAACGACTCGTCGGTCGACGCATCCGATGCCGCCGAACTAGCAGGACACGATGACGCTGTATTTCCTGGTCAAATATCTCCACGTGCTCGGCGCCATCGTCATTCTCGGCACCGGCACGGGGATCGCATTCTTCATGCTGATGGCGCATCTCAGCGGCGAGGCCGCGTTCATCGCGCGCACCGCCGGCGTCGTGGTGATCGCCGACATGCTGTTCACGCTGTCGGCCGTGCTGCTGCAGCCGATCACCGGCGGCACGCTGATGTGGCTGTCGTCGACGGCCGTCACCGACGGCTGGCTGCTCACCTCGCTCGCGCTCTACGCCGTTGCCGGCCTGTTCTGGGTGCCGGTGATCTTCATGCAGATCGAGCTGCGCGACCTGGCGCGCCTCGCGGACATCGGCGCCGAGAAGCTGCCGCCGCGCTATTTCATCGTCTTCCGCCGCTGGTTCCTGTGTGGCATCCCCGGTTTCGGCGCGGTCATGGCCATCCTGTGGCTGATGATCGCAAAGCCGTTCTGAGGACAGGCGCATGATCCGTTCGGTCAACTCCCGCATCCTCGTGCTCGGCGCCTCCGGCCTGATCGGACGCTTCATCACCGACGATCTGCGCCAGCGTGGCTGTACGACGGTCGGTGT
This sequence comes from Bradyrhizobium sp. SZCCHNR1015, assembly GCF_032489875.1. NCBI lineage: Bacteria > Pseudomonadati > Pseudomonadota > Alphaproteobacteria > Hyphomicrobiales > Nitrobacteraceae > Bradyrhizobium > Bradyrhizobium sp. SZCCHNR1015. Next base: position 194,701 of record NZ_JAUEYW010000013.1, read on the forward strand.
CGCGCGCGCGTTCTCGCCCTCGCAACGCGCGTCGCCGTTCGACATCGAGCTGCCGATCATGGCGCTCGATGCGCCGGCCTTGGCGAGCCTGATCCGCGCTCACGAGATCGACGTCGTCGTCAATTGCCTCGGCGTGCTGCAGGATGGTCCGGGGAGCGATACCGCTGCCGTGCATCGCGACTTCGTCGCGCGCCTGCTCGCGGCGATCACGGCCTGCGGCCGTCGCGTGCGCTTCATCCACATCTCGATCCCCGGCATGGCCGACGAGGATCACACCGCCTTCGCCACCACCAAGCGCGAGGCGGAGCGGCTGATTGCATCCTCAGGCATTGCCCACGCCATCCTGCGCCCGGGCTTCGTGATCGCACCGCCGGCCTATGGCGGCAGCGCGATGGTCCGCGCGCTGGCAGCGCTGCCGGTCGACCTGCCGGCGAAGGATGCGGCGACGCCGTTCCAGCCGGTGGCGGTGGCGGACATCGCCACGACCATCGCCTGGCTCGCGATGCAGCCGACCGATGACGAGGCGACGCGCGCGGTGAGCTGGGACCTGATGCAGCCGGAGGCGGTGACGCTCGGCGACGTCATCGGCGCGTTTCGTCGCAGTTTCGGCACGATGGATTGGCCACGCGTTGCCGTGCCTGCGACCCTGATCAATCTCGGCGCTTTCGCCGGTGACCTCTGCAGCCGGCTCGGCTGGATGCCGCCGATGCGCACCACCGCGATCGCCGAGCTTCGCCGCGGGGTGCAAGGCGGTCCCGCACCGTGGATCGCGGCAACCGGCATCACACCCGCGACGCTGGACCGCGCCGTCGGCGCGCATGGCGCCACCATTCAGGACAAATGGTTCGCGCGGCTGTTCCTGATCAAGGCGCTGATCATCGCGAGCCTCGTGCTGTTCTGGGTCGCATCGGGGTCGATTGCGCTGTTCATCTCGTTTCCCGCGACCACGGCGATCCTAACCACGCGCGGCTGGCCCGACTGGTTCGCCGTTCCGTTCGCGGCGATCACCAGCATGATGGACATCTCGGTCGGCGTGTTGATCGCGTTCCGCAAAACGGCGACTTTCGGCCTCGCTACCGGCATCTTCGTCTCGCTCGGCTACATGGCGGGCTGCGCGGTGCTGACGCCTGATCTCTGGCTCGAACCGCTCGGCGCATTGGTGAAGACGGGACCGGCGATCGTGCTGATGCTGGTCGCGCTGCTCATGATGGACAATCGCTGATGACCAACTGGCCCGACGACGACGTGATTCTCTACGACGGCGTCTGTGTGTTCTGCTCCCGCTGGGTGCAGTTCGTGATCGCGCGCGACGCCGCCAAGCGCTTCCGGTTCACGCCGATCCAGTCGCCATACGGCACCCGGCTGGCGCAGGCCTTCGGCATCGATCCCCGGGATCCCGACACCAACGCCGTCGTGCATGGCGGCACGGCGCATTTGAAATCCGATGCTGCGCTGACCGTCTTGTCGAACCTGCCGGGCTGGAGCTGGACGCGCGCGCTGCTCGCCATTCCGAAGCCGCTGCGCGATGCGGTCTACAGCGTGGTCGCGCGCAACCGCTACCACATCTTCGGTAAATACGAATCCTGCTTCGTGCCAGATGCCGAGCTGCGCAATCGGGTGCTGGAGTCGTGATCGGGTCGGCGGAGAGATGCGGCAGCGAGCCAATTAATCGATTGAAACGAATGATACATACAATATAATCTGTTGGATCGATTGATAACAGCATGAAATTCTTCTCCCCAGACTTGGTTTGGGAGAGATTTCCATGACTGCCCCTTCGCATGATCTGATCGCCGATGCGCCCATTGCCGTTCATCATCGACCTGCGCACGCGCCGGCGGCATCGGCGCTGCTGCCCGGGCTCGCGCTGTCAGCCGCGCTCGCGGCCGGCGCCTTCGGGCTGCGGCTGCTGCCGGGCCTCGGCCTGTTCAGCCCGATGATCCTGGCGATCGTGGCAGGGATGGCGCTGCACAACGTGGTCGGCACCCCGGCGCGGGCAAAGCCCGGCGTCGCCTTCTCGATGCGCCGCGTCCTGCGGCTGGCGATCATCCTGCTCGGCCTGCAGCTGACGGCGGCCCAGATCGTCGAGGTCGGCGCGCGGGGTCTCGCCGTGATCGCCCTGAGCCTCACCGGCACCTTCCTGTTCACGGTGTGGATGGGACGGCTGCTCGGCGTCAACCGCAAGCTGGCGGAGCTGATCGCCGCGGGGACCTCGATCTGCGGCGCGTCCGCCGTGATCGCGACCAACACGGTCACGCGCGCCCATGACGAGGACGTCGCCTATGCGGTGGCCTGCGTCACGGTGTTCGGCTCGATCGCGATGTTCATCTATCCGCTGCTTCCGGCGCTGCTGCATCTCGACGCGCACGCCTTCGGCCTGTGGAGTGGCGCCTCCATTCACGAGATCGCCCAGGTGGTCGCGGCCGCGTTTCAGCAGGGCCAGCAGGCCGGCGAGTTCGGCACCATCGCCAAGCTGGCCCGCGTGATGCTGCTGGCGCCGGTCGTGCTCACGCTCGGCCTGCTGGCAACGCGGCGTGTGCGCCATGGCGGCGAGACCCGGGGCAATGCGCAGCCGCCACTGCCCTGGTTCGTGTTCGGCTTCATCGCGCTGGTCGGCCTCAACAGCGTGATCAGCATTCCCGCCGAGATGAAGACGGTGATCGTGACGGCGACCACATTCCTGCTGTCGATGGCGCTGGCCGCGATGGGACTGGAAACCGATTTCGCCAAGCTCAAGGCAAAGGGCCTGCGGCCGCTGGCGCTGGGCCTGCTCGCCTTCCTGTTCATTGCAGGCTTCAGCCTGGCTCTGGTGAAGCTGACCACATAGGACGCATGTGACGCTCGAACAGCTCAGGATTTTCGTTGCGGTCGCGACCCGCGAGCACGTCACCCAGGCGGCCCGCGACCTCAATCTGACCCAGTCGGCGACATCGGCGGCCGTGGCCGCGCTCGAAGCCCGCTACGAGACCAAGCTGTTCGATCGTGTCGGACGCCGCATCGTGCTCACGGCGACCGGGAAGGCGTTTCTCGTCGAAGCAAAGGCGGTGCTGGCGCGCGCGGCCGCAGCCGAGACCGTGCTGAACGATCTCGCCGGCCTGAAGCGGGGGCAGCTGGCGCTGGCCGCGAGCCAGACCATCGCCGGCTATTGGCTGCCGGCCTTCATTCACCGTTTCAAGACGGCGCATCCCGCCATCAAGCTGCAACTGTCGATCGGCAATACGGAGCAGGTGGCGGACCGGGTGCGCGAAGGCTCCGCCGATCTCGGCTTCGTCGAGGGCGACGTCGACGATCCCGCGCTCGCGGCCCAGCCGGTCGCCGAGGACGAAATGGTGCTGGTCGGGCCGATCGATCATCCCCTGTGCCGCGGCGCGTCTGTCACAACCAGAGACCTGAAGACGGCACGCTGGGTGCTGCGCGAGCAGGGCTCCGGCACGCGCGCCGTGCTCGAATCAGCGCTCGGCGGGTTCGGGATCGCGCCAGCCGAGCTCGACGTGGCGTTCGATCTGCCGTCCAACGAAGCCGTGCGCGGCGCCGTCGAAGCCGGCGCCGGCGTCACGGTGCTGTCGCGCCTCGTCGTGATGCGCGCGGTCAAGGCGGGCCTGCTTGCTGTCGCCAATATCGAACTGCCCAAGCGCCGCTTCTACAGCCTGCGCCACAAGGAGCACCATCAGACCCAGGCTGCGCGGGAGTTCCTGCGAATCGCAGGGGAGACCGCGGCTGTCGACACTCATCGGTGACGGCTGAACCGCGAAAATCACAGAGAGAATCGAATCTGGATCAACGAATTCCGTCATCGCGAGCGCAGCGAAGCGATCCAGAACTGCGACCACCTGCGTGACCCTGGATTGCTTCGCTGCGCTCGCAATGACGAAGGAAGGACTAGGGCTTACGTAACGATGCCAACGCTTCCCGCGCCGCCCGCTCGCCCGAGTCTCGCGCGCCATGGGCGGTGGAGAAGAAGTCCGATGGCGTCGCTTCCCCAGCGAAGAACAGGCGGTCATCGACCGGCGCGGCGAGCACCGCGCGCTTGTCGGCATGGCCCGGCAGCGCATGCGAATAGGCGCCGCGCGCGAACGGATCGGCACCCCAGCGCGACTCGGCGAGCGGCTTGAGACTTTTGCGGATGTCGCCGCCGAGCAGCGCGACGACGTCATCGATCGCCTGGGCCGCGAGCGCGCCCTCGCCGGCCGCTTCGATGTCGCGGGCGAAGCTGCCGCCGTAGAAGCCTTCGATGCAAGGCTGGCCGAACGGGCGCAGCTGGAAGCTGCCGACCCGCGCGGTGCTGCTGCGGCCGCGCATCCCGGAATCTTTTGGCAGGTGCTCCCAGCCGTCGAGCGCCAGCGTCACCTTGTTGTCGAGGCCGAGCGGCAGACCGGCGGCGGCTTCGACCTTGGCCGGCAATCCGGGCGTAAAGCGGATCGCCTCGTCCGCGATGAGATTGGTCGGCACGGTGACGATCACCTTGTCGGCGGTCAGCGTGCCCTGTGATGTCGTCAGACGGATAGGCTTGTCGCTGTGATCGATCCGCGTGACGTCGCAGTTCAGCGCGATTGGCAGGCCGGCACCGTAGGCGGCAACCAGCGCGCCATAGCCGCGGCGGATCCGCCAGTTCAGCTCGGTGTCCTCATAGGCCTCGAAGTCGAGCAGCGACATCTGCTCGAGCTCGCAGCCGTTGAGATAGGTGCAGATCGCATCGATCATGCCGTTCCAGCGATTGCCGGGCTCGAGGCAGATGCTCGCAGGCGCATCGCGGCCGCTCTTGGCGGCATCTGCCGTGCGGGTGAAGAACGACTCCAGCGCGCCAAGGAAATCCTCGCGCTCAGGCTGCGGGAATGCCGCGTCATAGGCCTGGTCGCGCCACGGCGGACGTGACTTGTCGATGGCGAAAGCGAGCTTCTCGGCGATGGCGACGAACGAATTGCGATCGGCCGAATGCAGCCAGCCGCAGCCGAGATCGAAGGTCACCTCGGGCGAGGCCATGATGGTGTGGGCTCGCCCGCCGATGCGGTCGCGCGCCTCCAGCACGATGAAGGAGACGCCCGCGTTCTTCAGTGCGTGCGCGGCGCCGAGGCCGGCCGCGCCGGCCCCGATGATGGCGATGTCGGTGGAGAGTGGAAAGGACATTGGCTCATCCAACTCCGTCGTCATGCCCGGGCTTGACCCGCCCGCGCGGCCGAAGCCGCTTCGGCGCGGCGAAGGCCCGGGCATCCACGCCGTCGCTTCCACGGCGCCAGACCGTGGATGGCCGGGTCAAGCCCGGCCATGACGAAGGAAAGAGCAAAGGCTGGCCTTACGCCACCGCTTCCTTCTGCTTCTCCGCGCGCTTGCGCTCGTTCGGGTCGAGGTGCTTCTTGCGCAGGCGGATCGACTTCGGCGTGATCTCCACCAACTCGTCGTCCTCGATATAGGCCAGCGCCTTTTCCAGCGTCATCCGGATCGGCGGAGTCAGACGGACGGCCTCATCCTTCGAGGTGGTGCGGATGTTGGTGAGCTGCTTGCCCTTGAGGACGTTGATCTCGAGATCGTTGTCACGGGTGTGCTCGCCGACGATCATGCCCTTGTAGACCTTCCAGCCCGGCTCGATCATCATCGGGCCGCGGTCCTCCAGCTTGAACATCGCGTAGGCCACGGCCTCGCCCTGGTCGTTCGAGATCAGGACGCCGTTGCGGCGACCCTGGATCGCACCCTTGTAGGGCAGGTAGTTGTGGAACAGGCGGTTCATGATCGCCGTGCCCTTGGTGTCGGTCATCAGCTCACCCTGATAGCCGATCAGGCCGCGGGTCGGCGCGTAGAACACCAGCCGCAGACGGTTGCCGCCGGACGGCCGCATCTCGATCAGCTCGGCCTTGCGCTCGCTCATCTTCTGCACGACGACGCCGGAATGCTCCTCGTCGACGTCGATCACGACTTCCTCGATGGGCTCCAGGGTCTGGCCGGTGGCCGGGTCCTTCTCGAACACGACGCGCGGACGGGACACGGAGAGCTCGAAGCCTTCGCGGCGCATGGTCTCGATCAGGATCGCGAGTTGCAATTCGCCGCGGCCGGACACTTCCATCGCGTCCTTGTCCTGCGATTCCACCACACGCAGCGCGACATTGCCCTCGGCCTCGCGCAGCAGGCGGTCGCGGATCAGGCGGCTGGTGACCTTGTCGCCTTCGGTGCCGGCGAGCGGCGAATTGTTGACGATGAACGACATCGACACGGTCGGCGGATCGATCGGCTGCGCCTGCAGCGGGCTCTCGACGACCGGATCGCAGAACGTATCGGCCACGGTGCCCTTGGTGAGGCCCGCGATGGCGACGATGTCGCCGGCTTCGGCGAAGTCCACCGGCTGGCGCTCGAGACCCCTGAACGCCAGGATCTTGGTGATGCGGCCGGTCTCGATCAGCTTGCCTTCACGCGACAGCACCTTGACCGCCTGGTTCGGCTTCACGGTTCCGGAGGCGATGCGGCCGGTGATGATGCGGCCGAGATAGGGGTTGGCCTCGAGAATGGTGCCGAGCAGCCGGAACGGGCCCTCTTCGACCACCGGCGGCGCCACATGCTTGATGACGAGATCGAACAGCGGCTGCATGCCGTCCTCGTGCGAGGCATCGGGCGAGGTGCCCATCCAGCCGTTCTTGCCCGACCCGTAGAGGATCGGAAAATCGAGCTGCTCGTCGGTGGCGTCGAGGGCGGCGAACAGGTCGAACACTTCGTTGACGACTTCGGTGATGCGCGCGTCGGGCCGGTCGACCTTGTTGATGGCGACGATCGGCTTCAGGCCGAGCTTGAGCGCCTTGCCGACCACGAACTTGGTCTGCGGCATCGGGCCTTCGGCGGCATCGACCAGCACGATCACGCCGTCGACCATCGACAGGATGCGCTCGACCTCGCCGCCGAAATCGGCGTGGCCGGGGGTGTCGACGATGTTGATCTGGGTATCCTTCCACTGCACCGAGGTGCACTTGGCCAGAATGGTGATGCCGCGCTCGCGCTCCAGATCGTTCGAATCCATCGCGCGCTCAACCTGACGCTGGTTTTCGCGATAGGTACCGGATTGCTGCAGCAGCTTGTCGACCAGGGTCGTCTTGCCGTGGTCAACGTGGGCGATGATAGCGATGTTACGGAGGTTCATGGTCGGTGTCTTCTAAGCTTTCTCAAGAGCCCGTGCTCTGTCCCCGGCGGGGCGCGCGCTTTATGATAGTCGAATCAAGCTGTTAGCTTTGCGACGCGCGCTCGCGAAACTCGTTCGGCGGCAGGGGCCGGCAGCCCCAAATAGGAAGCCCGGCCAATCGACCGGGCAGACCTCGCGCGTTGCGGCGCAATATAGGCAGAAAATGCCAAAAAACAATGACTGCTTTCAGGAGCGAGGAGCAGTTTCCGGGCGGCTGGCTAATGCCTCCGCCGCCACGCGCCTCCGGCCGCGCGGGAGAAAACGCTGACGGCCGACGCGGCCGCTGCGCCCATGCGCGGAAAGTCAATGGCGCCTGCGGGCTCAGCCCGCCTCGGCCTGCTCGGTCGGATAGACACCGCGCAGGACCTCCTCGAAATGGGTCTTCACGGCCTCGTTGCACAGGCAGGAACGGCGCTTCAGCGCGTCGAAGTCCCGCACCATGAAGGCGCCGCGGCGGGTTTCGAGAATGCCCTCGGCCCTGAAGGTCTGGACAACCCGGCTGACGTAGCTGCGGCCGACGCCCAGCAGGGTGGCCAGTTGCTCATGCGTCAGCGGCACGATCGGCTCGCCATCGGTGCGGTCCATCGCGGCCACGATCCACTTCGCCGTGCGCTGCTCGATCGAATGGATCGCGTTGCAGGCGGTCGACTGGAACATCTGCGCCAGCATGCAATCGGCGTAGCGCGCGAACACGTGGCGCAGCGTCTTGGATTGCAGCTTGGCGGCCGCCAGGCGGGACAACGGCAGCCGGGCGAACGGGCCGCCGAACTTGACGACGATCCGCGTATAGGCGGGCAGGAAGCCCTCGCTGACGATCCCGCCGACGGCGCCCTCGCGGCCGACCAGGATGGTCTCGACGTCGCGACCGTCCTCATTGGGAACGAGATAGGACGTCAGCGCCGGCCCGCAGGGAAAATGCACGATCTGCACGTCGTCGCCCGGACTGTAGAGCAGCTCGTTCGGCGTTGCCGTGTCCTCGACCAGATTCGGCGAGATCAGCGCGTAGTCAGCCGGACTGAGCCGCCGCAGCAGGTTGTTGTAGGGCCGTTCCCGGCTCAGCGTGGTCACACCCTGGCTCAGCATCGTCATCCCCCGTGCGCAACGCATGTGCGTGATCCGTGCTCCTTGTGTTCACAAGTGCACCGACAGAGGAACTCTGATATGCTGCCTTGGTTCCAGGAACCCGCCAGCGCGCTCGAGAGGAGGCGCCGGCCGCGGGGTCCGTCCCTCCTCCTGGAACCCGCAGATCCCATGACCAGCTCGCAATCAGGCGTGCCCGAGTTCTATCAGCATGTGCTGGTCGTCGAAGACGACCCCATCATTGCGCTCGGATTGGAAGACACGATCACCGACCTCGGCGTTCCCGACATCAGGATCGCAGCCGACGTCGCCACCGCGCTCGCCATGATCGCCGAGCGTGTCCCGCAATTCGCACTCCTCGATGTCGGCCTGGTCCGCGAGAAGAGCTTTGCGATTGCCGAGCGGCTGGCGGCGCTCGGCATTCCCTTCGCATTCTCGACCGGTTATGGCGCCGACCGCGTGCCGGCCGCATTCGCCGACCGGCCGCGGCTGCCGAAGCCGTGCCCGACCGAGGCGCTGGAGGCCGTGCTGCGGCGACGCGATTAGTTGCCGTCGCAGCACGCGATCGTGTTGCCGCCGAGCAACAAGACCTCAGCCGAGCTTCGGATCGAGCGTGGTCGACCACAGCGCGACGTCGGCGCGATCCCGCAGGGTCACGGTCATCTGGCCCGTTGCGCCTTCGATCTTGACGTGGCCGAAGAACTGCATCCCGGCCGATGGCGGCAGGTTCTGCTTGTCGAGGCCGGGCGCCTTGATGAAGCGCACCTCGGGGCCGAAGGTGTTGTCGAGCTCGTTCGGACCGAACGTGCCGGCATGCAACGGACCGGAGACGAACTCCCAGAACGGCTCGAAGTCCTGGAACTGCGCCTTGTTCGGATCGTAATAATGCGCGGCCGCGTAGTGCACGTCCGCCGTCAGCCACACCGTGTTCTGGATCGGCGCCGTCTTGATGAAGCGCAGGATCTCGGCAATCTCGAGCTCGCGGCCGCGCGCCGGGCCGTCACCCTGGGCGATGGCTTCCGAGCCCTTCTTGTTGGCCGCGTCGTCATAGACGATGATGCTGAGCGGCATGTCGGAGGCGATCACCTTCCAGGTCGCGCGCGAATTGAGCAGCGCCTGCTTCAGCCAGCGCATCTGCTCCGGCCCGATGAAGTAGGACGCCGGGCCATATTTGTCCTCGAGATTGGGACCGTTGGCGCCGCGGTAGCTGCGCTCGTCGAGCACGAACACGTCGAGATGCGGACCGTAGTTGATGGTGCGATAGACGCGGCCCGGCTCGATGATGCTCTCGCGCATCGGATACATCTCGTGGAAGGCGCGCGCCGCGCGGGCCGCGAGCAGCTGGATGTTGCGCTCCTTGTAGCTCGCCGGCAGCTCCTTGGAAGCCGACCAGTTGTTGGTGACCTCATGATCGTCCCACTGCACGAAGATCGGCACCTCGGCATTGAAGGCGCGAACGTTCTCGTCGAGGAAATTGTATTTGTGGGCGGCTCGGAATTCGTCGAGCGTCTCGGCGACCTTGGCCTTCTCTTCCACGGTGAGGTTCTTCCACACCTTGTTGTCCGGCAGCTTTACCTCGGACTTGATCGGGCCGTCGGCATAGATGGTGTCGCCGGAATGCAGGAAGAAATCCGGGCGGTGCTTCTTCATCGTCGCAAAGGTGAACATGCCGCCATCATCGGGATTGATGCCCCAGCCCTGCCCCGCCACATCCCCGCCCCAGACGAACGAGACGTCGCGCTTGTTGCCGGGCGCGGTGCGGAAGCGGCCGGCCACGGCCTCGCTTTCGACCGCGGTATGCGACAGGTCGCGGAACTTGACGCGGTAGAAGATGTCCTGGCCGCTCGGCAGGCCTTCGATCAGCATCTTGGCCGTGAAGTCGCTCTCCGGAAGCGCGGCGATCGGTGGCAGCGCCCGCGCGTCCTTGAACGATTCGGTGGTCGCCACCTCGACCAGCATCTGCGACGGCCGATCGGCACGCGCCCAGACCACGCCGCCATCCATGCCGACGTCGCCGGACTGCACGCCATGCGTGATCTGCGGCCGGTCGGCGGCGCGGCTCAGATAGGGCATCGCCAGCGTCGTGACGCCGGCTGCGGCGGCCGTCGACAGGAAGCGGCGGCGGGACAGGGCTGTGTGCGGTCGAGGAATGCGAAGCGTCATGCGGATCTCCTGGTCGGATCGCGCGCGGGAGCAGGCGCGAGTCACGGCCCGGCAGACCTAGGAAAGATTGATGACGCTGGAATTACAATCGCGCCCCGGCCGCCGCGTGACACGGCCGCAGCGCAAGCGTGGTCCGACCTCAGGTGCCGGCGGCACGCAACTGCGCGCCGGTTCGCTGCAGATTGGCGGGCATGCTCATCAGGATGAGCTTGCGATCGGCCACCGCGTTGTGGAACTGCTCGAGCGCGATGTTGAACGCGGTCAACGCAGCGTGCTCGATCGCACCGTCCTCGAAGAAGGTCAGCGTGTTGCGCAGGATCTCGTCGGCCTCGCTCTGCAATTGGTCGAGCTCCTCGGTCGAATCGCTCCTGCGCGCGATGGTGATCATCTCCAGCAGACGATCGCGCAGCGAGGTGTTGATGGTGCGTTCGTCGCGCTTGAGATAGCCGGCGAACCACGCACCGGCCGAACCCATCGCCGAAAGCGCCATCAGGCTCCACCAGATGTAGTCGCTGTAGCGGTCGAGGAAGGTCTTCTCCTCGCCGTCGACGAACGCCGCCGCGCCGGGATGAGCGGGGATCGCCGCGTCCTTGTCGGTGTCCGGCGTCTCGATCTTGGCGGCAAGCGGAAATTCCGACAGCAATTGCTGGCGCACCGAGAACAGCTGATGCGTGAACGTCGAGACCGTCGAGTCGGTGAGGCCCTTGCGTGCCACGATGTGGTGATTGAAGCTGATCGTCTTCACTTCATCTTCGGGGCGATCGGGCGCCCCGCCGAACGCGCCGGCCGGAATCTCGGTGGCCTCGTATTCGGGATGGTTCTGTGCGATGGCTGCGGCGGAATCGATGGCCAGGAACGTCGGAGGCCCGCTTTCCTTTGTGGCGGCGGCGATCGCATCCGCCGTGATCTTGCTGTTGATGGGACCGGCCGCCAGATAGACATCGGCCCTCTGGCTTCGGACCGCTTCGGCGGCCTCGGTGATCGGGAATTGGACGATCTCGACCTTGCTGGGGTCGACGCCATATTGGCGCAGGATGACCTTCAGCAGGTTCGCGTTCGCCGGCGTCCGGCCGATGATGCCGACTTTGTGGCCCGCGAGCTGCGAGATCTTCGTGATCTTGGCGCCACCTTTGCGGCTCTTGCCCTTGCCGGACGAGGGCACCCAGAGGATGACGACGTTCTTGCGCAGCGTCGCCACCGCCTGTGCGTTCTTTGGGACCTCGAGGTCACCCCGCACGATCGCAAGATCCACCTTGGCGGCGGCCAGCGCCTGCGCGCTCTCGGCGGCGCCCTCGGTCGGAACCGGCCGCAGCCTGACGGAGGCGTGCGACTGGGAAAAGGCCTGGGTCAGGGCCTGGACGACCTTCAGGTCGTCGCTGTTGGGCGGACCGACCGCGATCTTGAGCACCACGGGACGCATCGCAAAATAGTAGGCACCCGTCAAAGCGCCGACGACCGCAAGGATCCCGGCGATGACGATGAACACGGCAGGGCGCATCCGTGAGCGCTGCGCTGGCGTGGTCTGAGCATCTACCAGATTCTGTCCTCCGGTGGTCCTGGGCCCGGGCGATGCCACAGGCGGCTTCGTCTGGCCACGTCGTCCCTCGATAGAGCTGAACTGTAGCAAATTTCTTGTCCGCCCGGGGTGACATCTGCGTCATGGTTACCATCGCACCAGCCACCGGGGGATCGGGACAGGTCCGAGCCCCTCCGGCAACGGCCTGTGACAAGGCTCTGATCGGGCGGACCCCGGCGCGATCCGGCTGGAGGTAGACCCCGCAATCGCCCGGATGTTGCCACGTGTCCGGTCGATTGCACCACGAGAGGAGATCGAGATGCCGCAACGATTGTCGGCGGAGGCACGCGCCACTGCCTTGCGGGAGCTTCCCGGCTGGTCCGAGGCGGTGGGCCGTGAGGCCATCGCCCGCACGTTCACATTCACAGACTTCAACGAAGCCTTCGGCTTCATGACCCGCGTCGCCCTGGTCGCCGAAAAGGCTGACCATCATCCCGAGTGGCGCAACGTCTACCGCACCGTCGAGGTGGTCCTCACGACCCATGACGCCGGCGGCGTGACCCTGCGCGACATCGAGCTCGCCAAGGCGATGAACGCGATCGCCGCGACGATGCGCGGCTGAGGCCTTGGCGACGACGGCACGCGCCTTGCGGCCGGCGTCGCCATCACCACATCCGAGGGCGAGGACCGCGCCCCCGGCGCCGTCTGGAACCGGAGATCGGACATCATGTCGGATGCGACCGACTACAGCGTTGGCTTCGAGCCCGCGGAGCGGCTGGCCCGGGATCGCGAGACCCTTCGCCGTCGTTTCTGGATCAAGTTCAAGAAGGTTGTCGCGCGGTTGCCATTCGCCGAGGAGCTGCTTGCGGCGTATTACTGCGCCTTCGACAAGGAGACACCCCGGCACGTACAGGTCGCCCTGCTCGGCGCCATCGCCTACTTCGTCGTGCCGTTCGACTTCATGCCTGACGTGCTGCCCATCCTCGGCTTCACCGACGACGCGGCGGTGCTCGCCACCGCCATCCGCATGGTCGCCTCGAACATCACGCCCGACCATCATGCCGCCGCCCGCGCCGTACTCGCGCGGCTGGCGGCAGACAAGAACGCTGACGTCGCGAAGGACGGCGAGACGATCGGCTGACGACGGCTCCGGCCGGGCAAGCCGGGCGCCCGCAGTCAGCGCCTCGGAAGGGCGCAAAAGCAAAAAGCCCCGCATCCGCGGGGCTTTTCTCTTGATGGGACGTCGTCGAACGCTCCGAGCTCAGCGCTGGCCGCGCGCCTGGGCGCGGGCGCTGCCGGTCTTCTCGGCCTCCCAGGCCTGGTACTGCTTGAACAGCGCCTCGCGGTCGGCCTGGCTGGGCATCGCCCTGCCGGCGCTGCTCTGCTTCAGGAAGTCGTCGAAGCGGTCGCGTTGCGCGCCTTCCATGGCATGGCTCTCCAGCCATTTGCTGGCGGACGGCAGCCGCTGCCAGCCGGCGAGCGGGGCCGACAGCGAAACCTCCTTCCACTTCGGATGGAACGGCGGATTCTGGAATGCCGGGAATTTGGTGAAGAAGGCGTCGACGAAGGTTGCGAGCTTGCGATAGCGGTCGGTGTTCGGCGCCCAATTGTAGGCGGCGAGCACGGCCGGCACCGCGATCGTGTCGACCTTCTCGCCCTCGGCGATCAGGTTCGGGTAGTCCTTCGCCGTCAGGGTCGCGGGCAGATAGTCGGTCTGCAGCGGTCGATCGTAATCGACGTTGACGAGATGGAAGCGGCCGTCGTTCACGAAGGTCGAGACCGACTTGTAGGGCTTGCCGCCGACCACGATGACGGCATCGAGCTCGCCGCGCTTCAGCTTCTCCATCGCGATGCGCTGCTCGATGTAGGCGAAGTTGGCGCGCAGGCCAAGCCGCTCGAACACCGTCAGCGCCGTGACGAAGGTGCCGCCATTCGGCAGGTCGACGCTGACGCGGCGGCCCTCGAGGTCACGCAGGTTGCGCACCGCGCGCGGCGCGATCACCTGCATCTCTTCATTGTAGAGCTTGGTGACGTAGGTGAACTGCCGCTTGATGTCCTTGGCGAAACCCTTGCGCTCGAGATAGTCGAGCGTATCGGCGCGGACGATGCCGAGATCGACGCCCTGCAGGAACAGAATGTCGGCCACGCTCTGCACCGAGCCGCGGCCGACGATCGGCAGGACGCGCAGATTGTTGCCGTCGTCGAGCAGCGAGGCCAGGTCGGCGCCGAACTGCACATAGGTGCCGCCGATCGTGCCGGTGATGAGCGTCACCGTGTTGGCGTTCAGCGCCTGCTTGGTCTGCACCGAGCCGAACTGGAAGATCGCCTTGAGGCTGTCGCTCACCTTGGCCGGGTCGAACTCGCCTTCCTCGGCGTGGGCAGCAAAACCGCACGCTATCATCATTGCGGCTAGGGCCGCTCCAACAAGACGTCGCATCTGTCCCCCTTGATGTAAGGCTGGCACATGGTTGCGAGCCGGACGCGGGCAGCGCCAAGTCTCGGCTGGCGTCGCCCCTGAACGGACCCGAAAATCATGCGTGAAACAAAAAAATGAAACGGGGCGGCATCGCTGCCGTCACGAGCGTTCAGTTCTGCAGCTGATCGAGCCTGCGCTGCGCCTCTGACGAGCCGAGTTGGGCGGCGCGGCGGTACCAGTTGCGAGCCGCAGCCGGATCGGCATTGATGTTGCGGATGTCCTTCGTTCCCAGCACGTGGGGATCGTAGGTCTGCGCCAGCATCAGCGCCGCGGCCGGTTCTTGCGCCTCGGCGGCGCGCTCCAGCAGCAGTCGCGCCGGCGGGATGTCACCCGCGGCCAGCAGACTCTTGGCGCGTTTCATGATGCCAGCGAGTTCGTCGGGATCGAGCCGGCGGACCTGCGCGGGCGGCGGAGCGGCGGTCACGGCGCCGAGGCCGGGTGCGACGATTGCCGATCCCGCGCCAGGCGAATTGATCGAGGACGGCTCCATCGCGCTCGGGGCCGGCGCGGCCGGTGCCGTGGCGAAGCTCGGCGGCGCTGCAACCGGCGCAGGCTGCGTCACGCTGCGATTCTGCAGCGCTGTCTGGTAGGCGTTGGCGATGTCGTCACGCGTCGGGGCGACGGCTGCCGTCTGCACCGGCGCCGCAGCGGCAGCCGGCGGCTCGGGCGGCAGTCGCGCCGGCTCGTTCAGCTGCATGTCGCGCGCGGTGAGCTGCGTGTTGGTGGCCTGCGGCGGGGCCGTCGGATCCGGCGTGGCGCCGATGATGGAAGCCTTGGCACTGGCGATCAGGTCGCGCGTCGCATCCGAGGTGACAAGCGCGAAGAGCACCGCGACGCCGGCCGCAGCCACCACGGCGAGAAGGATCCGGGACGAGATCGAGACGCGGCGGGTCCGCGCCGGCCACTGGTCCTCGAAATGCGTGCTGTCGATCTGATTGCCGCTCTCATACTCAGAGAGGAACATCGGCATCGATTCGTCGTTTGGATAGTTGTCCTGGGTCGACCGGCCGAAACGATAGTTCGGTGGGCGCTCCTGAGGGAGTTCGTCGGGGAAAGGCCTGAAGTCAGGCTCCGAAGGAGTTCTGTTGTTGAAACGTCCGCGCGTCGTCCGCTCAGCCATGGCCTTCATCCCCATCTCAACTTCACGCAACATACTTTTGGTCCCAAGCCCGTCAGAAGCTCGAGACACGTCACGATTGCCAGAGGCACCCCACTGCCGACAACTAATTGACTAATTGAATCCGACTAAAAGTGGACGAGAGCCGGCATGATTCTGGAAATATTTTGATCTGATTGTGGCGACGCACGTGCGACATCGCACGGCACCAAATCCAGAAACGTCGAGATAACAACGGCAAAGCCCTACAATTAACCATGCCATAATGTGGCGCGGTTGCGTTAACCAAGAAACGCTCGTTTTCGGATTTTCTGCTTCCGGTTGCGAATCCGTGACGCCGGCGCGGCAGCCCGCCGAACAAATTTGCGACCGCCGCGCATCGCGCGGATGTCACAGCGACCTCGGGCCGGCTCGGCTCGAGCCTTGCGCCCGCAGAACAGACAGGGCTCTGCCCGGTTTGGTTGCGCGGATCAGGGCGAGGCTACCCCGGGGGAATACAGCAACCCCGGGGGCCTTCATTGCGCGACGTCCTCAGGGGTGCAGGATCACCTTGCCCATCGCCTGGCGGCCGGCCAGCACCTTCAAGGCATCGGCGGTCTGCGCCAGCGGGAAGGTGCGGTCGACATGCGACGACAGCTTGCCCTCCGCGGTCCACTGCACGAGCTTTTCGAGGTTCGCGCGGTTCTTGGCGGGGTTGAGTCGGGTCCAGGCGCCCCAGAACACGCCGCGGATATCACAGCCCTTCAGCAGCGCGAGGTTCAGCGGCATCTTCGGGATGTCGCCGGCGGCGAAGCCGATCACCAGGAACCGGCCCTCCCAAGCGATCGAGCGCAGCGCGGCCTCGGCGTAGGTGCCACCGACGGGATCGAAGATGATGTCGGCGCCCTTGCCGTCGGTGAGCCGCCGCAGCCCCTCCTTGAGATCCTCCTTGGCGTAGTTCAACGTCAGCGTCGCGCCGTGCTGCCTGGCGAATTCGAGCTTCTCGTCCGAAGAGGCACAGGCGATGACCTTCAGCCCCATCAGCTTGCCCAGCTCGCAAGCGGCAAGGCCGGTGCCGCCGGCGGCACCAAGCACGGCCAGCGTCTCGCCCGGCTTCGGACTGGCACGATCCTCCAGCGCATGCAGCGCGGTGCCGTAGATGATGATGATGCCGGCGGCGCGATCGAAATCGAGATTGTCCGGAATCTTGACGATCGACGCGGCCGGCAGCGCGATCTTTTCGCGCGCGCCGTTGTGGCCGCAGGAGGCGACGACACGGTCGCCGACCTTCAGGTCGGTGACGCCATCGCCAACGCTCTCGATGACACCTGCGACCTCTGCGCCCGGCGAGAACGGGAACGGCGGCTTGATCTGGTACTTACCCTGGATCATCAGGATGTCGAAGAAGTTCAGCGCCGCCGCCTTGATCGCAATCACGGCCTCGCCGGGACCGGCCACCGGATCTGGCACCTCGGTGAGGACGAGATCGTCGGGCTGACAGAATTGCGAGCAGAGAATGGCTTTCATGGGCGCTCCTTGGTCGTTGCCGCCGGATCGAGGTCCGGCTTTGGGAACGTCATGCCGGATTTGCCGCCGCGCCACAATCATCATCGGGCCGCGGCATGGGCCGCGGCGCCGGCCCGAGGACGCGAAGCGCCGGACAATCCGGCTCTGCGGCCTTTGCAAGCGGTGCATTTAGCCGCTATCCATCGCGACCACGGTCAGCGATTCCGGGCCATTTTCCAGTCACAATATTGGTGGAACGAAGTCGCGGGGGAACTCAACGTATCATGTTGTTCGGGCGATTGTTGACAACGCTGGTCGGCGGCGTGCTGCTGTTCGGAGCTCCGAGCCTCGTCGTGGCACAGAGCGCCGCGCCAAAGGCCGCAGCTCCGCATCCGAAGGCCGCACCGAAATCGGAATCGAAGCCGGCCGTTCCCAGCATCGGCGGCGCGGAACCGACGCTGATCGGACAGTTCGGCGGCTGGGGCGCCTACACCGCGATGCCCGGCGGCAAGAAGGTCTGCTTCGCGCTGGCCAAGCCGACAACCTCCAAGACCAATCCGCCCAACCGTCCGCGCGATCCCGCCTATGCCTTCGTGTCGACCCGGCCCTCCGAGAAGGTCTTCAACGAGGTTTCGATCATGATCGGCTATGCGCTGAAGCCCGGATCCGACGCCGCGGTGGAGGTCGGCGGTGCCTCCTATGCCATGTATACCCAGGGTGACGGGCTCTGGATCAAGAACGCCGCCGAGGAAGAGCGGATGGTCGAGGCCATGCGCAAGGCGCCCGAGGCGGTGGTCAAGGGCGTTTCGGCCAAGGGCACGGAGACCACCGACGTGTTCTCGCTGAAGGGGCTCGCCCAGGCGCTCGACCGCATCGCGCAGGATTGCCGCCGGTAGACGGCGGCCGCCGGTACCGCTCGTCAGGCGGGTCGCATTTGCCGGCCGGATCGTTATATAAACCCGCTGAACGCCTTCGGCCGCCGCGGCCGGGCAGCACTTTGGGCTCCTCGACATGGCAACGACTGCCGGGCTGCGCGACTCATCTGCGCCCCTCGAAAAGACTCCGCTCGAAACCTACGTCCCGCCGGCGAAGCCCTCGCTGATCGGCCTGTCGCGCGCGGAGCTGGCCGCGAGACTGGGCGAGGTCGGAGTACCCGAGCGCCAGCAGAAGATGCGGGTGCAGCAGTTGTGGCACTGGATCTATTTCCGCGGCGCCAGCTCGTTCGACGAGATGACGTCGGTGTCGAAGGACACACGCACCGCGCTGGCCGAGCATTTCACCGTCGACCGTCCCGAGGTCGTGGCCGAGCAGATCTCCAACGACGGCACCCGCAAATGGCTGCTGCGGCTGCCGAGCGGCGACAATCTGCAGAAGGCCCACGAGGTCGAGTGCGTCTACATCCCCGAGACCGATCGCGGCACCTTGTGCGTCTCGTCGCAGGTCGGCTGCACGCTGAACTGTTCGTTCTGCCACACCGGCACGCAGCGGCTGGTGCGCAACCTCACCGCGGGCGAGATCGTGGGCCAGTTCATGGTGGCGCGCGACCGGTTGAACGACTGGGCCGACCGCGAGACCCCGCTCGGCAACCGGCTCATCACCAACATCGTCATGATGGGGATGGGCGAGCCGCTGTACAATTTCGACGCGGTGCGCGACGCGCTGCTGATCGTCTCGGACAACGAGGGCATCGGCATCTCCCGCCGCCGCATCACGCTGTCCACCTCGGGCGTGGTGCCGAACATCAAGCGCGCCGGCGAGGAGATCGGCGTGATGCTGGCGATCTCGCTGCACGCCGTGCGCGACGAGCTGCGCAACGAGCTGGTGCCGCTCAATCGCAAATATCCGATTGCCGAGCTGCTGCAGGCCTGCCGCGACTATCCCGGCGCCTCCAACGCGCGCCGCATCACCTTCGAATATGTGATGCTCAAGGGCGTCAACGATTCGCTCGATGACGCCCGGCTGCTGGTGAAGCTGCTGAAGGGAATCCCGGCCAAGATCAACCTGATTCCGTTCAATCCCTGGCCCGGCTCGGCATATGAATGCTCGGATTGGGAGCAGATCGAGAAGTTCTCCGAATACGTCTTCAACGCCGGCTACTCCTCACCGGTGCGCACGCCGCGCGGCCGCGACATCCTCGCCGCCTGCGGCCAGTTGAAGTCGGAGACGGAGAAGCTGTCCGCACGGGAGCGTCAGGCGCTGCGCGCGATGGCGATGACGGATTGATTCTTCTAATCCTCGGCGACTTCAAGCAACTCGTAATGCCCGGGCTTGACCCGGGCATCCATCCGCCAGCATGACGCGATCTTGATCGAGTGATGGATGGCCGGGTCAAGCCCGACCATGACGAGCGAAGAAAGCGGAGCCTTGCTTGTCTAACACGGGTCTAGAGCCATGGCGCTGATCGGCCGTCTCGTCGTGATCGCGTTCGCCTTTCTCGCCGCGTGCTTTCTGGCCGGGCTGATCGTCGTGACCGCGATCCTGTTCCCGGAGTTCTCCGATCTCGGCAACGGCCCGATCGACCAGGGCGCGTTCGAGGTCATCATCGGCTTCGGCTTCATCTTCGTGTCGGGGTTCGCGCTGATCCCGGCGCTGCTGATCGCGCTGATCACCGAGGCGTTCTCGATCCGCAGCGTGCTCGCCTATGCGATCGGCGGCGGCGTGGTCGGCGCCGCCTGCTATCTTGGCCTGGTCCCGTTCGATCCCGAGACCTTCCGGTTCGAGGGCATCGTGCGCCGCCATCTCGAGATCCTGACCGGCGCCGGCATCGTCGGAGGGCTGGCCTATTGGCTGATCGCCGGTCGCAACGCCGGCCGCTGGCGCGAGCCGTCGCCGCCTCTGCCGCCGCCCCCTCCGCTTCCGTCGGGGTCGCCGCGGTGAGCGCGCGGCCTTTCCATCGCCTCCCGCTTTCGCTAAACCGCGCGCCATGAACCGCACTGGACTCTTCATCGCATTGTCGCTCGCGCTCGTCATCGGCGTGCTGTTCGGCGTCTATCCCGAGCTCGACCTCAAGCTCGCCGCGCTGTTCTACGATTCCCACACGCGCAGCTTCCCCGTGAAGCTCGACGGCTATGCCGCCTTCGCGCGCGATGCCGCGATGTGGGTTGCCTGGGGCATCGCGCTGCCGTCCATCGTTGCGCTGGTGGTGAAGCTCATCCGTCCCGACCGGCCGCTGCTGGTGAAGGGCCGCACCATGGCGTTCCTGCTGCTGACCTTGTCGCTGTCGGCCGGCGTGCTCACCAATTTCACCTTCAAATCCTATTGGGGCCGGCCGCGCCCGGTCGTCGTGACCGAGTTCGGCGGCGACATGCAGTTCGTGCCGTGGTGGGATCCGCGCGGCGGCTGCGGCCGCAACTGCTCGTTCTTCTCCGGCGAGGGCGCGACCGCGTTCTGGACCCTGGCGCCGGCCGCGCTGACGCCGCCCGCCATCCGGCCCGTCGCCTACGGCGCCGCCGTCCTGTTCGGCATCGCCACCTCGGTGCTGCGGATGGCGTTCGGCGGACATTTCTTCACCGACATCGCCGCGGCCGGCCTCGTCACCTTCATCGTGATCTGGCTGCTGCACGGCTACATCTACCGCTGGCCGTCCACCCGGCTCACCGACGCCGGCATCGACGCCGCCCTGACCCGCTTCGCCTGGCCGGGCTTCCGGCTGATGCGCCGGCTGTTCGGCCGCCGCCAGCCAGACGCCAGCCCCGCAGCCTGAGCGCGGCGTGAAGGCGATTAATCGCGTGCCGAGCGGGGCGAAATCTGCTATCCGCGCCCGAATTTCTGAGCGGCATAGCCCTAAACACTGGTTGGACTCCCCATGACCACGATCCTGAAAAGCCTGCCCAAGGGCGAGAAAGTCGGCATCGCCTTTTCCGGCGGCCTCGACACCAGCGCCGCGCTGCTCTGGATGAAGCAGAAGGGCGCGCGCTGCTTCGCCTACACCGCCAATCTCGGCCAGCCCGACGAGTCCGACTATGACGAGATCCCGCGCAAGGCGCTGAGCTTCGGCGCCGAGAAGGCGCGCTTGGTCGATTGCCGCACCCAGCTGGTGCATGAGGGCATCGCCGCGATCCAGTCCGGCGCCTTCCACATCTCGACCGGCGGCATCACCTATTTCAACACCACCCCGCTCGGCCGCGCCGTCACCGGCACCATGCTGGTCGCCGCGATGAAGGAGGACGGCGTCAACATCTGGGGCGACGGGTCGACCTACAAGGGCAACGACATCGAGCGGTTCTATCGCTACGGCCTGCTGACCAATCCAAACCTCAAGATCTACAAGCCCTGGCTCGACCAGCAGTTCATCGACGAGCTCGGCGGCCGCGCCGAGATGTCGGCGTTCCTGACCGCCAACGGCTTCAATTACAAGATGAGCGCCGAGAAGGCGTACTCGACCGACAGCAACCTGCTCGGCGCCACCCACGAGGCCAAAGATCTCGAGAGCCTCGACAGCGGCATCCGCATCGTCAACCCGATCATGGGCGTGCCGTTCTGGCGCGAGGACTGTGTGGTCAAGCCGGAAACCGTCGTCGTCCGCTTTGAGGAGGGCCAGCCGGTCGCGCTGAACGGCCAGACTTTCGGCGACGCCGTGGCGCTGTTCCTGGAGGCGAACGCGATCGGCGGTCGCCATGGTCTCGGGATGAGCGACCAGATCGAGAACCGCATCATCGAGGCCAAGAGCCGCGGCATCTACGAGGCGCCGGGCATGGCGCTGCTGCACATCGCCTATGAGCGGCTCGTCACCGGCATCCACAACGAGGATACGATCGAACAGTACCGCATCAGCGGCATGCGCCTGGGACGCCTGCTCTACCAGGGCCGGTGGTTCGATTCGCAGGCTTTGATGCTGCGCGAGACGGCGCAGCGCTGGGTGGCGCGCGCCGTCACCGGCGAGGTGACGCTGGAGCTGCGCCGCGGCAACGACTACTCGATCCTCAACACCGAGAGCCCCAACCTGACCTACCAGCCGGAGCGGCTGAGCATGGAGAAGGTCGAGGACGCCGCCTTCACGCCGGCCGACCGCATCGGCCAGCTGACGATGCGCAATCTCGACATCACCGACACCCGCTCCAAACTGAAGCTCTATTCGGACACCGGGCTGCTGTCGGGTTCGGACGGCGCGGAGATCTTCCAGCTCGGTCACGACAAGGGCTGAGCGAGGCCTGCTGGGCTCGCGCGACAATCACCGGTGCCGTCCCTGCGAACGCATGGACCCACTGGCTGGCGTGGTGAGGGCTGGGTGTCGCTCCAGCCGTCGCAAAACTACACCCTGGGAGTATGTGGTCCCCGCGTTCGCGGGGAACCACACCGAGTGGGACGCGAGAGATTGCCACCTACAAAAATGGCCGGGATTGCTCCCGGCCATTTGCATTCGTCGTTGGGATCAGCTCACCTCGGCGGCGCCACGCCCGGAGGCGGCGGCGGCAGCGCGGCCTGGCCGCCGTTCAGCAGCGGCGTGATGCGGCGGACCGTGACGCGGCGGTTGATGCGGCTCGGGCCTTGGGTCTGCTCCTTCAGGTACTGCTCGCCATAGCCCTGCGAGGTCAGGTTCTCGGCGGGCACGCCGAACTGCTGGGTGAGCAGCGTGGCGACCGATTCGGCGCGGCGGTCGGAGAGCGACAGATTGTCGGTCTCGTTGCCGACCGCGTCGGTGTGGCCCTCGATCAGGTAGACCTCGCGCGGATTGCGCTGGATCGCCTGGTTGAGGCCGTCGGCGATGACCTGCAGCTTCGCCGCCTGCTCCGGTCCGATCTCCCACGATCCGGTCTCGAAAGTGATCGTGTTGAGATCGATCGACGGCATCAGCTGGCGCACCGACGGCGAGTAGCGGACCTCGTCGAGCGAGTAACGGCGCTGCACGCGCTCGACAGGCGGGGCCATCAGCGTGTCGTAGATGACATCCGGCGGCGCCTCCTCGGCGTCGACGATGTAGCGGTTGTAGGGGATGCGGATCTCCGGCGGCGGCAGGTCGACATAGAAGCCGCCGACCGCCTGAGGATCGCGGAAGGTGTTGTCGATGATGATGATCTCGCGGCCGCCGACGTCGCGACGGATGCGGCGCAGCAGCCGTCCATCGGGCGCCGTGATCGTGACGATCTGGCTGCCGTCGGGACGGATCACCACGGTGCGCGTCTCGCCCCGCTCCTGCTGCACGCGGATGTCACGGGCGCCGTAGCGGAAGCGCTCGAGCTCGTCGTGACGCACGAAGGCCTGTCCGCTCGGATCGCGGACGATGACGCGGCCCGGCTCGTAGATCACCGTGCGGCCCCCCTCCTGGACCTCGCGGCGCTGGCCGCGGAAGTCTTCCAGCCGCTGCGGCCCGGGCATCGGAGCGCCCGGTGCGATCGGCGTGAGCTGCTGGGGCGTCGGCGGGGGCGGCGCCGGAAGTGGCGCGGCGACCTGCGGCGGCGGCCGATTGGACATGGCCGGGGGACCGGCAGGCGGCACAGCGCCCGGCCCGGCCTGCGGCGCGCCGGCGGGTCCCGGTCCGGGTCCAGCAGCACCGGGACCTGCCGCCGGGGGCGCCGCCCCCGGGGCACCCGGGGGCGTTCCCGGACGTCCGCCGGGCGGGCTGCCGGCGACGGGCGGCGTGCCTTGCTGTGACGGCGTCTGGCCGGCCGGAGGCGCGGGTGGCGCCGGCGGAGTTCCCGGAGCAGGCGCGACGGTGCCGGCGGGCGGGATCGGAGCCCCGCGCGGCGGGGGTCCGCCTTGCGGGGAACCGGGCGGCGGGCCGCCAGCGCCCGGACGGCCTCCTGGTCCACCGGACGGTGGAGTAGGCGCGGCCGAGGGTTGCGGCGACGGGCCCGCGGCGGGTGGCGGCGAATGGGGCGGTGTTGCGCCAGCCGGAGGCGGCGGGGTTCCTGGCCGCTGATTCGGCGCAGCACTCGGCGGCGGGGGCGGAGCTACCACGGGCGGCGCAGGCGGCGTTGGCCGCGATGGTGCCGCCGCGGGCGGCGGCGGAGCGGGCGGAGTTGCTGGACGCGGAGGCTCGCGCACCACGGGCGGCGGGGCCGGCGGATGCGCCGGAGGCGCTGCGACCGGGGGCGGCGGCGGTGTCGGACGCGGGGGAGCCGCCGGCGGCGGGGGCGCGGGGCGCGGTGGCTCCGCACGGGGTGGCGGCGGGGGAGGTGGCGGCGCGGGACGCGGTGCCGCAGCCGGGGGAGGCGGTGGGGGAGCAGGACGCGGCGGAGCCGCCGCGGGCGGCGGCGCAGGCGGTGCCTGATGGGGCGGTGCAGCGGCCGGCGGCGGGCCAGCCGGCCGCTGAGGCGGGCCTGGCGGTTGACCATGCGGCGGCTGCTTGGGCCGACCGTCCGGGCCGACCTCGCCGCCGGGGCCGCCTGGACCTTGCGCCATGATCATCGGCGCGCTCTGCGCGTGGGAGCCGGAGCTCATCAGTTGCATCGCCGACAGCGCAGTCGTCGCCAGCAGCAGGACGCGAAGTTTGCTCATGTGTCTTGTTTTCCCGGAACGATCTTTTTCAAGCACGGAGAGATCAACGAGTATGGGTTAGGCCGGATTGTGGCGCAGTTCAAATCCGCAGGCGGATTTATTTCGACGCGAAGCCACCACCGCAGGGCCGCCATTCAGGTTTCATTCAGCCTTGATTTTCAAGGGCTTGGCGTAACCGCAGAGATGCGGACCGGCTCGCGGCCAAGCCCTTGGCAGGCGATCATCATGACCGTCCAATCGCGGTCAATCCGTGGCCGGATTCGGTGTGGTGGGACCGAGCGGCCCTCGGCCGGGGATTTCGTCCGGCGTCGGCCCTGGCAGCTCGCGCGGCGGCGCCGGCGCATCAGGCTCGTACACCGGCGGCGGAATGTCGGGCTGCGGATTGCCGACCGGGTCTTCCTGCGGCGGTTCGACCGGATGGCCCGGCGTCGCCGGCGGAATCTCTGGCGGTTCGATCGGCATCACATCGCGACCTTGCGGTTGTCGCCGAGGTCGGGACGCGTGCCGGTCACCGCGGCCGCCGCCATCTTGACGTAGCTCACGACCGTGCCGGGCGAATCCCAGAACTCGGCGTCATCAGGCGTGATCTTCAACAGGCGGATGTTCGGATCCTCGGCGCTGTCCCACCAGGCCTTGGCCGGCGTCGAGAAGAGCTCCCGGATCTTGCCGCGATCGTTGGAGACGGCTGCCGTGCCCGTCAGCGAGACGTATTTCTGGGCTCCGGCGTCCGCAAACGACAGATTGATCTGCGGCGACCGCGCGATCTCCTCGTCCTTGTGACGCCGCGCGTCGGTGAGGAAATAGATCATGTTCTCGTCGCGCGCGAGATAGGCGCTCATCGGCCGTGCTCGCAGCCTGTCACCGTCGCGGGTGACCAGCATCGCAAATCCGATCTTCTTCATCAGGTCCCAAACGCGATCCTGATCGCGCGCGTCGTCATTGCTCATGGCCGGCTCCCTTGATGTCAGGGCCGACAACGCAGCGTGGGGCGCCGCGTTCCGGACGTAGCAGGGAAAGCGGACGGATGCGCGGTTCAGCCGCGCAGCAGCAGCGTGTTGCTGCGGGTGCGGCCGCTCTCGCGGTAACCGCGGCCGAGCATGTCGGCGAGGCAGTCGTTCTGCCATTCGTCGCGCGACAGATGTTCGATGACCACCGCCCGCGGCCACAAGGCGGCAGGCGCGTCACGGAAGAAGCAGGTCAGCACGCGGTCCTCGAAACCTTCCACGTCGATCTTCAGCGCGTCGACCTTGGTCGCTCCGGCCTGTTCGAGGATGGTCTGCAGCCGCAACGATGGGACCTTGAATGCCTCCGCTCCGGCCTCGCCGATCACGATATGGCTGGCGCCGAGATTGTCACCGTCCGTCTCGATCATCACCTCGCCGTCGCTGTCGCCTGCGGCCGCTGCCACCAGCCTGACCTGGGACAGCGCGGACGCAGCACGGTTGAAGCTCAGCCGCGCATGCGTGACCGGATGCGGCTCCACCGCGATCACGAGGCCGTCGGGCCCGACGTGACGGGCCAGCGGCAAGGCGAACGTTCCGACATTGGCGCCGATATCCACCACCACGCCGCCCTGCGGAACGTGGCTGCGCAGGAAATCCAGCTCCTCGCGATTGTAGTCGGGATTGAACAGCGCCCCGCGCTCGGTCGCACTGAGCTGATGGTAGAAGCGGAAACTGGCGCCCTGATAGCCGACGTCAACGGGGCCCGCCCCGAGCACATTGACGACGCGCGTCAACATCGGCCGGAACGCGCCGCGCTTGAGCCCGGAGCCGTGCGCCAGCCGGATCACCAGCGCCTGGGCGGCGTTGGGAGCGAAGGCACCAAAGGGAGGCGGAGAAGGATCGTTGTCGGGCGTCAAGGTCGCGTCCTGGGCTGAAGGCGACGTGTGATAGCCGGTTTCGCTGCGATCTCCAATGCAGGCGGCGTGTCCGCATTGTGTCGTCACCGGGACAGCGCTGCGGCAGGGGCGCGAGGCGCTCAGGCTGCCTTGCGCTGGCGCAGGAAACGTCCGATGAGGCGACGCTTCCCCTTGCGCGGAATGAGGTCGATGTCGCTGACGAGCTTGGCGCCCCCCTTGCGCCGCTCGAGCACGATCTTGCGGCTGTGGAAGGCCTCCAGCTCCACCCGGTGCGCCACGCTCACGATGGTCGCCTTCGGCAGCTCGCTCGTCACCATCTCCATCATCTTGCCCTGGCTCTTCTCGTCGAGCGCGGACGTCGCCTCATCGAGCACGACGATGTCGGGACTGTGCAGCAGCAGGCGCGCGAAGGCGAGGCGCTGCTTCTCGCCGCCCGAGAGCGTCTGGTCCCACGGCGCCTCCTCCTCGATTTTGTCCTTAAGATGATCGAGCCCGACCTTGTGCAGGGCTTCGCCGACCTGCGCCACGCTCCAGTCCTCGGCGGCGCCGGGATAGGCGACGGCCCGGCGCAGGCTGCCCGAGGGCACGTAGGGACGCTGTGGCAGCATGAACAGCCGCCGGTCGGGATGGAAGTTGATGCTGCCGCCGCCCCACGGCCACAGGCCGGCAATGGCGCGCACCAGCGTGCTCTTGCCGGTGCCGGATTCGCCGGCGACCAGGAGGCGCTCGCCGGGATCGACGACGACCTCGGTTTCGCCGACCACGGCGGTGCCGTCGTCGAGCGTCACCTGCAGATCATTCAGACTGAGCATCGCTTCGCCGGCGGTCTCGCCGCGCTTGATGCGGCCAATGCCGTCGCCCCGCTCTGCACGCTCCAGCGCGTCGAGCGACATCATCAGCGAGGCGATGCGGCGGGCACAGGCGTTCCAATCCGCGAGACGCGGATAATTGTCGACCAGCCAGCCGAACGCAGTCTGAACGATCGTGAACGCGCTCGCGGCCTGCATCACCTGCCCGAGCGTCATGCTACCGTCGAGAAATTTCGGCGCGCACAACAGCAGCGGCACGACCGGAGCGATGAGGCTCGAGCCCTGCGACACCAGCGTGGTGCGCATGTGCTGGCCGGCGAGCCGCGCCCATTGCTGCAGCACGTTGCCGAACGTTCGGTCGATGCCGGCGCGCTCTTCGGTCTCGCCGCCGAGCAGGGCGATGCTCTCGCCGTTTTCGCGGACGCGGGTCAGAGTATAGCGGAAATCGGCCTCGGCCTGGTTCTTGTCCTCGGACACCTGCACGAAGCGGCGGCCGATCGTCATGATCGAGCCCGAGGCGATGGCGGCGTATACGATCGCGGCAATGACCAGAAAGCCCGGAATAGTGATCTCGGTCGCGCCGAGATGCAACGTCAGCGCGCCGCCGATGGTCCAGAGCACGACGATGAACGTCGCGGCCGACAGCAGCGCAGAGGTCACGCCGGCGATGAAGTCGACCGGCGAATCGGTTGCGACGCGCAGGTCCTCGGCGATCCGGTATTCCGGATTCTTGTGGTCGCCGCTGACGAGATTGAGCTGATAGTAACGCCCGCTGGTCAACCAGCGGGTGATGACGCTGTTGGTCAGCCACGCCCGCCAACGCCGCTGGATCGCCATCCTCGCATAGACCTGGGCGACGCCGAGGATGACGCTGCCGATCGCGAGCGGGAAGAAGATCGCGGTGAGGTGAAAGACGGTCGCCGAATCGCGTTTCTCGATCGCATCGAAGATCGACCGATTCCAGACGTTGATGCCGTACTGGAATCCGACAGTCGCAACGATCAGGACCAGCAGCCCGATCGTGAACGCCCACGCCAGGCGATCGCCGCTCTGGCCCCAATAGCCGCGGGCGCTGATCCAGAACCGGGTCAGCAGATAGCGTTTGCGCAATTGCTCGGCCTCTTCGGGCGACAGCTCCGGATCAGGCTCCACGAGCTCTGGCGGCGGCGGCTCGACCTCAGCGCCATTCTCGGCGGCGATCTCGATGATCGGCGCCTTCTCGGGCGCCGGTGTCGCCGGCCGCGCGATGTCCTGAACCTGTCCCATGCCGCGATAACAGCAAGGCAAGTAGAAGGTTCCCGTCCGGGTTCCCGCGCAGGCCCAGTGGTTTCAGGGCACCTGCGTGTTGGGCGCCATGGGCGGAGCGCGGTACACCGGCACGGGGACGACCTGATGCAGCACGCGCGACAATTCCTCGATCGAATAGGGCTTGCGCAATAGCTCGAAGCCATGCGTGCCCTGCTGCGCCAGCACATGGCTGTAGCCGCTCGCGAGCACGACCGGCACGTTGAGCTCGAGCCGCCTGATTTCCTCGGCTAGCTCCAGCCCGGTCATGCCGGGCATCACGACATCGGTGAAGACGACGTCGAATCGGCTGGTGCCGCCGATCAGCTCCTCCAGCGCGTCCCTGGCGTTATCAACCAGCGTGGTCCGATAGCCGAGCTCGGCCAGCGCTTCGGTCGCCGACCTGCCGACGTCGATGTTGTCCTCGACCACCAGCACCGACATGCCTCGACCGCCGATCGGCTCCCCATGGCCGCCGTCCTCGCCGCGCTGCACCTGAGCTGGAGCGACGCGCGGCAGATAGAGCGTGAACGTCGCGCCGCGACCCTTCTCGCTCGTGACCCCGATTTCGCCGCCGGACTGCTTGGCGAAGCCGAACACCTGCGAGAGACCGAGGCCGGTGCCCTGGCCGATGGTCTTGGTTGTGAAGAACGGCTCGAAGATGCGTCCGAAATGCTCCGACGGGATGCCGACGCCGGTGTCCTGGACGGTGATGGCGACATAGCCCAGCGGCGGACGGTCGTGCGGGGCCGCCGGCGTCGGCAGCGCCGCTGCAGGGGCGACAGTGATGCTGAGACGTCCCTGGCCGGCCATCGCATCGCGGGCATTGACGGCCAGGTTGATCAATGCCGTCTCGAACTGGCCGGCGTCGGAATTGACGTAGCACGGCTCGTCGGAAACGGAGATCACGACCTCGACGCGTGACCCGACCAGGGTCTTGGTCATGTCGCGCAAGGCGACGACGCTGCGGCCGATGTCGAACACCTCCGGCTTCAGCGTCTGGCGCCGGGCGAAGGCGAGGAGCTGCGACGTCAGCTTCGATGCGCGTGCCACCGTATCCGAGATCGCGTCGATATAGCGCTGCCGCCGCTCATCCGGCAGATCCGGCCGGCGCAACAGGTCGGCCGAGGCCCGGATCACGGTCAGCAGATTGTTGAAGTCGTGCGCGACGCCGCCGGTCAATTGTCCCAGCGCCTCCATGCGCTGACCGTGCCTGAGCGCATCCTCGGCCTCGAGGCGGCGGGCGGCCTCGACATGCAGGCGCTCGGTCCGCCGCTGGGCAAGGGTCAGGAAGACGACGAGCAGCGCGGTGGCCGGGATGCCGAAGATGAGGTGCCGGCCGATCGTGCCGAGCCAGCGGTTGCGGATGGTCGACGTCGCCAGCCCCGCCGAGACGTAGACCGGATAGCCGCCGAGCCGCTGATACCCGACGAGACGCTCGACGCCATCGACCGGCGAGATCTCGGTGACGAGCTGCTCCGCATCTGCGGCCCCGGCGGGAATGTCGCTGGGCCCTGCAGCCGCGCCTCTCCCGCCGCCCGGGAAGCGCGCCAGGATGAGACCATCGAAGCGGCGCAGCGCGAAGTAGCTGCCGGGCGCCCGGCCGATCCGGGCGTAGAAGTGCTCGAAATAATCCGGCAACACCGAGGCCTGGATGATACCGGTGAAGCTGCCGTCGTCGCTCTGGCGGCGGCGGCTGATGCTGAAGAACGGCGCGCCCTGATAGGGCGGCCGCGGCGTCAACCGCGCGCCGATGAAGGTGCCGATGCTGTCCTTGACGTGGGCGCTGAAGTAGTCGCGGTCGAGGAACGTCATGTCCGGCGCCGGATAGATCATGCTGTTGACCAGCGGCCGGCCATTGGCGTCGAACACCCAGGCGGACTTCATCTGCGGCAGCGCGTCCGACAATTGTCGCAACCGGGCGTGCAGCGCCTGCTCGCGCGCCTTGATGTCGGCATCCGACAGGTCGCGGACGACCTCGTCGATCTCCGAGAGGCTGCGCTCGATGGTCTCGAACACCTTCAGCGCGTGCTCGTGGACGATTTCGAGCGAGCGGCTGATCTCGCGATCGGCCTCCTCATATGTCGTGCCGTGGGAGACGTAGGCCGCGATCACGAACAGAGCGACAGGAAGCGCAAGTGACGCGACCATCATCCAGCGCAGCATCGTCAGCGATTTGCGTTGTGCGGTCTGCACGGTCGCTCCGGCCTCAAAGGGCCACGAGCTTAACGCAATCGACGGCGGCTACAAACTCGCTGCGCCCGGAACTTGTGCCGGTTCCGGGCGCATGATCGGTAAAGCTGTCCGCCCGGCTAGATCTGCCGCTCGACCAGCTTGAACTTGAGTTCCGCGATCGCCTCGGCGGGGTTCAGCCCCTTCGGGCAGGCCTTGGCGCAGTTCATGATGGTGTGGCAGCGATACAGCCGGAACGGGTCCTCGAGATTGTCGAGCCGCTCGCCGGTGGCTTCGTCGCGGCTGTCCTTGACCCAGCGCGTCGCCTGCAGCAGCGCGGCGGGTCCGAGATAACGCTCGCTGTTCCACCAGTAGCTCGGGCACGAGGTCGAGCAGCAGGCGCACAGGATGCACTCGTAAAGGCCGTCGAGCTTCTCGCGATCCTCGTGGCTCTGCCGCCATTCCTTCTGCGGCGTCGGCGAGGTCGTCTTCAGCCAGGGCTCGATCGAGGCGTATTGCGCGTAGAAATTGGTGAGGTCGGGCACCAGGTCCTTCACGACGGGCTGATGCGGCAGCGGATTGATCTTGACCGCGCCGTCCTTCACGTCGTGCATCGAGCGGGTGCAGGCCAGGGTGTTCTGGCCGTCGATGTTCATCGCGCAGGAGCCGCACACGCCCTCGCGGCAGGAGCGGCGGAAGGTCAGCGACGGATCGATGTGGTTCTTGATCCAGATGAGGCCGTCGAGCACCATCGGGCCGCAATCGTTGACGTCGACGTAGTAGGTGTCGACGCTCGGATTCTTGCCGTCGTCCGGATTCCAGCGATAGACCTTGAACTCGCGAACCTCGGTGGCACCGGCCGGCTTGGGCCAGGTCTTGCCACCGGTGATCTGAGAATTCTTTGGAAGTGCGAACTCAGCCATTTCGGAAGGCCTTCTTGGGTTTGACGGTCGGGCTCAGGTCACACGCGATCAGTACACGCGCGCCTTCGGCGGAATGTACTGCACGTCGTTGGTCATGGTGTAGTTGTGCACCGGGCGGTAATCGATCGTCGTCTTGCCGTCCTTGCTGTCGATCCACGCCAGCGTGTGCTTCATCCAGTTCGTGTCGTCGCGATCGGGAAAATCCTCGCGCGCATGGGCGCCGCGGCTCTCGGTGCGATTGACGGCCGAGTCCATCGTCACGACCGCCTGCGCGATCAGATTGTCGAACTCGAGCGTCTCGATCAGGTCGGAATTCCACACCAGCGAGCGGTCAGACACGGCGATGTCGCCGATGCCGCCATACACCTTGTGGATCAGGTTATGGCCTTCCTGCAGCACCTCGCCGGTGCGGAATACGGCGCAGTTGGTCTGCATCACGTTCTGCATGCTCTCGCGCAGCTTCGCGGTCGGCGTGCCGCCGGAGGCATGGCGATAATGGTCGAGCCGGCCGAGCGCCTTGTCGGCGGAGTCCTTCGGCAGGTCCGGCTGCTTGCCGTTCGGCGTCAGCTTCTCCGCCAGTCGCAGCGCCGCCGCGCGGCCGAACACCACGAGGTCGATCAGGGAGTTCGAGCCGAGCCGGTTGGCGCCGTGCACGGAGACGCAGGCGGCCTCGCCCACCGCCATCAGGCCGGGGACGATCGCGTTGTCGTCGCCGTCCTTCTTGGTCAGCACCTCGGCGTGATAGTTGGTCGGGATGCCGCCCATGTTGTAGTGCACCGTCGGCACGATCGGGATCGGCTCGCGGGTGACGTCGACATTGGCGAAGATCTTGGCCGATTCGGAGATGCCGGGCAGACGCTCGGCCAGCACCTTCGGATCGAGATGGTCGAGATGCAGGAAGATGTGGTCCTTCTTCCGGCCGACGCCGCGGCCTTCGCGGATCTCGATGGTCATCGCGCGGGAGACGACGTCGCGCGAGGCGAGGTCCTTGGCGGATGGCGCGTAGCGCTCCATGAAGCGTTCGCCCTCGGCGTTGACGAGATAGCCGCCTTCGCCGCGCGCGCCTTCGGTGACCAGACAGCCGGAGCCGTAGATGCCGGTCGGGTGGAACTGCACGAACTCCATGTCCTGCAGCGGCAGGCCGGCGCGCAGCGCCATGCCGCCACCGTCACCGGTGCAGGTGTGCGCCGAGGTGCAGGAGGCAAAGGCGCGTCCATAGCCGCCCGTCGCCAGGATCGTGGTCTGGGCGCGGAAGCGGTGCAGCGTGCCGTCGTCGAGCTTCAGCGCGATGACGCCACGGCAGACGCCCTGGTCGTCCATGATCAGGTCGATGGCGAAGAACTCGATGAAGAACTCCGCGGCGTGCCGCAGCGACTGGCCGTACATCGTGTGGAGCATCGCGTGGCCGGTGCGGTCGGCGGCGGCGCAGGTGCGCTGCGCCTGGCCCTTGCCGTAGTCCAGGGTCATGCCGCCGAACGGCCGCTGGTAGATCTTGCCGTCCTCGGTGCGCGAGAACGGCACGCCCCAATGCTCGAGCTCATAGACGGCCTCGGGCGCGTTGCGCACCATGTATTCGATCGCGTCCTGGTCCCCGAGCCAATCCGACCCCTTGACGGTGTCGTACATGTGCCAGCGCCAGTCGTCCTGGTGCATGTTGCCGAGCGAGGCCGAGATGCCGCCCTGCGCCGCCACCGTGTGCGAGCGGGTCGGAAACACCTTGGTGATGCAGGCGGTGCGCAGGCCCGCCTCGCTGCAGCCGACGACGGCGCGCAGGCCCGCGCCACCGGCGCCGACCACAACGACGTCGTAGGTGTGGTCCTCGATCGGATAGGCTTTTCCGTTCGTCGCGGGCGCGCCGTTCGCGCTGCCATTTGCTCCGCCGGCCATGGGCTAGACTCCAGTGGACAGTTTGATGAGGGCGTAGATCGAGGCGAGCGCCACGGTCACCGCGAAGAAGTTGTTGGCCATGATCGCAACGAGCTTGAGCGGCTCGCTGTGGACGTAGTCCTCGATCACGACCTGCATGCCGATCTTCATGTGCCAGCAGCTCGCGATCACGAACAGCAGCATGATCACGGCGATCGGAATCGAGCCCAGGATCTGGACCGCGCCGGCCTGGTTGCGGCCGAGCAGCATGATCACGACCACGACGACCGGCACGATCAGCAGAGTCATGGCGACGGCAGTGATGCGCTGGCGCCAGAAGTCGCCGGTGCCGGAATGCGCTGCGCCGAGGTTGCGGACGCGGCCGAGCGGGGTCCGCATCGATTTCGCGCGTGCGTTGCTCATCGGCCGCCTCCCACCGCGTAAGCCACGATCCACACCAGGACGGTCAAGGTGATGCCGCCGATCAGGGCACCCCAGGTCAGCGCCTCGCGCTCATTGGGCTTGAAGCCGTAGCCGAGGTCCCAGACGAAGTGGCGGATGCCGGACAGCAGGTGGTGCAGCAGCGCCCAGGTGTAGCCGAACACGATCAGGCGGCCGAGGAAGCTGCCCATGAAGCCCTGGACGTAGGAGTAGGCGCTGGGACCAGACGCGGCGGCGATCAACCACCAGGCCAGCAGCAGCGTCCCGAAATATAGTGCAACCCCGGTGGCGCGATGGACGATCGAGAGGATCATCGTCAGCGTCCAGCGGTAGGTTTGCAGATGCGGCGAAAGCGGTCGTTCGATCCTGGCTGTCATTGGTTGCTTTGATGATTTCTTGTGGGCCGTGAACGCGGGGGGCTTGCGGCCGTGTGGATCGGCAAGGCGGCCTTTATTTACGGAGAAGGAACAGGCGTTGCAACGAACAAATCGCTCAAAATAGAACGCGGATTCAGTACTAGGCGGCCCGAAGGAAAAGGATCAATCGCCGCCGTGGTATACCAGAAACCGGTCGCGACTGGATGCAGCGAACCACTATTCATTGCTACCTCCTCTCCCAGGCCGTTGCCAACGTGGCGGAACAGCTGAATAGCGCCGATCGCCGAGCACTGATTCACCGCTTAACGATGGTCCTGAGCGAGCGGTTTCGCGACAACAGCCAGCGCCATCTGATGATTCTGCAAACCTGCCCGGAGCGATACGCGGAGCAACAACCTGTCTCGGCGCCGGCCCGCGCGGCAGCAAAAGCGCCTCGATCTCCCGCGTTCCTCGCCGCGCACATGGCCCTCCGCCGGTCGATTTTGCCGCATGTCGCCACCCGGCGAAGCAGCCTAGTCTCAACGAGGTGCAACAGACGCGGTGCAGGGAGCCTCGATGCCGCTGCCGACGGTGCGACTGACAGCCACTGAACGCCCGGCGGAACTGCCGGCGCGCAAGGTGTCGTCGCACGAGCCCGTCGAGGAGCCCCTGACCTGCGTGCTCGGCTTCGCCGCCGCCGGCCTGTTCGCCGCCTGTCTCGCGCTGGCCATCCAGCATGAGATTGCCTCGCTCGCCGTGCTCGAATTCGTGCTGATCTGCGCCGCGCCGCCGCTGGCCGCGCTCGCCGGCCTCGCGATCGGACGACGGCGCTAGGCCGCCGTCACTTCGTATAG
Source organism: Bradyrhizobium sp. SZCCHNR1015 (assembly GCF_032489875.1). NCBI lineage: Bacteria > Pseudomonadati > Pseudomonadota > Alphaproteobacteria > Hyphomicrobiales > Nitrobacteraceae > Bradyrhizobium > Bradyrhizobium sp. SZCCHNR1015. The sequence goes on from NZ_JAUEYW010000013.1 coordinate 229,697, forward strand.
ATGTCCTTGTACTGATCACGCAGCACGTTCTTCTGCACCTTGCTCATCGCATTGCGCGGCAGCTCGTCGACCACGAACACGCGCTTGGGCATCTTGAATTTCGCCAGTCGGCCGTCGAGACCCTTGAGCACGCCGGCCTCGCTGACATCAGCGCCGGGATGGCGCACCACGACCGCCGTGACACCTTCGCCAAAATCGGGATGCGGCACGCCGATGACGGCGGACTCGACCACGCCCGGCATGGCGTCGATCTCGCTCTCGATCTCCTTCGGATAGACGTTGAATCCGCCGGAGATCACGAGGTCCTTGCCGCGTCCGACGATGTGGACGTAGCCCTGTTTGTCGATCTTGCCGAGATCGCCGGTGACGAAGAAACCGTCGTCGCGGAATTCCGACTTCGTTTTCTCCGGCATGCGCCAATAGCCCTTGAACACGTTCGGGCCCTTCACCTCGATCATGCCGATCTCGTCGCGCGCCAGCTCCTTCGCGGTCTCCGGATCGGTGACGCGCACCGAGACTCCGGGCAGCGGGAAGCCGACCGCGCCGGGCACGCGCTCGCCCTCATACGGGTTCGACGTGTTCATGTTGGTCTCGGTCATGCCGTAGCGCTCGAGCACGGCATGGCCGGTGCGCGCGAACCATTCGCGGTGCGTGTCGGCGAGCAGCGGCGCCGAGCCGGAGACGAAGAGACGCATGTGACTGGTCGTCTCCTTCGACAGCCGCGGGTTCTGCAACAGCCGCGTGTAGAAGGTCGGCACGCCCATCAGCACGGTGGCGCGCGCCATCAGATTGATGATCAGGTCGGGATCGAGCTTGGGCAGGAAGATCATCGAGGCCCGCGCGAACAGCGTCACGTTGCTGGCCACGAAAAGGCCGTGCGTGTGATAGATCGGCAGCGCGTGGATCAGCACGTCGTCCTTGGTGAAGCGCCAGTAGTCGATCAGGGTCAGCGAGTTCGAGGCGAGATTGTCGTGAGACAGCATCGCGCCCTTGGAGCGGCCGGTCGTGCCCGACGTATAGAGGATCGCCGCCAGGTCATCGGCGCCGCGCGGCACGGTGGTGAACGCCTTGTCGGCCTTGTCGGCCGCTTCGGTCAGCGAGCCCCTGCCCGACGCATCCAGCGTCTCCACCTTGGCGCCGACCTTGGCCGCGAGCGCACCGATGCCCTCGGCTTTCGACGGATCGCACACCACCACGGTCGGCTCGGCGTCGCCGATGAAATAGTCGAGCTCGTTGAGCGTGTAGGCGGTGTTGAGCGGCAGATAGACGCCGCCGGCGCGGACCGTGGCGAGATAGAGCACCAGGCCGGACACCGACTTCTCGGTCTGTGCCGCGACGCGATCGCCGGGCTTGACGCCACGGGCCACCAGCACGTTCGCCATCTGGCCCGCGCGCGCGATCAGATCGCCGTAGGTGATGCGCTGGCCGTCATGGGTCTCGATCGCGAGACGGCTGGGATCGTCGAGACCGTCGAACAGGCGGGAGAACAGATTGGCGTTGGCGGCTTGGTTCATGCGACATTCCCCTGGAGCGGTGGCCCGCCGGCAGTGCCAGCCTGCGGAACATGATGCTCGACGAAGACGAAAAGGGCTGGGACGGCGGATGGCACCGGCGATGTCGCCAGGGTTGCCGTCTCTGATCGAGGCTGCCTTAGCAAAAACGCCCTTTCAAAGGCAACGGGAGACGCCAAGATATGACCAAAGGGAAACGGATCGCGTGGATCACGGGCGGCGGCACCGGAATCGGCGAGGCCGGCGCGCTGGCGCTGGCGTCCGATGGCTGGACGGTCGTGGTGTCGGGCCGTCGCAAGGCGGCGCTCGACTCCGTGGTGGCGCGGGTCGCGACGAGCGGCGGCACAGCCGAGGCTGTCGTGCTCGACGTCGCCAAGGCGGCAGACGTGCAGGCCGCCGCCGATGCCATCCTGATGCGGCACGGCCGCATGGATCTGCTGGTGAACTCCGCCGGCGTGAACGTGCCGCGGCGGCGCTGGGACGACATGACGCTCGACGGCTGGAACCAGCTGGTCGAGATCAATCTCAACGGCGTGCTGTATTGCATGAAGGCGGTGCTGCCGGCGATGCGCGCGCAAGCGGACGGCACCATCATCAACGTCTCGTCCTGGGCCGGCCGCCACGTCTCGAAGATGCCGGGGCCGGCCTACACCGCGACCAAGCACGCGGTGCTGGCGCTGACGCACTCCTTCAACATGGAGGAATGCGTCAATGGCTTGCGCGCGTGCTGCCTGATGCCGGGCGAAGTCGCGACGCCGATCCTGGAGCAGCGGCCGGTGGTGCCGAGCGCGGAGGAGCAGGCGCGCATGCTGCAGCCGGAGGATCTCGGCCGCACGATTGCTTTCGTCGCCAACATGCCGCCGCGCGTGTGCATCAACGAGATCCTGATCAGCCCGACTTGGAATCGGGGATTCATCCAGACGCCGGGGAACAGGGATTGAGAGGGGGTGCATCTCAAACACGCCGAACGCTCGCACAACGATAGAGGACCTCGGGCCTGATCTCACGGGATAACCACTGTCGGGCGGGCCTATCACGCGCGACCCCACCGGTGTCGTCCCCGCGAACGCGGGGACCCATACCGCGTGATGTCTGAAACAGGCAGGCGGCCAGTATCGAGCACGACAACTTAGCCCTGTGGTTATGGGTCCCGGATCTGCGCGCTTCGCGCTTGTCCGGGACGACAGTGGAGGTTGGCGCATCGAGCGCCGCCTCCGAAAAGCAGATTGAAATCGTGCGGTCTCATCCTCGCGACTCGATCCGCCCGAGCTATGCTGAATTCGTCGCCCCCGATAACAGAGGGCGCAGGGAAGGCCGGGCGCTGGCCGCGCCCGTGGCCCGCCTGCGAAAGAAAATGCAGGCGGCAGGTACCACAGGTCTGGCCGAACACACCCGGCCCTCCCTGCGCAACGGTTTTAACGGCTGCTTCGCGTTCTCCCTGGTGCGCCGGCTTGCTGGCCACCATCACGAGCGCGACACGCCAGGGCATCGCCACCCGCTTGATATCAGCGTCGGGATATCAGGACCGCGCGACTTGACCGTGCGTGCATCGCCGTTCGTCCGCGCAGACTGATCCACGCTGCAGCAACACACGCCCATCGCATCCCACTGCCAACGATCCGTGACGGTCGCGAAACGCCCCTCATGCGGCAGCAGGGACGCGCGGAAATGTGCAGGTGATTTGCCCGACGGCGCAAGGCCGAATATCGCGACAAACTAACACGACGGGCAATTTGTGCATGGGAGGGATGCGGGCGACATCATGCGATCGATGCGACCGTGGCGAGAGACGATGTGGATCGAGAATCGCCCGGCGCTGACGGTCGGCTCCCCTCCCCCTCGCGAGGAGGGGTTGGGAGTGGGGGTCCGCGGGCGATGACGTCAGCGGCGCAAATGCGGTCTGAGTAGCGAAGCGACGGACCTTCGCTGATGTCCGTTGTGAGCCTCGACTCTCATGAACAGCGGGATTCGTGGACCCCCACCCCCGACCCCTCCCTGCAAGGGGGAGGGGAGCGCACCGTCGTTGCGGCAAGGGCGGCGTCACCGACGGAAAGCAACGTCATAACTGCCCAGAGTTCGTCACGCCCGCCCTCAGAACGACGTGCCGCCGCCGAACCGAAATTCCTGGGTGACGTCGTATTTGCCCTTGGACAGCGGCACCGCGTAGTCGAAGCGGAGCGGGCCGAACGGGGAGGCCCAAATCAGGCCGACGCCGACCGAGGAGCGCACGACCTTGCTGTCGTCATACAGCATGCCGCATTTGCAGGCGGCGGAGTTGACCTCGCCGGTCGCGGCCCATGAGGTCGGGCCCTGATAGCCCCACAGCGAACCGGCATCGGCATAGACGGCGCCCTTCAAACCCACTTCCTTCGGCAGGAACCAGAACGGCATCTGCAGCTCGGCGGAGGCGCCCCAATATTTGGTGCCGCCCAGCGAATCGCCGGTGGCGCCGAGGCTGCGATAGGTGATGTCGCGCGGCCCGATGCCGTTGGACGCGAAGCCGCGCACCAGCGTCGGGCCCATCTGGTAGTGGTCGAGCATGCGCAGGTCCTTGTCGCCGATCTTGTTCAGCATGCCGCCCTGCAGATGGATGACGCTGACGATATCGGCGACCAGCGGGGTGTAATATTTCGCGTCCACCGCCGACTTCAGATAGCTGACATTGCCGCCGACGCCGGCGAAATCCTGCCGCCAGTCGATCAGCAGGCCGTCAGTCGGGTTCTTGGTGTTGTCGAGCGTGTTGTAGGTAAGAGTGTAGCCGAGCGCCGAGGTCAGCGCGGCGCCGTCATTCAGCTCCTTGCGCACCGCCAGGCTGGATTCGCCGTCGCCGTAGCAGCCATAGCCATAGACGCCGGAGCTGGTCGCGTTGGTCGGATCGACGCCGCCGAGCACGCTCTGGATATAGGCCGGGGTCGGATTGAAGGCGAGCAGGCCGTTGGCGTTGTTGTTGTTGCAGTTCGCCAGATAGGACGGCAGCGTGATCTCCTGCCGGTACAGCGAGTAGCGCAGCTGCAGCGACAGGTCCTCGCGCAGCTGGAAGCCGAGCCGCGGGCTGAAGCCGATCGTGCGCGTGCCGTAGCTCGTATAGCTGTTGGCGAGCTGCTGACGGTAGGAGACGTCCAGCCCGAGCGCCACGCGGTAGTCCAGCAGATAGGGCTCGACAAAGGACAGCGACACGCCGCGGGTATATTGTCCGTAGGTGACCGCCGCCTTGGCGTACAGGCCGCGGCCGAGGAAATTGCGCTCGGAGATCGAGACCTCGGCCAGGGCGCCGTCGGTGGTGGAATAGCCGCCCGAGATCGAGAAATCGCCGGTCGACTTTTCCTCCAGATTGACCACGAGGATGACGCGGTCGCTCGACGAGCCCGGCTCTGCGGTGATCTTCACGTCCTTGAAGAAATCCAGGTTCTTCAGCCGGCGCTCGGCGCGATCGACCAGCGCGCGGTTGTAGGCGTCGCCCTCGGACAGATCGAACTCGCGCCGGATCACGTAGTCGCGGGTGCGGGTGTTGCCGCGGATGGTGATGCGCTCGATATAGGTGCGCGGGCCCTCGTCGACCTGGAACACGATCGCCACCGTATGGGCTTCCAGATTGCGGTCGCCGCGCGGACGCACGACGGCAAAGGCGAAGCCGCGGCGCGACGCCTCGATCTGCATCTCCTCGACCGACTTCTCGAGCTGCTCGACGTTGTAGAGCGCGCCGACATTGACGCGCGAATAGCCGCGCAGCGTGTTGGCGTCGAGCGCCGCGACGCTCGACTGGAACTGCACCGAGCTGACGCGGTATTGCTGGCCTTCCTCGATCTGGAACGTGACCAGGAAGCCCTTCTGCCCAGGGTCGTATTCGCTGAGCGCCGCGACGACCTGAACGTCGGCATAGCCGTTCTTCAGATAGAACCGGCGAATCAGGTCTCGATCGGCCTCGACGCGATCGGGGTCGTAGACGTCGTTGTTGCCGAGAAAGCTGAGCCAGTTCGATTCGTGGGTCTTGATCACGTCGCGCAGGCGCGCGGCGGAATAGGCGTTGTTGCCGACGAAGCTGATCGACTTCACGCCGGTCTTGACGCCCTCTTCGATGGTGAAGACGAGATCGACGCGGTTGTTGGGCTGCTCGATGATCTCGGGCGTGACGCGGACGTCGTAGCGGCCGGAGCGGCGATAGATCTCGGCGATGCGCTGCGCGTCGGACTGCACCATCGGACGGGACAGCGTGCCGCGCGGCTTCGACTGCACTTCCGCCGTGAGCTGCTCGTCCTTGACCTTCTTGTTGCCCTCGAAGGCGACGCGGCCGATCACGGGATTCTCGACAACGCGCACGATCAGCCGGCCGCCCTGCCGGTCGATCTTCACGTCGGCGAACAGGCCGGTCTCGACCAGCGCCTTGAGACCGTCGTCGACCTGGCCGGCATCCAGCGTGCCGGACGGGCCGGGCTTGAAGTAGGAGCGGATGGTGTCGGATTCAACGCGCCGGTTGCCCTCGACGGTAATCAAAGTAGCAACCGCGGCCGGCGCTGCCATGGCGATGCGGGGCGGCGCGGTCATTGGCAGGGCCAGCATGATCAGGGCAAACACGCCCGGCAGTCTCAGACGCATCATCGACGCTCTTTCGAAAGTCAGAGTCCTCGGCGCGCACGCATTCGCCGGCACGCCACCGGAATCGCTGATGCCCGCCAATCATGGTCGCGATGCGCCGATCTCGTTTCGCGAAATGTCTGATGATTCTGGATGTGGCTGATTATGTCCGGCCAGACAAGATTCTCGGCCCGGCGGGTCGACAAAGCGTGCGACACGCTAATAAGTGCGTCCGCCGCGCTGCGACCGGAAAGCCACGGCGGAGGCGGACATCTCCGTTAAGCAATTGGTCCATCCACGCCGCACTCAGTGGCTTCCGAAATCAAATTCTACAAATCTTCGGAAGTTGGCAATACAAGGGAAAAACCAGGGTGCTAATTGACCATCACCCGAACTAAGCCCCCAAGTAGTTCGGCCAAGGCCCGGTGCGCGCAGATTCCCATTGATATTCCGGCGCACCGGGCCGCCCGTTTTTGTCATCTGCGGCGGTGCTTATGAATGCGCCCTCTCCCCTTGTGGGAGAGGGCATGTATGAGCGTGCGGCAGACGCGGTTGAGTGAGGGGTATCTCTCCACAAGTTCAGCCCGTGGAGAGACCCCTCCTCACCCAACCGCGCTCGCGGATGGGCCAGCGATGCCCTCTCCCCACAAGGGGCGAGGGCGCTGTATCGGGCAGCGCGCTGGCGGCGGCTTGGGCCTAGCCAAATGAGACGGTTCCCCTCCGCCCCCCGAATCACCACAATGTCCGCCGCTGTTGCGAAATTGCCTCTGGATCGGGGCAGGAAAACCGATCAAAACGGGCGGCAGCGCCGATGGTTAATCGCGTCTTAACCTCGCCCCACCTATGGTGACCGCTAAAGGCACCGGTTCATGGGCGATCGGCGGCTTCCACTGGTTTGGCGCGCGTTTTACGTATGGCAATGACCGCTTCATCCCCCGCGCCCGCTGGCGCCAGCCATTCGGAGAGCGAACGCTCGCCGTTTGCGCGGCTGAACGAGCTGCTCGCCCCCTACAAGCCGGGCAAGCCGATGATCACGCTCGCCGTCGGCGAGCCGCAGCATCCGGTGCCGGGCTTCGTCGGGCCGGTGCTGGCCCAGCACATCGCCGAGTTCGGCCGCTACCCCGCGGCCAAGGGCATCGAGCCGTTCCGCAAGGCGGCCGCCGGCTGGCTGTCGCGCCGATTCGCGCTGCCGCGCGCTGTTGATCCCGAGCACGAGATCCTGGTCCTCAATGGCAGCCGCGAGGGCCTGTTCTTTGCCGCCCATGCGGCGCTCCGCCATGTCGGCCCGCGCAGCGGCAAGCCCGCGATCCTGATGCCGAACCCGTTCTATCCGGTGTATGGCGTCGGCGCGCGCACCGCCGGCTGCGACTCCATCTATCTGCCGACGACGCGCGAGAACGGCTTTCTGCCGGACCTCGATGCGATCGACGAGGCGACGCTGTCGCGCACGATCGCGTTCTACCTTGCGACGCCGGCCAACCCGCAGGGCTCGGTGGCATCAGCGGACTATATGCGCAAGCTGGTCCGGCTCGCCAACGCCTACGGCTTCCTGATCTTCAGCGACGAATGCTATTCGGAGATCTACACGAAGGCGGCGCCCGGCAGCATGCTGGAGCATGCCGGGCCCGACTACACCAATGTGGTCGCGTTCCAGTCACTGTCGAAGCGCTCCAACGTGCCGGGCATGCGGATCGGCTTCGCCGCCGGCGACCGCCGATTCCTCGCGGGCTTTCACGAGCTGCGCAACGTCGCGGCGCCGCAGGTGCCGGTGCCGCTGCAGCACGTGGCGGTCGCCGCCTATGCCGACGAGGCCCATGTCGAGGACAACCGGCGGCTGTACCGCGCCAAGTTCGACCTCGCCGACCAGATCATCGGCAACCGCTATGGCTACAGGCGGCCCGATGGCGGCTTCTGCGTCTGGCTCGACGTCACTGAGCGCGGCGGCGACGAGGAGGTGACGCTGCGGCTGTATCGCGACGCCGGCGTGCGCGTGGTGCCCGGCAGCTACCTGGCGCGGCCGCAGGCCGACGGCTTCAATCCGGGCCTCGGCTACATCAGGCTGGCGCTGGTGGCCGATGCCGAATCCACCGGTGAGGCGTTGCACCGGCTGGTCGAGGTCCTGGGATAATCGCGGGGCTGATGCAGATGCCGGCGATCGAACGAGTCATTCCCCTGGTCAACCACCTGCCGACGTCGCTGCGCGACGCGCTGGTGCGGCGGCTGCGCGAGCTCGCGGGCCTCTGCCTGATCGCGCTGTGCGGCGTGGCCGCGGCGGCGCTGATGACGTGGTCGGTGCAGGACCCCAGCCTGAGCCACGCCACCTCGCGCGCGATCCGCAACATCGTCGGCTATCCCGGCGCGATCAGCGCCGATCTCCTGATGCAGATCCTTGGTCTCGGCTCGATCATGGCGATCCTGCCGCTTTCGATCCGCGGCTGGCGGATGATGACGCACCGGCCGTTCGACCGCGAGGCGCTGCGCTTCGGCGCCTGGATTCTCGGCGCCGTCATCGCCGCCGGCTTTGCCAGCTGCTGGCCGCGCTCGCATGCCTGGCCGCTGCCGACCGGTCTCGGCGGTGTCGTCGGCGATGCCCTGGTGCGCGCACCGGCCGTGGTGTTCGGACCGCCCGGCGTGATCTATCGGCTGGTGCTCGGCGCCCTTCTTCTGGTGGCGATGATCGGCTGCCTGCTGGTGGCCGGCGGCATGGGCGCGAAGGAAGCCGACCCGAGCCTGCTCGCCGACGAGGACGACGACACGCCGCTGGCCGACCCGGAGGACGATGACGACCGCAAGGCGATCCGGCTCGGCTGGGTGTTCCACGCCATCATGAGCGCCAAGGCGCAGGTCGTCTGGTTCCTCAGCACGGCCTACCGCGCGCTGGTGTCGTCAGGACCGCAGCCGCGCGCCGCCGCCGCAGGCCGGCAGGAGCCGAGCCTCGGCCGCGGCCAGGGCAAGCCGACGCTCGCGCCCGAGATGGACGAGGACGGCGGCGACGAGGAAGAAGCCGAGGAGGGCGAGGACGAAGAAGAGGAGGAGGAGCCCGCTCCGAAGTCGCGCAAGAAGCCGGCGCCGAAGACTCCTGCGAAAAAGTCCAACGACAAATACGATCTGCCCTCGGTCTCGATGCTGGCGGCGCCGAAATCCTCCGACCGCCAGCCGCTGTCGAAGAGCGAGCTGGAGGCCAATTCGCGCGCGCTGGAAGGCGTGCTGCAGGATTTCGGGGTGCGCGGCGAGATCGTCAAGGCGCATCCCGGCCCGGTCGTCACGCTGTACGAGCTGGAGCCCGCGCCCGGCATCAAGTCGTCGCGCGTGATCGGCCTGGCCGACGACATCGCCCGCTCGATGAGCGCGCTGTCGGCGCGCGTCGCCGTCGTGCCCGGCCGCAACGCCATCGGCATCGAGCTGCCCAACGTGCATCGCGAGAAGGTGTACCTGCGCGAGCTGCTGGTGGCCAAGGAGGCGACCGAGAGCGTCGCAAAGCTGCCGCTGTGCCTCGGCAAGAACATCGGCGGCGAATCCATCATCATCGATCTCGCCCGCACCCCGCACATGCTGATCGCCGGCACCACCGGCTCGGGCAAGTCGGTCGCGATCAACACCATGATCCTGAGCCTGGTGTATCGGCTGCGCCCCGATCAGTGCCGCCTCATCATGGTCGACCCCAAGATGCTCGAGCTTTCCGTCTATGACGGCATCCCGCATCTCCTCACGCCCGTCGTGACCGACCCGAAGAAGGCCGTGGTCGCGCTGAAATGGGCCGTGCGCGAGATGGAGGAGCGCTACAAGAAGATGGCCAAGCTCGGCGTGCGCAACATCGACGGCTACAATGCCCGTCTCGGCGAAGCCCGCAACAAGGGCGAGGAGCTGACGCGCACCGTCCACACCGGCTTCGACAAGGAGACCGGCAAGGCGATCTACGAGGAAGAGAAGCTCGACCTCGATCCCCTGCCCTACATCGTCATCATCGTCGACGAGATGGCCGACCTGATGATGGTCGCCGGCAAGGACATCGAAGGCACGGTGCAGCGCCTCGCCCAGATGGCGCGCGCCGCCGGCCTGCACGTGATCCTGGCCACGCAGCGTCCGTCGGTCGACGTCATCACCGGCACCATCAAGGCCAACTTCCCGACCCGCATCTCCTTCCAGGTGACGTCGAAGATCGACAGCCGCACCATCCTGGGCGAGATGGGCGCCGAGCAGCTGCTCGGCCAGGGCGACATGCTCTACATGGCCGGCGGCGGCCGCATCAGCCGCGTGCACGGCCCGTTCTGCTCCGACGAGGAGGTCGAGAAGGTGGTCAAGCATCTCAAGGCCCAGGGCTCGCCGGAATATCTCGAGGCGGTCACCGCCGAGGAGCCGAGCGAGGAGGATGGCGCCGTGTTCGACGCCACCGGCATGGGCGGCGGTGGCGGCGGCGACGACCTGTTCTCGCAGGCGGTCGCCGTGGTCAAGCGCGACCGCAAGGCCTCCACCAGCTACATTCAACGGCGGCTGCAGATCGGCTATAACAAGGCCGCTTCGCTGATGGAGCGGATGGAACAGGAAGGCATCGTCGGCCAGGCCAACCACGCCGGCAAGCGCGAGATCCTGGTGCCCGAGGAGGAAGGCGGGTTCTGACGGCCCGATGGCCGCAGAAACGCCGCTTCGGTGCCCGATCTTCACGCGATTACGATCACGCTGCCCGGCCGAACCGGGATAGAACGCGTAAAACCTCAGGACGTCGTTTTGAAAAGCTCCTTGTTGAACAGCACGTTTTCGTATCACGCAGCTTGGCGCGGGCGCCGGATCGGCGCCTGGCTGGTCGCCTGCGCCGTGACGACATGCTCCATCGCCGGAGCGTCCGGTCACGCCGCCGCGCAAGGCACGCCGGCTCCGAAATCAGGCCCGAAGAGCGGCTCCCAGCTCAGCGCCTCCGACCAGCAGCGGGCCGGCCAGAGCCCCTCGACCACCCAGACGGCCCCGCCCAATCCGGTCATTCCCGATCCCCGGCGCAACGTGCCGGCCAGCATCTTCACCTCGTTCGACGCCAACCAGAAGGCGCAGGCGGCCAAGGTCAGCGCCTATCTGTCGTCGCTGCAGACGCTGGTCGGGAATTTCGTCCAGGTCGGCCCGGACGGCAGCAAGACCAAGGGTGATTTCTACATCCAGAAGCCCGGCAAGGTCCGCTTCGAATATGACCCGCCGACCCCGATCGACATCATCGCCGACGGCTCCTCGCTGGTGGTGCGCGACCGCAAGCTCGCCACCCAGGACGTCTATCCGCTGTCGCAGACGCCGCTGCGCTATCTCTTGTCCGACCGCATCGACCTGTTGAAGGACACCAACGTGATCGCGGTCGCCGCCGACGACCTCTACGTCACGATCACGATCGAGGAGAAGCAGGCCCTGATCGGCACCAGCCGGCTGATGCTGATGCTCGGCGCCAAGGACGGCCAGCTCAAGCAGTGGACCGTGACCGATCCGCAGGGCTACGACACCACGATTGCCGTCTACAATCTCGATACGACCAAGAAGCTCGACCCGGCGATGTTCAAGATCGACTTCACGGCCTACCCGTCGACCCCGCCGGGCTGACGCCGCTTCCCGCGCTCGCTCAGCGCGATTCGAGCCCGCGCACCTTCCACTGCGCTTCGGACAGCGCAAGCTTCTCGAAGCGCTTGCGCGCCTCTTCGAGGTCATCGGCTGGAAGCGCGTCGCAGCCGGGCCGGTCGCGCAGGATCATCGACGTCGTCGCCCAGCTCAGCCGTGCCGCCTTGCAGGCCAGCAGCAGATCCGTGAGGCGATCCTCCTCCAGCAGCGTCTCGATCGTCTCGATGGTGACGACGCAGAGCAGCGCCAGCGCCGCGATCACGGCAGGGAAATCGCCGGTGGCACAGAAGCGGTTGACGGCGGAGTCGCCGAGCTTGCCGGTGCGGCTGAGGGCGGCGACCTCAGCCTTGACCTGCTGATAGTCCCAGATCGCGCGCATCGCCGCGCCGGGCGAGCGGGTCGGCGTCGCCTGAAGGGTCGCGCGGGTCGCCGGCGGTGCGGCCTTGATGAAGCGGGCGCGGGCGCCCTCGCTGGCCGCGGCGACGAAGGCCCGCGACAGCTTGGCCGGCAGGTCGGTGCGCAGCGCGAGCTTCTCGGCGAGATCCTCATCGCGCTCGGCGATCTTGAACAGGCTGCGATAGCCATCCTCGGACAGCTTTGCTGTGAGGTTCTGCGCCAGCGCCATGCGGACCGCCGGAAAGCCGCGCGCGATCAGCTGCGTCGTTAGGTTGTCGCCGATGCCCCTGCGGCTGGCGAGCGCGACGAGATGCGCCGGGCTGCCGGTGCGGATGAACTCGGCGAGGTCGCGCTCGGTCAACACCGCCGCCTTGGCCAGCATCGGCCCGGCGACGCGCAATTCGGGGTGAACAGCGAGCATCCGCGCCGTCGCGTAAGGCGCGCGCTCGACGCCGGCGAGCGCCATGCTCAGCTCGGCCAGCAGTTCGGTCGCGACCTGCGGCATCAGCCGGGCAAACATCTGATCGTAGAGATCGAGCTGCTCGTTCGACGCCGGCCGCGGACCGGCCAGGAACAGGCTGGTGGTCCGGCGCAGCATGTCGGTGGCGAGCTCGGACACCGTCCGCGCATCACCGGCGGGCGTCTTGGCGGTCGGAGCTGCCGCGGGCGCTGGAGGCATCACACGTCCCTCGTTGGGCGCCTCTCGGCCGTGACGGAGGCGCGGGTCGATCATCGATTGCGGAAGAATGCGAAGGCCGGACTAAAGGGGCGTTAAGCGCAGCGGACGGAGCTGAAACCCCACGCGGCTGTCGTTAATGGATTGCGGCAGAGCGCGGCAACGACGATGTTCCCGTATTGTTCTTGCGATTGGGGGCCGCTTCCGCCACCGTCACTGGCAGGAGGGGAGCCCCATGGTCCAGCGCGTTTCCACCGTTGCCTTCGAGGGGATCGAGGCCCGCGCGGCCGACGTACAGGTCCAAGTCGCGCCCGGCCTGCCGGCCTTCGCCATCGTAGCTCGTCAATGACGACTCTTGCGACAAGTTTCGCGGAATGGGTCCATGTTCGAAACCGAACCCTATTGCCCCGCTGCGGGCTCGGGTTCGAACTACTTGACTATTGGAGGCGGCCGCCATCGACGTTGCTGTTGTTGTTGTCATATTGAGGAGGCACATCTAACGGTTCCGATCATGCGGCAGGTATGATACCAATCTCGTTCATTGGGCTTCGGCACGCTGCTTTGGTTGGACATTCAATGCGATGAATTGGTCAGCATTTTTTCCTGCTCCGGCCCTCATCAATGGCGCTCGCAGCACCGTACTGCAAACCCTGTCCTGGATGATGGTGCTTCTTGCGCTGGCTCTCGTTGGATCAGCGGTTGCTCACATTGCAGAATGGCTTTTGGTGCTACTCTCTGTTCTCCTCTCAATCGACTTCATCGTCTTTATTGGCGCATACATCTACTTTGCTAAGATCAATCCCGAGCTTCTTCGGTCCGAACAGTATGCGATTAGGAAGCTGGAAATCGAACACCGGATTGTCGGCGACGACATGACGGGACCCATTGAAGAAGTAGTGGAAGCCGAAGTGGTTCAAGAGCCCCGCAGGCTCGCCCGAAGGCCTCGGCTTATCGCTGGTGAGACTTCCCCGACTAAGAAGTCTCGGTCAAAGGGTTCCCAATGAGCCTCTTCATTGTCGCCACGAACGATCTGACAAAAGATCAAGAGCGTGCCTTCATTCAGTTTGCGCGAGAAAACGGCGCGTCTTGGTGGCATTACCTGAAAAATCTCTGGCTGCTTGATACGCCAGAAAACCTGACCATCGAAGCAATTCGCGATCAGATCATGGAGGAAATTGCTCCCGGCGTTAACGTCTTGGTTTTCGAACTAACTGGCGAGGCCAGTTGGGCGGGTTTTGGCCCGGACAGTGAAAATCGGAGCATGTTCCGCTGGATCCAGAAACATTTTGGCAGCGAGGCCTAGTGGTTTGCACATGGCACCCGGGATTACTGCAGATAAATTACGAGGCGCCGCCGAGAGCTTGAGGTCAGCGACCGGTTGGAGGTTCTGACCGTCATATGATGGCACGATTGAGACGAGGATGTTCCCGTATTGTTCTTGCGAACAAGGCCTGCTTCCGCTAGCTTGTCGCTGGGAGGGGCATCATGGTCCAGCGCGTTTCCACCGTCGCCTTCGAGGGGATCGAGGCCCGCGCGGTCGACGTGCAGGTCCAGGTCGCGCCCGGACTGCCGGCGTTCGCGATCGTCGGACTGCCGGACAAGGCGGTGTCGGAGGCGCGCGAGCGGGTGCGCTCGGCGCTGATCGCCTCCGGGCTGGCGCTGCCGGCGCGGCGGATCACCGTGAACCTGGCGCCGGCCGACGTGCCCAAGGAAGGCAGCCATTACGACCTGCCGATCGCGCTCGGCCTGATGGCCGCGATCGGCGCCATCCCGCCCGATGCGCTCAGCGGATTCACCGTGCTCGGCGAGCTCGGCCTCGACGGCTCGATCGCGCCGGTCGCCGGCGTGCTGCCGGCCGCGATCGGCGCCAATGGCCGCGAGGAAGGCCTGATCTGTCCGGCCGCCTGCGGTGCCGAGGCGGCGTGGGCGAGCCCCGATTTGCAGATCATCGCGGCGAGCTCGCTGATCCAGATCGCCAACCACTTCAAGGGCACGCAGGTGCTGTCGCGGCCGCAGCCGAAAATCCAGGAGGCGCCCGCGAGCCTGCTCGACCTGCGCGACATCAAGGGCCAGGAGAGCGGCAAGCGCGCGCTCGAGATCGCCGCCGCCGGCGGGCATCACCTGCTGATGATCGGCTCGCCCGGCGCCGGCAAGTCGATGCTGGCGGCGCGGCTGCCGTCGATCCTGCCGCCGCTGTCGCCGGCCGAGCTCTTGGAAGTGTCGATGATCGCCTCGGTCGCCGGCGAGATCGAGGGCGGCGCGCTGACCAACCGGCGGCCGTTCCGCAGCCCGCATCATTCTGCCAGCATGGCGGCGCTGACCGGCGGCGGCCTGCGCGCCCGCCCCGGCGAGATCTCGCTGGCGCATCAGGGCGTGCTGTTCCTCGACGAGTTGCCGGAGTTCGATCCGCGCGTGCTGGATTCGCTGCGGCAGCCGCTGGAGAACGGCGAGGTCTCGATCTCGCGCGCCAACCACCGCGTCACCTACCCTGCCCGCTTCATGCTGGTCGCGGCGATGAATCCATGCCGCTGCGGCAACGCCTTCGAGCCCGGCTATGCCTGCAAGCGCGGCCGCATCGACCGCTGCACGGCCGACTACCAGACGCGCATCTCCGGCCCGCTGATGGACCGCATCGATCTGCGCATCGAGGTCCCCGCCGTCACCGCCGCCGACCTGATCCTGCCGCCGTCCAAGGAAGGCTCGGCCGAGGTCGCTGCCCGCGTCGCCGCCGCGCGCGACCTGCAGCGCGAACGCTATGCCAAAGCGCGCCTGCCGCAGGTCAGGACCAATGCCGAAGCGCCCGCCGCCGTGCTCGACGAGATCGCCAAGCTCGACGCCCCCGGCCAGAAGCTGCTGCGCGAGGCCGCCGAGACGATGCGGCTGTCGGCGCGCGGCTATCACCGCGTGCTGCGCGTGGCGCGGACGCTCGCCGATCTCGATCACGCCGAGGCGATCGGCCGGCTGCATCTGGCCGAAGCGCTGTCGTATCGCGCGCTGGCGGAGGACAGTCGTCACGCGGCGTGACTGCCCGCCCCTTCAACACTCTGGTAACGACTTCTCTTTACGCTCCGACAACCATAAGGCCCGCGTTTCGTCCTCAGGCCTGCCGCGTCGGTGCGTATCATGTTGCGTTTCAAGGTCATCGTTTCGGCCGTGCCGCTGATCGCGGCCGTGGTCATTGCCAAGGTCGAATTGGCACCCTCCCCGCAGCCCTGCATTGCCGTCGGCGCCGACAGCGCCTCGCTTGGATCGGCGCCGTTCCACGCCGATCTGCATGTCGACTTCACCGACGATCCCGCGCTCGCCACGGTGCGCGTGGCCCTGGCGGACAGTCCGGAGGCGGCCGATGTCGTCGTGGTCGACGATGCGCCCGTGGAAGAGGATCGGGGTTGCGGCATCACGGCCGCCACCCAGGTCGTCGCGATCGCGGCTGATCGCCTTGCGGGTTCGCAGCGGATCTATCTCGCCAGCGATGATGCCGATGGCCGCGCCGACTATCGCATCTACGTCCGCTCCAGCCACACGACGGCCAGGGACGCCGCCGCATTGATCGTGGCGGCCCGCAATCATTCCTCATCGCCGGCCAATCCGGTTCTGTGACTCGGGCTAACGCCCGGTTCACCATCTCTGCACCGCCGGCTGGCGTGGGCATGACCTTTCAAAGTCTCAGCAATACCGACGCCGCATGGTGCGGGTCGGCGAGGACATTGGGATCGGAAGCTGGGGGTGAACGAGATGGGACCGATTTTTCACGTCAGGCTGCGCCTGCGCCGGTTCATGCGCCGTCACCGCACCATCTTCGCCATCCTGCGCTCGCTGATGATCTTCTCCGCCGGCTTCGGCGGCGCGTACGGCTTCATCAAGGCCAGCATCTCCGACAACTCCGGCTATAACCCGCACACGTTCGCGATCGGAGCCAGCTTCCTGTTCGCGCTCGCCTGCGTCGGCCTGGCCACGCTCAGCATGCGGCTGCGTTTCGTCGCCAGGAAGATGCACAAGATCGCGCTCCACAACGAGGTGCTGGCCGACCGGAACTGGGAGCTGCAGGAAGCCGAGCAGCGCGCCCGCAATCTGTTCGAGCAGCAGGGCGATCTCATCGTCATGCGCGCCCGCGACGGCACCATCGTCTTCGTCAACGACGCCTATTGCCGGATGGCGGGTCTCGACCGCGACAATCTGCTCGGCAGCGCGTTCAGCTTCCAGCTGATCGAGCAGGGCGACAGCGCGCTGGAGCCGAACGGCACCCGCGTCCACGACCAGCGCATCGAGAGCGCGATCGGACCGCGCTGGATCGCGTGGCGCGAGGCGCTCGTGCGGTCCGACGCCGGCGAGCCCGCCCTGCTGCAATGTGTCGGCCGCGACGTCACCGACCGCACCGAAACCGAGCGCGCGCTGGCGGAGGCGCGCGACCAGGCCAACGCCGCGAACCGCGCCAAGTCACGCTTCCTGGCGATGGCGAGCCACGAGATCCGCACGCCGCTGAACGGCATCCTCGGCATGAGCGGCCTGTTGCTCGACACGCAGCTCACGCCGGAGCAGACGACCTACGCCAAGGCGGTCCGCACCTCGGGTGAAGCGCTGATGTCGCTGATCGACGAGCTGCTCGACTATTCGAAGATCGAGGCCGGCAAGCTGGCGCTCGAGGCGCAGCCGTTCTCGCTGGCAGCGCTGATCGAGGAGATCACCGAATTGCTGGCGCCGCGCGCGCAGGCCAAGCAGCTGGAGATCGCGGCCTATCTCGACGAGCGCCTGCCGACCTGGGTGACGGGCGACGCCGCGCGGCTGCGCCAAGTGCTGCTCAACCTCGCCGGCAACGCCATCAAGTTCACCGCGACGGGCGGCGTTGCCCTGATCGCCGAGCCCGGCATCTGGCCGAACGAGATCAGCTTCCAGGTGCGCGACACCGGCATTGGCATCGCAGCCGACGCGCAGGACCGCATCTTCCGCGAATTCGAGCAGGCCGACGACAGCGTGGCGCGCAGCTTCGGCGGCACCGGGCTCGGCCTTGCGATCTCTGACCGGATCGTCAAGCGCATGGGCGGGCGCATTTCGCTGCAAAGCCAGCTCGGCGCCGGCTCGACCTTCGAGGTGGCGGTGCCGCTGCCGCCGGCGCTGGAGCGCGGCGAGCAGAACAGCTTCCGCGGCCCCGACCTCGCCGGACAGTCGATCATGCTGGTCGCGCCGGCCGGGCTGCAGGCCGAGCTGATCGAGCGGCGCCTGCAGAACTGGGGCGCGCAGACCTGCCTGATCGCCGAGGCCGAGGTCGCGCGAGCCCTGCTGCCCGAACGCGCCTGGCATGCCGTGCTGGTCGACGACGCCATCGGCAGCGATGAATCGCTGCGTCTGGGCCGGGTCGCGCACCACCATACGACACGGCTGATCGTGCTGGTGACGCCGGCGAGCCGCCACGAGCTGGCACCGGCGGCGCCATTCCACGGCTATCTCGTCAAGCCGCTGCGCGCCGCCTCGCTCGCCGCGCGCGTGAGCTTCGACACCGACGGCACGGTCCTCGCCGACGATCCGGTCCCGACGATCGCGCCGCCGATCGCGGCTCAGGCCGGCGCGGGCCTGTCGATCCTCGTCGCCGAGGACAACGACATCAACGCGCTCCTGATGCGCTCGCTGCTGACCAAGCTCGGCCATCACGCCGACATCGCCGTGCATGGCGAAGCGGCGCTCGACTCCTGGCTCGCGGCGCGCTCGGCCGGCGCGCCATACGATCTGATCCTGATGGATGTGCAGATGCCGAAGCTCGACGGCATCGCTGCCGCCAGGCGCATCCGCGCCATCGAGGCCAGCGAGCCCGGCGGGCGCACCCCGATCCTGGCGCTGACGGCCAATGCCCTGGTCGAGGACCGCTACGCCTGCTTCGAGGCGGGCATGGACGGGTTCCTGGTCAAGCCGATCGATCGCGACAAGCTCGACGAGGCGCTGGCGAATCTGGCGGCGGCGCGACAGGTGCCAGCGTAAGGAATTAGTTGGGGCGGATCAGCCCGGCGCCGCGCCCGCCGGCCCCGTTTACAGCCGCCTCAGCGCCACCGTCTCGATCTCGTGATCCGCGCCCTTCTTCAGGATCAGGGTCGCGCGCGGCCGTGTCGGGAGGATATTGTCCTCGAGATTGGCCAGGTTGGTGCGCTCCCAGATCGCGATCGCGGTGGCGATGGCCTCCTCGTCCGACAGCAGCGCGTAGCGGTTGAAGTAGGACCTGGGATCATGGAACGCCGTGTCGCGCAGCGACAGGAAGCGCTTGACGTACCATTTGCGCAGGATCGCCTCGTCGGCATCGATATAGACCGAGAAGTCGAAGAAGTCGGAGACGACCGGCACGGCCTTGCCGTCGCGCGGCAGCGGACCGGTCTGCAGCACGTTGACGCCTTCGACGATGAGGATGTCCGGCTGGTCGATCTCGGTCCACTGATTGGGGACGATGTCGTAGCTCAGATGGGAATACACCGGCGCGCGCACCGGATGGCGGCCGGCCTTGATGTCGGACAGAAAGCCGAGCAGCCGCGGCAGGTCATAGCTTTCCGGAAAGCCCTTCTTCTGCATCAGGCCCTGCCGCTCCAGCACCGCGTTCGGATACAGGAAGCCGTCGGTGGTGATGAGATCGACCTTGGGCCGCGGCGACCAGCGGGTCAGCAACGCCTGCAGCACGCGCGCTGTGGTCGACTTGCCGACCGCCACCGAGCCGGCGACGCCGATGATGTAGGGCATCTTGCGGTCGCGGATGCCGAGGAACTGACGCTGCGCGTAGTACAGCCGCTGCGCCGCGTCGACATACATCGACAGCAGTCGCGACAGCGGGAGGTAGATGTCCTCGACCTCCTGAAGGTCGAGACGATCGTGCATCGACCGCAGCTTGGAGAACTCGCCGGGCTCCAAGGTCATCGGCGTGTCGTTGCGCAGCTCGGCCCATTGTTCGCGGGTGAAGACGCGGTACGGATTATATTGTTGTTCGGTGGTGCGCATATCCATGACGCTGCCCTTCGTTTCCCCGCCGCCGCGCCCTACTCCGTCTTGCGCGACGCCTTTTCTTCCAGCCCCGATTGACCGGTGCGCTTGCCGAGCGCCGCCTCGACCTCCTCGAGCCGGACGTCGCGCGACTTCAACAACACCAACAGATGAAACAGCAGATCGGCGCTTTCGGAGATCAGATGCTCGCGGTCGGTGCCAACAGCGGCGATGACCGTCTCGACCGCCTCCTCGCCCATCTTCTTGGCGCATTGCGGCGGCCCCTTGTCGAGCAGCTTGCGCGTATAGGACGCCTCGCCGCCCGCCGCGGCGCGCGCGTCGATGATGGCAGCGAGATCGTGAAGCGTGAAGCGGGACATCAGCCGGTACTCGGAACGCCTGCCCGACCACGGCGGCCGGACCAGCGTTCATCTAACATTTTTGCGACGCAATGTCGTCAGGGATCGAGCCGCATCGGCAGGCCCTGGCGCACCATGTGCTCCTTGGCCTGCCGGATGGTAAATTCCCCGAAATGGAAGATCGACGCGGCCAGCACCGCGGTCGCGCGGCCCTCGCGGATGCCGTCCACCAGATGATCGAGGTTGCCGACACCGCCGGAGGCGATCACCGGCACCGGGACGCTGTCGGCGACCGCCCGGGTCAGCGGCAGGTCGAAGCCCTGGCGGGTGCCGTCGCGGTCCATCGAGGTCAGCAGGATCTCCCCTGCCCCCAGCGATACCACCTCCTGGGCATATTCCAGCGCATCGATGCCGGTCGATTTGCGGCCGCCATGGGTGAAGATCTCCCAGCGCGACCCGCCGCCAGGCCGCGACACGGACTTGGCGTCGATCGCGACCACAATGCACTGCTCGCCGAACTTCTCGGCCGCCTCCTTGACGAATTCGCGCCTGCTCACCGCGGCCGAATTGATCGAGACCTTGTCGGCGCCGGAACGCAGCAGGGTCTTGATGTCGTCGATGGTGCGCACGCCGCCGCCGACCGTGACCGGCATGAAGCAGGCCTCCGCCGTGCGCCGGACGACGTCCAGCATGATGCCACGGTTCTCATGGGTGGCGGTGATGTCGAGGAAGCAGAGCTCGTCGGCGCCGGCGGCGTCATAGGCGATCGCCGCCTCCACCGGATCGCCGGCGTCGCGCAGATTGACGAAGTTGACGCCCTTGACGACCCGTCCGTCCTTGACGTCGAGGCAGGGAATGACACGGACCTTGAACATCCTGTTTCCTCCTACGCACGCGCCGCGCGGATCAGCGCCAGTGCTTCCGCGGGATCGAGGCGGCCGTCATAGAGCGCGCGGCCAGCGATGGCGCCTTCGAGCTTTTTCGCCCGTGGTGTCAGCATCGCCTTGACGTCCTCGATCGAGGCCAGGCCGCCGGAGGCAATCACGGGGATCGAGATGGCGTCACCGAGCGCGATCGTGGCCTCGAGATTGAGGCCCTTGAGCAGGCCGTCGCGCGCGATGTCGGTGAAGATGATCGCGGCGACGCCGGCGTCCTCGAAACGCCTGGCGATGTCGAGCGCCGTGACCTCGGAGGTCTCGGCCCAGCCTTCGACGGCGACCTTGCCGTCGCGGGCATCGAGTCCGACGGCGACGCGGCCGGGGAAGGCCTTGGCTGCGGTCTTCACCAGCTCGGGATCGCGCACCGCCGCGGTGCCGATGATGACACGGGTGATGCCTTTGCTGAGCCAGGCCTCCACCGTCTTGAGATCGCGGATGCCGCCGCCGAGCTGCACCGGCATGTTGACGACTTTCAACATCGCTTCCACGGCGTGCGCATTCATCGGCTTACCGGCGAAGGCGCCGTCGAGATCGACGACGTGGAGATAGTCGAAGCCCTGGTCGGCGAAGCTCTTGGCTTGCGCAGCGGGATCGAGATTGAACACGGTGGCGCGGGCCATGTCGCCCTGCTCCAGGCGCACGCACTGGCCGTTCTTCAGATCGATGGCAGGAAAAAGGATCATCGGAGCTGTCTTTCAGGCAAGCGCCCTGCCCGCCTCCTGGACGGACAGGCGCGCTGCGCTCACGGCTTCCACTTCAGGAAGTTGGAAATGAGGGCGAGACCGAAACGCTGGCTCTTCTCGGGATGGAATTGCGTGCCGATCGCGGTGTCCTTGCCGACGATCGCGGTGACCGGACCGCCGTAGTCCGCGCGCGCCAGCACGTCGTTCTCGTTGACGGCATTCAAGTGATAGGAGTGCACGAAGTAGGCGTGCAGGCCCTTCGGCCCGAGCGGCAGCCGCTCCAGCACCGGATGCTCTTGCAGCACATCGAGCGTGTTCCATCCCATGTGCGGGATCTTCAGGCTCTCGTCGCGAGGCGTGATCTTCTCGACGTCGCCGGAGACCCAGTCGAAGCCGTCGGTGGTGACGTGCTCCTTGCCGCGCGTCGCCATCAGCTGCATGCCGACGCAGATGCCGAAGAACGGCCGCGCCTTGTGGCGCACGGCCTCGGTCATCGCCTCCAGCATGCCATCGACGGAGTCGAGTCCGCGGCGGCAGTCGGCGAAGGCGCCGACGCCGGGCAGCACGATGCGGTCGGCGCGATACACCGTGTCCGGATCGCGCGTCACCACGACCTTCTGCGGATCCGCCATGCCGCGTGCGGCGCGCTCGAACGCCTTGGCGGCGGAATGCAGATTGCCGGAGCCGTAATCGATGATCGCGACACTCATCGTCCACCTCCGGGTTCTGGGAACAAGCCAATGATGCTGGCATGCGGCAGCGGCGGCGGGTGCTGCCCATTGCCATTGTCACGCGACGGCGGCGGTGCGCCGCGATCGACGGTGTAGTTGCTGTAGCCGAGATCGCTGCGCCGGGCGGCCCAGCGCTCGAAGAAGCGGCGCTCGGCGGCATCGAGATCGTCGGCCACGACGACGTCGAGCTGGCGCCAATTGCCGCGCGAATAGCTCCAGCGCTTCAGGCTCGAGGCTTCGAGCCCGAGCAGGATCGCAAGCAACAGATCGATTCCGGCAATCGCGGCGCCGCTGACGCCGACGCGTACCAGGACGACGTCGAGCGCGATCATCAGCAGGGCCCAGACCAGCATCGCAAGCCAGAGGCGATGCCAGGCCAGCCAGACGGCGCCGAGAACGGCGGCCCAGAAATGGAAGCCGTCACGGATGAAGACGAAGCGATCGGTCGAGCGCAGATCGGCTCCGGCGGCGAGGGGAGCGTGAACCGTATAAACGGGCATGTCGAAATTCCCTTGGGAGGAGGGAGGTCAGCCGCCGAGCTGACCCTTGGTGGATGGCACTTCGCCCTTGTTGCGCGGGTCGATCGCGAGCGCGGTTCGCAGCGCCCTGGCCAGACCCTTGAAGCAGGATTCGGCGATATGATGGGCGTTCTCGCCGTACAGCGTCTCGACATGCAGCGTGATGCCGGCGTTCATGGCAAAGGCGTTGAACCACTCGCGCACCAGCTCGGTGTCGAACTCGCCGATCTTGTCGCGCGCGAAGGTCGTGCGGAACACCAGCATCGGCCGGCCCGACACGTCGATCACGACGCGCGTCAGCGTCTCGTCCATCGGCATGTGGATCGAGGCGTAGCGGGTGATGCCGGCCATGTCGCCGAGCGCCTGACGCACGGCCTGGCCGAGGGCGATGCCGACATCCTCGGTGGTGTGGTGGAAATCGATATGCAGGTCGCCGACCGCCTTGACGGTCATGTCGATGCGGGAATGCCGGGCAAGCAGATCCAGCATGTGATCGAAGAAGCCGATCCCGGTCGCGATATCAACCACGCCGGTGCCGTCGAGGTTCACGGACACCTCGATCTCGGTCTCTTTGGTCTTGCGCTTGATGGTCGCGCTACGCATGGGGTCAGCTTTCCCTTGAAAACGCGGCCCTTTTATCAGGCGGATGACACCTTAGCTACTGCGGGATGACGCCCCGGACGCCTGATCTCGGGCCATGGTGAGCGGATTTCAAGGCCTGACAGGGCAGGGCAGGGGCCCGGTAATTGTATCCCGACGCCTCAGCCCCTAAATCAGGGCATCAACCAGGGATCCCCCATGCACGCATCTTCGAACGAGCCCACCGTCTGGCACGGCACCACGATCCTGACCGTCCGCAAGGGGGGCAGGGTGGTGATCGGCGGCGACGGCCAGGTCTCGATCGGCCAGACCGTGATCAAGTCCAACGCCCGCAAGGTGCGCAAGCTCGGCAAGGGCGACGTCATCGGCGGCTTCGCCGGCGCCACCGCCGACGCGTTCACCCTGTTCGAGCGGCTGGAGAGCAAGCTGGAGCAATATCCGGGGCAGCTGACCCGGGCCGCGGTCGAGCTCGCCAAGGACTGGCGCACCGACCGCTACCTGCGGCGGCTGGAGGCGATGATGATCGTGGCCGACAAGGAGGTCTCGCTGGTGCTGACCGGGACGGGCGACGTCCTGGAACCGGAGGCCGGCGTGATGGCGATCGGCTCCGGCGGCAACTATGCGCTGGCGGCCGCGCGGGCGCTGATCGACACCGACAAGGACGCCGAGAGCATCGTGCGCCGCTCGCTCGACATCGCCGCCGACATCTGCGTCTACACCAACCGCAACATCACCATCGAAGCGCTGTCGGCCGAGTAGACGATGACCGCGGACGAGATCGGCGCCCCGTCCCGGCCTTGGTCCGGACCCTGGCTCATCCTGGCGCTCGGTCTGCTGGTGCTGCAGGCCGCACTGTTGTTCGCGATGGGCCGGCTGCCGATCTGCGCCTGCGGCACCGTGAAGCTGTGGCACGGCGTGGTGCAGAGCTCGGAGAACTCCCAGCATCTCACCGACTGGTACACGTTCTCCCATGTCATTCACGGCTTCCTGTTCTATGCGCTGACCGCGCTGGTTCTGCCGTTTCTGCCGTGGCAGGGGCGACTGCTCACCGCGATGCTGATCGAGGGCGCCTGGGAGCTGGTCGAGAACTCCAGCTTCATCATCGAGCGCTATCGTGCCGCCACGATCTCGCTGGACTATTTCGGCGACAGCATCGTGAACTCCGTCGGCGACACCTTGGCGATGATGACCGGCTTCCTGCTGGCGCGGGTGCTGCCGGTCTGGCTGACCGTCGTGATCGCAATCGCGTTCGAGATCGGGGTCGGCCTGCACATCCGTGACAACCTGACCCTGAACATCCTGATGCTGATCCATCCAACCGAGGCGATCCGGCAGTGGCAGGCCGGGCCGCCGCTCCTGTGACGACGGAAATCCGGCTTGCCCTCATCCCCGTCCGACCCTAGCTAGAGCCCATGACCGACTTTTCCCCCCGCGAAATCGTCTCCGAACTCGACCGCTACATCGTCGGCCAGGCCGACGCCAAGCGCGCCGTCTCCATCGCCCTGCGCAACCGCTGGCGCCGGCTGCAGCTCGATGCCGGCCTGCGCGAGGAGGTGCTGCCGAAGAACATCCTGATGATCGGCCCGACCGGCGTCGGCAAGACCGAGATCGCGCGGCGGCTGGCCAAGCTCGCGGGCGCGCCGTTCCTCAAGGTCGAGGCGACCAAGTTCACCGAGGTCGGCTATGTCGGCCGCGACGTCGAGCAGATCATTCGCGACCTCGTCGAGGTCGCGATCGTCCAGGTGCGCGAGCGCAAGCGCAAGGATGTCGCCGCCCGCGCCCAGCTCGCCGCCGAGGAGCGCGTGCTGGATGCGCTGGTCGGCGCCAATGCGAGTGCTGCGACGCGTGACTCGTTCCGCCGCAAGCTGCGCGCCGGCGAGCTGAACGACAAGGAAATCGAAATCGAGACGCAGTCCTCGGGCGGCGGCATGCCGATGTTCGAAATCCCCGGCATGCCGGGCGCGCAGATGGGTGCGATCTCGATCGGCGACATCTTCGGCAAGCTCGGCGGCCGCACCAAGACGCGGCGCGTGACGGTCGAGGCCTCGCACGACATCCTGATCGCGGAGGAATCCGACAAGCTGCTCGACAGCGACCAGCTGGTGCAGGAGGCGATCGGCGTGGTCGAGAACAACGGCATCGTGTTCCTCGACGAGATCGACAAGATTTGCGTGCGCGAGAACCGCGCCGGCGGCGACGTCTCGCGCGAGGGCGTGCAGCGCGACCTGCTGCCGCTGATCGAGGGCACGACGGTCTCGACCAAGCATGGCGCGGTCAAGACCGATCACGTCCTGTTCATTGCCTCGGGCGCGTTCCACATCGCCAAGCCCTCGGACCTCTTGCCGGAGCTGCAGGGACGATTGCCGATCCGGGTCGAGCTGCAGGCGCTGACGCGCGACGACATGCGCCGCATCCTGACCGAGCCGGAGGCATCGCTGATCAAGCAATATGTCGCGCTGATGCGGACCGAGGGCGTGACGCTCGACATCACCGACGATGCGATCGACGCGCTCGCCGACATCGCGGTCGCGGTGAATTCCACGGTCGAGAACATCGGCGCGCGCCGGCTGCAGACGGTGATGGAACGCGTGCTGGACGAGATCTCCTTCAACGCCTCCGACCGCGGCGGCGAGACGATGCGTGTCGACGCCGCCTATGTGCAGCAGCATATCGGCGACCTCGCCAAGAACACGGATCTCAGCCGGTTCATTTTGTAAGAGGCGTCGCCCTTCAGCCTCTGCGCTCTTTCGCACAGGCGTAGCGTCACCCTCCGCTGTCGTCCCCGCGAAGGCGGGGACCCATAACCACCGAAGCTGATTGTCACTCAAGATGGCGGCTCCAGCCCTGCCTCATCACGTACAGCGGTGGTTACGGGTCCCGGCTCAAGGCCGGGACGACAGCGGTGGGTGTGGCGGCGAGCTTGCCTCCATCTCTCACCGCTCGGACATCGCATGACGGCCGCCTACAGCCGGCACTGGCGCACGATGCTCGCCGTCAACGCCGCGGTCATGCTCGGCGTGTTCCTGCACAAGCTCACGCTGCCGCCCTACATTCCCTACATCCACCTGCTTGTCGACTATCACCACGGCTTCATCAAGCGCGCGCTGATCGGGGCCATCGTCGGGTTGTTCACGACGAAGGTGCCGGTGTGGCTGGTGTTCGCGTTGGGAGGCCTCGTCTGGCTGATCACGTTCGGATTGTTCGTCCAGCTATTCCGCCGAACATTCGGATTGAACAGCGCACAGCTCCCGCTGTTCGTCTTCACCGCTGGCTCGCCGTTCGTGTTCAAGAACTTCCTGTTCACGCTCGGGCACTTCGACGTCTATGGCTGTCTTGGTGCCATCATCCTGATGCTGGTGCCGGCAGGCTCGCTCGGCTACGTCCTGCTCGCTGCGCTGACCTCGGCGGTGCTGGTGCTGATCCATCACATCCATCTGCTGATGTACGTGCCCACCATCGCCGCCATCGTCGTGCTGCGCTACTACTTGCCGCGCAGGACGACGCGCCTCGACATGGCCGTCGGCGGAGCCGCACTGATCGGACTCGGCGCGCTGTTCCTGACGGCGCAGTTCCTCGGCACGATGCCGCTGCCGGAAGCGGACTTCACAGCATATCTGCGGACCCGCATGGCCGATCCGACACGCACCGAGCTCTTGCAGTTCGCTTACGTGTGGTACCAGCCACTGACGAAGGAGGTGCAGGACACCTGGGCAAGACTGCCGTCGAACCTGCTCGGCGTTCCCGTGTATGCGCTGCTGCTCTGGCTTCACGCGCCGCTCTGGCGCACTTTCAGGGACCTGATTGGCGCGCTGGAAGAGCAGCGCCATCGCCAGATCGTCATCGCCGCGCTGGTTGTCATCACTCTCGCTTACCTCGTGATGTTCGCGATGGTGTTCGACTATTCGCGCTGGATCTCGAGCTGGGTGGTCTGCATGGTGCTGATGCTGCACGCGGTGAAGACGCTGCCCACCACAAAGCCTGTGGCCCTCATCGACGCCGGCGACCGCACGACCACGATCCTGGGCTGGATCGTCACCGCCATCCCGCGCGTCGGCATCATCCGGCCGTTCTGACGCTCAGCCCCGGGCGCGCCTGATCCGGACATAGAGCGCGCCGGCACCGCCATGTCCCACATGAGCCTCCTCGAAGCCGACAATCAGCGAGCGGAATTCCGGCAGGCTCAGCCAATGCGGCACCTGGCGCCGGAGCACGCCGCGTTCGGCATCCGCACCGATCGTACCCTTGCCGGTGATGACGAGCACGAAGGTGAGCCCGTCATGCTGGGCGCGATGCAGGAAATGATGCAGCGCCTGGTGCGCCCGGCTCTGGGTCATGCCGTGTAGATCGAGCCGCGCATCGATCTCGCTGCGGCCGCGCGACAGTTTCGAGCGCTCCTTGCGGCCGAGCGAGACCAGAGGCGGGATGGCCGGCCGGGCCGGCTTCGGCACGACCACCGGCGCGACCGGCCGCGGCGTCATCATCGGCTTGTCCGGCTGCGGCTCGGCCGTCACCATCGGAGGATGCGGCCGCACCGGACGCGGTGTCTTGCGCAGCGGCTTGACCTGGCGCGCGACCGTCTCCCACAGCGTACGCTCGTCCTCGGAGAGGCCACGCTTGCGACGGCCGCGGGGCGGCTCGGGATCTTCAGACATGGAGACGGCTTGTCATCGGCGGTTGCGGTGGCGCCTGCCATAACGCAATCGGCGGATATTGCGATCACTTTCGATACGGGGGCGGGCCTCGGGCAGGGGCACGGGCTGTGGTGCCACGACGTTCTGCGCCACCGTGGTCGCCGGGCTTGCGCTCGCGGCGGGAGCAGAGGCTTTCGCATCGTTGACCGGAGAGGCGGCGGCTTTGTTGGCCTGGTTGGCCTGCCCCTGATCCTTGACCTGATCCTTGGCTGCCTCCTTCGGCAGCACCTGCGGAAACAGTTTTGCGATCTTCTCCGACGGCCGTGCATCCGGCAGCGGCATCTTGCGGCCACGCGCAACCGGATCGAGGCTCTTCGGCACCAGCATCACGAACTGGATGCTGTGCTTGAGACGGCCGGAAACCTTGCCGGCGTCCTGGCCGGCGCCGAAATAGAGATCGGCCCGCGCAGGTCCGACGATCGCCGAGCCCGTATCCTGCGCGATCATCAGCCGGTGGAACGCCGTCTTCGACTTCTCGGATTCGATCGGCAGCTCGCCGGTGATGAAGAACGGCGTGCCATAGACGTGCAGCGACTTGTCGACCGCGATCGAGCGGCCCGGGGTCAGCGGAATGCCCTGCGCGCCGACCGCCTCGTCCTTCTCCGACAGCTGCACCTCGCGGAAGAAGATGTAGGAGCGGTTCATCCGCCGCAGCTCGTTGGCACCTTCCGGATTCTGCTCCATCCAGTCGCGGATGCGCTGCATCGACATCTGCTCGCGTGGAATGATGCCGCGCTCGATCAGGATGCGGCCGACCGGTGTGTAGGGAAGGCCATTATAGGCATCGTAGTTGATGCGAATGGTCGAGCCGTCGTCGAGACTGATGCGCGCCGATCCCTGGATCTGGGCAAACAGCAGGTCGGTCTGGTTCCTGAGCCATGCGATCTCCAGGCCGCGCCCCTCGATGGCACCGTCCTCGATCTCGGCGCGGTCGTAGTAGGGGACCAGCTTGCGCCGTCCGATCTTGCGATAGACGGGGCCCTTGTTGGGCAGACTCGTCGCATCCTGCTTGAAACCACGGACAAACAAATTGGAGGGCCGGCGATAGACTGGAACGTTGTAGACCTCATTCTGGGTCCGCGAGCCCTCGATGACGGGTTCGTAGTAGCCGGTGACGAAACCGTCGGCATCGCCGAGCTTGGAGATCCTCAGCGGCTCGAAGTGCCGTTCGAAAAAAGCCCTTGCCGCAGCATTGTCGGCGAGATCGGTGGCCCGAGCATCGCGACAGGGGTCGCGCAGGGAATCACCCAGCGCCTTACCATCCACCCTGGCATCCGGCGCTGCATCCGTCTTCGCGGCGATCGGCTTGCAGCTGGCGCGGAACGTCCGATAGGCCGCGAGCTGATCGTCGTCGTTCCAGCCGGGCACGTCGGTCCAATCCATCGGCAGGTACTGGCTGTTGCTGATCTCGAGCGGCCAGTCGAGCTGCGGGTAGGGCAGGTGGCGCATCGGCGGCGTCGCCGCCCGATGGCGCGCGCGAACCGGCTCGGCTGCATAGGGGGCGAGCGCCACGGCAGCGACGCTCAGGGCGAGCGCCGGCGTCCAGTAGGTCAGGCGGCGGGCGGTAAAACCCCGCTTCCAAATTTCGCGAACCATGCTTGCACCATCAAAGTACCACTCAACGCGAAATTCGGAGAAAACGGGATGCTGAAAAGATCCGTGTCAAAAATCGAGGATGCGCCTCTTCACGCGCCTCACGCAGCCGGTCGACAACGGGAGCAGGCGATCTCCCAATGTAACGCCAGCGGCGGCAGCCTATTCCATCAATGGCTGCCGGTTCCGACCAGCTTCCAGTTCGGATCGCGCGAGCCGGTGTCGCGGGCGAAAGTCCAGATGTCGGTGATGTCGGCGACCTTGTCCGGATTGCCGTCGACGATGTTGCCGCCCTTGTCGCGTGTCACCGAGATCATCTGCGAGACGAAGCGCACCGTGACCTGCGCGGTGCGGTCGCGCAGCTCGGCGCCGACCAGTTCGGCGGTATCGATGGAGACGAAGCGGGTTTCAGTCTTCTGCTCCTGCTTCTCACGCTCCTTGATGACGGCGTCGAAACTCTCATAGACCTCGGACGACAACAGGTCGCGCAACGCGCGGCGATCGCCATTGGCAAACGCCAGCACGATCATCTCGTAGGCGCTGCGCGCGCCGGTCAGGAAATGGCGCGGATCGAACGAGGAGTCGTCGGCGACGATCGCATCGAGGCCACGGGCGAGCGGCGTGCCCGGCTCGGCCAGACCACGCCAGCGATCACCCGGCGCCGGCATCTCGCCGCCGGGGACCGCAGCCGAGGGGTCGATGGGCTTGTTGGGAACCGGCATGACGTGGTTGTCCGGCGCGCCCTGGACCGCGTTTCGGGCGGCATGATCGAACGGCGTCCGCTCGCTCCCGGTGCGCTGCCCGAGCACGGCGCGCAGGCGGATGAAGATGAAGACCGCCAGCGCCAGGAAGATGATGGTATAAATGTCCACGTCGTGTTCGCTTTCTGACTTGTCGAGCCGAACGCGGAGCCCGGCCACCGGGCACCCGTTCTACAGGATCCAGGTTAAGACCCGTGAATCCCTGGTCGACCCGGATGTAGTCATCGAATTGGGCCCGGCCAATGGCGCATTGTGGCGCGCCGATCCTAACCCTTTTCCCCCTCAAGGGGAAATCCGATCGGCCCCGGATTGGAACAGGGGAGGCCCGTCTCCGGTTCCCTCCGACGGCCGATGCGACAAATAGAGGCATACTGGCCGGATCGAGCGGTTGCTTCGGCCCTTGACGGCGTCGGTGGCTCGTCCTTGTGGAACAAGCCGGCCCTATGGTAGCCACGCGCCGCAACGACCCGCCCTTTTTGCCTGGAGAACACTGCGATGACCAACGGTAACGGCGCCACTCCCGACGCGGCTCCTCCTCCTCAACTGAACGTGCTGGCGCAATACATCAAGGATCTCTCGTTCGAGAATCCGAACGCTCCGCAGTCCCTGGCGCCGCAGGGCCAGCCGCCGCAGATCAACATCCAGATCAATGTCGGTGCCAATGCGCTGAATGACACCGAATACGAGGTGACGCTGACGATCGAGGGCAAGGCCGAGAGCGGCAGCCAGGTGATGTTCAGCTTCGAACTGGTCTATGGCGGCGTGTTCCGGCTGGTCAACATCCCGCGCGAGAACCTGTCGCCGATGCTGCTGATCGAATGCCCGCGCCTGCTGTTCCCGTTCGCCCGCGAGATCGTCGCCAACTCGGTGCGCGACGGCGGCTTCCCGCCCCTGATGCTGGACCCGGTCGATTTCGTCGGCCTGTACCGCCAGAACATGGAACGCCAAGCCGCGGCCCAGGGCGGCCAGGTGCTGTCGAGCTGATCGTTTCGCTCTTTAAAAATTTGATGTTTGCAGGGCGTGATCCGCCGCCGATCGGGCGGATCACGTGCCGGCGAGAAACTCCATCCAGATCGGCTTGTCGCCGAGGGTAGCGATGAAGGCGCGATGTGCCTCTCGCTCCGCCTCCGTGACCCGCGGCAACAGCGGCTGCTCGCGCTGACGGCGCGGCGTCTCGCCGGCGGACCCGATGCGGATTTCCTGGCTGTCCTGGGTCAGGATCAGCTGCGACTGCCGCGCCCCGACCAGATCGACATAGACCTCCGCCAGCAGCTCGGCGTCGAGCAACGCACCGTGCTTGGTCCGGCGTGAGTTGTCGATCGCATAGCGCGAGCAGAGGTCGTCGAGACGGTTCGACACGCCAGGATGCTTGCGACGTGCGAGCAGCAGCGTATCGACCAGACGATCCCTGGGAATGGCCGCGCGCTTGACCCGGTCGAGCTCGGCATTGATGAAGCCGATATCGAACGAGGCGTTGTGGATCACCAGCGGGGCATCGCCGATGAACTCCAGGAACTCCTCGACGACCTCGTGAAACAGCGGCTTGTCGGCCAGGAACTCGCTCGACAGGCCGTGAACCGCGAACGCTTCCGCCGGCATGTCGCGTTCGGGATTGATGTAGCGATGGTAGACTTGGCCGGTGGGCATGCGGTTGATGATTTCGACACAGCCGATCTCGACGAGGCGGTCGCCGCGCAGGGCGTCGAGGCCGGTGGTTTCGGTGTCGAGAACGATCTCACGCATCTGATTTGATCCGTCTGACTTGATCCGTCGAAATTCCGCGCGGCCGGATTTGCGAATCAGCCCCGGCGCTGCGGCATTCTAACGACCTCCGCCAGGATGTCGCGGATGCGTGCCCGCACCGGATCGAGCCCGTGCGAGGTATCCACGACGAAATCGGCGCGCTTGCGCTTCTCGGCATCCGGCATCTGCCGTGCGAGCAGCGCATCGAGCGCTTCGTCCGTCATCGTGCCGCGCGCCAGGATGCGCTGACGCTGGATCTCGGGCGAGGTCGACACCACCACCACGGCATCGACGCGCTTGTCGCCGCCGGTCTCGAACAGCAAGGGGACATCAACAACGGCAACGGGCACGCCGGACTGCTCGGCGTCATCGAGAAACTTCTGATGATAGGAGCGCAGCATCGGGTGCACGATCGCTTCGAGCCGGCGGATTGCGGCGGGATCGCCGACGACCTTCGCCGACAGCTTGGATCGATCCACCTTGCCGTCCACCGTTGTCCCGGGAAATTCGGCTTCGATCGCCGGCGCGGCTTCGGCTTCATAGACCTTATGAACGGTCGCGTCGGCGTCGTAGACCGGGACGCCGGCTTCGGCGAACAGCTTCGCGGTCGTCGACTTGCCCATGCCCATCGAGCCGGTCAGACCCAGCACTCTCATCCGCGGTCACTCCCCTTACGCGTGGCTGCGGTCGGCATCAGATCCTGAGCAGCTTCGCTTCGCGAAAATAGGCGAGCAGCGGCAACAGCGGCAGGCCGAGGATGGTGAAGTGATCGCCGTCGATCCGGTCGAACAGGTGCACCCCGAGCCCCTCCAATTGATAGGCGCCGACGCTGGATGTGACGGCGTCGCCGGCGGCATCGAGATAGGCGGCGATCTCGGCCTCAGAGAGGGCGCGCATCGTCATCCAGGCGACGGCGACGTGCGAGAACAGCACCTCGCCGTTGCGGACCACCGCGATGGCCGAGTGCAGCGCATGGGTGCGCCCGCCCAGCGCCAACAATTGCTGCATGGCATGCTGGCGGCCGGCCGGCTTGTTGAACATGCGCTCACCCAATGCGAGCGTCTGATCCGCGCCGACCACATAGGAATTGGGCCTGCTTGCCGAGACCGCAGCGGCCTTCGCATTGGCGAGGTGTAACGCAATCTCGTAGGGCGCGACCAGGCCGGCTTCGGCCTGGACCGCGCGTTCGTCGATATCGGCCGGAAGCGCCTCACACGCGAGTCCTGCGTTCGCGAGCAGCATCCGCCGCGCGCGGCTCTGCGATGCCAGAATGAGAGGCTCGTCACTGCACCAGATGGACATTGATCCGCTCACTAGTCCGGAAGCCGCTGCCGCTGCCGGTCGGTATAAAGTTTCAGGATCGCGGCGGCCGTCTCCTCGATCGAGCGCCGCGTCACGTCGAGCATGACCCAGTTGAACTTCGCACTGAGCTTGCGCGCATAGGCGACCTCGTCCGTCACCGACTGCTTGTCGACATAGTTCTCATTGCCGGATTCCGCACCCATGCTGAGCAGGCGATTCTGCCGCACCTGGATCAGCCGCTCCGGGGTCGCATGCAGGCTGACGACCAGCGGCTTCTTCAATGTCTCGAGCTGGTGCGGGATCGGAATGCCCGGGACCAGCGGCACGTTGGCTGTGCGCACGCCGCGGTTGGCGAGATAGATCGAGGTCGGAGTCTTCGACGTCCGGCTGACGCCCACCAGCACCACCTCAGCGTCTTCGAGGCCGTCGACCATTTGCCCGTCATCGTGGAGCATCGTGTAGTTCAGCGCATCGATGCGGGCGAAATATTCGGCATTGAGCACGTGCTGCGCGCCGACGCGGCCGGCGGTCGACGCGCCGAGATAGGCCTCGAACAGCTGCATCACCGGACCGATGATCGACAGGCTCGGAATGTTGATCTGCTGGCACTTGCCTTCGAGCCGGCTGACCAGGTCCTTCTCGAGCAGGGTGAACAGCACGATGCCCGGCGCTTCCTCGATCTCGTCGAGCACGCGGTCGAGCTGCTTCTGGCTCCGCACCAGCGGGTAGACGTGCTCGACCGGGGTCACGTTGGTGTATTGCGCGGCGACTGCTCGCGCGACCGTGATCAGGGTTTCGCCGGTCGAATCGGAAACCAGATGGAGGTGAAAGTAGTTGCCGGTGGTGGGCATCAAATCCTTAACGATCTGTGAATCCCTGTGAAGGATGGGGCCAAAAAGCAGCCGCCGACCGCTCCCTTTGTATAACCCCGATTGTTCTGCACATGGTCGCCGTCCGGGACAACGTCAGGCAGCAGCGCGATGATATCGGGACGAGGCCCATTTGTCTCTGGATAAGCTGTCGAAGGATTTCGACAAGCGTCTGAATCACATTAGACTCTGGGGCGATCCGGCGTGTGCAGCTAGCATGTTGAGGGATGTGAACAAGCTGCGGGCAGACTGCGGATGACATTGCATGAGTCCAATCCACCGCTACCTAGACTCAAACCTTAAGATTCTAAAATTATTTGGTTTGGAGGGGACTGAGCGAGCGGATATGTCTCGGCACGCAAGCTGATCGCTGGCTGAGAGGATCGCGCGTTTCCGATGTATGAGTGGATCAAGGCCCTGCACGTCATCGCGGTCATCGCCTGGATGGCCGGCATGCTGTATCTG
Organism: Bradyrhizobium sp. SZCCHNR1015; assembly: GCF_032489875.1. Taxonomy (NCBI): domain Bacteria; kingdom Pseudomonadati; phylum Pseudomonadota; class Alphaproteobacteria; order Hyphomicrobiales; family Nitrobacteraceae; genus Bradyrhizobium; species Bradyrhizobium sp. SZCCHNR1015. The sequence goes on from NZ_JAUEYW010000013.1 coordinate 264,645, forward strand.
CCGCGGTTGTTCGTCTATCATTGCGACGCCGAGATCGGTTCGAAGCAGTCCGAAACGTTCAAGGTCATGGAACGGCGCCTGCTCAAGGCGATCATCAATCCCGCCATCACCGTGACTTGGCTGGCCGGGCTTTATCTGGTCTGGGCCGGACACTGGTATACCAGCGGTTGGTTCCACGCCAAATTCCTGCTGGTGCTGATCATGTCCGGCGTCCACGGCCTGTTTACCCGCTGGGTCAGGGAATTCGGCGCCGACAAGAACACGCGCAGCCAGAAATTCTACCGCTATATCAACGAGGTACCGACGGTGTTGATGATCGGCATCGTGATTCTCGTGATCGTCAAGCCGTTCTGACCGTCTCCCAGGGAATACCGCTCCGCCGCAGACGCCTTGCGGACAACGGCGCGATTTTCTATATTGTCGATATCCCACCCCACGCAGGCGGATGTGGTTGCGTTCCGGCTTGACCGGCCGCCGCATCAGGTCTGGTGCCTCATTGGCGCCAACCTTGCTCAGACCTGCGGACCTCATTTTCGTCCGCCTTCCCACAGCCACCTCGCATCCCTCCCAAGTCGCTTCCACAGGACCACCCCAATGCGGGAAATCAAACTACAGGACCTCAAGTCAAAGACGCCGGCCGAGCTCGTCTCCTTCGCGGAGGAAAACGGGGTCGAGAACGCCAGCACGATGCGCAAGCAGGAGCTGATGTTCGCCATCCTCAAGCAGCTCGCCATCCAGGAGATCGACATCATCGGCGAGGGCGTCGTCGAGGTTCTGTCCGACGGCTTCGGCTTCCTCCGCTCGCCCGACGCCAACTACCTGCCGGGTCCCGACGACATCTATGTCTCGCCCTCGCAGATCCGCCGCTTCGGCCTGCGGACCGGTGATACGATCGAGGGCCACATCCGCAGCCCGAAAGAAGGCGAGCGCTATTTCGCGCTGCTCAAGGTCAACACGCTGAACTTCGAGGATCCCGAGAAGTCCAAGCACAAGGTCAATTTCGACAACCTCACGCCGCTGTTTCCGGACGAGCGCTTCCGGCTCGAGCTCGAGGATCCGACCCGCAAGGATCTGTCGCCGCGTGTCATCGACATCGTCGCGCCGATCGGTAAGGGCCAGCGCGCGCTGATCGTCGCGCCGCCGCGCACCGGCAAGACCGTGCTGATGCAGAACATCGCGCACTCGATCACGGCGAATCATCCCGAGTGCTACCTGATCGTGCTGCTGATCGACGAGCGCCCCGAGGAAGTCACGGACATGCAGCGCTCGGTGAAGGGCGAGGTCGTGTCCTCGACCTTCGACGAGCCGGCGGCCCGTCACGTCCAGGTCGCGGAGATGGTGATCGAGAAGGCCAAGCGCCTGGTCGAACACGGCCGCGACGTCGTCATTCTGCTGGACTCGATCACCCGCCTCGGTCGCGCCTACAACACCGTCGTGCCGTCATCCGGCAAGGTGCTGACCGGCGGTGTCGATGCCAACGCGCTGCAACGGCCGAAGCGCTTCTTCGGTGCCGCGCGCAACATCGAGGAAGGCGGCTCGCTGACGATCATCGCTACTGCGCTGGTCGACACCGGCAGCCGCATGGACGAGGTCATCTTCGAAGAGTTCAAGGGCACCGGTAACTCCGAACTCATCCTCGACCGCAAGGTCGCGGACAAGCGAACCTTCCCGGCGATCGACATCGCCCGGTCCGGCACCCGCAAGGAAGAGCTCATCACCGAGCCGCAGAACCTCAAGAAGATGTACGTCCTCCGCCGCATCCTCAATCCGATGGGCACCATGGACGCGATCGACTTCCTGCTCGACAAGCTCCGCAGCACCAAGAGCAATGCCGAGTTCTTCGAATCCATGAATACCTGATTGGACCACGGTCTCGATCTGGACGGGGGCGCTCTTCGGAGCGCCCTTTTTGTTTGCGGGACTGTATCAGGCGCGGGCGCCACCGCTCGTCGGCGGCATCCGACGTAAAGCATGCCGCTGCAAACCGATTGTGTTTCGCTGCCGGCAAGCCCAACTGAGGATGATGCATCCTCACGATCAGACCATCTTTGCATTGTCCTCGGGACGGCTGCCGAGCGCGATTGCGATTGTCAGACTCTCTGGCTCACATGCGGGATCTGCCCTTCGGCTGCTGGCGGGAAGATTGCCGGTGCCGAGGACTGCAACACGCGCCTTGTTGCGCGATGGCGGTGGCGAAGCGATCGACGATGCCGTCGTGCTGTGGTTTCCCGGACCCGCAAGCGCCACCGGCGAGGATGTCGCCGAGCTGCACGTCCATGGCAGTCGTGCCGTCATCGCGGCGGTGTTCTCGGTCCTCTCGACGATGCCGCAGATGCGCCCTGCGGAGCCGGGCGAGTTCACGCGGCGCGCGTTCGAGAATGGCAAGATCGATCTGACCGAGGCCGAGGGGCTCGACGATCTCATTCATGCCGACACTGATCGCCAGCGGCGCCAGGCGTTGCGCCAGCTGAAGGGCCTGCTCGGTGACAAGGCGCGAAGCTGGCGGGAGCAGATCATCGAAGCGGCGGCGCTGATCGAAGCCGGGATCGACTTTGCCGACGAAGGCGACGTGCCGACCGAGCTGATGGCGCCGGCGCTAGCGCGGATTGAACAACTCCTGACGGAGATCGAGACCGTTTTGTCAGCGCAGGGCCGGGCCGAGCGACTGCGCGACGGCCTGACGGTCGTCATCGCCGGACCTCCAAACGCCGGCAAGTCGACATTGATGAACCAGCTCGCCCGGCGTGAGGTGGCGATCGTCTCGCCCCATGCCGGCACCACGCGCGACGTCATCGAGATCCAGCTTGACCTCCAGGGCTATCCGGTCACGGTGATCGATACTGCGGGGATCCGGGAGACGGACGATCCCGTGGAGCAGGAGGGCGTGCGGCGGGCCCGCGATCGGGCGGCGCAGGCCGATCTCGTGCTGTGGCTGTCCGAGGATGATCAGGCGGAGGCAGAGCGTCGAACTGGGGTGCCTGTCTGGCTGGTCCGCAACAAGATCGACCTGCCGGCCCCCCAGGCGAGAGCTGCGGCGTCGGTGCAAAGCGCGGATCGGGTTTTTGCGATCTCGGCGAGAACCGGAGCAGGCTTGTCCGAACTGCTGGAGGCCCTGATCGGCTTCGCTGGTGACTTCTTTGGATCGACCGAGAGTGGCCTGATCACGCGAGAACGGCAACGAACCCTGCTCGAGGAGACGGCGGCCGCACTTCGCCAGAGCATTGCGGCCGTAGATCTCGGGGAGGAGCTCGCCGCGGAGGAGCTGCGGATCGCCGCCCTCGCGCTCGGGCGCCTCTTGGGGCGGGTTGACATCGAGGATGTGCTGGACGTGATCTTTCGCGAGTTCTGTATCGGCAAGTAGCGACGGCAACGGTCTCGGCGCGACAGATATACTTAATGAAGCGTTGCTTGGTTAACGGACCATCAACTGTTTCACGTGAAACAGGGACGGAACTCTCGCGACGTTTCACGTGAAACAAGTTCCGATCTCAGGGTGCTGTTTCACGTGAAACGTCCTCGCCTTGTCGTGGCGAATGTTTCACGTGAAACGTCTTCCGAGCGTTGTCTGCAAGCGTTAGATAAGCCCCCATGTTCCAGCATCTGACATCCTACGACGTCATCGTCATCGGTGGCGGCCACGCCGGCTGCGAAGCTGCGGCGGGTGCGGCACGCATGGGCGCCCGGACCGCAGTGATCACCCATCAGTTCGCGACGATCGGGGCCATGTCTTGCAATCCAGCGATCGGAGGACTGGGGAAAGGACATCTGGTTCGCGAGGTCGACGCGCTCGACGGCTTGATGGGCCGGGTCGCCGATGCCGGCGGCATCCAGTTTCGGGTTCTGAATCGCCGGAAGGGACCGGCCGTTCGAGGTCCCCGTGCCCAGGCCGATCGCAAGCTCTATGCCGCAGCGATGCAGTCGGCGATCCGGGAGACCGCGAACCTTTCCGTGATCGAAGGCGAGGCGGACGAATTGATCGTCACGGACGGCCGGGTCACGGGAGTGCGGTTGGCCGATGGCCGGGCTTTTATTTGTGGCGCGGTGGTCATCACGACCGGCACCTTCCTGCGTGGTCTGATTCACCTGGGTGAGCGGACCTGGCCGGCTGGGCGGGTCGACGAAGCGCCGGCGCTGGGGCTCTCCCGGTCCCTGGAGGCCATCGGGCTTCAGCTCGGCCGGCTCAAGACCGGGACCCCGCCGCGTCTGGATGGATCGACGATCGACTGGACGGCAGTCGAGATGCAGCCCGGCGACGATCCGCCGGAGCCGTTCTCCGCGCTGACCGATAAGATCACCACCCCGCAGATCCAATGCGGCATCACCCGGACGACGACCGCGACCCATGAGGTGATCCGCGCCAATGTCCATCGCTCGCCGATGTACTCCGGGCAGATCAAGTCGACCGGGCCGCGGTATTGTCCCTCGGTCGAGGACAAGATCGTCCGCTTCGGTGATCGCGACGGCCACCAGATCTTCCTGGAGCCGGAAGGACTCGACGACACGACGGTCTACCCGAACGGCATCTCGACCTCGCTGCCAGAAGAGGTTCAGCTCGCGCTGCTGCCGACCATCCCGGGTCTCGAGCGGGTCCGGATGATCCGGCCCGGCTATGCGATCGAGTATGACCACGTCGATCCGCGTGAGCTCGAGCCGACCCTGCAGACCAGGCGGATGAAGGGTCTATTCCTGGCCGGTCAGATCAACGGCACGACCGGGTATGAGGAGGCCGCGGCTCAAGGTCTGGTCGCCGGCCTCAATGCGGCGCTGGCCGCAGGCGGCGGCGCGCCGGTCGTGTTTGATCGCGCTGACGGTTATCTCGGGGTGATGATCGATGACCTGGTCACGCGAGGGATCACCGAGCCGTATCGGATGTTCACCTCGCGCGCCGAGTATCGGCTGACGTTGCGGGCGGACAATGCGGACCAGCGGCTGACCGACAAGGGCATCGCACTCGGCTGTGTCGGCAATGAGCGTGCGTGTTTCCATCGAAGCAAGATGGATGCGTTGGAGGCTGCCCGTTCGCTGGCGAGGTCGCTGACGATCACGCCCAACGAGGCGGCTAAGCATGGCCTCACGCTCAACAAGGATGGCCAGCGCCGCTCGGCCTTCGAGCTGATGGCCTATCCGGAGATCGGCTTCTCCGAGGTGAGGGTGATCTGGCCGGAGCTCGGCGCGATCGATGCCGCCATCGCCGCCCATCTTGAGATCGATGCCAAATATGATGTCTATGTCCGCCGCCAAAGCGACGACGTCGATGCCTTCCGGCGCGACGAGGGATTGGTGCTCGGCGACATCGACTATGCGCTCGTTCCGGGTCTTTCCAATGAGGCGCGGGCGAAGCTGGCGGCTGCCAGGCCCTGGACGATCGGGCAGGCGGGCCGGATCGACGGCATGACGCCGGCGGCGCTCGGAATTCTCGCGGCCTATCTTCGCCGCGAAGCGCGTCGCAGCAAGGCCGCGGGCTGAGGGGCGTTTCACGTGAAACAGGCAGTGGCGTCCAAGGTGATCGAATCCGACAAGGCGGCTGCGCTCGCCTTGACGCCCGTTTCACGTGAAACGGAGCAGCGCCTCGATCGCTATGTCTCCCTGCTGTTGGAGTGGCAGGCCAAGACGAATCTCGTCGCGCCTTCGACCTTGCCGCATCTCTGGACCCGGCACATTTCGGATTCGCTGCAGCTTCTCGATCTCGCGCCCGACGCCCGGATCTGGGTCGATCTCGGCAGCGGCGGCGGGTTTCCGGGCGTCGTCCTCGCCTGCGCGCTGGCCGAGCGGCCCGGCGCCCAGGTCCATCTGGTTGAGCGCATCGCCAAGAAGGCGGCGTTCCTGCGCGAAGCAATTCGCGTCACCGGTGCTCCGGGGATCGTGCATTTGTCAGAGATCGGGGATATCGTGGAGAAGTGGAGTGGGCGAGTCGATTGCGTGACCGCACGCGCGCTGGCTCCGCTACACCAACTCATCGGCTTTGCGGAGCCCCTGGTGAAAAAAGGCGCGAAAGCGCTGTTTCTCAAGGGTCAAGATGTAGAAGCGGAATTGACCGAATCTACTAAGTATTGGAAAATTGAGCCGAAACTTCATTCCAGCCGGACGGGCGGGCAGGGCTGGATCGTCGCAATCGATTGCATCGAGCGACAGAGCTGAATTCCGTCAAGACGACAACCAATGGCGATCGCGCATGGCCGTAATTGATCAGATTTATCAAGAAGATAGGGCTCCTCACCCGGAGGGGCATCCGCGCATCCTGGCGCTCGCCAACCAGAAGGGCGGGGTTGGCAAGACCACGACCGCGATCAATCTCGGCACGGCGCTGGCCGCGATCGGCGAGCGCGTGCTGATCGTCGACCTCGATCCGCAGGGCAATGCCTCGACCGGGCTCGGCATCGACCGTGGCAGCCGCAACTGCTCGACCTATGACGTGCTGATCGGCGAGGCCTCGCTGCGCGACGCCGTCGTTGCGACGGCCGTGCCACGGCTGCACATCGCCTCCTCGACGATGGACCTGTCGGGTCTGGAGCTCGAGCTCGGCTCCAGCGCCAACCGCGCCTTCCGTCTGCGCGACGCGATCGCCGGTCTCAACAACAACGTCTCGCCGGAGAACGACTACACCTACGTGCTGGTCGATTGCCCGCCGTCGCTGAACCTGCTGACCGTCAATGCGATGGCCGCGTCGGATGCGATCCTGGTGCCGCTGCAGTGCGAGTTCTTCGCGCTCGAAGGTCTGTCGCAATTGCTGCAGACCGTGGAGCAGGTGCGCTCGACCCTGAACCCGAACCTGTCGATCCACGGCATCGTGCTGACGATGTTCGACTCGCGCAACAACCTGTCGAACCAGGTGGTGGCCGACGTCCGTCAGTTCATGGGATCGAAGGTCTACAACACGATGATCCCGCGCAACGTGCGCATCTCGGAAGCACCGTCCTACGGCAAGCCGGTGCTGGTCTACGATTTGAAGTGCGTCGGCAGCGAGGCCTATCTGAAGCTCGCCACCGAGGTCATTCAGCGCGAGCGTGACCTGCGCACGAACTGACCTTGCCTCTGCTCCGGGCACCTCGTCGCCCGGATCTCATTTGAGGACGGCAGCGGATCCGGTCAGGATCCGCTCCCTCGTTCATTGTGCCGGCGGGACTGATCGGCAGCAGACGCAAGCGGAGCGTGACGTGAATCCAAAGGAGAAGGCGATGGCCGACGAGTCGCGATCGCGATTGGGCCGGGGTCTTGCAAGTCTGATCGGTGACGTCGGCCGCGAGGCCGGCGCGCCGCCGGAGCGGCCGCGCAATCAGCGCAAGGTGCCGATCGAGTTTCTCAAGCCCAATCCGCGCAACCCGCGCAAGACGTTTTCCGACGGCGAGCTCGCCGAGCTCTCGGCCTCGATCAAGCAGCACGGCGTGATCCAGCCGATCGTGGTGCGTCCGGTGAAGGGCCAGCACGACCGCTACGAGATCATCGCCGGCGAGCGACGCTGGCGCGCCTCGCAGGCCGCCGGCCTGCACGAGGTGCCGATCGTTCCGGTCGATGTCAGCGACAGCGATGCGCTGGAGCTCGCGATCATCGAGAACGTGCAGCGTGAGGATCTCAACCCGATGGAGGAGGCGCAGGGCTATCACGCGCTCGCCAACGAGTTCAAACGCAACCAGGAAGACATCGCCAAGATCGTCGGCAAGAGCCGCAGCCACGTCGCCAACATGATGCGGCTGACCAAGCTGCCGGCCGAGGTGCAGGGCTTCATCGCGACCGGGCAGATCTCGGCCGGCCATGCGCGCGCGCTGATCAATCTGCCGGATCCGATGTCGGCGGCGAAGAAGATCATCGCGGAAGGATTGAACGTCCGGCAGACCGAGGCGCTCGCGCATGAAGAGGGCGTGCCGGAGCGCAAGCCGCAGAAGCCGCGCAGCGCTGGAGGCAGCGCGACGGCGGAGAAGAAGGACGCCGACACCATCGCGCTGGAGAAGCGCGTCGGCGATGCGCTCGGCCTTTCCGTGTCGATCAGCCACCGCGATCCCGGCGGCACGGTGCAGATCACCTATCGCAGCCTGGAGCAGCTCGACGAGGTGATGCGTCGGTTGGAGCAGGGTTAGATGTGAGTTGGCGGCGCTTACTGCGCCGCGGTCTCTCATGAGTTCGTTGCCCCGAACTCACATTCGTCAAGCACGAGCATGACGAGCTACTAATGATCTCGGCTCTCTCCTCCGTCATTCCGGGGCGCGCGTAGCGCGAACCCGGAATCCATTTTACGGCAGATGACGCATCCCGATGGATTCCGGGTTCGCCGCGCTGCCGCGCGTCGCCCCGGAATGACGCCGGAGATTGGAGCGCGGTCGCTGGCCAACTTGGGGTGTGCGCTTCGTCACCGCCGCTGCCTCAGCCGACGTTACGTAGACGCGTCACCCCTTCCGCCGTGCCGCGACCGCGATCGACAACAATGTCCGCTGCGCGATCGCCGCTGCGAGCCCCGGCTGCTTGCGCATGTCGAGCGCGGCCGTCGCCAGCTGGTCGATGATCGGCAGCAGCCGGGCAGGGGAGAAATTGCGCAGTGCGACTTCCGCGCTCGGCTTGCGCGAGAAGTGCAGCCGGGGGAAGCCGCCTTCGAGGATGGACGAGACCGGCGTGCCGGAAGCGACGGCGAGCGCCGATTTGTGCAGCCATGCCGCATGTCGCTGCGCAGCGGAGATGATGACGCCGGGATAGGTGCCGGCGATCATCGCCTTGCCGAACTCGGTCTCGACAATTTCGGGCTTGCCGCCGAAGGCGCCGTCAACGATCGGGTCGAGCTTCATCTCCGAGGCGTCCGCGACCACGGCCATCACATGGTCGAGCGTCACCTCGCCTTCGCCATGGGCGAACAGGGTCAGCTTGCGCAGCTCGTTGCGCGAGGCCTGGCGGTCGCCCCCGAGCAGCGCCATCAGATAGGCGCGAGCGTCGGGCGCGATGCGCAGGGCCGCGATGCGCAATTCGTCGTCGATCAGCTTGGCGAGATCGCGCTCGGTGTCCGGGTAGCAGCCGATCGCGACCGCCGTTCTGGCCTTCTCGCAGATCTTGCGCAGTGGCGAATCGGGGCGGATGTCGCCGGCCTCGATCACGATGCGGCAATCCCGCACGTTCATCTCGCTGAGCGTCTCGACGCCGCTGGCGAAATTGCGCGACCCGGCGCGGACTCGGATGGCTCGCCGGCCGCCGAACAGCGGCACGGTCATGGCTTCGTCGACGAGGCGCGACGGCTCCGCGGCGAGTTCGTCACCATCGAGCCTGACCACGGAGAACGGATCATCGGGGTTGTCGACGGCCGAAGCGATAAGCGCCTCGGCGCGTTCGCGAACCAGGCCCGTATCAGGTCCGTACAACAGGATCAGCGGACGCGCGGCGTCCGGTTTGGCCAGGAAGGCATCGATGTCTCGTCCGCGCAGCGCGACCACGGCGATGTCAGCCGTGCGTCAGGTGCCCGCGGTGAAATAGGCCGCGAGCCGGGTCTTGATCTTCTCGGCGACCTCCTCGGAGGCGCGATCCTCGGCGTCACGGAAGGCCCGCTGCCGGGCGAAGCGCTGGTACGAGCCGGGGATGTCGTAGGAGGTGCGCGCGAAGGTCGTTCCGGTCATGACCGACTTGTTGGTCGCCAGCTCGACCAGATTGTACTGCACGTCGAGGCCGACATTCTCGGTGGTCGGCAGGCCGGTGGTCTGCGAGACGATCAGCGAGGACCGGCTGGTCTGCAATCGCAGCACCAGCTTGTGGGTCGGCGCCGTGCCGGTTGCGGTGCCGTACAGCTTGAAGGCGAGCGCGTTGCGGATGCCGACGCCGATGCGCGCCTCGGGCGAGGCGTTCGGCTTGTCGACCGGCGGCAGCTCGATGCCGGCAAGCTTTTCACGCAGGCCGGGCGTGCCGTCGGTATGCTCCGCATACATCGGCTGGAAGCAGCCTGCCGTCAGCGCGGCCAAAGCGGCCACGGCAACAAGCCGAGCAGCGATCCGAAACCTAGCCGACGACATTCACGATCCTCTTGGGAACAATGATCACCTTGCGGACGGGTTTGCCATCCAGCGCCAGTTTTACTGCATCGAGGGCCAAAACGGCAGCCTCAATTTCCGGATTCTGCGCGTTGCTGGCGACTGTGACTTCTCCGCGCTTCTTGCCGTTGACCTGGACGACCAGGCTCATGCTGTCCTCAACCAGCAAATCTCGTTCGATTTGCGGCCAGGACGCCTCCGAGATCAGCCCAGTGTGGCCCAGCAACTGCCAGCATTCCTCGGCCAGATGCGGCATCATCGGCGAGAAAAGCTGCACCAGGATCCCCGCAGCCTCGCGAATCGCCCAGGCCAGGTCGGGGGCCGGCTTGGCCGGCCGCGCCAGGACGTCGGCCAGCGCGTTGGCGAATTCGCGGATATGCGCCAGGCAGACGTTGAAGTGCAGCCGCTCGATGCCGCCGGTCACCTTGTCGAGGGCGCCGTGGGCCGCCTTGCGTAGCGCCAGCGCGTCGGCGCCGAAGGCGGCGGGACGGGGGGAGGGGGTTTCGGCGGACGCCGCGACCGATTCGTTGACCAGCCGCCAGAGACGCTGGACGAAGCGCGCCGCGCCCTGCACCCGCTCGTCGCTCCAGATCACGTCGCGGTCCGGCGGCGAGTCCGACAGCATGAACCAGCGCGCGACGTCGGCGCCGTAGCTCTCGATGATGTCGTCGGGGTCGACCGTGTTCTTCTTCGACTTCGACATCTTCTCGATCGGGCCGATCGTGATGTCCTCGCCGGTCGCGCTCAGCACCGCGCGGCGGCCATTGCCGCCAACCTCGATCTTGACCTCGGCCGGGTTCACATAAGTGCCGTCGGCCTTCTGGTAGGTCTCGTGCACCACCATGCCCTGCGTGAACATGCCGGCGAACGGCTCGTCCATGGCGACGTGCCCGGTGGCCTTCATCGCGCGGGTGAAGAAGCGGCTGTAGAGCAGATGCAGGATCGCGTGCTCGACGCCGCCGATATACTGGTCGACCGGCATCATCCGGTTGGCCACCGCCGGCGTGGTCGGCGAGGTCTCGTTCCACGGATCGGTGAAGCGCGCGAAGTACCAGGACGAGTCCACGAAGGTGTCCATGGTATCGGTTTCGCGCGTCGCCTTGCCCCCGCATGTCGGGCAAGTGACGTGCTTCCAGGTCGGATGGTGATCGAGCGCATTGCCTGGCTTGTCGAAGCTGACGTCGTCCGGCAGCACCACCGGCAGGTCCTTCGGCGGTACCGGCACGACGTCGCACTTGGCGCAGTGGATCACCGGGATCGGACAGCCCCAGTAGCGCTGCCGGGAGATGCCCCAGTCGCGCAGGCGGAAATTGACCTGGCGCTCGCCGACGGCAGCGCCGCCACGCTGCTCGGTCTCCAGCCGCTTGGCGACCTCGTCCTTGGCCTGCGCGATCGTCATGCCGTCGAGGAAGCGCGAATTGATCAGCCGGCCGTCGCCGTCGAAGGCGGTGTCGGTGATGACGAAGCTCGCCGGGTCCTGGCCCTCGGGGCAGACCACCGGGACATTGCCGAGGCCGTATTTGTTGACGAAGTCGAGGTCGCGCTGGTCGTGCGCCGGACAGCCGAAGATGGCGCCGGTGCCGTATTCCATCAGCACGAAGTTCGCGACATAGACCGGCAAGGTCCAGCTGGGGTCGAAAGGGTGCACGGCGCGGATGCCGGTGTCGAAGCCCTGCTTCTCCGCGGTGTCGATCGCTTCCTGCGCGGTTCCGATCCGCTTGATCTCGGCGATGAACGCGGCGAGCTCCGGGTTCTTGGCGGCCGCGGCTTGCGCCAGCGGATGGTCCGCCGAGATCGCCATGAACTTGGCGCCGAACAGCGTGTCGGGCCGCGTCGTGAAGATCTTCAATTCGGTCTCGCCCGCCGGCGTCGTCTTGGGATCCAGCGCAAAGCGGATCAGCAGGCCTTCGGAGCGGCCGATCCAGTTCCGCTGCATCAGCCGGACCTTGTCGGGCCAGCGGTCGAGACCATCGAGCGCGTCCAGCAGCTCCTGCGAGTACTTCGTGATCTTGAACACCCACTGGTTCATCTCACGCTGTTCGACCACCGCACCGGACCGCCAGCCGCGACCGTCGATGACCTGCTCGTTGGCGAGCACGGTCATGTCGACCGGATCCCAGTTCACCTTGCGCTGCTCGCGCTCCACCAGCCCGGCTTGCATGAAATCGAGGAACATCTTCTGCTGGTGCTTGTAGTAGGACGGATCGCAGGTCGCGAATTCGCGCGCCCAGTCGAGCGACAGGCCGATCGAGCGCAGCTGCTTCTTCATCGCGGCGATGTTGTCGTAGGTCCATGCCTTCGGCGCGACCTTGCGCTCGATCGCGGCGTTCTCCGCCGGCAGGCCGAACGCGTCCCAGCCCATCGGATGCAGCACGTTGAAGCCCTTGGCGCGCATGAAGCGCGCCAGCACGTCGCCGAGCGTATAATTACGGACATGGCCGATATGGATGCGTCCCGACGGATAGGGAAACATCTCGAGTACGTAGTATTTCGGACGCGGATCGTCGTTCCTGGTGGCGAAGATCGCCTTCTCGTCCCACTGGCGCTGCCAGCGCGGCTCGGCTTCACGGGCGTTGTAGCGTTCGGATGTCATGGAATCGCTTATAATTTTCGAGGATTCGCGTCGTTTGAAGACGGCGGACTAGGCCACAAAAGCGGCAGCCCGGTCAATGGGGCGACAGATGATGATACCATTTTGGGCATCCGCTAAGCGACGGTAATCGCGAGTTTTTTTGCAGCCTCCGCCGGCTGTGTCGAAGGTCCGATTGAGGCACGGTTAAGACTTGAATGGGAGACTGAGTGCATACATCCAGGCATCAGCCCGCATCTGGGATCACTCCACATCGTGTCCGGCGCTACGTTCGACGAGCTTGACTTCGAGTACGCGACGACGGTCGCGGAAAAGGCCATGAAATCCATGGCTCAACAGCGCGTGCCACCGACGCCTAACAACTTCCATCTGTGGTTCAAGTACTCACTGGGCTCGGCGTCGGATCTCAAGCGCGCCGTCGACATCCTGGTCAGCAACAAGCGCAAGTTCGACAAGACCACCAACCAGGCGCTGTTCGACACCTATATCGGCCAGCAGGGTACGGAAGCGGCTGTCGTCCACAAAGTCTCGCAGCAGTTGCATGGCGTGATGGACTCCGCCAAGCAGTATCTGACGGCCGCGATCGCCGACAACCGCACGCACATGGCGGCGATCGATGGCGTCGCCGAACGCAGCGAGCAGGGTGTCGATCCGAAGATCCTGATCGAGAACCTGGTCAGTGAGCTCGCCCAGGCAACCGCGCGTGCGGCGAAACTCGAAGCGAGCTTTGCCGAGAAGTCACGCGAGCTCGACACCATCCGGGACTCGCTCAACAAGTCGGAGCAGCGCGCCCGCACCGACACGCTGACCGGATTGCCGAACCGGCGCGCGCTCGAAGAGTTCTTCCGCCATGCACAGGTCGAGGCGATGGAGCGCGACGAACCGCTCAGCATTCTCCTGATCGACGTCGACCACTTCAAGAAGTTCAACGACAATTACGGCCATGGCGTCGGCGATCAGGTGCTGCGCCTCGTCGCCAAGGCATTGCGCGAGCGCGTCCGCGACAAGGATCTTCCGGCGCGCTACGGCGGCGAGGAACTGATCGCGGTGCTGCCGCAGACCGATCTCGAAGGTTGCACCGTCATCGCTGAGCGCATCCGGCGCACCATCGCCGACTGTCAGTTCACGCGGCGCTCGACCGGCGAGGTGCTGCCGCAGATCACGGTGTCGATCGGCGTCGGCCAGTTCCAGTTCGGCGAATCGATGGCTGATCTGATCGACCGTTGCGACCGCTCGCTGTATCTCGCCAAGAAGCTCGGCCGAAACCGCGTGGTCACCGAGCTCGAGCTCGACCGGAAGCTCGCGGTCGGCTGATCGCTGGCCGCGGCGCAGCCCTATCCGGCGCGTGCCACGCCGCTCCTGTCATCCGCGACATCCGCGAAGCCATGCGCGATGACCGTGTTGCGGCCGCGATGCTTGGCCGCATAGAGCGCGGCATCGGCGGCTTCGATCAGGTCGGAGGGCATCAGCGACTCGTTCGGCCGGGTCGAGGCGACACCGACGCTCACGGTGACGCATCGATGCGCCGACGTCGCGTGCGGCAGCTCGAGCTCCAGCACCGTGGCGCGCACCTGCTCGCCGACCGCGAGCGCCTCTCTCGCACCCATGCCCGGCAGCAACAGGCAGAACTCCTCACCACCATAGCGGCCGGCGAAAGCCGTCATTGCACCGGCGATCTGCGACAGCGTCTCGCCGAGACGTGACAGGCAGGCGTCGCCCTCAGGGTGCCCATAGGTGTCGTTGTAGAGCTTGAAGTGGTCGACGTCGATCATCAGCAGCGACAGCTCGGTGCCGGCCTGCTGCGCGCGGCTCCATTCGACGTCGATGCGGTTCTGGAAGCCGCGGCGGTTGGCGAGGCCCGAGAGCATGTCGATCGACGCCATCACCGTCAGCCGGTCATTGGCGGCGACCAGCTCGCGCTCGCGCTGGCCGAGTTTGGCGGCCATCGCATTGAAGGACTTTGCCAGCGGAACGAACTCCGACGGCAGATGCTTGGTGGTGACGCGCGCCGACCAGTGGCCGTGGCCGAAGCGCTTGGCGGTCGCGGCGAGCATGCTGACGGGCTTCACGATCAGCTTCTCGGCGGCGATCAGCGCGCCGAGCAGCACGATCAGGCAGACGAGGCCAGCCTGCAGATAGGCATTGCGGATCTCGCGGACGATGGCGGCGGTGACGCGCGTCTCATCGATGCTGACGATCAGCCGCGAGCCGGTGTCGGCGATCCGGGTGAAGGTGATCGCGCGCTTGGAGCCATCCGCCGCCGTGAAACTCATCGTCTCGGACGGCTTGCCCGAGCTCAGCGCGGTCTCGGCAACGGCCGACAACAACGGCACGCTGTCGAGCGGCCGGCCGATCAGCTCGGTGCGGTCGGCGGGCGCCGCCAGCACGGTTCCCTCGCTGTCGATCAGCACCGCCGTGATGCCGGGACGGCCGCCAAGATTGCTCATGATCTTGGACATCCATTCCAGGTTCACGCTCGCCAGCATCACCGCGTCCGGCTCGCCGGTGATGGCGCCGACCGGATAGGCGGCCATGACGATCGGCACGTGCGACGGTTTCGACAGCAGGTAGTCGCTGAACACGAAATCACGTGATTCCTGGGCGCCACGGAAATATGGCCGGTCGCTGAAATCGAGCCCGACATATTGGTTGTTGGTCGAACACTGGATGCGGCCGTCGCGGCCGGCGATCATCAGGGTGCGGATCCACGGCAGGGTCGCCGGCAGGCTGGCGCGCATCATGTCGCAGCTGCGGCTCACGCCGGTGCTCGACGCCCGGACATAGGCCGTCGATTTCAGCACCGTCTCCACCGACATGATGACCTCGCGCTGCATGTCGGCGCTCTGCCGGGCGAGGCTGGAGAATTCCTCCGATGCGAGCGCGATCTGCCTTGTCCTGGCGCCTTCCAGCGAGCGCGCACGTTCCAGCATCAGCGGCGCCACCAGGATCAGGGCGAGCAGCGCCAGCCGGGCGCGGATCCCCATCAGCCGGTTCAGCTTCACTCTATTGCGATTGAACCGGATGCTTGGCATTTCTTCCCCTACCCCCGGCCGTGGAGGGTAAGGAGAAGGGCTCAAGAACCTTTTCTCGAACTGCGTAAAATTGCAGCCAAACCCGTAATCTACCGACGGACGCCATCGTGCCTGATGAATCGAACGCCTCAACCTCGTCCTCGCCGTCCGCGCTCGCCGCCGTCGAGCAGGAGATTCTGCGGGCCTGCCGCGACGCCAAACGTGATCGCGGCTCGGTCACGCTGATCGCTGTGTCGAAGACCTTCGATGCCGACGCGATCGAGCCGGTGATCGCGGCCGGACAGCGCGTGTTCGGTGAAAATCGCGTTCAGGAAGCCAAAGCCAAGTGGCCGCCGCTGATGGCCGCGCATCCGGGACTCGCGCTGCACCTGATCGGGCCGCTGCAATCCAACAAGGCCAAGGAGGCGGTGGCGCTGTTCGACGCCATCCATTCGGTGGACCGGCCGAGCCTGTGCGTGGCGCTTGCCAAGGAGATTTCCGCCCAGGGCCGGCATCCGCAACTGTTCATCCAGATCAACACCGGCGAGGAGCCGCAGAAGGCGGGCATCGCGCCCGGCGACGCCGACGCCTTCATCGCCGCCTGCCGCACGGATTACGGGCTCACGATTTCAGGGCTGATGTGCATTCCGCCGGTCGACGAAGCACCCGGGCCGCATTTCGCGCTGACCGCCAAGATCGCCGCCCGCAACGGCCTCGCGCATCTGTCGATGGGCATGAGCGCCGATTTCGCCATCGCCATCCAGTTTGGCGCCACGCATGTCCGTGTCGGCTCGGCGATCTTCGGGCATCGCTGAAGAGGGCGCGGTCGCGGCAGGTCCCTACTCGAACCGCACCGATACCTGCCCCAGATCGCCGAAATCGGCCTCCATGTGGTCGCCGCTGTCGATCGGCAGCGGCGGATGACAGGTGCCGGTCGTGATCACCTGCCCTGCCCGCGCAGGCACGCCGAGCGCGCTGAGCTCGTTGACCAGCCAGGCCAGCGCGATCAGGGGATCACCGAGCACGTTGCGGCCGTGGCCGATGAAGGTCTCGCCACGCAGCGTGATCCGCGGCCGCTCCGCGATCAGGTCGCGGCTGCGCCAGTCGGCGGTGCTGGCCTCGCCCAGCACGAACAGATGCGCGCAGGCATTGTCGGCGATCAGTTGCGCCTCGCCGGCACTGACGAAGTCGGCGAACCGCGAATCGGGAATTTCGATCGCGGGGTGCAGCGTGTCGACCGCGGCCAGCACCTCCGCGACATTATAGGGTGTCGGCCGGGGCGGCAGATCGCGTCCGAGGCGGAAGGCGAATTCCGGCTCGGCGACCCGCATCGCGTTGCCGGCCATCGACGCGGTGCCGCCGACCGGCAGCACCGTTTCGGCCAGGATTCGCCCGGCCATCGGACCGGCGACATTGATATGGCGCTGGCCGGCCTCGCTGGTCGCCGCAATCTTCCAGCCAAATAGCGGCTTGGGCGAGTGGCGCTCGAGCTCGGCCTGGACCGCATAGCCCTCTGCGCGGTCGCGTGGACGCAGCTCCGGCGGCAGCGCCGCCAGCTTCCGGCCTTCGCTCCAATGCTGGCGCAGGATGCCCGAGGCGCTGGCTGGCTGATCCGGTGCGCGCATGACGTCGTCCTCCCTTACATTATTGGATGACGATCCTGGTGCGCGGGCCGATCCTTTGCAACAGACGCAGCATCGCCGGTCGGGTCATGGCCACGCAGCCTGCGGTCGGGCCGAAATTCGGCCGCGCCAGATGCAGGAACACGGCGCTACCGCGGCCCGCGATCCGCGGTCGCGTGTTGTGATCGATCTCGATGATGAAGTCGTAGAGATGGTCCTGGCGCGCCAGCCGGTCCCCGGGCCGGTCGCCGCGCAGCCGGATCGCCCGATTGTAGTGCCGGTCGGCCGGGTCCTCGCACCAGGCGTCCTCCGGACCGATCCCTCGGATCGGAAGAAAGGTCCGCGGACGCGGATGACGATCGGCCCGCCACCACAGCTGCCGGGGCCGGAAGGTCCCCCGGGGGGTGCCACCATCGCCCTCGCGCTTGTTGGCCAGGACGCCGCCGCGGCCGAGCGCCACCGGGATGACATGGCCCCAGACATGGAGCCAGCCGCGCTGCCGCGACCCGGCTTTGGTGCGAATCGAGATTCGCGATGCTGGCATGCCAGGCTTCACCTTCGATAACGACATGAAACAACGTGCCTTTTCATTGCCACGGATTGCCCGGTAATTGCCTTAATGTCGGCAAATGGTCCGCCGCGAGGGTCGAACAGGACAATCATCTCAATCCCTGCTCAATTCTGGAGTAGAGTCCCGGGCGCTTGTGAATCGGTAACCGCCCCCTACTTCAAGACGGAACAGGGCTGATGAGCCTGTTTGCCCACCGTTGACGGCGCCACCCATCCGATCCCGCCGGCGCCACCTAGAGGATTGTACAATGGCCAATGCCCGCAAGATCCTGATCGTGGATGACGACACCGATCTGCGCGATGCCCTGATGGAGCAGCTCTCGCTGCATGACGAGTTCGAAGCCCAGGCCGTCGATACCGGCGCCAAAGGCGCCACCGCCGCAAAGGCCAATTCACCCGACCTGGTTCTGATGGATGTCGGCCTGCCCGACACCGATGGCCGCGAAGTGGTGCGGTCCCTGCGCAAGGGCGGCTTCAAGGCGCCGATCATCATGCTGACTGGGCACGATACCGATTCCGATACGATTCTCGGGCTCGAATCCGGCGCCAACGACTATGTCGCCAAGCCCTTCCGCTTCGCCGTGCTGCTGGCCCGCATCCGGGCCCAGCTTCGCCAGCACGAGGCCAGCGAGGACGCGGTGTTCTCGGTCGGCCCCTACAGCTTCCGGCCGGGCTCGAAGATGCTGACCGGCGCCAACGCCCGCAAGGTGCGCCTGACCGAGAAGGAAACGGCGATCCTGCGCTTCCTGTATCGCGCCGGCCAGCAGCCGGTGTCGCGCGAGACCCTGCTCCAGGAGGTGTGGGGCTACAATTCCGGCGTCACCACCCACACCTTGGAAACGCACATTTACCGTCTGCGTCAGAAGATCGAGAAAGATGCCGCGAATCCGGAGATTCTGGTGACGGAGGCCGGTGGCTACAAGTTGGTACCGTGATAGGTTCGGGGATGGCGGTTTCGCCATTTATGATATTGGTTCCATTCAGCCTTCCCCGGGCCCTTGATGTCGATCGAAGACGATATTGCGCTATTGGAGCGCGTCCCAACATTGCGCCTGCTGGGAAGCGACTCACTTCGCATGATCGCCATCGGCTCCGAGCAGCGTAACATCCAGAGCGGCGAGACCCTGTTCCGCGAGGGCGACACGGCCGATTGCGGCTATGTCGTCCAGCGCGGGTCATTGCGCATCAGCGACGAGGTCGGTGCCGAGATCGTCGCGACGCCGACCATGCTGATCGGCGAGCTGGCGCTGCTGGTCGAGATGCGGCGTCCGGCGACCGCGACGGCCCTGGAATATTCGACCGTGGTGCGGATCTCGCGCAGCCTGTTTCAGCGTGTGCTGGAGAGCGACGCCAAGGCTGCGCGCCGGCTGCGCGACGAGTTCGCCCACCGCGCCAGCCGAATCGCCAACGACATCATGGCGGCCGGGGCCAAGCTGACGTCGTGACGGGGCTGGCGGCCGCCCGAGGTCTACGCGGACCTCTTGCCGATGCAGCACGATCGTCTCGCTTGAGTTTGGCTCCTTCCCCGCCGTCATGGCCGGGCTCGTCCCACGGCTGTCCGGTTCAGACAGACTGGACATGGTGCATGGCGTGGATTCTTCTGCGGTCTTGAGCATCGCCAA
>NZ_JAUEYW010000014.1:0-277403 GCF_032489875.1 Bradyrhizobium sp. SZCCHNR1015
GCGAAAACCATGGTGTTACCTTTGAAACATTGTCCGCCGAAGTCTTCTCGTCCGATCTCAGAACCAAAAGCCGAAGCTCTCAACCCCGAGACCCGCAAGGACTCCGCCGTCCACGTTTCTCTTTCTTCATCTTCACTTGTCAAACAGCCCGCACTTGTTAGTTCGCTCGAACTACTTAGTGCATCATCTTCGATCGTCTGTTTCGCCGAAGAAGTCCCGATGTCCGGGGCGCTTCACATAGCCGATTTTCAGAGACCGTCAAGAGCATTTCTTGAAGAAAAACTCAGGAGCCAGTCAGACGAAAAGCAACGTCGGTCCCGAAAGTCGGGGGCCTCAGTCATCAGTGATGTCCGGCTGGCGTGGTGGTGAGATAGTGCGATGCCGCATCCCGCGCAAGAACTTTTTGCGACGGCTGTGCAGAAATGTGGATAGCGCTGTCGCCCCCCACGCTCGAACCCCTCACACGCGGTTTCCGTTCCATTTTGGAACGGTGGGCGCGCGCAGCGTCGGGAATTGCCCGCCTTCGGTTGCACCGGCGCACGATACGAGCGCGGCATGGGCATGCAGGACGACATCCTTCCGCCGGACAAGGTTGGTCGAACAGACGCTGTCGAGATTGCGGGTGTCGATTTCGACGGTCGCGATCCCCTCCCCGCCTGCGACGATCGCAGCGCGGACGCGGAAACGCCAATGGTTCCGCACCGAACACGCCGCTGAGCCCGGGATCGAAATTCGCGGCGTCGCACCACATTCGCGAATGCGAACTGGCATTGCTCTCGCCACCGCGAACACCGAAGTGACGCCGGTGATACGGATCGGCGATATCCGCAAAGCCTGGCGGTGACGCGGCCGGGAATTGGCTCGCCGTCTCGGCCGGATTCGGTCAGCCCTGTTGCCGCAAGCTCCGGAAATACCACCAGCCCGGCGCTCTCGCCTTCGCGGCCGCAGCCAGATCAGCGATGCGCGCGACGACGCCGGACGGAGCCGGTCGAGAGCACCCCCAACGCGACACGTCGTCCGTCCCGCGTCCCAAAAAAACGCCCGTCGGCCGTGAAGCCGAGGGCGCCCTCGCCACCAACCAAACATTCTTCAATCCGCGCGGCCTTGGAAATGGTGTGATCGTGCTCGCGTCTCTGGACTGCCTTGCGCAACGCATGGTCGTTGCGGTCGCTCAGGACGTCGATCCTGTCGAGCGCGTCGCTGCAGCGATGCCTGCATCAATTCGGGTCCGCATGCCGCAAAAGCAGCCGCGGCATTGTTGCTCGGTCGACATTGCCGCTTGGTGACCTGCTGCATGGTGACCTCCGCGGCGCCGCGCCACGTCGTCCGAGGCCAGCGCGAGACGGCGTCAACGCGATCGCGGCGGCGTGCTGCGTGCTGGGGCCGTCAGGAAGCGATCGAGCTCGACGATCGCTTCGGCCTCGCGGGCGCGCCGCAGCTGCGTGGCCTGTTCGATGCCCGGGGGCAGACGTTTCGCCCTGTCTCGCGCCTCGCGCGCCATCTCCAGCAACCGCTCACCCAGCGACATCGTCTGCTTGACACGCCGGCGCCGCTTCTTTTGACCTTCTACTTCCATGCGGGATTGCATCCAGTTTCATTGATGCGCATCGACAACTCTAGATCAGGCGATGCCGCGCGCATCAACATAGGTGAATCGGCCGTGACCAACGTCGTCCGGACGGCAGACCAGCAGCGGCCGGCCGCGCCGGGAGCATCGACGGTAGCCGCGGCGCCGGCCCGCTCTCGGATCATTTGATATGCAGCGGCCCAGGTTTTCCGGCAGCTCTCTCAGGAACCAATCGAGCCGGTGTATGGTTCAAGGCATTCGACGAAAGGGGGTCTCATGAAGAACAAGCAATTTGCCGCCCTGCCCTTTCGTATCGAGGCCGCGCAGCTCAGCATCCTGCTGATCACCACCCGGCGCAAGCAGCGCTGGTCGGTGCCGAAGGGCTCGCCGATCCTTCGCAAGGATCCGCATCGGGTCGCGGCGATCGAGGCGTATGAAGAGGCAGGCTTGCGCGGCAAGATCGGCCGCCAGCCGCTCGGCCGTTTCAAGCACAGCAAGCGCAAGGGCAAGCGGAAGATCCCGTGCGAGGTCAAGCTCTACCCGCTGAAGGTGACCAAGCAGCATGGACGCTATCCCGAACGCGGGCAGCGGAAGCTGGCCTGGCTGCCCGCCGCGGAAGCCGCACGTCGCGTGCACCGGGCCAAGCTGCGGCGCCTCATCGAGAGCTTTGCCAGCGGGCACGCCAAGCAGCGTTGATCGAGCCGCTCGATCGCTTGAGCGCTCCAGATCCGAGACCAACGCCGCCGCTCAGGATTGCGTGAACTTGATGGTCGACACCGGCCAGCGCCCGTCATGACCGCTGAGGGTGATGCGCAACCCATGCAGCTCGTCGAGATACACCTGCTCGACGGTTCCCGCCTTGCCGTCGCTCAAGGCCACGCATTTCCCGATCAGCTCGGTCTGGGCGTGCTCGAACTCGCACAGAATGGTGAAGGCTCGCGTCTTGACGGCAACCATGATTGAACGGTCTGAGGGCTGATGGGAGCCGCAACGCTGCGGAGACAGGCCGGCGCTGGCGGATAGATCGGCTCGTACCCATCCCAATTCAACCGCTCATCAAGTGATCGTGCACCGTGCAGACGGCATGCACCACCGGTTCAGCGGCACTCGAAATTCGCCGCGTCCTCGAGGCTGCCGCTGCCCTTGTAGGTCAGCACCTTCGGGAACGCGCAGAGATCGCGTGTGCGTCCGGGCCATGGCACATCGGGCGCGCGCCGCGCGGTGGCCCGGATCGCCTCGGGCGCCGCGGCCGTGCCCTCCACCCATCGGTCCAGCGCGGTCAGCAAGTCGAACTGATCGGTGGCGGGTCCGCCGCCGCAATGGTTCATGCCGGGAACCAGGAACAGCCGCGCAAAGCCGTCGGCATCAGGGCCGTATCTGGTCTTGAGCTGATCGACATAGTCGATCGTGTCGAGCGCCGAGAAGATCGGGTCGGCCGTGCCGTGATAGAACAGCATCTTGCCGCCCTTCGCCTTGAAGGCGTCGAGATCGGTCGAGATCGCGGCCTCATATTCCATGCCAGCGTCGAAGCCGCCGGCGCCCTTCATCACCTTCCGCGGATCGCGGTCGAGATCGAAATTGCGCACCCAGGCGACGAGATCCTCCGGCGTCTCCGGCGGGCTCATGAAATCATAGGCGACGCCGCCGGGAATGAGCGTGAGGTTGCGCGCATTGGGCGGACTCGCTTTGGGCGTACCGAGCTTCCAGGCGCGCCAGCCGGGCGCGGCAAGGCCGGGATCATACGGCCAGCGCGCATAGATCAATCCGCCCATGGAATTGCGGCTGCCGTCGAACATCAGCCTGACGGCCTTCAGCTTTGTAGCGGACAGGCATTGCGCGCTCTCGCCCTCCTTGCAGGCGAGCACGGCCGGATCGAAGCGGCAGGCCATGACATCCTGCACCATGCCGTCCTTGGCACCGTCGGCGCCGTCGCAAGAGGCGGTCACGGCATCGGCGACGAGCTTCAGGTCGTCGTCGGTCAGCGCGCTGCCCACATCGGCCTTGCCGTCAGGTCCCGGAGGCGCGATCGCCAGCAGCGCCTGCTCCTGCGCGATCACGTCGATGCCGGCCAGCGGCACGCGATAGGCCGGGGCGCCGGCGATGACGCCGTCGAACAGCTCGGGGAAGCGCTGCGTCACCGCCATCGCCTGACGGCCGCCGTTGGAGCAGCCAGCGAAGTAGGACCGGCGCGGTGCCTTGCCGTACAGCTTCTCGGCCGCGGCCTTCGCCGCCGCGGCCACCGGCGGGATCGAGCTGTAGCCCTTGTCCCGCCGCGCCTGCGGATCGAGGCCGAACAGATACGGCCCGAGCGGCCCCGGCTCCTCGAGATGGCCCGAGTCGGTCGAGGCGACGGCATAGCCGTTCGAGAGTCCGTTGGGCGGCGTCGCGCCGGTGAGCAGGCCGAGTGCCGGGCGCAGCACGCCGTCGACGCCGCCGCCGCCCTGAAAGACGAACTTGCCATTCCACGTCGCGGGCAATCGCAGCTCGTAGCCAACAGCATAGGGCTTGCCGTCGATGCCGGTACGCTCGTTGATCTTGCCCCGGATCAGGCAGTGATCCGGCGCGGGTGCGGTCGCGCCCGCAGGCGCGGGCGGCGCCAGTTGCACGCCGCCTGCAGCGACGAATTCCGCCGTGACGATGCGGCCGCTGCCGGAGAAGCCTTGCGCCAGCGTGGTGCAGCTCGCCTTGAACTCCTCCGCCTGCGCGGCCGCCATGGCGGACGTCGTCAGCAAGACCGCGGTCAGCGCCGTCACACGGATCGTCATCACGGTCGTCCTCACGATCGTCCTCACAGTCGTCCCCACACCTGCGGGCCAAAGCCCGTCACGCATCGTCGTTGCTTCGCGGCGCGCTCGATCGCTTCCGACCATAGCCAAGCCTGCGCCCGCCGCAAGCGGCCGTGCGCAGGGGTGCGATTGAAAACGTCGGCCGAAGCGTGCCATCTGATGGGCGTCGAGGAAGCGCCGAGGGACATCATGGCTGCGGACATCAGGTTGAATGCGTTTGCGATGAACTGCGTGGGGCACCAGTCGCCCGGCCTGTGGCGGCATCCGCGCGACCGGTCCTCCGACTACAATCGCCTGCCCTATTGGCTCGACCTCGCCAAGACCTTGGAGCGCGGCCGCTTCGACGGACTGTTTCTCGCCGATGTGCTCGGCGTCTACGATGTCTATGGCGGCAACCCCGACGCGGCGCTCCGTCACGCCATCCAGGTGCCGGTGAACGATCCGATGATGCTGATCTCGGCCATGGCCGCCGTGACCGAGCATCTCGGCTTCGGCGTCACCTGCACGCTGTCCTATGAGCCGCCCTACCCGTTCGCGCGGCGGATGTCGACGCTCGATCATCTGACCGAAGGCCGCATCGGCTGGAACATCGTCACCGGCTATCTCGACAGTGCCGCGCGTGGCATGGGCAAGGACCGCCAGACCGCGCATGACGACCGCTACGACGTCGCCGACGAGTACATGGAGGTGGTCTACAGACTGTGGGAAGGCAGCTGGGAGGACGACGCCGTCAAGCGCGACCGGACCAGCGGCGTGTTCACCGATCCCACGAAGGTTCACCGCGTCAGCCATCGCGGCGAGAACTACCAGCTCGACGCCATCCATCTCTGCGAGCCGTCGCCGCAGCGGACGCCGGTGCTGTATCAGGCCGGCACCTCGCCGCGCGGCCGCGTGTTCGCCGGCCGGCATGCCGAATGCGTGTTCATGTCCGGCCCGTCGGCCAAGATCATCGCGCCGCGCGTCGCCGCGATCCGCCAGGCCGCCGCCGACGCGGGTCGCGCGGGCAGCGACATCGTCATCTTCAGCATCGCCACCGTCGTGCTCGGCGAAACCGATGCGGCGGCCGAGGCGAAGTTCGCCGACTATCGCCGCTACATCGACCACGAGGCGTCGCTGACCTTGATGTCGGGCTGGACCGGCGTCGACTTCTCGACCTACGAGCTCGACCAGCAGGTCCGCCACGTGCTCAACGATGCCGGCCGCAGCGCGATGGACAACGTCACGCGGGCCGATCCGGACCGGGTGTGGACCGTGCGCGAGGTTGCCGAGCATGTCGGCATCGGCGGCATCGGCCCGGTGTTCGTCGGCTCGCCGGCGAAGGTCGCCGATCTCATCGAGAGTTGGATCGAGCAGACCGGGGTCGACGGTCTCAACCTCGCCTTTGCGCTGTCACCAGAGAGTTTTGCCGATGTCGCCGACATGCTGGTGCCGGAGCTGACCAGACGCGGCCGCTACAAGAAGGCCTACCAGCCGGGGACGCTGCGCGAAAAGCTGTTCGGCCGTGCCCGGCTCGCGGCCCCGCATCCCGCGGCGGGCTACCGGCCATAGCCGGCGCGCGCCGCCGCTCAGGCGGACAGCTGGCAGAGCAGTTGCTCGACCGCAGCGGCGATCGGCTTGATGATCGGCACGGAAAATTGCGGCTGCAGCTGATCGGCGGCCTGGGCCAGCGGCCCACCACCGATGATCACCGCTTCAGCGCCATCGGCCTCGATGCAGGCGCGCGTCGCCGCGGCGAGCGCGTCGACCAGCCGGGCGGGATCGGCGGCGAGCGCCACGGGGTCACCCTCGGTCAGCCTGACGCCGGTGAATTCCGCGGCGAGCCCGAGCCCGTCGGCGAGCGCCGCAATGCTCGCGACCAGCGCCGGCGTCACCGTGGCGACGCCGAAGCGCCGCCCTCCTTCTGCCGCTGTCCGCATCGACGCTTCGCCGATTCCCACCACCGGCCTTACGCCGAGCGCGCGAATCTCGGCGGCGCCGGGATCGCCGAACGCCGCGACGATGACGCCGTCGCAGCCGTCGCGATGCGCCAGCGCGATCTCGACGACCTCGGCGGCCGATGCCGCCAGCGCCATACCATCGGTGATCATCGCCGGCGCACGTGTCGCCGTCGCGCCGACCACCTCCGCTCTTCCCGCGCAGCACGCCGCCGCGATCGACACCATCATCGCGGTCGTCGCCGCCGAGCTGTTTGGATTGATCAGGAGGATTCGAGGCATGGGCCCGCGCCGCTCAGATGTTGAAGCTCTCCTCGTGGCCAATCGCGGCCCGCACGTCAACTCCCGACCGTTCGGAAGACGGGTGCTGGCTCTTGCGGCCCTCACACCATCAGGCGATCGCATTTGACGATCGGAGTGGTGCGCTCATCTACCTCCACGTCGTCATGGCCGGGCTTGACCCGGCCATCCACGTCGTTCGGCATCCTCGGAGCCGCGTGGATGCCCGGGACAAGCCCGGGCATGACGGAGAAAATGATTGCCAGGATTTGTTCGTCGCGGCAGCCCCGTATCTCCATATGCGATAGCCTGCTCACACACTGTTGCCGGCCTCCGCTTGTGGCGGGCAATCAAGCGGCCACAGGCGCCGTCAGTGTCCCCCTCACCCGATCCGCATCGACAGCTCGACATCGTCGCCGAACGGCACCGAGAGGTAGCCGTTGCTTGGCGAACGGACGTAGGCGAGATAATCCGGGCTGTCGTCGGCGTTGTCGGCCATGATGAACGCGCCCGCCCTGAGCCGGCTCTCGAGCAGCGCCAGGATATCGCCGTACAGCGGCTTGGCACCGTCGAGCAGCGCCAGATCGATCGTCTCCGGAAGATCGGTGCTGAGCGTCCGCAGCGCGTCGCCTTCGCGGATCTCGACGAGATCGAGCAGACCGCCGGCGGCCAGATTGCCGCGCGCACGCGCGATCTTCGACGGCTCGAACTCGGTGGTGATCAGCCGGCCGCCGCCATTGTCGCGCAGCGCCGCGGCGAGGAACAGGGTCGAGATGCCGAACGAGGTGCCGAACTCGACGACGGTGCGGACCTCGAAGCTGCGCGCCAGCATGTAAAGCAGCACGCCGGTCTCGCGCGAGACAGGAAGCGGAAAGTCCTTCAGCTGCGTGTACAGCTCGACATGGCCGGACTTGCTGCGCATCAGCTGCTCGCCGCGTTCGGTCATGCCGGCAAACATCGGGCTCGTCTCCGGCCGCAGCAGCGTGGCCTCGGCGAGCAGGCGATCCAGCAGCGATGCCACTGGTTGGGTGGTGAGGGTGATCATGTTCGTTCTCCGTCCTCTGAGGTGGGTCGTTTGCGTCCAGGTCAAAATACGACTAATCATTCGCATTCGCTAATCGCATTCCGGACCACGCCATGGCCCCTGCTCGAAAAGCCCAGATTTCCGCGAGAAAACAGCCGCAACAGGCGCGCTCGGCCGACCTCGTCGCGGCCATTCTGCAGGCCGCCGTTCAGGTTTTGACAACCGAGGGCGCGCAGCGCTTCACCACCGCGCGCGTCGCCGAGAAGGCCGGCGTCAGCATCGGCTCGCTGTATCAGTATTTCCCGAACAAGGCGGCGATCCTGTTCCGGCTGCAGAGCGACGAGTGGCAGCAGACGACGCAGCTGCTGCACGGCATTCTGGAGGACACCAGCCGTCCGCCCTTGACGCGATTGCGCGCCCTCGTTCACGCGTTCCTGCAATCGGAGTGCGACGAAGCCGCGGTGCGTGGCGCGCTCGACGACGCCGCCCCGCTCTATCGCGATGCGCCCGAGGCGCGCCGGGCCAGGACAAGCGGCCACCGCGCCATGCTCGCTTTCATGCGCGAGGTGCTGCCCGATTCCGGCCAGGCGGAACGCGTGCGGGCCGCCGACCTGATCAAGACGACGCTCAGCCAGGTGGGCAAGCACTTCTCGGAAACGCCGCGCAGCCGGGCCGAGATATCAGCCTATGCCGATGCGATGGCGGACATGTTCTGTGCGTATCTTTCCACCGCGAATAAGCCTCCCAGACGTAAGGCCGGGTAGTCCCGCAGCCGGCGCGTCTCCGCCTCTCCTTAGCGAAACTGAGTACCTCTGCACGACCACGGGCTGCCGCGACGCGACGTTGACGTGATGCCGCCGTATCCCAGATACGCCGCTGACTTGATGCAGCGCCGCAAGTCGGCAGCCGCAGCCAACGACCGACCTCCAGAGTCCGGGAGTGCCTGTAAAGGAAATCTCGGGACATGACAGAGGCGCCCGACCGTGTCGCGAAATACCTAACCGGAAAGTCGCGCAAAACAAGAGAATGGGGTGATCTCGTGCAATGTGTTCGTATACCGATCGCGGACCTGCAAGTTCAGTTCGATAGTCGGCTCGCAATCTTCACGAGGGCATCGGCCGTCGTGTTCTTGTAAGGCTGCGCGTACGCGATCTGCATGGCCTCGGCGAAGCTCGCCAGAGCATCGGCCATGAGGCCCGCCTTCGCCTGCGCGCCGCCGATTGACGCTAGGGCTTCGACCTGATCGCGCCCCCAGGTGACGTGTTGCGTCACCTGCTTCGCCTGGTCGATCCTGCCGGCTTCAGCCATGGCCTTGGCAATCGATGCGAGCAGCTCGGAGCGACGATGGAGATTGTCCTCGGCCGCGGCGGCATCGATCGCTTCGGCGATCCGTCCAGCCTCGGCGAGTTCTTCGGCGACGACGCCGAGCCCTGGGGAAATGATATCAGGACCCAGCCTGAGCGCCGACGCGTTCTGAAAGGCGTCCACCGTCCTGCCGGCTCTTGCTTGCGCCTTGGCGATCGCGCGCAGTGCATAGCGACGGTCATAGTCGACGTTGGCGAGCTTGCCATCGCTCATGACCTTTGCGACAGATCCCGCCGTAGCCATGGTACCGCCGATCAGTCGGGTGACATGGAGGGCTTCATCGATCTGATCGGCATCCGCTTGTGAGACGGCGATTTTCGACAAAATCCCGTCGTTCGGTTGGAACGACAACGCAGCCTGGACGGCCCGGTCGAAGGACGCGATCGATTGTGTGGCCATGCCGGCCTTCGCTTGCGCCTTGGCAATGGCGTGCCAAGCGAAGGCGCGTGGTTTGTCCTGATCGATTGGCTCCGCGAGCGCGATGGCTTCGTCCAGGCGGCCGTTGTTCGCCAACGTCATCGCGATAAGGCAGAGCACGGTGGCACGCTGCTCGCGATCTGTGAAGGCGGCGACGAAATCCCGGACCTTGTTAGGGACCTCCGCTTTCACAGGCGAGCCGGACGTAGTCGCCTCATCGGCGATGAGATCGGGCGTCAGCCGAGGCTCGAGAATGTACCCGAGCACGATGCCGCGCTCCCAGCGATCGTCGATCGATCGCGCAACTTCCAAGGCCGAACCGACCGCACCGGCCCGCGCTAGCGCGACGCCAATGGCTGCAAACGTCTGGGCGCGCTCCATCGAGCGCGAGACCAGTCTCGCAACCCGCATGGCGTCGGTGACTTTTCCCGCGCGGGCCTGCGCTTGCGCGATGATGGCGAGCGCCGGGATGAATTCCGAGGGGTGATGAACGCCCGTAATCACTATGGGCGGCGGATACCGCTGTTCGACCGCTAGCACTGTTTGAAGCGCGGCCACGATCTTGTCGTCCTCTCCCCGCGCCACTGCGCTGGCGCGCAGCTCCCAGGTCACCCGGCGTATGATGAGGGCACGATCCGGCAAGTCCTCGATCGCCTGCACCCGTCGAAGCGCATCTTCCAGCCGGCCGGCGTTCCCCTCTGCAATAGCGATCGCCCCGAACGCCGCGGCCTGTACGTGGCGGTTCTCGATCGATTTGGCGGTCTCCAGCGCGTCGGCGAGCTTGCCGGCCTGCGCCTGAACCTGCGTGATGGTCTCGAGTGCGTCGTCGCGATCATAGCTATCCTTGGCGATCGACTTCGCGACCTGCAAAGCCAGATCGATCGTCGTGGCGGCCTCAGTGAACAGGCCGGCCTTCAACTGTGCCTTGGCAATCTCGCCGAGTTCGCGCGCAGACAAGTGCGGGTCGCCGATGGTGCCGGCGACTTCTGCGGCCTCACGTAGGACGCAGGCCCGTCTCGGGGCTATGAGGCATTTATCCCAACTGGCGTCGGACGCGTTCGCGACCGATTGAGCGGCTGCACCGCATGCCAAGGCGAGGATAAACGGGCGGATGATGATCGTCCAGATCATGACGTTCCTGACTCCTGCCGCACTTTTGCACCATCGTGCTGTGGCCGGGAAATGGCAATGACTGGATGAGTTCCTGATGTCCGGTCAGTCGGTGTGCTCGACTTCTCCTTTGGGCTGAATCGGACGCCGCTGACTCGGTCGCTGAGGTTTGCTTTAGTCACGGCTGTCCTCCGAATGCGCCTGCTCCGCGGCTACTGCCCCCAATGGCTGCCGGTTTGCTGCACGGAGCAAGTCGCAGACGTCAGGCCAAATCCGCTCATGAGCTCCCGCGCTTCATTTCGGCCGGCAGTTGTAGGGACGTTCGATCGGACAACCCGCCCAAACCTCCGCGGAGAGTTACCAAAGATGGCCGGGACGACGCCCGGCCATGACGTGGAGGCAGAGGGGCACAAGCCGATTGTCATACGCCGAAGCTCCAGATCTTGCGTGACGAGCCTATTGCTTCTCCTCGCGCTTGCGCGAAAAAACGAAATTCGCCCGCGTTCTCAAGCTGATTTGCCCTGTCCAGTCCCCCAACAGAAAATATTCTTGTTTCTTTTTTTCGGAATTCATGGTTGTATCACCCCATCCCGCCCGATCGAGAGGGGCGCTTCGCGAACGTCACGAAACGTTGGTGTGGGATGCGATGGCCGGTTCTCGTCGCAGCGTGCGTCAAGCGCGCGGACGAACGAGGGGAGCCGGACGGCGAAATCGCGTGGTCCTGATACTCCGACGCTAGTATCAAGTTCGCGAAGATGCTTGCGTGTCTCGCGGATGACGGTGGCCAGAAAGCCCGGCGCACCGGGGAGATCGCGTATAAGCCGTAAGCCCATTGCGCAGGGAAGGCCGGATGTCCGGCTGATCCTGTGGTAACCGCCGCGTGCTTCCTTTTTGCACGCGGGCCATGGGTGTCAGTCGACGCCCGGCCTTCCCTGTGCCCTCTCATCGAAAGAGGGACAAACGGCAGACACATCTCGGACGCCATGCGCGCCGCGAGGATGCGAGCGGCTATCCACCGGGTCTCTCACGCGCCAAGAAAACAAACTTCTCGCGACGCGGCCACATGAAGAACTTTCCTCTCCATCCGAACCGATCTGCAAAATTGCGCAACACTCCCGATCCTGCGAATGATCCGGGACAAGTGCACGCCATCGCCTGTTTGGGAGATTTCCGAATGACCCCGTACTTCAGCGGACTGCGCCGCGCGCGATCCTCGCATCTCGCCCGCCGCGGCGTCCTGGTGATGGCGCTCGCCCTGCTCGGCGCGCTCGCCACGCCGCGAGCGGACGCCGCCGAGACGCTGCGCATCGGCTATCAGAAGTCCTCGACCCTGATTGCTCTCCTCAAGAGCAATGGCGAGCTGGAGAAGGTGCTGGCGCCGCTCGGCATCAAGGTGTCCTGGCACGAATTCTCCAGCGGCCTGCCGCTGCTGGAAGCGATCAACATCGGCAGCATCGATTTCGGCGCCGATGTTGCCGACACCGTCCCGGTGTTTGCGCAGGCCGCGGGCGCGAAGCTCGCCTATGTCGCGGAGGAAGCCGCCTCGCCGTCGGCGCAGGCGATCCTCGTGGCGACGGCATCGCCGACCAGGACGCTGGCCGACCTGAAAGGCAAGAAGATCGCGGTGACCAAGGGCGCGGGGAGCCACTATTTGCTGCTGTCGGCGCTCGCCAAGGCTGGTCTGACCTTCAAGGACATCACCCCGGCCTATCTGCCACCCGCCGACGGCCGCACCGCTTTCGTCAGCAACAATGTGGATGCCTGGGTGGCGTGGGATCCGTTCCTGACCAGCACCATCCGCCAGTCCGGGGCGCGCGTGCTCGCCGACGGTAGCGACGGGCTTGCCAGCTACAAGCGCTATTATCTCGCCGCCGCCGACTATGCCGCGGGGCATGGCGACGCGCTCGACGTCATCTACGGCAAGCTGGTCGAGACCGGCAAATGGGTGAAGGCCAATCCGGCCGCCGCGGCCGGCCAGCTCGCGGCGCTCTGGGGCATCGATGCCGCCACCGTCGAGGAGGCCAACAGCCACCGCTCCTACCAGGTCGGCGCGGTCACCGCGGCCGGCCTCTCGGAGCAGCAGAAGATCGCGGACGCTTTCCTTGCCGAGCGCGTGCTGCCGGTCAAGGTGGACACATCTGCGTTGGCGATCTGGACTCCCAAGGCGCCGTGAGCCACACAGGGGCCGAGGATTGTGCTCCGCAGCGAGGCGCGGCACGAGGCCCGACGACGGGCCTGAACGAAGGAGACCACCGTGACTGCCCATCGTCCCCCGCCGACCGATCGCATCACCGAGCATCCGGCGCATCGCATCTTCGTCGATCGCTGGTCGCCGCGCGGCTTCAGCGACGAGGCGCTGCCCGAAACGGAGCTCCTGACCTTCATCGAGGCGGCGCGCTGGGCCCCCGCCTCCTACAACTCGCAGCCCTGGCGCTTCCTCTACGCGCTGCGCGGCTCGGCCGAGTTCGACACCTTCCTGGCGCCGCTGGTCGAGTTCAATCGCGGCTGGGCGCAGCATGCCGCGGCGATCGTCTACGTGCTGTCGAAGAAGACCTTCATCCCGGCGGGCAAGACCGAGCCGACACCGACGCGGACGCATTCCTTCGATGCCGGCGCGGCCTGGGCCAATTTCGCCAACCAAGCGGCGGTGTCCGGCTGGGTCACCCACGGCATGAGCGGGTTCGATGTCGCCGCCGCGCAGACGGCGCTCGGCGTCCCCGACGGTTTCGCCGTGGAGATCGCGATCGCGGTCGGCCGCAAGGGCGATGGCGACAAGCTGCCGGCCATGCTCAAGGAGCGCGAGAAGCCGAGCGCACGCCTGTCCATCGCCGAGATCGCCTCGGCCGGCCTTTTCCCGCAGCGCTTCGCCGGCTGATCGATGCGTGAGGGGCGGCACGCCGCGCCGCCCCTGACGGACGGCGAAATCTGTGGCAGAAGACGCGTTCTGCTTGAGGAGAGTTGATCCGCATGCCGCCGCCGAAACCGCCCGCCTTCGAGACCCTGAGCCTGCACGCGGGCCAGCACCCGGATCCCGCAACCGGCGCCCGCGCAGTGCCGATCTACCAGACCACGTCCTACGTGTTCGACGACACCGAGCACGCCGCGGCGCTGTTCAATCTCGAGCGCGCCGGCCACATCTATACCCGCATCTCCAACCCGACCACGGCCGTGCTCGAGGAGCGGCTTGCCGCGCTCGAGGGCGGCGTCGGCGCCGTCTGCACCGCGAGCGGCCAGGCGGCGCTGCATCTCGCCATTGCCACGCTCTTGAATGCGGGCGATCACATCGTCGCCTCCTCCTCGCTCTATGGCGGCACCATCAATCTGCTCGCCCACACGCTGCCGCGCTTCGGCATCACCACGAGCTTCGTCAAGCACAGGGATCACGACGGTTTCCGCGCCGCGATCAAGCCGAACACGCGGCTGCTGATCGGCGAGACATTGGGCAACCCCGGCCTCGAGGTACTGGACATTCCCAAGGTCTCGGCGATCGCGCACGCGTCCGGCGTGCCGCTCCTGATCGACAACACCTTCGCGACGCCCTTTCTCAGCCAGCCGATCACCCAAGGCGCCGACATCGTGATGCACTCCGCCACCAAATGGCTCGGCGGCCATGGCATCGCGATCGGCGGCGCGATCATCGATGGCGGCCGGTTCGACTGGCGCGCCTCGGCCAAGTTCCCGCAGCTCACCGAGCCCTATGCCGGCTATCACGGCATCGTCTTCGACGAGCAGTTCGGCGCAGCCGCCTTCATCATGCGCGCGCGCACCGAGGGCCTGCGCGATTTCGGCGCCTGCCTGTCGCCGACCAACGCGTTCCACCTGCTTCAGGGCGTCGAGACCTTGCATCTGCGCATGGAGCGGCATGTTGCCAACACCGCCGCGGTGCTGGCGGCGCTGACGGCCAACAAGGCCGTCGACTGGGTGCTGCATCCCTCGCTGGAGACGCATCCGGACCATGCGCTCGCCAAGGCGCTGTTGCCGCGCGGCGCCGGCTCGATCATCTCGTTCGGCATCAAGGGCGGACGTCCCGCAGGACGCAAGTTCATCGAGAGCCTGAAGCTGATCAGCCATCTCGCCAATGTCGGCGACGCCAAGACGCTGGTGATCCATCCCGCCTCGACCACGCATCAGCAGATGGACGCAGCCCAGCTCGCCGCGGCAGGGATCGGCGAGGAGCTGATCCGGCTCTCCGTCGGCATCGAGGCGGCCGGCGACATCATCGACGATCTCGGACAGGCGCTGCGCGCCTCGCAGAAGGTGTGAGCCATGCAGCTGTCGATCGGAGATCATGAGGTCTTCGCCGCCACGGGCGGCCGCGAGTTCGATTCGTCCTTGCCCGCCGTCGTCTTCATCCATGGCGCCGGCTTCGATCATTCGGTCTGGGCGCTGCACAGCCGCTGGTTCGCCCATCACGGCTTTGCCGTGCTGGCGCCCGACCTGCCGGGCCACGGCCGCTCGGCCGGCCCGGCGCTGCCGACCATTGCTGCGATGGCCGACTGGATCGTCGCGCTCTTGCAGGCGGTGCACGCCAAGCCTGCGCACCTGATCGGCCACTCGATGGGCTCGCTGATCGCGCTCGATGCCGCGGCCCGCCATCCCGATCGCGTGTCGGCGCTGAGCCTGATCGGCACCGCGGCCACGATGACAGTCGGGCCTGACCTCCTGAACGCCGCCGAAGCCAATGATCACGCCGCCATCGACATGGTCTCGATCTGGGGCCTCGGTTTTGCCGCCGAGCTCGGCGGCAGCCGCGCGCCGGGGCTGTGGATGCATGGCGGCGCGCAGGCGACCCTGGAGCGCTGCGCGCCAGGCGTGCTGTTCAACGATCTCTCCGCCTGCAACGCCTATCATGATGCGCTGGCGGCGGCGGCCAAGATCAAGGTGCCGGCGCGGCTGATCCTCGGCGAGAAGGACATGATGACGCCGCTGAAAGCCGGCAAGGCGCTGGCGGCTGCGATCGCGCAATCGCGCACCATCGTGCTGCCCGGTGCGGGGCATACGATGATGACAGAATGTCCGGATGCGCTGCTCGATGCGCTGATCGAGTAGCTTGCGGTCACGGTTCCCCTCTGGGATGCGACCTCGTGCCGCCGACATGCTCCGTCGCGGCGCGGAACGGAGGACGGCGGCGAGCCGTTGCCCTCCGCATAACGAACAGAAAGGAGCACGCAGATGGATCTGCGCAAACTTTTCACGGTCGCCACCATCGGAACGATGACGCTCGCGACCGCATCGCCGCTCGCCGCCGCGCCGTTGCTGCCGAACCATCCGGCGCCGGCCGCCGCCACGCAGGACGCGACCGAGCTGCAGCAGGTGCAGTATCGCCACTGGCGCGGCGGCTACGGTCATCACCACGGCTATTACGGCCATCGCTATGGCGGGCACGGCTACGGTGCGGGTGCCGCGGCCCTGGGCGGTCTGGCGGCCGGCGCGATCATCGGTGGCGCGATCGCCAACAGCCGCGCCGAGGCCGCCAATGCCCAGGCCTATTGCGCCCAGCGCTTCCGGTCCTACGACCCGGGCTCCGGCACCTATCTCGGCAATGACGGCCTGCGCCATTCCTGCCCGTAACGACACCAGGGTCGATGCCGGTCTCCGGCATCGACCGCCACCTGGACCAATGGCGCGCGACAAAACGTCCGTCGCGACGACTGCAACGAAGATCGTCTCTTCCGGTTGAGCATGACCCAGAATCAACGGGAGACAACAGGATGGTCACCTTCAAAGCCGCCGCGACGCTCGCCATCGCCGGCGCACTTTCTCTGTCCACGCTGCACTCGGTCTCGGCTGCGCCGCTGACGTCGCTGTCAGCAGCCGCCAAACCGGGCGCCGAAAGCGCGCATGCCGTCCAGGTCCGCTACGGCGGCTGGCATGGCGGCTGGGGCGGCGGCGCCGCGATCGGCGCGGGGCTGCTGGCGGGGGCCGTGATCGGATCAGCGATCGCCGCCCCCTCCTATTATGGCGGTTACGCGCCCTATCCCTATTACGGCGGGTATCGCTACGCCGCCTACCCCTATGGCTATGGCGGCTACTACCCGGCCTACCGCCCCTATTACGGCGGCTATGGCTACAGCTACGCTCCCCGCCCGATCTATCGCAGCTACGGCTATTCCTATGGCCCGCGGCCGTGGCGGCACAGCTACGGCTATTACCGCGGTCCGGGTTGGGGTCATCATCATGGCTGGCACGGCGGCCGTCATTTCGGACACCGCCACGGCCATGGCGTGATCCGCACCCATCATCGCTGGTGACGTGAGTTCGCCGGTGCGTGGGGCTCGCCCGACGCACCGGCACTTCAATGCGCAACCTCCGCCGCGCGGATGACGGACTCGTCATGATCGCGCCACGGCAAATGCTGCCAACGCCTCATTGCGCCGAGCGCCATCACCCACCAGATCTGCTCGAGACCCATGACCGTGGCGACGAAGGCGCAGACGACTCCGGCGCGGAATTCCTCGGCAGCTCGACGTCCGGATCATCCTCTTCCCGCAGATGGAGCTGCTGAGCTTTCGCGTTTTCCTTGATCCGCCCATGCCCATCCCGCCGACCGCAATCGGTGCCGCTGTCTCAGCGCAGGTAACTGGCGAGGTTCAGGCTCTGGATCTTGGAGATGGCGGTATAGCTCGCCGTGAGCTGGGCCTGATATGTCGAGAGCTGGGCGGTGACCGCAGCGACGTCGACGCTGGTCAGGTCGGTCGCCAGGCTCTCGGCATAGCTCTTGTAATCGGTCTGCTGCGACTTCGCGCTCTCGATCCGGGACGCCGCGTCGGAGAGCTTGGCCTGCACCGTCGCGACGTCGTCCACCGCCTGATCGGCAAGCGTCAATGCGGAGGTGACGTCGGTTCCGGAGAGGGTCGAGCTGTTGGCGACGAACTTCAGGACCCGCATGACCTCCTCGAACGCCGGGTTGTCGGCGGTGACGCCATAGGTGACCGACTGCCCATCGGAAACCCGGACCGAGGCCAGCTCGCCGTCGCCCCGATAGTAGCTGCTATCCGTCGTGGTCAGCGATCCCGTGCCGGAGGCGAAGCTCGACGTGTCGACCGCCGCCGTCGCGGTTCGTCCGCCGCCGAACAGATACTGCCCGTCATACTGGGTGTTCAGGATGCCCGCCATCTGCTGCAGCAACTGCTGCGCGCTGCTGATCGCGGACGTGGTTCCCGTGCTGCTGCCGGAGCTCGCAGCGCTCAGCGCCGTGCGCAGCTGACTGACGATGTCCGACACCTGTCCTACGGCGGAATACATCACCTGCACCTTGCTGTCGGCCAGGGTCGCGGCATCGATATAGGACTGCGCCCGCGTGACCGACACCTGCAGATTGACGACGTGCTGGGTGTCGGCGCCATAACCGGCGAGATACTCGGTCTTCAGCCCCGAGGCCTCCTGCACCTGGAGGTTGGCCATGGTCGCCTGCGTCCGCAGCGCGCTCGCGATCATCTGGTCGGAGTTCGAGAATGTCGCAATCCGCATCGTCATGATAGGCGCTCCGGACTAGGTCGACTGCACGGCAGTGAGCAGCGACGAGAACATGCTGTTGATCACGGAGATCAGCTGCGAGGCGGCAGCGTATTTGTTCTGCAGCGAGCTCACCCGCGCCGTCTCCTCGTCGAGGTTGACGCCCGACTGCGAGGACAGCGAGCTCGCATAGCTCGACTGGGCCGTCGATTTCGCGGTGTAGGCCGTCGCGGCCTGCGACGCCTTGCTGGCCACATTGGCGACGATCGCCGCGGCATAGTCGGCAAACGAACCGCTCGTTGCGCTCAGGCCGCCGGCCGAGGCGAAGCTGGTCGAGCCGGTCAGCTTGTCGATGAGCGCGTTGATGACCGTCGCCGAGCCGGCCGTCAGCACCTGGCTGCCGGTCGTCAGGGTCGCGGAGCCGTCGAGCGTGCCGGTCGGAAGACCGGCAGCGCCGCTCAGGATGCTACTGTTGACGGCAAAATTGGCCGCGCTCGTGCCGGTGACGAGGTCATTCATGCCGAAATAGCCGGCGAAGCCGCTGCCGCCGATCGCGCTGGTCATGTCGTTGATCGCGATGCCGTTCGACGACGACGTGGCGCTGATCGACAGGTGCCCGCTGGAATCGATCGAGGCGGAGACGCCGGAGATGCCGTTGAGCGCTGTGACCAGATCGCCCACCGTCGCATAGGACGACAGGTCGAGATCCTGATACGAAACGAGATTGCCGCTCTGGTCAGCCACGGCGATGCGGACCGTTCCGGATGCCGCCAGGGCCGTCGTGCTGCTGACGCTCGCCGATCCGGTCAGGGTAGTCGGAGGTGGAACGGCCGACGCGCTATCAGTGATCGAATTCAGCGCCGATTTCAGCTGCGAGGCCAGTTGATCGAGCTGGGTCTGCGCGGCCGGCAGGGTTTCGTCCCGCAACGTGACCAGCGAGCCGATCTTGCCCGACGTGATCTGGGACGTGACGTCGACGCCGTCGACCGTGATGCCGCTGAAGCCGCCGGACGCATAGCTCGACGCCGCCGAGACATTCGCCGAGGCCGTATAGCTCAGTGTGTGCGCCGAGCTGTCGACCAGAGCCCGCCCCGACGAGGTATAGACCTGAAGATCGCCGTTCGACGCCGTGTAGTAGCTGACGTTCATGTAGGACGACAGGTCCTGCAGCGCCGCGTTGCGCTCGTCCTCGAGATCCGCGGTCGATTGGCCGGACGCCGCCATCTTCCGGATCTCGACGTTGAGATCGGCGACCTGCTGCAGGTCGTCGTTGACGCTCTGGACCGACGACGCGATGTCCTTGTCGGCATTGGCGCGCAGCGTCTGCACGCCGCTCGACGTGCTGCGCAGCTGGCTGGCGAAATCGTCCAGCGCGCTGACCACGGCCGATTGCAGCGACACGCTGCTGGGCGAACTCGCCAGCGACGACAAGGCGGACTCCAGCGAGGCCAGCGAGTTTGCCAGCGACGTTCCCGTCGTCGAGGTGCCGGACGTGGACGCGCTGCCGAACAACTGCTGGAGTTGCGTCAGGTAATTGTTCGTGGTGTCGGCCGCGCCGAGCTCGGAGTTGGCTCCGATCAGGGATTTCAGCAGCAGCTTGTCGACATTGCTCGAAATGCCGGTAATGGAAACGCCGGTTCCAACTCCCCCGGTCACGTTCGTGACCTGGTTGGCCGTCTTCTGCGTATACCCCTTCGTGTCGGCGTTCGAGATGTTCGACGACGCCACGCTGATCTGCAGCTCCGTGGCCGAGATGCCGCTGAAGGCGACCAACCGTGCTATGTCGAGCGACATTGCCCTACTCCCGCTGCTGGCTGGCCATCACGCCCTCACATTGGTTCCGCACGATGTCGCACGCGCGGTACGACGTCCACCGGCTCCATAGGGGGAGGCATTTGCGATTTGCTCGCGGATCGCCTGCATGACCGCCTCGATGCGACGATTGCTGGCTTCGATCGCGGCCCGCAGCCGCACGAGGTTCTCATCCATCGCGCCACGCAGGTTGAGGATGTGCTCCATGAGCTGCTCGCGCAGGACGCGGTCGCGGACGTCGAGGCTTGCCGTCTGCCTGGCGCATTCGGCCACCCGCTGCTCGAACAACCCGGCCAACCGGTTCTTGTCGTCGAGCTGCTTCGAGCGCGAGGCCGGCAATCCCTTGGCGAGCTCCACATTCTCCTCCGACACCACCGCGATGAGTTCGTCGATCAGCGCGATCAAGGTCCGCACCTCGTCCTCGCTTGCGGGCCGTCGATCGGCCTGAATTGCGTGTTTCATCCTGTCGCTCCCCTCTTACTGTTCACGCTGCGGTCGGCGACTGATCTGCGCGACGCGGGCATAGGTATTCAGCGCCGTCACCCTCACGGTGGCGACCTTGAGTTCCTCGTCGAGCAGCGCACATTCGCGAAGCAGCTTTCGTCGGACCGTTTCGATATCGTCGATCAAGGCCAACAGTTGCACGCGGTCGTCCTTGCCGGCGGTCGCGGCGCGCAGTCTCAGCCGCCGCAGCTTCTTCAGCAGAACCTCGCCCTCGCCGAGCCGCTCCCTCTTGAGGTCGGCCATGATCACCTCATCGACGAGATCAGGGTGTCGTACATCTTGTTGACGGCCGAGATCACCTGCGACGCCGCCGAATAGGCCTGCTGAGCCGAGATCATGCTGCTGAACTGGCCCGTGGTATCGGTCGTGCTCGACTCCAGCTCGCTACCGTAAATGGTCCCTGCACCATTCTCGCCGGATGCCTGCAGGGTCGCGTTGCCCGATGTCGCCGTCGACGTGTACATGCCGCTGCTATGTGCCACGAGGCCATTGGGATCGGCGAAGGTCGCCACCGCGATCTTGTAGATCGGAACCGTCTGGCCGTTGGAATAGGTCGCCTCGACGAGACCGTTCTTGCCGACCGAAATGCTGCTCAGCGTTCCGAACGAGATGCCGTCGGAATTGGCGCTGAAATTGGAGACGCTCGGCGTCGTGCTGCCGGACGATAATTGGGTCAGACCGTCGGTGCCGCCGCCGGTGGTGCCGAAGCTGAGCGTGATCGAGCTCGCCGCGGCGCCGTTGTTCCAGGTGATGCCGAGATTGGTCGAGGAGACCGTGCTCAGCGAGCCGTCAGAGTTGAAATCGATCGTATAGGTGCCGCTCGTCACGGTGCCGTCCGACGCCGTGGCAGGCGCGACATCGGCAGTCCATTCGTTCGCCGTCGCCGACTTGGTCCAGGTCACATTGAGCGTATGCGACTGGCCAAGCGAATCGTACACCGTCATCGAGCTGCTGAAGGTGTCTCCGCTTGCGGCATCGGCCGGCAGGTTGGCCGCAAGCGACGTCTTGGTCGTCGCCCCACCATTCGTCAGCGCCACCTTGGTATTGACCGGCTCGAGGCCGTTGCCGACCACGTTGCCGCTCGCATCTGTGCGCCAGCCTTCGAGATAGTAGCCGTCGTTCTCGAGATAGCCGGCATTGTCGGTCGTGAACGCGCCGTTGCGCGTGTAGAAGGTCTCGCCTCCGGCCGAAGTCGAGTTGGTCGCGACGAAGAAGCCCGAGCCCTGGATGGCGACGTCGGTCGCGTTGGTGGTGGCGGCCAGCAGCCCCTGCTGCGTGATGTTGGCACGGCCGGAGACCGAGACGCCCCCCGAGGAATAGGCTTTCGAGCTGCTCGATGCCGTCACCAGCTGCTCGAACAGGCCGGACGTGGTCTTGTATCCGGTCGTATCGGCGTTGGAGATGTTGTCGCTG
The DNA here is from genome assembly GCF_032489875.1 of Bradyrhizobium sp. SZCCHNR1015. Classification (NCBI taxonomy): domain Bacteria; kingdom Pseudomonadati; phylum Pseudomonadota; class Alphaproteobacteria; order Hyphomicrobiales; family Nitrobacteraceae; genus Bradyrhizobium; species Bradyrhizobium sp. SZCCHNR1015. Next base: position 21,667 of record NZ_JAUEYW010000014.1, read on the forward strand.
ATCATGGCGAGCGACGAGCTCTGCGCGTTGAGCGCCGAGATCGCCGATGACAGGGCTCCAGAAAGACTCATGATTGTACTCCGGGTAATGCGGTCAGGAGGTGACGCCGATGATGTTGCTGGCGCTGACAGGAACGCCGCCGACGGTGAGCGACGGCGTGCTGGTCGAGGTGTCGATGCCGGTTACGGTCCCGGTGACCGTCGTGTAGTTGAGGACCGAGGTGCCCGCGGAGTCCGTCGCCGTCACGGAGATCGTGTACTGGCCGCCATTGCTGAGCTGATTGCCGCTGGAATCGGTGCCGTCCCAGGTGATCGAATTGGCGCCCTTGTTGCCGGTCCCGGTGCCTGTCCAGACCGTGCTTCCGGAGGAATCATTGATCGAGATCGAAACGTTTGACGCTGCTGACGACAGCGAATAGCCGAACGTCGCCGAGCCGTTCGAGAGGACGGCAGTGTCACTCTTGGCCTCGACGGTGTGGCCGATGTAGTTCACCGAATTCAGCGTCACCAGGCTCGAGAACGAGCCGGCCAGCGAGGTCATGCTGCTGTTGAGCGACTGCTGCGAGGTGAAATTGGCGTAGGACGTCATCTGGTTGATGAAGTCGGTCACGCTGGTCGCGTTGAGCGGATCCTGGTTCTGCAGTTCGCTCACCAGCAGCTGAAGAAAGTCGGTCGAGCTGAGCGTCGTACGCGATGTGTCGCTGGACGATGATGTCGATGAGGTGGTCGCGGTCGACGAACTCGCGGCGGTGACGGTCATGGCAGAACTCCGGCTCGCGCCGCGAGCGGCGGCGGGACACAGCACGACCACGCGGTCGTGAAGGCGTTTGCTGATCAAACGGCCAGAGCGCCGATTCCAGGCGCACAATTAGTCGATCGAATTAGTTGATCCGACGGCAGAATTTGCCGCCGCGCTGTTGCGCAGAGGCGGCAAAAATCGCCTGGTGCGAGGCCCCGATCTGCATCGGCGCCACGGCTCGCCGTCGTCGCACTCGGGCGCCCTCGATTCGCGCGCAAGCGAGCTCAAGAAACTGAGCGAGATGACAGTTGCGATGGTGTTGCGGTTCCAGCGGCGAGGTCCGACCGGCCGAAGCGCAGCCGCGCAAGCGCGGTCCTGGCTAAGGCTCAGCCAGGCTGATGGGCGTCAGCCGGCGGGGTTGCCGCTTCCTCTTGGGCCAGGCGATGGGCCGCAGCAAGGATGCGCGACGTCAGGCCGGCGGGTGCACGAACCGGCGGCGACGACAGCGCCTCACGAACGAGACGTGCCTCGGATAGCAATCGATCGGCTTCGGGAGAGGACGCAAGCAGATCAGCAGCGGATTGACGCTGCTCCGCCGGCCAGCGCGAGAGGTCCTCACCCAGCCTGCCGATCAGATCCTCGAATTCCCTGACGTCCATCGTCCGCCCAATCCAGCGCTTCCAGCTTGGTCATAAAGCATTCAGCCCGCGAACGAAATTGATATCGGCAATTGTGACGATCGACCGCAACCAAGCTCTGGAAACTCCGTACTTTTCGGGAGTCGTATGCACGCGAGGCCGCACTGGATACCGAAACGGGAGACAATGCAGCCCATTTCTGATCGATTTCTCAAGATTTCCGCAGCGCGGCGAGTGCCCGATTCGGCGAGATCTACCGACGGTTGGCCGAATCAGCAGCCGCTCGCTTTCCCCGGGCCGCCACATCGACAGCCTCCCACGCCTGCCGCAGTTCCAGCAGGCTTTCGGTGATCCGCTGGAAATTCTCGCGCATGTGAGGTCGACCATAGGCCCGCAGCGCGGCCACGATCAGGGCGTTGTAGGTTCCGAACAACTGGTCGGCGACCGGTCCGCCGCGCGTGGAATCGAGGTGCAAGCTCAACCCGCGCAGGATCGCCGTTGCCCGGGTCAGGTGGGCATGCCCCTCCTCGAAGCGACGCACCTCCTGCGCTTGCACGGATTTCTGCAGGCAGGTGACCGCGCCGTTGAGCAGCATGATCACGGCCCGCAGCGGCGGAACCGCGACGGCCGTGCCGCGGTAGGCCTGACTTGCAAATTGCGCCATCGAACTCTGGGTCATCAGTTACTCGAACTCGAATTGAGGAGGGCTTTCAGATAGGTCAGCGTATTGTTGGCGCTCTCGATCGCGGCCTGGTACTTGGCGTATTGCGCCGTGAGCTGGGTCTGGAACGTCGCAGCCGAGCTCTTGATGTCGTTGACCTTGGCCTGCATCGTCTCGTCCTGGGACGTCAGATTGTCGATCAAAGTCTGCAACGAGCCGGTGCTGGACGATGCGGTCTTGGCGATCTGGTAGATCTGGGTTGCAAGCCCCTGGGTCGAGGTCACCGTGATCGATTGCGAGGTCGAGCCGGTATAGGTGAAAGCCATGCCGGCATAGATCGTCCCGGAATTGCCCACGATCGTGTTGCCGCTGACCGTGAACAGCGAACTGTCGCCACCGACGGATGCGGCCGAGAGATTCCCCGAGGCATCCACCGTCAGATCCAGGGTGAACGACTGCGGCGACGACCCGGTATTGACGACGCTGAGCTGGCTCGACGAGGTCTTGGTCTGCGCCGACAACAACGTCGTCACACCGCTCAAATTGGTGCTCAGGATCGTCGACAGCGTGCCCGTATCGAGTTCGAGTTCGTTCTTTTCGTTGAACGAGAGACCAAGGTCCGCCATCGTCAGCCCGCCGACGGACGTTCCGAGCACGGCCTGAAGCGAGTTCATGATGTCGCGCATGGTGCCGTCGCCGAACAGCACCGAGCTGGATGAGGCGGTTCCGTCGGAGTTGGTGGTCTGCTGCGCAATCACGGCATCGCGGAACGCATTGTAGTCGGTGACGAAGGTCTGCAGCGCCGACGAGATCTGGCTCGTATCGGCGCCGATGGTGACGGTCAGCGTCGTTCCGGAGGGTGTCGCCTGCAGCAGATCGAACGTGACGCCGCTGAGCACGTCGGTGATGTCGTTTGTGTTGCGGGTCAGGCTGATCCCATCGAGCGTGAACTCCGCGGCCTGGGCCGTCTGCAGCACCGTCGCGAAGGCTCCCGAGCTGTCGGTCACCCCGAGCTTGTTGAGGATGTCGTCCCCGGACGAGCTTGCATAGGTGATGTCGGCGGCATCCTGGGTCCCCGTCAGCACCAGTTGATAGGACCCGCTCGATACCTGGACGATCGACGCCTCGACATCGGTCGTGGAGGTCTGCGCGTTGATCGCGTCGACGACATCCTGCAGCGACATGCCGCTGGTGATGGTGATGTCGGCCGTGCTGCCTCCGGACAGGCCGAGCGAGAACGTGCCGGAATAGCCGAGGGCCGCGGTCTGGCTCGACTGCGTCGTGCCCGTCACCTTGTGCGCCGTGGCGACCTGGCCGATCGTCAGCGTGTGGCTGCCGGTCGCGGCTCCATTGCTCACCGACATCGACAGCGCCGATGAGGCGCTGACGTCGCCGGTCGCGCTGATGGTGGCGGCCCGCGTGGCGAAGGCGTTGGTCGCAAGCGAGTTCACCATCGATGTCGCCAGCGACGACAATCCCGATGACAGTGTCTTCAGTGCGGTCTGCAGCGTCTGGTACGCCGTGATCTTGGCCTCATTGGCGGTGATCTTGGTCGAGATCTGGGTCGCCTGGGTGAGCTTGGCATTGACGGCGGACTCGATCAGCGCGGTCCAGTCGATCGTGCTCGTGGTGCTCGTTCCCGACGTCGTGAGCGAGCTGCTCGAACTCGTCGATGATGAAGAAGACGATGTCGTGCTGCTCGTGCTCGAGGTTGCGCTGCTCACCGTCATCCGTCGTCGTCCTCCGAGGAAAAAGCCGGACCGGCGAGGCGCCGGCCCGGCAGATCACGGCTCAGCCCAGCAGCTTCAGGAGGTACTGCGGGATCTGGTTGGCGGCGGCTTCCGCCGATACCGCGGCCTGGGTCTTCACCTGCGCCGACGACAGCTTCGCCTGCTCCGAGGCGATGTCGACGTCCTTGATGGCGGAATTGGCCGATTGCAGGTTCTGCGTCTGCGTCGAGATCGAATCGGCCGAGAAGTTGAAGCGCGACTCCTGCGCGCCGATGTCGGCACGCGCCTTCGACACGGTGTCGATCGCGGTGTCGAGAGTGGTCAAGGCTGCGGTCGCGCCGGTCTGGGTGCTGACGTCGAGCGACGAGACGCCGAGCGTGCTCGCGGTGAGATCCGACAGCGTGATGTTGATGGTGTCGGACGCGGACGATCCGACCAGAACCGAGACGCCCGACGAGAACGTGCTGGTGCCGTCGAGCAGGCTCTGACCGCTGTAGCGCGTTCCGGTCGCGATCGACGAGATTTCGCTGATGAGCTGCGAGAATTCCGACTGGATGTAGGTGCGGCTGGTTCCGACCGTGGTGCCCGATGCGGACTCGGAGGCCAGCGACTTCATGCGCGCCAGGATGTCGCTGATGTTCGACGCGCCGCCATCCGCGGTCTGCAGGATCGACGTCGCCTGGGCGGCGTTGGTCGCGGCCTGCTGCAGCGTGGTGATGTCCGAGGAGATGCGCGTGGAAATGGCGAGACCGGCCGCGTCGTCCGAGGCCGACGTGATGCGCGAACCGCTCGACAGCTTGGAGAGCGAGCTCGTCTCCTGGTTGGAGTTGATGTTCAAGTAGCGGACGGCGGAGTTGGCGGCGATGTTGGTGGAAATTGCGGGCACGGTGAGGACTCCTGAGTGATCGGCAAAGCACGCCGCATCGTGGAAGGACTGACGGTGCGGATCGGCCCCGTCTGACCGATCAAACGGAAGCGCCTGCGGGAATCAGGCGGGAATTCTCCCGCGCCGGGAATTTTATGGTTAGCAATCGGTGAAGGCGCCGCGAATGTCGCGCTCGTGACGCCGCAGCATGTCGCGCAGATGCTGGCGACCCCGCTTCAACAGCGACTCCACGGCGGCCACTGTCGTGTCCATCACCTCGGCGATTTCGCCGTTGCTCATGTTCTCGTGATACGACAGGATCACGGCGATCCGTTGCTGCTCCGGAAGCCGCTGCATCGCTCCTTCCAGGAGGTCGCTGAGCTCCGCACGCTCGATGACGCTCACGGCATCCGGCTTGCCGTCCGCAACCTCGGGCACCACATCGACATTCTCGGTCCGCGGCTTGCGGCGGATGTCGATGCAGCGGTTGCTGACGACGCGATAGAGCCAGGTCGAGAATTTGGCACGGCCGTGCTGCCACCGCCCGCGATGAGTCCAGACCTTCAGCATCGTATCCTGAACGACGTCCTCGGCGTCGGCGGCATTGCCGACGATGCGCAACGCAATCGCATAGGCGCGGTCGATGTGGCGCTCGACGAGAAGGCGAAATGCGAGCTCCTCTCCGGTGGCCAGCCGGTCGAGCAGATCCTTGTCCTCGTCGAAGACCATGGTCTCGCCCGGCGGCGCAGAGTCTGGAACGGTGCTGACCGACTCGCTCGACGGCAGCACCACCGCGACGTCCGGGGACCCCGGCTCCTTCGAAGATACGCCATCGGCCGGGGCCCAGACGTCCAGCGCGTAGCTCATTTCCGCATCTCCAACCCGCAATGCCGAATGCGGCATTCGCAGACGGCTTCCGATCGTTGAACGCTGTGATCGAGAGAAGCAGGCGAAGATTCTTCGTGATTTTTCAGGTAGTTAGATGGAATGTTTTGCCTAGGGACAGGCAAATTCTGCCGCACGCGGATCGAGCGCTCGACGATCATTGAGAAGGAGAGGCCGATGTTCGGCATGGCGCGGGTTCATTCCGGAAGACGAGTTCAGCAGAAAACGCGGGCTGCAACGCTTACTAACAGCATCCCTGGATGCGGACCGCGCACACCAAATCTGCGGTCGATCAAGATCCGGAGTTCTTGCGAAACGATCATCTCGCCCGGCAATTTTTTCCGAATCACCTCGACGAAATTATCGCATTTTTCGACTCTGTCAGTTTCCGCAGACGCGATTTTTGAATCTCGTGACGATTTTTGCGACAAGGCGCGCCTGATCTGTCGTGCTCGTACGTTGTAGTTGCTGATGGAACGACAAATGAAGCGATCGACGTGATGCGTCGCGCGCCGACGACGCACGCGTAGGTGTCAATCGATGTCTGTAGCGTCACCGAATGTTGCTCAATGTTTCGATCGACGTCGACTTTCGTGAGTATCGTCGCGTTCGATATCTCAGCGCGAAGCGCGCGATCCGCGCCCGCGACTGCTTTTTAATGCCCGATTTCGTACTTCGGCGTCGACCAAGCGCTATCAGATCGAAAGCGAATGCCCGTACGTCTTCTTACGCATCCACGATGTTGATTCATCTGTGCGGGCTTCGCGCGGCGCGCCGGCAACATTGCGAAACGAAGTTCGCGTTTTCCGTGTCGAGAGCTTCGTCCTGCTCGCATCATCGCAAGTGACCGACGCCGGCGCATGCGTGATCGACGCGCCTGATTGGCCGACGTGGTCCGTTTGATTGTGCAGGAGGACCCGGCATGATGCGACAAGACCCGAAAGCCATCGACGACGACCCGACGCAAGCCTTGCGCGCTCGAGGCGTCAGGCTCGGTCAGCAGCAAGGTCTTCGTCTGCAGTGGCTGTCGCGGACATTCGGGCCGCTGGTTCACTGCGACGAACGTCCATCGCCTGGCCGCGGCCGCACGATCGTCCTGCTCGATCCGCCAACCGGCGCGGGTGCGGAGCTGCTGTACGGCACGCTGACCTCGCACGATGCCGTGGCGATCCCTTTCGGCGAAAACCCCGCGTTCGATTTCCTGAAATCCAAGTTGACGGCGTTCGGCACCGTCGGCACCTCGGCCGACGGTCCGCATGAATTGTGGTGGGGCGGCCGCGACTGGCCTGCTCCGGAGACGGCACCCGCAACTACGATGCGTGTCGTGTCCTGCCATCCGACGACGGTCGGCGACTTGCACGTCTATCATCTCAGACGCTCGCTGCAGCGGCTCGGGCTCCCATTCGACATCGAGGCGATCGATTGCCGCCCCGGCGAACGCCTGAGCGCTGCCGACAAGGCCGACTTCGTCGCGCGGATGTGGCAGCGGCACCGCGAGCCGCTGTTGTACGTCGAGGCGGACGTGATGTTTCAAGCCGCCCCGGGCCTTCCTCATCTGGCCGGCTGCGACTTCGCCGTCCATAAGTGGAACGGCTGGGAGATGTCGCCGCGCACTCTCTATTTCGGCCGCTCCAAGGCGGCCGAGACCATGCTGACGACCTGGCGCGAGATTGCCTCGTCATATCCCGATGTCTGGGACGGCTATCTGATCGACCAGGCCTGGAGTGCGGTGACGTCCCAGATCGCACTCGATACGGTCTGGCTTCCCCGCAGCTACCATGCCGTTGCAGGGGAAGCCGGAGTCGGCAACGCGACGATCGTCCACAATCTGAAGCCGACAAACGCTGATCTCGGCCCCGACCCGGACTTCGCCGAAGTGGCACGCTCGCCGCGGCGGGCGGGGCGCGTCGGCGCGCTGGAGTCGCTGCTCGTGGTGCGCTCGAAAGTAAAATCTGGCCGGGGCGTCACGGTCATCCTGCGCGATGTCGAAGGTAGCAGCGCGCGCGCAACGGCCGACAGCATCGAGCGGCTGACGAGCGCCTTCGTCGCCGATTGCGGCGGCTTTGGCCGCCTCGAGCTTTCGCTGTGCTCGTGGGCGCCGGAGGTTCGCATGGCGCGGCGGGCCGCTTTGCTGGCCGACAACATGGTACTCGAGATCGTCCCCGGTCAGGAGCTGCCGGCCGATCTGTTCGCGGCCACCGCCGCCTCGGAAGCCATGCGCCGGCCCGCCAGCTTCAACGCCCATCGCCACTGACGCCAGCCAGGACAAATCATGTTCGACACCATCATTCTTCTCACCGGCAGCCGTGACCAGCAGCTCGCGTTGTCCGAGCTCCTGCGGGCGCACAACGCTGCCCTCGCATTCCGCTGCGCGGTCAGCCTGCAGGACCTCGAAGCCATCGAACGCGACGTGCTCGGCAGATCCCGCCTGCTTGCGTTCACGACCGGCGTCGTCGTGCCTGCCGCCATCCTTCAGGCGCTCGGTTACGGCGCCTACAATTTTCATCCGGGCCCACCGGATTATCCCGGCTGGGCGCCGGCCCATTTCGCAATGTACGACGGTACGAAGCGCTTCGGCGCGACGGCCCACGCGATGGAGACCCGGGTCGACTGCGGCGCGATCGTCGGTGTCGAGCCGTTCGACATCCCCCAAGGCGTGGATGTCCGCGGCCTGGAGCAGATGGCGTTCGTGCGGCTCGCCTATCTGTTCTGGCGGATGTCGCGCGACCTCGCCTGCCAGGCCGGCCCGCTGCCGGCGCTCGGCACCGGTTGGAGCGGCACCAAGAGCACGAGGCAGATGTACGCCGCCCTATGCGACATGCCCGCCGACATCGATCGATCCGAGATGGCGCGCCGCATCCACGCCTTTCACGACGATTTCCGCGGCATTCCACTGACCGTCAACCTGCACGGCACACGGTTTCAGCTCATGCGCGCCGAGGCCGCCGTCGGCGAGCCGATGACGGTTGACGCGCCGGCGTTGGCGCTCGCGTCGTGACCTAACGCTTGAGCGGCTTGATCACGGTCTGGTCGAGCCGCGTTTCCCAGCCGTGACGTTCCAGCTCGGGATCGTCATGCTCCTCCTGCGGCCAGCCGACGCAGAGATACGCAATCAGGCTCCAGTCCGACGGCAATTCGAGCGCGCGACAGACAGCCTCCGGGTCCAGGATCGACACCCAGCCAACGCCGAGACCTTCCGCGCGCGCCGCCAGCCAGAACGTCTGGATCGCTGCGACCACCGAGTAGCGGAGCGTTTCCGGCATCGTGGCGCGGCCGAGACGATGCCCGGTGGCAGCGCCTTCGTCGGCACAGACGGCGAGATGGACCGGCGCCTGCGTCAAGCCTTCCAGCTTGAGGCTTGCATAGAGCGCGCGCCGCTCACCATCATAGCCGGCGAGCGCCGCCTGGTTCGCATGCTGGAAGTTCTCGATCAACGTCGCGCGGCGTTCGGCGCTCTCGACGAACACGAACCGCCAAGGCTGGCAGAAGCCGACGGACGGCGCGTAGGACGCGAGAGCGAGCAACTGCTCGATCAGCTCAAGGGAGACCGGATCGGCGCGGAAACGGCGGACGTCGCGACGCCAGCGCACCAGCTCGGCAAAGCGCTGCCGGAATGTCGCGTCGAACTGCGGAGGGCTTCGGCCTGGCTCGCTCATGCGCCCTCCCCGCTCAGGACGTGCAGGAACGATCCGGTCATCGACCCGCGCCGGGCGCCGCGCTCGGCGATGACGCCGCCCGAGGCATCGCGGCACGCGATCAGCGGATCGTCTGCCTCGCTCAGGATGGTTGCATAATGGAATTCGTGGCCGTGAACGACGGCCCCTCTCGGGCCGAGGCTGCAGTCGACCAAGAGCGTCGCTTGACGATAGCCGAGATGCAGGCGGCGTCGCGCGAACGACGTTTCCAGTGACAGCAGCCCAGCCATCGCATGCCGGACACCATGGGCATCTTCGAGTCCCGCGCCTAGCGTCATGTAGCCGCCGCACTCGCCGTGGATCGGCACGCCGCGCGAGGCCATCGCGCGCAACGCGTCGAGGAACGACCGCGCCGAGGCCAGCCGTCCCGCATGCAATTCGGGATAGCCGCCTGGCAGCCACACCGCGTCGGCTGCTGGATCAGGAGCCTCGTCGTTCAACGGCGAGAACGGGATGGTCTCCGCGCCCTGAGCGCGCCAGTGCCGCAGCAGATGCGGATAGCTGAACGAGAAGGCCGCATCTGATGCGAGCGCGATGCGCTGTCCGGGCGGTTTGATGCCGAGGCTGGAGCTCAGCGCGGCGAGGCCAGGCGCCCGAATCGGATTTGCGAGAGCAAGCACCGCGTCGAGATCGACCGACCCGGACACGCTTGCCGCAAGACGCTCGAGATGGGCCTCGATGGCCGTGATCTCCTGGGCCTGGACCAGCCCGAGATGGCGTTCGGGCAAGGTCAGTTGCGCGTCCCGCGCCAGCGCGCCGAGCACCTCGATTCCGACGGTCGCAAACGCCGGCTCGATGAGCGCCCGGTGCCGCTCGCTCGCGACCCGATTGAGGATCACCCCGGCCACGTGGACATCGTCGCGAAAACGCGCGCAGCCGAGCGCGACGGCGGCGGCCGTCTCGGTCTGCCCGCTGACATCGAGAACGAGCACGACCGGCCAGCCGGTCAGGGCTGCAAGATCTGCGGCCGAGCCCCTGCCCGCGCGCCCGGGATGCGACGCGCCATCGAACAGGCCCATGACGCCCTCGACGATGGCGATATCGGCGTCGGCGGCGACGCCGCAGGCAAGCCCGAGCAGCTGCGGCGCGGACATCGCCCAGCTGTCGAGATTGTAGCTCGTCCGTTGTGCCGCAGCCGTGTGATAGGCGAGATCGATATAGTCCGGGCCGCATTTGAAGGGTTGCACGCGCGCGCCGCGCCGGCTGAGTGCACGCAACAGCCCGAGCGTGACGGTCGTCTTGCCGGCGCCCGAACGCGGCGCGGCGATGATGATTCCGCTGGGCGCCGCCGTGCTCATGGCCGTAACGCCGCCGAGGCATGGCAAAATGTGCTATGCGAACCGACATGATGGACATCGCGGATCCGCCGAACCGACCGCTGAAGCGTGGCTGGACGACCGGCAGCTGCGCCACGGCTGCGGCGCGCGCCGCCTACGAGCTGCTGATCACGGGCAACTGTCCTGCCATGGTCGAGATCGCCCTGCCTGGCGGACGTCGCGTCGGCTTTGCGATCGCGATGCATGAGGCCGACGGCATCAAGGCCACCGCGGGCGTGGTCAAGGACGCCGGCGACGATCCTGACGTCACGCATGGTGCGCTGGTCAGAGCAACCTTGCGGCGCGGTGCAGACAATTCCGGCGTGACGTTCCGCGCCGGCCCCGGCGTCGGCACCGTGACACGACCGGGATTGCCGCTGCCGCCGGGAGAGCCTGCGATCAATCCGGTGCCGCGCGAGATGATCACGGCGGCGATTGGCGAAGCCTCGGCAAAGCTCGGTGCGACAGGCGACGTGGCCGTCGAGATCTCCATTCCCGGCGGCGAGGAGCTCGCCAGAAAGACGCTCAACCCGCGGCTCGGCATCGTCGGCGGCCTGTCGATCCTCGGCACCACGGGAATCGTGGTGCCGTTCAGCTGTGCTGCCTGGATCCACTCCATCTATCGCGGCATCGACGTCGCGCGCGCGGCCGGCCTGCCGCACATCGCCGGCGCGACGGGAAGCACATCCGAGAAGGCCGTACAGCGGCTCCATGGCCTGCCGGAGACGGCGCTGATCGACATGGGCGATTTCGCCGGCGGCATGCTGAAATATCTGCGACGGCATCCGGTCGCTCGCGTCACCGTGGCCGGCGGCTTCGCCAAGATGACCAAGCTCGGCCAGGGCCTGCTCGACCTGCATTCGCGCGCCGGCGAGGTCGATCTCGGCTGGCTGGCGAACACGCTGCATGACGCGGGTGCGCCGGCCACGCTGGTCACGAGCGCACGCACGGCCAACACCGCGCTGCAGGTGCTGCAGGAGTCCCAGCGGGTCGGGTTTCCTGCCGGAGAGGTGGTCGCGCTCGCCGCCTGGACGACGGCGCGGCGTGCGCTGGGCGACAACGACATGGCCCTCGACATCGCCGTGTTCGACCGCGACGGCCGGCTGGTCGGACAAAGTCATGGACCGGCTCACTCCCCTCTCCCGCGGAAGCGCCGCTGATAGTCGGCATCGTACAGCGCGCTGTTGCGAAAATCCTCGGTTGCGAGTGCGCGGCCCACCAGGATCAGCGCGGTCCGCTCCACGGCGGAAGCCGCGGCCTGGCCGACGATGGTCGCCAGCGTGCCGGTCAGGACCAGCTGGTCCGGCCAGCTCGCGCGATAGACGATCGCGACCGGACAGTCGTCACCGTAATGCGGCCGCAGCTCCTCGACGACCTTGTCGAGAACGTGGATCGAGAGATGGATGGCGAGCGTGGCGCGCGACTGCGCGAACAGCGAAAGCTGCTCCGTGTCCGGCATGGCCGACGCGCGGCCGGAGGTCCGCGTGAGCACCACCGATTGGGCTAATCCCGGCAAGGTCAATTCGCGGCCAAGCGCGGCCGCCGCCGCCGCGAACGACGGCACACCGGGTGTGATCGTGTAGGGAATCCGCAATGCATCCAGGCGCCGCAATTGCTCGCCGAGCGCGCTCCAGATCGAGAGATCGCCGGAATGCAGCCGCGCCACGTCGTCGCCCGCGAGCGTGGCGCGTTCGATCTCGGCCACGATCTCGTCGAGCGACATCGGTGCTGTGTCGACGATACGTGCGCCGGGCGGGCAATGATCGAGCAGCGCGCGAGGGACCAGCGAGCCCGCATAGAGACATACCGGACAGCGCGCGATCAGGTCACGGCCGCGCAAGGTGATCAGGTCCGGGGCGCCGGGACCGGCGCCGATGAAGTGCACCGTCATGGCGCACGCTCCGCATCGATGGCCGCCTCGCCCTCCGCCAGCGCGCAGGTCGCTACGGCGTTTGCGACGCGCGCCAGGACCAGCCGGGCATTCGCGCCGGCGGCAGCCAGCGCCGCCGTCTCGGCGACCGAAGGTACACCCTTCAGGCGCCTGACGCGATCGCTTCGCGTGATCGCGCGATCGGCGACAGCCGCCATGTCAGCAGAGGCCACTCCGACGAGCGGGCGGCCAAGCCGGCGCGCGGCGCTGATCACGCCGGGTTCGCTGACCTTGTCCGCCGCTGTGGCGAGCACCGCCACGTCTGCCGGGGCGAGGCGTGCAAGCGAGAGCGCCTGTGCGATCACCGCCTCGATGTCTGCGACGCTGGCGGCACGCCGGCAACCGATTCCGAGCGCGATCATGGTTTCGTCACCCGCCACTGCGTGATCGGCAGGGCCTGCCGCCAGCCGTGCATGCGGCCGACCGGCTCGATGCGCGAAACCGCGATGCGGATCAGTTCACCGCCATGCTGGCCGAACAACGCGCTCAGCCGCGCCTCGCCTTCGAGCGACACCACGTTGGCGACGAGGCGGCCGCCGGGTTTCAGCCGCGACCAGACGGCTTCGAACACACCCATTTCCGAAATGCCGCCGCCGATGAAGACCGCATCGGGCGCTTCCAGATCCGCCAGCACCGCCGGCGCGCGTCCCATCACCACCTTCAGCTCGGGAGTGCCGAGCGCCAGCGCGTTGCGCATCGCCCGGCCGGCCCGGTCCTGCCGCGCCTCGATCCCGATCGCGCGCAGCGAGCCGTGCCGCAGCAGCCACTCGATTGCCACCGCGCCCGAGCCCAGCCCGACGTCCCACAGCAGTTCGCCTGGACGCGGCGCCAAGGCCGACAACGTCACGGCGCGAACGTCACGCTTGGTCAACTGGCCGTCATGCTCGAACAGGTCATCGGCAAGACCGGCGGTCAGCGGGATCACGGGCGCATCAACCTCCGCGTCGACCTCGATCGCGATCGTCGTCAGCGGATGGATATCGGAGAGATCGAACGCGTCAGCTGGCGCGCCTCGCACCCGCTCGTGTGGGCCGCCGATCGCTTCCAGCACCGTCAGGCGCGAACGTCCCATGCGGCGCGAGGTCAGCAGCGCGGCGAGCCTTGCGGCAGTGGATCCATCCCAGGCCAGCGCCAGAATGCGCGCCCCCGGCGCAAGATGGCGGATGATCCCTTCCAGCGGGCGGCCGTGCAGCGTCACCTGCGCCACGTCCTGCAGCGGCCAGCCGAGCCGTGCCGCCGCGAGGCTGAAGGCCGAGGGCTGCGGGACGCACAACATCTCGGCGGGCGCGAAACGCTGCATCAGCTGCTTGCCGACGCCGTAGTTGAAAGGATCGCCGCTTGCGAGAACGACGACGGGCTCTCCCCGTCGCGCCGCGATCTGATCGAACGCGAGCTTCAACGGGCTGGGCCAAGCCAGCCGTTCCCCCGCGATCAACGGCGCGGCAAGCTCGAGATGGCGCGCGCCTCCGACCACGAGCGCCGCCTGCGCGATGAGACGTCGTGCGGACGTCGAGAGACCGCCAACACCATCCTCGCCAATACCGACGATGGACAGCCAGCGCTGCGCGTTGCAAGTTGCGGCCGAGTTCACCATGGATACTGCCCCGCATGCGTATTCTCATTCTTGGCGGGACGACCGAGGCTTCGGAGCTGGCGCGGCTGCTCGCCGGCGACGACCGGTTCGCAGCGACGCTGTCGCTCGCCGGCCGCACCGCCGCGCCCAGACCGCAGCCGCTGCCGACGCGCATCGGCGGCTTCGGCGGCATCGCCGGACTGGAAGCCTGGCTGCGGGATCATGCGATCGACGCCGTCATCGATGCCACGCATCCCTACGCCGACCAGATCTCGCGCCATGCGGTTGCAGGCTGCCATGCGCTGTCGGTGCCGCTGGCGTCGATCCGGCGCGTGGCCTGGCAACGCCAGGCCGGCGACCGCTGGATCGAGGTCGGCAGTGCCGACGACGCGGCTTCCGCGCTCGGAACGGATCCGGCGCGTGTATTCCTCAGTCTTGGCCGCCTGGAGCTCGCAGCCTTCGCAGCAGCCCCGCAGCACCACTACGTCGCGCGAACCATCGACCCGCCTGGCGACGTCGCGTTGCCGCCCGACATTCGCTTCGTCCACGATCGCGGGCCGTTCGACGAGCCGACAGAGCAAGCCTTTCTGACCCAAGAGCGCATCGCCTTTGTGGTATCGAAGAACTCCGGAGGCGCGGCCACGTATCCGAAGATCGCAGCCGCGCGGCGGCTCGCGATTCCCGTGGTGATGATCGCAAGACCCGACAAGCCGCATGGCATCGCGCTGGACGGCGCGCGAGCCGCATTGCAGTGGCTGGAGGCACAACTGACTCATGCGCCGCCCTCGACCTCACGGCGCAGCGTATAGACAAACGGCGACTTTCCCTCGCGCGCGATCAGGCGCGTGGCGGTCGATCCGATCAGCACGAGCGTGCGCATGTCCGCCTTGCCGGGATCGACCTCGCCCAAGGTGGTGATGATCCGCCCGACATCACCACTGCCCGCGGCCCGCACCATGACCACGACGGTCGAAGCCGGCTTGATCTGGCGCAGCAGCGCGAACGCCTCGCCCAGCTGATGAGGCCGCGCCTTGGACAGCGGATTATAGAGCGCAATGACGAAATCGGCCGCGGCGGCCGCCTCGAGGCGGCGACGGATGGTCGTCCAGCTCTTGAGATTGTCGGACAGCGAGATCGCGCAGAAGTCGCCGCCGAGCGGCGCCCCGACCTCAGCCGCGGCCGCCAGCATGGCGGTGACGCCAGGCTCGACGCGGATGTCGAGGTCGCGCCAAGCCGGCGGTCCCGCCTCGACCGCCTCGAACACCGCCGCGGCCATCGCGAACACGCCGGGATCACCGCCCGACACCACCACGACCTGCTTGCCGTCGCGTGCGAGCGCCAGTGCGTGGCGCGCACGGTCGAGCTCGACGCGATTGTCGCTGGCGTGCCGGATCTGGCCCGGACTCGTCGAGGTCACCCTGTCGAGATACGGTCCATAGCCGATCAGATCGGTCGCGCTTGCGATGGCGGCCGCGGCGGCGGGCGTGATCAATTCGGCCCGCCCCGGGCCGACGCCCACGATGGTCAGCGTGCCCGTCATAGCCGTCGCCCCTGCCCGGGGATCAGGATCATCGAGAAATAGGGACCGCGGTCCAGCTCCACCTCGGCCAGCGGCGCGACGCGCTGCGCCTCCATCGTGCCGCGCTCGACATAGAGCGCGCGATCGAGCAATCCGGCGCTGATGATCGCGCGCTTCACCTTGGCGAGGTTGCGCCCGACCTTCATGATCACGGCAGCCTCGCAACGCGTCAGCCGATCATGCAGGACGTCCTCGCCCAACGTGCCCGGCAGCACCGAGAGGACGTCGTCGCCCCAGGTGATCGGAACATTGGCCTTTGTCCAGCAGCCGGACATGCCGGTGACGCCCGGCACCACCTCGACCGGATGATCGTGCTCCAGTCGCCGCCACATATGCATGAACGAGCCGTAGAAGAACGGATCGCCTTCCGACAGCAGACCGACCGATCGCCCCGCCGCCAGATGCGCGGTGATCCTGTCCGACGCGCGCCGATAGAAATCGGCGATCTCTGACTGATAGGACGGGTCGGCGACGGGCAGTTCCTCCGTGACCGGATATTCGAGCCGCAGCTCGTGGCGGCCGGCTTCCATCAAGGGCGTCACGATCCGCCGCGCGTTGCCTTCCATGCCGCGCTTGGCAAAGAACGCCACCACATCGACGGACCGGACCAGGCCGGCGGCACGCAAGGTCAGATAGCGAACGTCGCCCGGACCGACGCCGATGCCGTACAGCGTGCCGGGATGAGCCGAGCCCGCGATGGTGTCTAAGAGGCTCATTCGACGTCGCTCGCGATGGCATTCACCGCCGCGACCGCCATCGCGCTGCCGCCCTTGCGGCCCTTCACGATCAGATACGGCACCCGGCCATCGGCCGCGAGCGCCTCCTTGGACTCCCGCGCTCCAACGAACCCAACCGCCGTCCCGATCACCGCAGCCGGTCGCGGCGCGCCCTGATCGAGCATGTCGAGCAGATGAAACAACGACGTCGGCGCATTGCCGATCGCCACCAGCGCGCCGCCGAGATGCGGCCGCCACAGCTCCAGCGCCGCGGCGGATCGGGTGGTCCCAAGCTTCGCGGCAAGCGCGGGCACCTCGGGTGCCTCGAGCGTGCAGATGATCTCGTTCTTCTCCCGCAGCCGCGCCCGCGTGATCCCCTGCGCCACCATCTTGGCATCGCACAGGATCGGCGCGCCGCCATCGAGCGCCGCCCGCGCCTCCGCGGCGAAATGTTCGGACATCGCGATGTCGGAGGTGATCTCGACCATGCCGCAGGCATGGACGATGCGCACGGCGATCTTCTCTTCCAGTCCCTGGAAGCGCGACAGGTCGGCCTCGGCGCGGATGGTCGCGAACGAGCGGCGGTAGATCTCCGCGCCGTCCTTGATGTAGTCGCGGAGCTCAGACATCGGCCTTTTCTTTCGTTTCGAACAACCCGTCGCCGTCGATCTCGGCGGGATCGAGCATGCCGCAGGGCTCGCTCTTCACCGTGCCGTGGCGGACGATGTGATAACCTTTGGCCTCGCCGACCAGCACGATGTCGGCAGCCGCCGACCGTGCACAGCCCTTGGCGCAGCCGGAGACGTGCAGCGTGCCGTTGAATCCCGTCCGGGCCATCGCATCGGCGATCATGCGGGCATGCTGCCGCGTCGCCAATTCCGTGGACGGACAGCAGCCGGCGCCCGAGCAGGCGTCGATGCGCATCAGTGGATCGGCGTCGTCGACGACCAGGCCGAGCCGGGCTGCGTCCGCCACCAATTGCCCTGCACTCACGGCGCCCGCGACGACATATAGCGCGCGCCATGGTGACAGGCGGACCTCGGCGACATCATGTGCCGCGAGCACGGCCGTAAGCCGCGCCAGCGCGTCGCTATCGATGCGGCCGAACGGCACGCCGAGACCGACGGCGCAGGTTTGATCCGTGAGAGCAATGACGCCGCAATGTCGCTGCCCCATGGCGGCTGACGGTGGCGCGATGTCGGAAACGTCAAGGTTCAGCTCTGCGCTGACCGCGGCGATCGCGGACGGCGGCAACGTCGCGGAGCGGCGCGTGGGGCTAAGTTGCAGCACCAGCCGCGCGAGGTGAACGGCCGTCGATGCCGCGTCGATCACGGCTGTCGTTCCGAGCCACACGGGATCATCGGAACCCGCAATGCCGACGGCGACACGCCTCCCCCGAGTGCCGCCACAGGCGACGAGACGAACATCCGCGGCGAGCTCCGTCAGCGGCAGCCGGCCGCCGCCGTCCAGCGCAAAGCCGAACTTGGGCGGCAGCGCATGGAGCGTCTGATCCGAGGCCAGCAACGTCTCCAGCTCGGCCGCGACGGGTCGCATGTCGGCCCGTTCGGCCGGGTCGTGTCCCGCCAGCGGATTGACGACGATGTTGCGGATGGCTTCGCGCTCGGCGCTGTCATCGAGCAGGCCGAGTGATGCCATCAGCTCCCACAGAGGCACGAGCGTCTCGGACGATACGCCACGTATCTGCAGATTGGCGCGGCGCGTGAGGTCGATCTCGCCGTTGCCGTAACGCCGCGCGGCCTCGGCAAGCTCGCGCAGCGTCGACACCGGCAGCGCGCCGCCATGCGGCCGGACGCGAACGATCAACCCGTCGCCGCTCGGCATCGGACGCCGCGCGCCCGGACACCAGCCCTTGATCTCGACCGCGGCGCTCACGACACGCTCTCCTTTTGCGTGAGGCGCGCGCGAGCCTGCACGATCTCGTCAGCGACCGCATTGCGGCGCGGCACCCAAAGCCGCCGGCGCAGCGCATCCTCGAACCGCGAGACGATCGCGGCGACGGCCGCAGGATTGCGCGCGACCATGCCGTCCAGCACAGCTTCGTCACGCAGCAGCGCGCCATGCGCCAGATCGAACAGGTGCTCGGCGACGGCATCGGAGGTGGCCGCAAAGGCATAGAGCGCGTCGACGCCCTGCGCGATCTCGGCCACGCCGCGATAGCCGTGAGCGAGCATTCCGTTGATCCACCGCGGATTGGCGAGACGGCCGCGGACCACGCGGGCAATCTCCTCGCTGAAGCTCCGCGCCGTCGGCGCCTCCGGACGGCTGGTGTCGAGATGCAGCAGCGCGGGCGACGCGCCAAGCGACGCTGCGGCGGCGGCAAAACCTCCGGCGAAATCGGCGACCTCCTCGCCATCGAGCAGGTCGCGCTCACGATCGTCCTGCGGATGCACGAGGGCATCGGCGCTGCGGACGCGGGCGCGAAACGTGTCGGAGGCCGACACGCCGTCATGCGCTCCGCCGAAACTGTAAGCGGTGCTCTCAAGATACGCCTCGCCGAGCTGCGACCGGCTCGTCCAGTCCATCCCGAGCGCGAGATCGGCGGCAACGGCGCCGTAGCTGCCGGGCGCGCCGCCGAACACGCGCGCCAGGCTCTCGCCACGCCGCCGGGCCGCGGCCAGCGGATTGTCGGCATCGTCCTCGTCGAGCGCCGCCACCTTCTGCACGGCGAGATCGAACAGCGCGATCTGCGCTTCGAACAGGTCGCGGAACAGCCCCGAGATCCGCAGCGTCGCATCGATGCGCGGGCGATCGAGCATCGCCAACGGCAGCACATCGACGCCCGTGACGCGATTGGAGTTGAGATCCCAGCGCGGCCGCACGCCGAGATAAGCCAAGGCCTGGGCCAGATCGTCACCGCCGGTACGCAGCGATGCTGACGCCCAGAGATCGAGCATGAGCGCGCGCGGATAGTCGCCATGGTCCTGCAGATAGCGCCGGATCACCTCGTCGGCGGCGCGCTGGCCAACCAGAGCCGCAGTGCGGGTCGGAATCGCGCGCGGGTCGATCGCGGTCAGATTGCGGCCCGTGGGCAGCACGTCGAGACGGCCGCGGCTCGGCGCGCCGGCGGGACCGGCGGCGACGCGCCGGCCATCGAGCGCGGCGAGCAACGCGCTGCGCTCGGCCGCCGCGCTCCCGTCAATCCGGGCTGCGATGTCGGCGCGATCGATAGTTGCTGCCGCCTGTCCCGCGGCCGCAATGATCGCATCGGCCAACAGGCCGGTCGCCGCCGTGTCGGGCGCCTGCCCGAACACGTGCAGGCGGTCACGCACCGCGAGCTCCTTGATGTCGCAGAGCTGCGCATCGAGCTGCGCGATCGCCTCGCGTCCGGCCATGGCACGGTCGAGCCCGCAATCGGCGGCCAAGCCGCTCTGCCAGGCCCGCGCGACGATCTCCTCCTCGAGCAGCTTCAAGCGGCGTTTGTCGAGACCATCCGCCTCGGCATACTCCTCGACCAGCCCCTCCAGCTCCAGCAAGGGTCCGTGCAGGCCGGCATGCGACAGCGGCGGCGTCAGATGCCCGAGCGTCAGTGCCGACAACCGCCGCTTGGCCTGCATCGCTTCGCCGGGATTGTTGACGATGAAGGGATAGATCACCGGCAACGGGCCCAGCACGGCCTCCGGCCAGCACACGTTCGACAGCGCCAGCGCCTTGCCCGGCAGCCATTCCAGCGTGCCATGCGCACCCAGATGAATCAGCGCATCGATCCGCTCGGCCTCACGAAGATGCGCGTAGAGCGCGACGAAAGCGTGCCGCGGCGGCACGCTGGTGTCGTGATAGCCGGACTTGCGGTCGGCGCGATGGCCACGATCCGGCTGCAACAAAATCAGAAGTTTTCCTGTACGCAGCACCGGGAAACGGAACGCGCCATCCCGGAATGCCGGGTCGACATCCGCCTCTCCCCAGGTATCGTGCAAGGCGCGCTGCAGATCATCCGGCAACAGCGCCAGCGCGGACCGATAGGTCGCGAGCGGCACGACGAGCTCATCTGCCTGGTCCCGCAGCAGCGCTTCGATGTCGTCGGCGATCGGCGCTGCGCGGCCGATGTCGTACCCGCTGTCCGCCAACAGCCGCGCGATCGCGGCCGCGCTTGCGCTGGTGTCGAGACCGACCGCATAGCCGCGGCGGCCGCCGCGCGCCGGATAATCGGACAGCATCAGCACCACGCGCCGTTCGCTGGCCGGCAGCGCGCGCAATTGCGCCCATCGCGCCGCGAGCCGGGCGACGTAAGCAATACGGTCCTGTTGAGGCACATAACGCATCGCGCTGAACTGCAGACGCTCGTCCGCCGGCGCCTCACCCTTGAACGCAATCGGGCGCGCCAGCAGCCGGCCGTCGAGCTCCGGCAGCACGACATTCATCGCAAGGTCCGTCGGCGACAGTCCACGCGCCGAGGAAGCCCACGCGTCCTCGGTGCTCTGCGCCTGGATGATCTGCAGAACCGGCGCGTCCGCGAGGTCGAGCGCCGTTGTGCCGTCCTCACGCTGCGCCGAGAACGCGGTCGCGTTCAAGATGACCGCAGGACGCCGGTGCCGGACCAGTCGCGCCAGCGCATCGCCGATGCTGGGATCCTTCAGGCTGGTCACCGCGACCGCGACCGCCGCCAGCCCTTCGGCTTCGATCGAACGCATCAATTCCGCAATCCCGGCCGTATCGGCGGCGAGCAGGCTCGCACGGTAGAACACGATCAGCGCGCTCGGCCGTGCATCATCGTGGCTGCAGAGGTCATCGATGCCGACCGCGCCGCGGTCGCGCGTAAAGCCGACGATCGGACCGATCGCGATCGGCTCGGCAAACGGCGCGTCACGGCCAAGCAGGCGCGCGAGATAACGCAGCGCCTCGCGCGCATTGCCGACGCCGCCCTCGTGCAGATAGCCGTAAAGCCGCGACGTCGCGTCGTGCGGCAAGGTCGAGAGCGCATCGAGCCGGTCGTCGGCGCGATCATCGCCCGGCAGCGCCGCGAACAGAATGTTGCTGCTGCGGCAGGTCGACGCGATGCGCTCCAGCCCGTAGCGCCAATAGTCGAGCCCACCGAGACAACGCACGACGACGGCGCGCGCCCCGAGCACGACGCGGTCGACATAGAGATCGACCGACATCGGATGCTTCAGCCGCTTCAGGCTGGCGAGGCGCAGGCTGGGCAGCTCGGTCGACGTCGCGGTCCAGGCTTCGGCCAACGCCGACAGGTCGGTGTCCGAGAACGACAGCACGACGATCTCGGCCGGCGACTGCGCAAGATCCACGGCCTGTTCGAGGTCGTCGAGATCCCCGCCCGTTGTCGCCAGCAGGTGCATCGGTGACGCCTACCCTGTGATCAGGCTCTGGATGGCGGCGGCATCGAGGCCGCGCTCGCCGATGATCACCAACCGCCCCTGCCGCGATTCGCCCGAGCGCCACGGGCGCTCGAACTGGTGCTGAATGCGGCTGCCCACGGCCTGCACCAGGAGGCGCAGCGGCTTGCCGGCAACTTCCACGAACCCTTTCACCCGCAAGACATCATGCGCATCGACGGCGGCCGCGATCCGGTCGACGAGCGCATCGGGTGAGGCCTGCGCCGGGACGTCGAGCACGAAGCTCTCAAAATCGTCGTGATCATGCTCGGCCTCGTTGTCGTGATGCGACGGCCGGGCGGCGAGATCGTCCTCCGCTGCGGCGCCGAGCCCGAGCAGCACCGACGCCGACAGCCTGCCATGCTCGGTCGCGATCACCTTGACCGCGCGCTGCACCTTGGCGGCGATCTCGGCGGCGACATCCTTGCGCTGCTCCTCGCTCATCAGATCGCTCTTGTTCATCACGACGAGATCGGCGCACAGCAGCTGGTCCTCGTAGACCTCCTCCAGCGGGTTGTCGTGATCGAGCGAGGCATCGGTGGCGCGCTGCGCCGCGAGCGCTTCCGGATCGTCGGCGAAGCGGCCCGCAACCACCGCCGGGCCGTCGACGACCGCCACGACGCCGTCGACCGTGACACGCGTCGCGATCTCGGGCCAGTTGAAGGCCTGCACCAGCGGCTTCGGCAGCGCCAGCCCCGAGGTCTCGATCACGATATGCTCCGGCGGCTCCTTCTGATCCAGCAGGCTCCTGAGCGCGGGCACGAAATCGTCGGCGACGGTGCAGCACAGACAGCCGTTCGACAGCTCGACGATGCGATCCTCCGGACAGTCCGGCACGCCGCAGCCCTTCAGGATGTCGCCGTCGATGCCGACGTCGCCGAACTCGTTGACGATGATGGCGAGCCGGCGGCCGTTCGCGGTCTCGATCAGATTGCGCACCAGCGTCGTCTTGCCGGCGCCGAGAAAACCGGTGACGATGGTGCAAGGCGTCTTGGCGAACGACTTCGTCATGGCGATGCGATCTCTCGGTTTCAGCGTGGCGCCGACAGCGCAGGCACGCGCGCGACGGTGTTCTTGCGGATGTATTCCGGGCGCTCGCGCCAGGCCGGCAGGCCCGCATCATGGCGCTGATGCAGCTGCGCGAATGCCAGCACATCCCGCGCATGCAGATCCGGATCGAGCGCGCCGAGCACATAGGTCCATTTGCCCGGCGCTGTCACCGCAACCGTGCACGCACGATTGCAGTTCGACAGGCACTCGACACCGACAACGGTGACGCCGGCGCGCTGCGCGGCCGGCACCGTCTCGATGGCTGCGAGCAAACGGGCACCGGCCCGCGGCTCGTCCGGCGGCGCAGCTTCAGGCGCCTGCGTGCGGCAGGTGACGCAGACGAACAGCGTCGTCTCTCCAGTCTCCGATGCGATCATCAATCAGCCGATCACGCCGGCGGCCGTTGCGGCGGCAACGCCGCCCACCAGCACGATGGCAGCGCCCGCGAGCCGCAGCGCCAGCGGCGCAGCCGCCTTGGCCTTCGCCGACAGCAGCCTGGTGCCGAGGAACGCACCGGCCGCGATGACGGTCTGGATCACGAGCAGCCCGGCGAGATAGGCTCCAAGCGGAGAGTTCTCGGCGCCGACGATCGATTCACCCAGCGCATATCCGTGGACGAGGCCGGTCACGGCGAACAGGCCGGCAACCGGCAACACGCCGAAACGCCCACGCATCACCACCACCAGCCCAACCACGGCGGTGGTCAGGCCGACCAGCAGCTCGGCAGCGGGGATGTTGGCCTTGGCCACATGCAGGCCGACGCCCGCGATCATCGCGGTGGTGAAGGCGAGCACCGGCGCGAAGCCGCGGCCCAGAAGAGCTGCAACGATGCCTGCGCCCACGATCGCCGCCAGATGGTCGATTCCGATGATGGGATGGCCGAGGCCGGACAGCATCCCCTGCGCAAACGTCTGCGGCAGCTTGCCGCCCATCATGTGATGCGCGAAGGCGGGATCGGCGGCGAGCAGCAACAGGCTCGCGGCTGCAAAGGTCGTGGTACGGGTCAACTTCATGGCCGTCTCCGTCGCTTGCCGGCTCCCCAGAGGACCGGACGATGCGCTGCATCCGACGGCATCCCGCCCATCCCGGCGGGATCAGAACCAGCATCGCGACTCCCCGCGCGACGGGTCGGCCAACAGCAATGTCGACGGCAGGTCTCCTGGCTCTCGGGTCGCTGCATCAGGCCACCTTCCCGGTTTCCCAGTGGTGTCTTGGCCTCACACTCGCCGATTACAGTTGCGGGGGCAGCCACGGCCTTGGGTCAAGAACCCGCACCGTGTTCCCTAAATCTCTCCTTTCGGAGAACCGTCATCTGTTAGATACGGGTCGCGCCAAAGCCCGTCAATCGGAATCGTCCCCATGGCCCCTGCCCCGCCGCACCCCGTCCTGCCGCGCCTGACGCTGGTGCTCGGCGGCGCGCGCTCGGGCAAGAGCCGCCATGCCGAGGCGCTCGTCACCGCCCTTCCGCCGCCCTGGACCTATGTTGCGACGGCGCAGGCGTTCGACGCCGAAATGACCGACCGGATCGCCCAGCACAAGGCGCGCCGCACCGAGGGATGGCAGACGCTGGAGACCTCGCATGATCTCGCTAGCCTCGTCCGGGCACATGGAGATTCGGGCACGCCGATGCTGATCGATTGCCTGACGCTCTGGCTCAGCAATGTGATGCTCGCCGACATGGACGTACCGGCCAGATGTGCCGAGCTGATCGATGCGCTCAGGAGCGCGAATGGCCCCATCGTGGCCGTGTCCAACGAAGTCGGGCTGGGCATCGTGCCGGACAATGCGCTGGCGCGCGCCTTTCGCGACGCCCAGGGTCGACTGAACCAGGACGTCGCGGCCGTGGCCGATCGCGTGATCCTGATGGCGGCAGGACTGCCGCTGACTTTGAAGTGACAAGGAGAACATGCCCGTGACCGAAAGCGCCGACGATTCCCGCCACAAGGCGAAGATGGAGAACCGCAAGGCGGTGCAGGATGCCGAGGTCGCCTCCAAGACCGTGGAGAAGGGCCTGCTCATCGTTCACACCGGCAAGGGCAAGGGCAAATCGACGGCGGCGTGGGGCCTGATGCTGCGCGCGATCGGCCGCGGCTTTCGCATTGGCGTCGTGCAATTCGGCAAGGGCGCGTGGGAGACCGGCGAGCGCAAGGCCATCGAGACGTTCGGCGACCAGGTGTCGTGGCACACGCTCGGCGAAGGTTTTACGTGGGAAACCCAGGATCGCGCGCGCGACGTCGCCGCGGCCGAGCGCGCCTGGGCCAAGGCAAAGGAGCTGATGGCGGATCCGTCGATCCGGCTGCTCGTCCTCGATGAGCTCAACATCGCGCTGCGCTACGATCATCTTGATATCGCCGACGTCGTCGCCACGCTCGCAGGGCGCCGTCCCGATCTGCACGTCGTCGTCACCGGCCGCAACGCCAAGCCGGAGCTGATCGAGGCCGCCGATCTCGTCACCGAGATGAACCTCGTGAAGCATCATTTCGCGGCCGGCGTGAAGGCGCAGGAAGGCATCGAGTACTAGGCTCATGAGCGCGCGCGCCATCATGTTCCAGGGCACCGGCTCCGACGTCGGCAAATCGCTGATCGTCGCGGGGCTCGCGCGTGCGCTGACCTTGCGCGGCCTAAAAGTGGCGCCGTTCAAGCCGCAGAACATGTCGAACAACGCCGCCGTCACCACGGATGGCGGCGAGATCGGCCGCGCCCAGGCGCTGCAGGCGCGCGCGGCGCGGCGGCCGATGACGGTGCACATGAACCCGGTGCTGCTGAAGCCGCAGAGCGAGATCGGGTCGCAGGTCGTGGTGCAGGGCCGCGTGATCGGCAACGCCAAGGCATCGGCCTATCAGGCGATGAAGCCGCAATTGATGAATACGGTGCTCGAGAGCTTTCACCATCTGGCTGCCGATGCCGACATCGTGCTGGTCGAAGGCGCCGGCTCCGCCTCCGAGATCAACCTGCGCGCCGGCGATATCGCCAACATGGGTTTTGCCCAGGCGGTGCAGATTCCGGTGGTGCTGATCGGCGACATCGACCGCGGCGGCGTCATTGCGAGCCTGGTCGGCACCCAGGCGGTGATCGCGCCCGCGGATGCCGCACGCATCGCGGGTTTCCTCGTCAACAAGTTCCGCGGCGATCCGGCGTTATTCGCGTCGGGCATCAACGAGATCGCGCAGCGGACGGGCTGGACGTCGCTCGGGCTCATTCCGCATTTTTCCGATGCGCGCCGCCTGCCCGCCGAGGATGCGCTCGGACTGGCTGAACGCGGATCATCGGGAGGACAACGGCCGAAGGTCGTCATCCTCGCCTACCCCCGCATTTCCAATTTCGACGAGTTCGATCCGTTGCGACTGGAAGATGGAATCGATCTGCAGTTCCTGCGGCCGGGCACGCCAATTCCCGGCGACGCATCGATCGTGATCCTGCCGGGCTCGAAGGCGACGATCGCCGATCTCGCAGCCCTGCGTGACGCCGGCTGGGACATCGATCTCATCGCGCATCTGCGCCGCGGCGGCCGCGTGCTCGGCATCTGCGGCGGCTATCAGATGCTCGGACGCATGATCAGCGATCCCGACGGACACGAGGGGGCATCTGGTTCCGTCACGGGACTTGGGCTGCTCGACGTCGAAACGACCCTGACGGATGACAAGGCGTTGCGCGAGGTCCAGGGCACGCTGATGGACGGTCAATTGCCGTTCCGCGGCTACGAGATGCACATCGGCCGCACGGAGGGACCAGCGACACAGCGCCCCTTCCTGACCTTCTCCGACGGTCGTCGCGATGGCGCCATCGCGCCTGATGGCCTGGTAGCCGGCTGCTACGTGCATAGTCTGTTCGCCGACGATGGCCTGCGCAGCCATTGGCTGCGCGGCCTCGGTGCGACGACCAGCGGCCTCTCTTATGAGACCGATGTGGACACAACGTTGGATGCACTCGCGGCGCATCTCGAGCGCTACGTCGACGTTGATCGTATCCTGGCATTGGCGAGCAAACCCGCGCCCCCCGTGGCGACTACAGGATCCTGACCAGGACGAGGCCTGCGACGACCGCCGCCTGAACCAGACACGCCAGCCGATACAGCCGCAGGGCACGCCGGATGTCGGACGCGTCGAGATCGGCGCGCCCGTCTCCCATCCAGGCATCGGTGACGAGATGACCGTGATAGACGCGCGGCCCTGCCAGGCGTAATCCAAGCGCACCGGCCATCGCCGCTTCCGGCCAGCCGGCATTGGGCGAACGATGCTTCGATGCATCGCGTGCAACGTCTCGCAGTGCGGCCGAAGCCGAGGCGTTGGGGATGCAGACCGCAGCGGCTGCGATCCACAGCGCGGACAGGCGCGAGGCCGGCAAGTTGACGAGATCATCGAGCCGCGCCGCCGCCCAGCCGAACGCGCGGTGACGGTCAGAGAGATGACCGATCATGCTGTCGGCGGTGTTGAGAGTCTTGTAGATCAGGATGCCCGGCAGTCCGCCGATAACCAGCCAGAACAACGGCGCAACGACGCCATCGGAGAAGTTCTCAGCCAGGCTCTCGACCGCAGCCCGCGCGACGCCGGCTTCATCCAGCCGCTCGGGATCGCGGCCGACGATCATCGCCACGGCCCGGCGGCCGCCGTCGAGTCCCTGCTGCTCCAACCCCTCTGCGACCGCGGCGACATGCGTATCGAGACTGCGCTGGGCCAGCAGGCTGCTTGCCGCCACACCAAGGATGATGGTTGCAACCGGCTCGCCGACGAGCGCCTGCACGACCCATGTTGCAATGAGGCCGGTGGCCATCATCCCGACGACGAGCAGGCACACGAGCGCAATGCCGCGCGCGCATCGTGCGGCAAAGCTGTCTGCTGCCCTGTTCCAGCGGCGGTCCCCCCATGCTATCAGCGCGCCCATCCACATCACGGGATGTCCGATCCGCTGCACCAGCACCTGGGGATAGCCGACCGCCGCCTCGACGAGGAGCGCCGTGAGCGCGAGAGAGACGAACATCGATCTCCGCTTAAGGAAAGGCATGTAAAGGAACGAGATGGACGACAGAGCGACTAGCACGCATAAGGATGAGCCGGAAGCGATCCTTCACGGCGGCGATCTCGCTGCGGTCAGCCGTCTCTACCCGGACGCACCGCTGCCGTGGATCGATCTGTCGACCGGCATCAATCCGATCCCTTACCCCGTGCCGACGGTCCCGGCTGAGAGCTGGACACGGTTGCCCAGCAAGCCCGACGAGGACGCGCTGCTGTCCGTTGCCGCTGCACGGTACCGCCTGCGGACACCCGCATCGATTGTTGTGGCCGCAGGCACCCAAGCGCTGCTGCAGATTCTGCCGCGCCTGCGCGCTTCAAGTTCGGTCGCTGTGTTTGCGCCGACCTACGAAGAACATGAGCTCTGCTGGCGCCGCTGCGGTCACCGAGTGCGTTTGGTCGACAAGGTCGATGCGCTGGCGGAAGCAGACGTCGCCATTGTGGTCAACCCGAACAATCCCACTGGACGATTGCTGCCACGCGCCACGCTCCACTTGCTCGGCGTGACGCTCGCGCGTCGCAACGGCCTGCTTGTGGTAGACGAAGCTTTTGCTGATTTCTGTCCCGTGGAGGCGAGCCTGATTCCGAACTTGCCACCAGCCACTCTGGTGTTGCGATCGTTCGGAAAGGCTTACGGCCTGGCAGGATTGAGGCTCGGCTTTGCCATAACTTCCCAGGACCTGGCCGATCAATTGCGCCGTGCGCTGGGTCCATGGGCCGTGTCTGGACCTGCGCTTGCGATAGGTTCGATTGCTCTGGCTGACGACCAATGGCTGCGGGACGCACGCGTGAGGCTGGTGTCCGACGGACAACGGCTCGATACGATGCTGACCGCGTCCGGCTGCCAAATTCACAGCCTCGGTTCCAGGGCTCTTGGCGGAACACCCCTGTTCAGGCTGGTCGAGAACGCGAATGCTGCCGCATTGGCCGAGCGGCTCGCCCGGCACGGCATCCACGTCCGGCGTTTTCCGGCTCAGCCGAACTGGCTGCGCTTCGGCCTGCCGGGCGATGAGTCCGAGTGGCAGCGGCTGGCGCAGGCGCTCGGCGGCGCCTTCTAGCCGAGCACGCAGGCGGCAAGCAGCAGCGTTTCCGTGACCTCGATGCTGGCGCCATGGCAATCACCAGTGATGCCGCCGAGCCGCCATTGCCAATAGAACGCGACCGCCGGCAGGAGCACGATGGCGAGCAGCGTCGGGACCGCGCCGGCCAGCGCGGCGATCACGAGCACGCCGCCCCACGCGATAATGACATTCCAACCGACGCTGTTCGAGACGCTCGCGCCGAGCCCCGGCTTCAACGACAGTAGCGTCTTGGTGCAGACCAGCGTTCCCAGCCGTGCCCAAGCCGGGATCAGCAGCAGCGCCCAGGCCGTCGGGCCCGTGGCCAGCTCGGCGGTCAGCACCAGCTTGGCGGCGATCTGCAGCGATATCGCGACCAAGGCGAAGCTGCCGGCATGGGGATCGCCGAGCACGGCGACGAAGCGCTCGGGCTTGCCATGCGCGGCGCCGAACGCATCGGCGACGTCGCCGAGCCCGTCGAGATGCAGCGCGCCGGTGATCCAGATCCAGGCGACCAGCACGGCGAGCGCGACGATCCACGGATCAGCATCATGAAAAAGACGGGCGACCAGCGCCAGACAGGCGCCAATCACCAGTCCGGCTGCCGGAAACCAGACCGACGCCCGCGCGAGATCATCCGGTCGCGACTCCGCGACGCGCGGTGTCGGTAGCCGCGTCAGGAACTGCAATGCGATCCAGAATTCACGAAGCATCATGGCTGGATGATCTCGACGATTTCGCCCCAAGCTACACCATCATCGCCCTGCCCGGCTTCGAGCGTGATCCGCGTGCCGGGACAGATACGCAGGCTCCATAGCTGGCGCAGCGGCCAGCCGAGCAGATGCGACAGCGCGGCACGCACGGCGCCGCCATGCGTCACCACCAGAACCGGCGCAGGCTCGGACTTTGCCAGAATGCGATCAGTCGCGCGCGTGACACGCGCTCGCAGATCGACCCAGCTCTCACCGCCCGGTGCCCGGACTGTGGGATCAGCATGAAAGGCGTCGAGCAAACCTTTCCCCCCGGGCTCGGCGGCGAGGTCACGGCGGCTTCGCCCGTCCCAGTGCCCGAAATCGAGCTCGCTCCAGTCCGCATCGATGTCCAGCGCGCAGCCGGCCTGTCGCGCATAGTCCTCCGCCGCCGCACGTGCGCGCGCCAACGGCGAGCTGACAACGCTGCGCCAGATCCGGCTCTGCGTCTGCCGCCGGAATTGATCCCAGCCGAGGTCGCTGAGCGGCGGGTCGGTACGGCCGTCGAGATGGCCGTCCCGCCCCGTCGTCCCGTGCCGCAGCAGATCGATCCGCATCAGGGCTTGGCTCCCGAGACAGCGGCCTCCGCGAAGGTCGCCATGCCCCCGTGAAGCGCACAAGCCAGCCGGATGATCGGCAGCGCGGTGGCGGCGCCGGAGGCCTCGCCGAGCCGCAGATCGAGGTCGATCAGAGGACGCGCGCCGAGCGCGTCGAGCACAATGGCGTGGCCGCGTTCGGCCGAGCGATGCGAGAACAGCAGCCACGCACGGCAGGACGGATTGAGGCGGACGGCAACCAGCGCCGCGACCGAGACGATGAAGCCGTCGACCAGCACCGGCCAGCGCCGCTGCGCGGCGGCGACGATCGCGCCGGCCATCGCGATGATCTCGAAGCCGCCGACCGCTTTCAGGATGTCCGCGACGGCCGCTCCCGCCGTGAGCCCGTGTCGCCGCAATGCGTCGACGATCACCGCGGCCTTCCTGGCCCGCCCGTCGGCGTCGAGCCCGGTGCCGCTGCCGACGGTGTCGACAGGCGCACAGGACAGCAGCGCTGCGGCGATCGCTGCCGCCGACGTCGTGTTGCCGATCCCCATCTCGCCGAAGATCACGAGTTGCGGCGCGTGATCGGCCTGCCGCAGCACCGCGCGCCGTCCGGCTTCCACCGCGAACGCAACCTCCTCCGGCGTCAGCGCCGCCTCGGTGCTGAAATCGCGGGTGCCGCGCCGTGGCTTGTCGACGACGACGCCGGGCACCGGCTCATGCGCCAGCGTCCCGACGTCGACCACCTCGAGCGGGCAGCCCAGGCTGCGCGCCAGCACCGAGATCGCCGCACCACCGGCCGCGAAGTTGTGCAGCATCTGCACCGTCACTTCCGGCGGATAGGCCGACACGCCCTGCGCCGCGATGCCGTGATCCCCTGCGAACAGCACCACCGGGACCCTGTCGGCCCCCGGCCGTTCCAGGGCCTGCAGCGCCGCCAGTTCGACCGCCACCTGCTCCAATCGCCCAAGGGCGCCAAACGGCTTGGTCAACTGCGCCTGGCGTTCCAGCGCCGCCTGCCGATAGAGTTCGGACGGGGCCGCACAATCAAGGCTGATCCATTCAGGAAGCACCGCGGATCCTTTCAGCGTCACTCGGGTTCGGGACGATTGCCACCGCGAGACGGCCGAGACAAGCTCCGTGAGTGCCCGATTGTCATTGAACCGTCATCGAACGTGACGACAGGTGGCTGCCCCACCCAGCCCGAAAGACTCTCATGGAATATTCCCGTCGCTTCACCTTCCTGTTCGCCGCGCCCGTGTTCGAAACCGACGATCTCGCGGGCGTCCGCTTCAACCAGATCATCGAGGAGATCCAGCGCTCGGGCTTCGAGGTGGTGCGGGCCCGCAAGCTGGAGGACGCCGAGATCGCGGTGCAGACGGACGCCGCGATCGGCTGCATGGTCGTCGACTGGGGCAAGAAGGGACTGGAGGGCAAGACGGCGTCGCTGATCAATCTGATGCGCCGGCGCGGACTGGACTTCCCGATCATCCTCCTAATCCGCCGCAAGCGGTTCGAGGATCTGCCGGTCGAGGTGCTCGACTTCATCGACGGCTATGTCTTCCTGTCGGAGGAGACGCCCGCCTTCATCGCCAAGAACCTGATCAGCCGGCTGAAGCAATACGCGGAGACGCTGAAGACGCCGTTCTTCGGCACGCTGGTCGACTATGCTGAGGAAGGCAACCAGCTCTGGACCTGTCCCGGACACAATGGCGGCGTGTTCTACAGCCGCAGCCCGATCGGCCGGATCTTCGTCGAGCATCTCGGCGAAGCCGTATTCCGCGACGACCTCGACAATTCCGTGCTCGATCTCGGTGATCTCCTGACCCATGAGGGACCGGCGCTGCGCGCGCAGAAGGAAGCGGCGCAAATCTTTGGCGCCGAGAAGACCTATTTTGTCCTCAACGGCACCTCGACCTCCAACAAGGTCGTGTTGGGCGCGCTGGTCACCGATGGTGACCTCGTGCTGTTCGACCGCAACAACCACAAGGCGGCCCATCATGGTGCGCTGCTCATCTCGGGCGGCGTCCCGATCTACGTCCCGACAGTTCGCAACCCCTGGGGCCTGATCGGCCCGATGCGCTGGGACCTGCTCGACGAGCAGCACCTGCGGCAACAAATCCGCGACAACCCGCTGGTGAAGGACCCCGACGCCTGGCGCAAGGAGCGGCCGTTCCGCGTCGCGGTGGTCGAGCAGTGCACCTATGACGGCACGATCCACAGCGCCGAGATGATCCTGAAGCGGATCGGCCACCTCTGCGACTACATCATGTTCGACGAGGCCTGGGCGGGGTTCATGAAGTTCCACCCGCTCTATGCCGGCCGCTTCGCCATGGGCCTCGGCGATCTCGGACCCGACGCACCAGGCATCATCGCCACGCAATCGACCCACAAGCAGCTCGCGAGCTTCTCCCAGGCCTCGCAGATCCACGTCAAAGACCGCCACATCAAGGGGCAGCGGCGGCGGATCGAGCATCGGCGCTTCAACGAGAGCTTCATGCAGCACGCCTCGACATCGCCGTTCTATCCGCTGTTCGCCTCGCTGGACGTCGGCGCGCAGATGATGAAGGGCCGCTCCGGCGAGGTGCTGTGGGACGACACGATCCGGCTCGGCATCGAATTGCGCAAGAAGATCCGGGCGATGCGCAGGGAATTCGAGGAGAAGGAGAAGGATCCGGCACGGCGCTGGTTCTTCGAGCCGTTCGTTCCGGATCGCGTCTCGATTCCCGATGCGGCCAATCCCGGAGCCAGCCACGATGTGGCCTGGGAGGCGATCTCGACCGACCAACTCGCGACCGACGCGTCCCTCTGGCAGCTCGCGCCCGGGGCCGCATGGCACGGCTTTCCGGATCTGGCCGCCGGCTTCACCATGACCGATCCGAACAAGCTGACCTTGCTCACCCCCGGCTTCGATCGCGCCACGGGCGGCTATGCCGACCACGGCATCCCGGCGCCGATCGTCGCCCAATATCTGCGCGAGAACCGTATCGTGGCGGAGAAGAACGATCTCAACTCGCTGCTGTTCCTGCTGACGCCGGGTGTCGAGGCCAGCAAGGCCGGAACCCTGATCAGCGGCCTGGTCGCCTTCAAGCGGCTCCACGATGACAACGTGCTGCTGGAGGACGCCATTCCGGAGTTCACCCGGAAGCGCTTTGCGCGCTACGGCAAGCTGCGGCTGCGCGACCTCTGCGGCGAGATGCATCGGTTCTATCGCGAGGCCGAGGTGAGCGCGCTGCAGGCAAAGCAGTTCCAGCCGCAGCATTTGCCGGAGATCGCGATGTCGCCGCGTGAGGCAGCGCGTGCACTGATGCGCAACGAGGTCGATTACCTGCCGATCGACCAGATCGCCGGGCGCGTTGCGACGACGCCGTTCGTGGTCTATCCGCCGGGCATCGCTACCATCGTTCCGGGCGAGCGGCTCTCCGCGCGCGCCCAGCCGATGATCGATTACCTCAAGATGTTCGAGCGGGCGTTCAACGCCTATCCCGGCTTCGACGTCGAAATCCAGGGGCTGTACAAGGAGCTCGACGAGTCCGGCCGGGTCCGGCTCCATACCTATGTCTGCGCAGAGTAATTCGAACCATGGACAGCACGATCACGGCTGGCGAGACCGAGCCGCCGGTCCTCGTCAGGCCGTCACGCGACGAGGATGTCGAGGCCATGCTCTCGATCTACCGGCGGCATGTCCGCCGCGGGGTCGAGGACAGCGCCCCCGGTTCCGGCGCGCCGGAGCCGGACGATCTCAAGCAGCGGCGCAAGAATCTGCGCAATCATCGCCTGCCGCATCTGGTTGCGACATTCCGCGGCGAGGTCGTGGGCTATGCCTATGTCGTCCTGTTCAGGAAGCGGCCGGCCTATCGGTTCGCGGTCAAGCATTCGATCTATGTCCACCATGAGCATCTCGGCCGCGGTGTCGGCCGGCTGCTGATGCAGGCGCTGATCGATGCTTCCGCCGCGGCGGGATATCGGCAGATGATCGGCTATATCGACGCCGACAACGTCGCCTCGCTCGGCATTCACGAACGCTTCGGGTTCGCCAGAGTGGGGCTGCTGCCAGGCGTCGCCTACCGCTACGGCCGCTGGTGCGACACCGTGATGGTGCAGCGCTCGCTCGGCCCCGGGGCCCGCGATGCACCGGCTGGGCTGAGCCACTGAGCCGCAGCTCAGGAGGGAAAGTCGGCCGCCTTCACCTCGATGCGGTCGGCGTGCAGCGACCAGTCGCGCAGCTCCTGCTGCTCGCAGAACCTGGACTTTGCGATTTCTGCGGCTTCGCCTTCGCTGTCGGCCTCAACCTCCAGCGTGCTCTGGCAAATCTCGCACTGGCGGCCATTCTCGCCCAGCACGTCCTTCAGGAAATGGATGACGTAGCGCGACATGCAACCTCCTGCCTCTCACGCAGTGATCGAGGAGATGTTAGCGCGCTTCTCCGTCCGCTGTTGACCGATATCAAGCGGCCGACGCAAATATTTGACGCAGCTCGTGGAACCGGCGCTCAGGCTCCGACCGAAGGCAGGCTTGCGGCGGCAATCGCGACGAACTGCGAGACGGCGCGACGGACGCGGCCATGGGTCGACTTCAGGATAGCGTTCAGCCGGCGCATCGGACCAGTTTCCCTTCCGCGCCGAGCGAAAAAAATGGCCTAAGCTCATGGCGCCCCTGAAAAAATGATCAGCCGCCGCCGGGCTGTCGAGACGGCGCGGAAAATAGCAATGTCCACGTCGCCGCAGCCGCCCGGGAGAGAAGATTCATTACCACCCCGCGGCTTGCGACGCATGAAATCTTCTCTCCGCAACTCCCCCTCTCCCGGCTAGCCCGGCGCCACTCCGAACGCCTCGCGGAAACGGGCGCTGTAGCGCGGCCAGGCCTCGGGATTGATCAGGCGCGGCGGCCGGCCGCCGTCGAGCGCGGCGAGCAGTTGCTCGGCCGCGATCCGGCCCATGTTCTGCCGCGCCTCCCGCGTCACGCCGGCGGTGTGCGGGCTCGCCAGCACGTTGTCGAATTGGAGCAGCGGATGATCCGGCGGCGGCGGCTCCTTGGCCCAGACGTCGAGCCCGGCGCCGGCGATGCGCTTTTCGCTCAGAGCAGCGAACAGCGCCTCCTCATCGTGGATGAAGCCGCGGGCGGTGGTGACGAAATAGGCATGCGGCTGCATCAGCGCAAACTCCCGGGCGCCGATCATGCCGCGGCTGTCTCTCGTCAGCGGGCAATTGATCGAGACGAAATCCGAGCGCCGCATCAGGTCATGGAGGTCCACCTTCTCCGCGCCGCGGGCCGCGATCTCCTCCGACGCGAGACAGGGGTCATAGGCCAGCACCGTCATGCCGAGGAGGCCGCGGCACAGCTCGGCAACCCGGCGGCCGACATTGCCAAGTCCGACGATGCCGATCGTCCGCCCCTGCACCTCGTTGCCGATCAGATCGTTGCGGTTGACGTCCGCCTCCCGGCGCAGCCGGCGGTCGGACTGGATGATGCGCTTCGACAGGGTCAGCATCATGCCGAGCGTGTGCTCGGCCACCGAATGCGCGTTGCCGCCGGACTGGTTGACGACGAGGACGCCGGCTGCGGTGCAGGCCTCGACATCGACGGGGTCGTATCCCGCCCCGTTGCTGGACACGATCAGCAGGTTGGGCGCGCGGCGCAGCAGGTCTGCATCGACATGGAAGCGCGGCGCGAGCTCGTCCCGGGCCGCCCCGATCTGGTAGACGTGGGCCGCCGCGAGGATCGGCGCCGTCTCGGCCTCGGAGCTCTCGTTCTCCAGCCGGTCGAGCCGGACGTCGGGGCGTGCGGCGAGCAGCTCGCTGAAGATCGGGTGCGCGAGATATTTGACGTAGAAGACGCGCTTGGAATTCGCGGCCATGAACAGGCGACCTCCTGGTATCTTGGTTCTTGATTTCGGACTTGAAAGGCGGATGCCTGACCGGCCGGGCCGGCATGTTGACAATCGTCCCGGTGCCGTCAAGCTCGGCACCAAACAGAGCCCCATCAGGGACGACCGGAGGAACAGCAATGGCCGCCGATGCCGACGCGGCGCGATCCGCAGCCGCTGTGCCGAATTGGCACGAGATCGTGCTGCAGACGTTCAAGCGCAACGACGTCGATCTCATCCCCTACGTTCCCGACCGCGTCCTGACGCCGCTGATCCGGAGCCTGCACGACGATCCGTTCTTCACGACGTTTGCGACCGCCCGCGAGGAGGAAGCGGTCGGCATTCTCGCCGGCGCCTGGATGGGCGGGCGGCGCGGCGCGCTCCTGATGCAGACCTCGGGCTTCGCGACCTTGCCCAACGTGCTGGCCTCGCTGGTCGTGCCCTGCCAGATCCCGCTCATCATGCTCGTGTCGGAGCGCGGCACGCTCGGCGAATTCAATGTCGGCCAGTCGCTGGTGTGCCGGACCATGCGGCCGGTGCTCGATGCGCTGGCGATGGAGCATCACACCATGACGCGGCTCGACGAGCTCGACTTCATGGTCGACCGCTCGATCAAGCAGGCGGTCGCGACGCAGGCGCCGGTGGCGCTGATCCTCTCCCCGCTGCTCACCGGCGGAAAGGCGTTCGCATGACCGCGCCGATCCTCAACACCAAGATCATGAACCGCCATGACCTTACCTGTCGGCTGGTTGCGAAGCTCAAGCATGAGGAAGCCGTCATCGGCGGCATCGGCAACACCAATTTCGATCTGTGGGCGGCGGGCCCGCGGCCGCAGAACTTCTACATGCTCGGCAGCATGGGGCTGGCCTGCCCCATCGCGCTCGGCGTCGCGCTGGCGCAGCCGCAGCGCCGGGTGTTCGCGCTCGAAGGCGACGGCTCGCTGCTGATGCAGCTCGGCTGCCTCGCCACGATTGCGACGCTGGCGCCGAAAAATTTGGCCATCATCGTCATGGACAACGGCGTCTACCAGATCACCGGCAGCCAGCCGACCTCGGCCCGGCAGGCCGACGTCGCAGCCATTGCCGCAGGATGCGGCATTCGCGCCAGCCATTGGGCCGCAGATGAGGAGGATTTCGAACGCCTCGTCGATCTGGCGCTGGGAACCGCCGGCCCGGTGCTGATCGCGGCCCGCATCGACGACAAGCCCGGCGTCGGCGCCACCCGGCGCGATCCCGCGCAGATTCGCGAGCGCTTCATGCAGGGGTTGGGCGTGCGGCAGCCGATCTGAAAAGCCCGGCGACGGCGCCGCGCGGTAAGATGAGACGCCATGAACCTCGACCCGCGCCGCGTTAACTACACTAGGGGCTCAAGCCGCTGTGAGCCCGGCCCTCAGCCCGGATCGTGCTAAGCAGAGCTCATGAAGATCGTATTCCGCCTTTCGGCCTGGCTGCTCGCCGCAGCCGTCGCCTTCGCGACGCTGGGCCCGCCGAACTACCGGCCGCATTCCCATCTCGGACAGGACGGCGAGCACGCCCTCGCCTTCGTCCTGATCGGCCTGGCCTTCGGCCTCGCCTATCGCAGCCATCGGCTGCTGACCACAGGGATCGCGGTCGTCCTGATCGGGGCGCTGGAGCTGGCGCAATTCCTGGCACCCGGGCGTCATGCGCGGCTGGAGGATTTCATCGTCGACGCCACCACCGCCTGCATCGGCTTCGGCCTGGCCGCCGCGCTCGACTGGCTCGCGCGCCAGATCCGCACCCAGACCACCTGAACGCAGAAAGGCCCCGCCACGGTTTGCGGCAGGGCCTTCCGGTGCGAGGATGTCAGATCACTCGATGATCTTGATGACGCGGCGGGTGCGCGGATCGACGATCACGCGGCGATCGTTGACGACCGCATAGCGATACTCGGTGTAGCGCGGTACCGGACGCAGTTCGACGGTGGCGGGCAGCGGCTCGCCGACCACGACGCGCTCATGCACCACGACCGAGGGCGCACGCTCGGCATCGATCGACGTGATCACCGCATTCGGGATCTCCACCGCGGCGCCAACGGCCGCACCGACCGTACCGCCGACCATGGCGCCGACCGGACCGGCGACCGCGCCGCCAGCCGCCGCGCCATTGGCGGCACCTTCGACGGTCGTGGACTGGGCGAACGCGGCGGTCGATGCCAGCAGCGAGGTGGCGATCAGCGAAACGGCAAGACGGGTTCTCATCATCTCTCTCCTCCAGTGTGTTCGAGATGCCGTTCAACACCAAGGGATCGGCTGCAGTTCCGGTTCCAAATGGCCGAAACTTCATCATGTCCGCGGGAACAAAACTTCGAAGTCGTGGACAGCACGGAGAGACGGCTCAGTTGCTATTCACGTTTCAAACAACCACGCGCACGTTCGCACTCTCGCGGCGGATCACGCCCGAGTCCTGCGATCGATCGCCCTTCGATGACATCGAGAGGGCGCAGGGAATGCCGGGTGAAGGCCTCACCCATGGCCCGCCTGCTGAAAAAAATGCAGGCGGCAGGTACCACAGGCAAAGCCGATCAACCGGCATTCCCTGCGCGGCGGTCTTAACGCTTCCTTCGCGCTCTCCTCGGGGACCGGCTGATTGACCCCGTCGCATCGCGCGAGAGCACAAGCCCTCGTCGCGAACTTGACCTCGGCACCGGGAGGCCAGGACCACACGACTTCGCGTCCGTGATGCGTCGTTCGTCCACATGCGCTGAGCACGCTGCGACACAACACGGCCACCGCATCCCTGCCCCACGTGTCGTGACGATCGCGCGCTACGCCCCTCTCGGCGGGACAGGATGCGTGCATCATGCATGATTTCTGGAAAAAAGAAAACTATTTTTTCCTGGCAGCGACGAGCTGCGACATCGGATTGATCCGACGAGCGAATTTCGACCTACATCCATGGCATGTTTCGCGCGCTGCGCTTGGCGAGTTCGATGGCTGCGCGCAGGATCGGCGGTGATTTGCCCGACGAGCACGTCGAAGACGCCGGGGAGCCAGCGTTTCGGCCACAACGGCTGATCCCGCTTTTAACCCGAAGGCGACATAATCGGTTGGTTCAACTCCCCATTGTGCAGGCCCTCTTCCCGCAGGAGCCAAGAATGCGTCTCGTTACTTTGCTAACTGCTTTCTGTTTTGTCCTTGAGCTGACAGTGGCGAACGCGGCGGGTGTCAAAAATTTCGACATTCCTGCTGGCGGGATGGGACCGGCGATCAGGCTGCTCGTTTGGACACCTTGTGCGGAGACCCCGCGCGAAATGGATGCACGTGGTGCCATTTTCCTTGCAGTCCCCGGATGCGCCGTGACAGGGGAAAAGCTTCCCCTCATCGTGATATCGCACGGCAGACGAGGATGGTTCGGCGGCCACCATGACACTGCAGCCGCCTTGGCCGACGCGGGCTTTGTCGTCGCTGCACTCAATCATCCCGGTGACACCTGGCGCGACACCAGCCGTACCGATAGCCTTTCGGTGCTGGTGGAGCGCCCTGCGGATATCAAGCGGCTGATCGACTACATGCTCGATGGCTGGCCCGACGCGGCGCGCATCGACGCCCAGCGTATCGGTCTCTACGGATTTTCGTTTGGCGGCTATACGGGTCTCGCCGTCATCGGTGGTCATCCCGATTTGCGAAAGGGCCTGCCCAATTGCGCGACGTCCAGCCTGTTGGCCTGCAAGCAGCTGGAAAACGGCGAGGCGCCCAGTCAGCCAGTCACGTCCGATCCGCGTGTGAGGGCCGCCGTCATCGTTGATCCTTATCCGGCATTTGTGTTCCCCGAGAAGAACCTGAAGGAAGTAGCGGTTCCCGTGCAATTGTGGAGTTCCGATCCTGCTCAGAACGGCGATGGCCTGTCGGGATGCTGTGCGGCAGTGATCAAACAAGGGCTTCCGAGACCGGATTGTCACTTCGTCACAAACGCCAAACACTTCTCTTTCCTTGCGACCTGCACACCGAAGGAAGCGCAGGGTAACCCGTCGGCTTGCACCGATGCGCCGGGCTTCGACCGTCACGATTTTCATCAACACCTTCACACTGAGATGATCAGGTTTTTCCGTCAGCATCTCGCTGGAAGCCAGTGACATGGCTACGCAGCCCTTGCCGGTGTCGCTGATTGATTCATCCCAGATCTTGCGGCCCGGGTTCAACCGGAAGCAAGTCGTTCGACCGTCGGAAGACTGCTTTTGACCCTGAGCGGACGTCTACCGATCTCATCGGTACGGATTTTCTCAAGTTGGATAGCCGATCTGGACTATATCCTCACCGAGTGAAGCTAGATCGATTGTTGGATTAATAGCAGCAACGATTTCATTCGTTAGCACACGATGCTCGTATACAGCGATCGTGGCTTGTGGAGGCACTTCTCTTTGATAGTAATCAGCAGCCCATCGCCGGTACGTTTCAGGCGAGCAATCAAGCATTGAAAGCAGATGGGCCGAGCCATCGCTGTCTCCGGATGCTGCCAGCTCAATTCTTGCACTGGACCACGCAGGCGCTTCAGAAAGACGCCACATGCAAAATGTGACATACTCCGGCGAGAACGCAGGTTCACTGCAACAAGCTGCGAACTGGCGAGGCAGATCGCGATAGAACTGCTCACTTGGTAATCTTAACGACGCTACCATCGACTCGTGATCAAAGCCTTTGATGAATGCGCCATGAGAATTGAACAATACGAAAAACTCGTCGCCTTGGCCATTCCGCATTGAGCCCATCATTTCTTCCGTGGCCCAATTTGCGTTGAAAGAGTAGTAACGGTACGCCCACTCAGGGCAGATGATTGCATCAAGCATCGCGATTGATTGAAGCAGCCGCTTTAATGAGAAGACGTCAGGCAGTTGACGCATGTTTCTTGTGGATGGTCCTGGCATGTTTTGTTTCAATCGCAAAGGGACCGACTTGAGCTATTTCGCACTGAAGAAACCACAGGTGCGGCCTGGTTGGCAATGTCTCCTTGTGGCCCCAAG
This sequence comes from Bradyrhizobium sp. SZCCHNR1015, assembly GCF_032489875.1. Classification (NCBI taxonomy): domain Bacteria; kingdom Pseudomonadati; phylum Pseudomonadota; class Alphaproteobacteria; order Hyphomicrobiales; family Nitrobacteraceae; genus Bradyrhizobium; species Bradyrhizobium sp. SZCCHNR1015. Next base: position 62,589 of record NZ_JAUEYW010000014.1, read on the forward strand.
CCGATGTCTGGGCCCGACCGACGGATCCGGTCCTGACCCTTGGCTGACCGAATACGACCACGACTGACTTGGGCCTGTGGTACGTTATTTTGCGGATGCGATTGTCCTGAGCCGCCTTCGGGCAAACCGAGCCAGAAGGAAAGACGCGCCCGTCGAAGCCAACATCAAGATCGGGATGGCGGCCACCCTTGAGCCGAGATCGGGTACCTCTCGACTAGAGAGGACAACTGCCCAAGCCAGGCTGGCCCCGATGCCACAACAGAAGCCAAACACCGCCAGAACCAACATCGTTCGGTAGCGAAGGGTCGCCGTCATCCGGCAGCTAAGAATTGCTGTCATCTCGTTCTCCAGGACCGCCTCAGCTCGCAGCGTCTTTCATATCAGGCGAGAAACGGAATGTCGGCCAATGACTCAAAGGACCTCGGGGAGCTTCAGGACCGCCCCTGCACAGCCATTCGCCTTTGTGAACTCGCCGAGGGTGGGGGAACATTGCGCGCCGAGACCGGTTCCCCCAAGTTCCCATAGCGCTTGTAACCCTGCAGGCGGTTGCTCTCAGAGGGTCTGCCGATGTCATCGCTCGATCCCGTCAAAAGTGCTCACGATGGTCGTCAACGAAGGTTGCTGATCGTGTTGGCTTTGGGATTTGTTGCGTTTGGCGCCGCCGCGGCGGCCCTCTTCTACGTGTTGCAGCCCGAGACCCTCCGGATCGCCGTTGGACCGGCCGGCAGCGACGACCACCGGGTGGTCCAAGCCATGGCCGACGCTTTCGGCGAGGAAAGCAGGACCGTCAGGCTGTCCCCGATCACGACCGGGGGAGCCGCTGAATCTCTCGCACTCCTGGCCGCCGATAAAACTGACCTCGCGGTCGGCCGCGGCGATCTCAGCATGCCGCCCGATGCGCAGACATTGGCGGTCCTGCGGAAGAACTACGTCGTCCTGTGGTCTCCCTCGGGACGGCGCGGCAGCGATTCCAAGAAGAAGGGTACCGGCACTATCAAAGAGATCGCCGGTCTGGCGGGTCATAAGGTCGGGATTATCGGGAAGACCGGGGCAAATGTCGCAGTCCTCCAGGCCATTCTGGAGGGCTCCGGCGTGCAGCCTGACAAGGTGGCCACGGCGCAATTCGGGACAGATGAGATCCAAAAGCTTGCGCAAGATTCTACCCTCGATGCGTATCTCGCGGTCGGTCCGCTCGACAGCAAGATCACCGCGGACGCCATCACCGCCACCTCCCGAGAGCGCGGCGCTCCCACGTTTCTTCCGATCGATGCATCCGAGGCTATTGCCCTGAAGCACCCGCGCTACGAGGCCGAGGAAATCCCGCCGAGCGTCTTCAGCGCGAGACCGGCCTGGCCGGAGGACAAGATCGACACTGTAAGCGTCAGTCATCTGATCCTGGCAAGAAAGGAACTCTCCGAGGCCAAGGCGGCGGCGTTCTACCGGCAGCTGTTTGCGGTCCGCGACACGATCACGCAAGGCACAGCCGGCGCTTCGCGCATCATGAAGCCCGACACGGAGAAGGAGACCGAACCTTCCGTGCACCGGGGCGCCGCGGCAGTGATCAACGGCACGGAGCGAACCTTTCTGGACAAGTACAGCGACTACTTCTGGTTTGCCTTGCTTGCGCTTTCCGGCATCGGTTCGGCCGCCGCCTGGCTGCGTCGCTATCTGAATCGGGACGAAACGAACGACAGCACCAGTTGCCGCAGCCGCGTTCTCGAGGCCATGTCGGAGGTTCGCAGTGCCGGGTCCGAACAGGATCTGCTGACATGGCAACGGGAGGTCGACGCGATCATCGGCGAAACTCTCAAGGGCTATGACGATGGAGCCATCGAACCAGAGGACCTGTCCGCATTCGGTCTCGCCGTTGAATTGTTCAACCATGCCATTGCCGAAAGGCGAACGACGCTGCAGAGCGGTGCCACCGATCAACCGCGAACGACAGGTAACCCTCGGCTCTCTTCGATAGGCGCGCCCGGCCAATGAGTCCTCATCGGCGCCTCGGGTTGCAGCGAGCGCTGCAAGTTCCTGCCCCATTGGGCGCCCGATATGTCCGTTCAGGGAGCGAGCGGACGTAAGCGGCCCGACAGCCGAATGGCCGTCACTGCCGTCCATCGTCCCCACTATTCGGCTTCAACATAGCGAATGATGCTCTGGTTCTGAACGTTTGCGACCAGCTCGTCGGCGCGCGACAAGAGCCGGCGGAGCAAGGGCGACTGGTTTGACCGATTGTATCCCAGGGCCAAATCGACCGTCGGGGTGCCGCCCTCGAGCGCCCGCGCGACGACGTTGGGTGTGAGCATGTTCTGCGCATAGAGCGGAACCAGGCTGATGCCGCCGGTCGATGCCACCAGCGACATCGCGGACGATATGTTCTCGCCCGCATACTTTGCCTCCAGGGTGATGCCGACCCGCGAGGCATAGTCCTGGATGACCTCCTGCAACACGGGGGAGGTCCGCGCCGAACTGACATAGATTTCGCGGGCGAGATCCTGCGGCCGGATCTTCTTGCGCGAGGCCAGACGATGATCGGCTGGCAGCACCGCGATCAACGGCTCCTTCGCCAGCACCTTGAAGACGACACCCTTGTTGTCTTTCTCGGGACGAAGGAAGGCGATGTCCAGTTTCCCCCGCATCAATGCCAGCGCGAGCTCCGGCGAGGATTGCGTGCTGAGCGTGACCTCGACGTCCGGGGCTTCCTCGCGCAAGATGCGCAACAGCTGCGGAAGCCACATGACCTCCAGCCCAACCAGGAATCCCATCGAAAGGAGAGGCTTTTGCGGGCGAGCCGTCTGCCGGGCCCCCTCGGTCGCCGCCTCGACCTGAAGCAGCGCCAATCGCGCGTGATCGAGAAACACGCGTCCGGCGGAGGTCAGCGCCACGCCGCGGGCCTGGCGCTCCAACAGCGGAACGCCGACTTCGGATTCGAGATCGCGGATCTGCCGGCTCAGGGAAGGCTGTGAAGTGTTGAGGCGCCGCTGGGCAGCGGTCAAAAAGCTACCTTCCTCCGCAACGGCAACGAAATATCGCAAATGCCGCAGTTCCATTCGCCCTCAATATGCTTCCAAGGCATAGATCGAAGCCTACAAGGTATTTGTAGCTGACGGAAGCAAGAATTACCTTCGCAACGGCAACGCGTTGGCGGACAGGTGTTGCCAAGGCAAGGGCCTGCTTGGGACTCGACTCCAAGCTCGGCCAGCGAACCTGAGTAACACGTCGCTCAATGGATCAAATTGATCGGCGTCCTGTGAAAATATCTGACAGCACGGATGGAGCGGCACGATGCCCACGATGACGACTGACGATGGCGTCAACATCTACTACAAGGATTGGGGATCAGGTCAGCCGATCGTCTTCAGCCACGGATGGCCGCTGACCGCGGACGACTGGGATGCCCAGATGATGTTCTTCCTGCAGCAGGGTTTCCGCGTCATCGCGCATGACCGTCGCGGGCACGGACGGTCCGACCAGCCCAGCACCGGCAACGACATGAATACTTGGGCTGCAGACCTTGCGGATCAGACCAAGCACCTCGACCTGCGCGACGCGATCCACATCGGTCACTCCACAGGTTGCGGAGAGGTCGCTCGGTATGTCGCGCGCCACCACGAGCGCGTTGCGAAGGCGGTCCTGGTCGCTTCCCTGACGCCGAACATGTATCGCAGCGACGAAAACCCGTCCGGTCAACCGCCGGAATGGTTCGAAGGGGTTCGTGCAGGCATGCTGGGCAACCGGTCGGAGTTCTATCGGTTCGTCCCGGAGAACCCGTTCTACGGTTACAACCTGAACGGGGCCAAGCCTTCGGAGGCCATCATTGCCAACTGGTGGCGTCAGGGCATGACCGGTGGGGCCCTGGCTCACTACGCAACTGTCGAATCCTGGTTGGAAGACTATACTGAAGACCTGAAAAAGATCACCGTGCCGGTGCTGATCATGCATGGCGAGGCCGATCAAATCGTCCCCTTCGCAAGTACGGTGCCGCGTGCGGTCAACCTGCTCAAGAACGGATCGCTGAAAACCTATCCGGGCTACCCCCATGGCATGCTCACCACGCATGCAGACGTCCTCAACCCCGACCTGCTCTCCTTCATCAGGTCTTGACGGCATATCTCCTTGAATATCGCCTTCCCCCGCACAAAGGAGATGCCGCTCGCAAGGCGGCATCTTCTTCCCATTCAAGACAGCGGCTTCCTATCGTTTCGGACTCTCCCATCTTCAACCGCGATGCCTGCTCTCGGGACGAGCCGGAAGACAGCTGTCGGACCGAGTGGCACCCACGAACCTCAACCCGCCGGAACGACCGCGTAGTCCGCCAGCCACCCCAGCCCGTCAACGGTCCCTGCCCTCGGCTTATATTCGCAGCCGATCCAGCCGGAATAGCCGATGGCGTCGAGGTGGCGGAACAGGAAGGGGTAGTTGATCTCGCCGGTGCCGGGCTCGTGGCGGCCAGGGTTGTCGGCGAGCTGGATGTGGGCGATGCGGGCGAGATGCTTCTGCATGGTGCGGGCGAGATCGCCCTCCATGATCTGCATGTGGTAGATGTCGTACTGCACGAACAGATTGTCGGACTCGACATCTGAGATCAGCTGCAGCGCCTGGGCCGTGCGGTTGAGGAAGAAGCCGGGGATGTCGGGCGTGTTGATCGGCTCGATCAGCAGCTTGATGCCCTGCGCCTTCAGCGCTATCGCGGCAAAGCGCAAATTGCGCACCAGCACCTGGTTGAGCTCGCGCGGATCGGCATCGTCGGGCGCGATGCCGACGAGGCAGTTGAGCTGGCGGCAGTCGAGCGCGCGGGCATACTCGATCGCGCGGCGCACGCCGTCGCGGAAATCGTCGACACGATCGGGCAAGATCGCGATGCCGCGCTCGCCGGCCGCCCAGTTGCCGGCGGGCAGATTGTGCAGCACCTGGGTCAGGCCGTGGCGCGCGAGCTGCTCGCGCAGCTCGGCCTTGTCGAACTCGTAGGGGAACAGATATTCGACGCCGCTGAAGCCGGCGGCCTTGGCGGCGGCGAAGCGCTCCATGAACGGCAGCTCGTTGAACAGCATCGTGAGGTTGGCGGCAAAGCGCGGCATGGCGTGATCCTCGATGATCGGAGTGCGCTGAGATCAAGCCGGCAGCAAAGTGCGCGCCGGCCCCGCCGGCGTCTCGTCGACCGGTAAGTCGAGCACCTCCTCGAACTCCACGACATTGTCGATCTCGGTACCCATCGCGATGTTGGTGACGCGCTCGAGCACGAACTCGACCACGACGGGCACCTGGTACTCCGCCATCCATTCGCGCGCGGTCGCGAACGCCGCCTGGGCCTGGCGCGGATCGGTGACGCGGATCGCCTTGCAGCCGAGCCCTTGCGCGACCGCGACATGATCGACGCCGTAGCCGCCGACCTCCGGCGCGTTGATGTTCTCGAACGACAGCTGCACCTGGTAGTCCATCGAGAAGCCGCGCTGCGCCTGGCGGATCAGGCCGAGATAGGCGTTGTTCACGACGACGTGGATGTAGGGCAAATTGAACTGGGCGCCGACCGCGAGCTCCTCGATCAGGAACTGGAAGTCGTAGTCGCCCGACAGCGCGACGATCTCGCGCTTGGGATCGGCAGCGCGGACGCCGAGCGCGGCCGGCAGGGTCCAGCCGAGCGGGCCCGCCTGCCCGGCATTGATCCAGTGGCGCGGATGGTTGACGCTGAGGAACTGCGCGCCGCCGATCTGCGACAGGCCGATGACGCTGACATAGCAGGTGTCGCGGCCGAAGGCCTTGTTCATCTCGTGATAGACGCGCTGCGGCTTGATCGGCACCTGGTCGAAATCGCTGCGCCGGAGCATCGTGCGCTTGCGGTCCTGGCACGCCGCCGGCCACGCCTGCCGCTCGCGCAATTTGCCGGCCTTTCGCCACTCGCGTGCGACCGTGATGAACAGCTCCAGCGCGGCCTTGGCATCGGAGACGATGCCGAGGTCGGGATTGAACACGCGGCCGATCTGGGTGGGCTCGATGTCGACATGCACGAAGCTGCGGCCCTTGGTGTAGGTCTCGAGCGATCCCGTATGGCGGTTAGCCCAGCGGTTGCCGATGCCGAGCACGAAATCGGACTCCAGGAAATTGGCATTGCCGTAGCGATGGCTGGTCTGCAGGCCGACCATGCCGGCCATCAGCACATGATCGTCGGGAATGGCGCCCCACCCCATCAAGGTCGGCACGACCGGCACGTTGACGGTCTCGGCGAAGGTGACGAGGAGATCGCTGGCGTCGGCGTTGATGACGCCGCCGCCGGCGACGATCAGCGGGCGCTCGGCGGCGTTGAGCATCTCCAGCGCCTTCTCGATCTGCTTGCGGCTCGCCGCGGGCTTGTAGACCGGCAGCGGCGTATAGGTCTCGTCGTCGAACTCGATCTCGGCGAGTTGCACGTCGAGCGGCAGGTCGATCAGCACCGGTCCCGGCCGGCCCGAGCGCATGATGTGGAAGGCCTGGCTGAACACGCGCGGCACGAGGCCAGGCTCGCGCACCGTCACCGCCCATTTCGTCACGGGCTTGGCGATCTGCTCGATGTCGACAGCCTGGAAATCCTCCTTGTAGAGCCTGGCGCGCGGCGCCTGGCCGGTGATGCAGAGGATCGGAATCGAATCCGCGATCGCCGAATACAGCCCGGTGATCATGTCGGTGCCGGCCGGCCCCGAGGTGCCGATGCACACGCCGATATTGCCGGCCCTGGCGCGGGTGTAGCCCTCGGCCATGTGCGAGGCGCCCTCGACGTGACGGGCGAGAATGTGGCGGATCGAGCCGCGGCGTTGCAGCGCGGAATAAAGCGGATTGATCGCGGCGCCGGGAACGCCGAAGGCGCAGGTGACGCCCTCCTTCTCCAAGATCCGCACCGCAGCATCGATCGCCCGCATCTTCGCCATCTCGCGCCTCCCGCTTGTTTGATGCGCGAGCTTCGCTGCTGACGGATGCGATCTCAATTCAGTCGTCGATTTTTCCCACGATGCGGCACGCTCGGCAAAACACCGGCGGCCTCAATTAGTTAGGACAGAACGACACTGACATGTCCTAACAGGATGAGACGCGAGTAGTTATTCGAACAGCGGCGCCAGTTCCATCTGCGGCACGAGCACGAGGCCCTTGTCGGTGATGCGAATTTCCGGAATGACCGATAGAGGAATCAAATTGAAGCCCATGTAGGGAATGGTGCAGCCGGCTTCCGCCCACTCTTTCTTCAACAGCTTTACCTCCTCGGCGACCTCGGTGACGCGCTTGTCCGACAAGAGTCCCGCGATCGGCAAGGGAACCATCGCCCTCACCTCGCCGTCGGCGACCACGCAGACGCCGCCCTGGTGCTGGCCGATCGCGGCGACCGCGGCCTGCATGTCCGCCTCGTTGGTGCCGGCGACGATGATATTGTGGCTGTCATGGCCGACGCTGGAGGCGACGGCGCCGCGCTTCAGGCCAAAGTCCTTCAACAGGCCATGCGCGACGTTCCCCGCCGACTTGCCGTGGCGCTCGATCACGGCGACGAAGCAGAGACCATGGCGCGCGAACAGCGTCTCCCAATCGTTGGCCGGCTCGATCGCGACCTTGTCGTGGATCAACGTGATGCCCGGCAGCGCCGTCTTGATCGCGTTGACGGTGCAGGCCTTGGTGGGAAGCTGCGGCGTCAGCGTCATCTGCGCCGGCAGCTTCACGGTCGCATAGGCCGCCTTCGGATATTGATAGCGCTGCGACAGCGCCTGATCGAGCCGCGCGGTGATCTTGCCGTTGTCGACGACGAGCTCGCCGCCATACCAGGTCGATTGCGGCTTCAGGCCGTCGTCGAGCAGCACGACGTCGGCGCGGCGGCCGCCGCCGAGGCCGCCGATCTCGCCATCCAACGCGAAGCGCGTGGCGCCGAGCAGCGAGCCCATCGACCACGCCTGCTCGGGCGACATCCCGGCCTTGACGGCCTCGCGCACCACCCAGTCCAGGCCGAACAGCATGAGATCGTCGGCGTCGCGGTCGTCGGTGCAGACGGCGGTGCGCTTGTGCGAGGCGCCGAGCTCGGTGATGGTGCGGATCGCCTGCGGCAGGCTGTGCCACGGGGTCGTCGGCGGCCCACCGCGCAGGAATATCCAGACGCCGGCATCCAGCAGATCGTCGGCGATGTCGCGGTCGATCGCCTCATGGGTATCGGTGACGCCGCTCGCGGCATAGGCCGCGACGAATTCGCGGCCATAGACATGGCCGGACACCGGCCGCCCGCGCTGCAGGGCGGCGGCGAGGATCGCGTGGCTACGCTCGTCGCCCATGCAGACCGGCACGAAATCCATCTTCTCGCCGAGCGCCACCGCCTCCGGCCAGCGATCGAACAGGCCGGCGATCTTGTCCGGCGTGAGATCACCGCCGGCCGTTTCCAGCGCCGCCGATGTCGCCGGCACCGTCGAGGGCACGGTGAGGAAGATCGACAGCGGCGCCTGCCGTGCGTCCTCCAGCATCGCCTCGACGCCGGCGACGTCCATCACGTTGCCGATCTCGTGGCTGTCGCAGAAGATCGTCGTGGTGCCATTGAGCAGCGCCGCCTCGGCGTAGGCGCAGGCCGTGACCATCGAGGATTCGATGTGGATGTGCGGATCGACCAGGCCCGGCGCGATGATGCCGCCGGCGGCATCGTAGACCGCAAAGCCGCTGGGAAGTGACTTGTGCGCACCCGCCGGCTTCACCGCCGCGACGCGTCCGCCGGTGATCCAGAGCTCGCGGTTGGGGAGAATGCGCTCCGAATAGGTCGACAGCACCCGCGCGCCCGTGATCACGAGATCGGGCGCGACCCGGCCCGAGGCGACGTCGGCCAGCCGCCGCGTCATGCTGTGCAGGGGGGCGACAGAGAAGCGGGTGAGTTTGGTCATGGCACAACTCGCTGGACGTGTTCGGGGGATCCACCACGATCGTTGCGCGCGATGCGCAAGACGGCAAGCCCAAATAGGTCGGCGCAGCTGACTACGGCTTGGGCAGCGAAGCTGGCTGCCGATCTCCCGCTTCAGCGGCAGCGCGGCGCCACGGTCGCTTTGCAGCCATCCGTCGCAGCGACCGCCTGCGGCAGGTCTGACGACGAGGCGTGCTCGGGTAATCGGACTGCGCGAAAGCTCTCCGCCTGCTGATGCCCATGCAAGCTCGGTCGCCCGCAGGCGCAGGACGATGACAAGGACTGACCTGCAGCGTTCTCCTTCCGGTTGATAGAGATCAAAACCACACTTTGGATTCTAGTGTTATTTTGTCGAGACCAGAGCGCGTTCGGCGACCGCTCGGACGAGCGCCTGCCGAGGAGGCGTCCATGCGCAACACCATCTTGATCCTGGCCTGTTCCATTCTCGCCGCGAGCGCCACAGGGTCCGCAGCGCGCGCTGGCATGATCGCGCATTACGAATGCACGGTGGTCGGCTTCCCCTTTCCCGAGCCGGTCGGCGATCGTCCCGATCACAACCTCCTGACGGTCGAATATTCCTGCCTCGGCACCGACGGCGTGCTGAAGGGCGCTGTGTATACGGCCTCGAACACGGTCGAGTGGGATGGTGCCAAAGGAACGTTCTTGATCGGCGGCGGCGTCCACCGCATCCCGGGCGGGCGCGCGGTGACGCAGGCGACCGAAGGGACCGCATCGCCGGTGATGCGGGACGGCAAGCCGGTGGGCAACGAGACCTCCGGAACAGGCATCATCAAATTCGCATCGGGCTCGCTGGCGGCGTTGGCCGGTAAGACGATCCATTTCGTGACCAAGCCCATCAGCCCGATCCGCTTCACCATCGATTTCACCGACTGATCTGACTCAGTCTCGCTCGGACCACATCGCGATGCGTGGACCGGCCATCCCGCCACAGCGGCTGGTTTCCCCTTGTCGGCTGCTGCGCCGATCTCGCACGCATCTGCCGCTGTTGCTGCATCACTCCGCAAGGTCAGCCGCTGGCTTGGGACCGCCCAGCGCCACCGTCAACTCCGCCGCAATATCCCGCACCATGCCCCCGACCACAGGCACCCGCTCCTCGGTCAGCCGGCTCGCCAGGCCGGACACCGAAATCGCTGCCAGCGGCTCGCGGCAGGAATCGTGGACGACGGCGGCGATGCAGCGCAAGCCGAGACGCGCCTCCTCGTCGTCGACGGCGTAGCCCTGGCGGCGGATGGTCTCCAGCTCCCGGAACAGGTCGCTGGCGCGGATGATGGATTTCTCGGTCAGGCGCGGCATGCCCTGGCGGTGAATGATGCCGTTCACATCCTCGTCGGAATAGGTCGCAAGCACCGCCTTGCCCATGCCGGAGGCGACCATGGCCAAGCGGCCGCCGACCTTGGTCAGCGAGCGCATGATCTCGCGGCTGTCCAGCCGCAGCAGCACCATCAAAGATTCATCGTCGACGACGGCGAGATTGGCGGTCTCGCGCGACTGATCACGCAAGCGCCGCAGATAGGGAATGGCGAGCGCGACGAAATTGTGGCGGCGGGTGAAGGTGGCGCCGACCGCGAAGCTCTGCGCGCCGACATGCCATTTCGATTCCATGCGGTCGAACTGGACGAAGCGGCGCTTCTCCAAAGTCGTCAGCAGGCGATGCACGGTGGAGGTGGAGAGCCCGGCACGGATGGCGAGATCGCTCAGGCGATAGCCTTCGTCGTCCTCAGCGAGAATTTCCAGAATTTGGAGAGCGCGGCCGACGGATTGCACGCCGCCGTCGCGGGGCTCGGCCGCGGCATCCGGGCGTGGCTCGATCGTCTTGCGACGGATCACGTGGCGCCTCTCTGCACCGCCATTTACAGGCGGCGTCGTTGCAGGACGGACGGATCTTGCTTGGTCACGCTAGCAAAGAAAGTGCCGCCCCGGCGAGACGCCGGAGCGGCATTCGCATCACTATGACTTAGAGCAGGCCCGCGCCGCGCGCCCACTTGTACTTGGCGCCGAGCACCTCGACCGGCAGCTCGGTCGAATAGGCGTAGGCCGGGATGCCGTTCTGGTAGAGATATTCGGCGGCTTCCTCGACCTCGACGTCGCCGGCGAGCGAGGCGACGATCGGCTTGACGAAGCCCTTGGCCTCCATCTCCTTCTTCACCTCGACCATGTTGCGCGCGAACACCATCGGCGGCGTCACGATCGTGTGCCAGTAGCCAAGGATCAGCGCGTGGATGCGGTCGTCCGACAGGCCGAGCTTGACCGTGTTCACATAGGTGATCGGCGGCTCGCCACCGGTGATGTCGACCGGGTTGCCGGCGGCACCGAACGGCGGGATGAACTTGCGGAAGGCGGCATCGAGGTCGGCCGGCATGGCCATCAGCGACATGCCATTGTCGACGACGGAGTCGGACAGCAGCACGCCCGAGCCTCCCGCACCGGTGATGATGACGACGTTCTCACCCTTCGGCGTCGGCAGCACCGGCACGCCGCGGGCGAACTCGAGCAGCTGGCGCAGCGAGCGGGCGCGGATCACGCCGGACTGCTTCAGCACGTCCTCATAGATCTTGTCGTTGCCGGCGAGCGCGCCGGTATGCGACGAGGCGGCCTTGGCGCCGGCCGAGGTGCGGCCGGCCTTGAGCACGATGACCGGCTTCTTCTTGGAGACGCGCTTGGCGGCTTCCGCGAAGGCGCGGCCGTCCTTGAGGTCCTCGCAGTGCTGCGCGATCAGGTTCGTGTTCGGATCCTGCTCGAAGAAGGCGAGCAGATCGTCCTCGTCGATATCAGACTTGTTGCCGAGGCCGACGATCGCCGAGACGCCCATCTTGGCCGAGCGCGAGAAGCCGATGATCGCCATGCCGATGCCGCCCGACTGCGACGACAGCGCCGCATGGCCCTTGACGTCATAGGCGGTGCAGAAGGTCGCGCAAAGATTGGCCGGCGTGTAGTAGAAGCCGTAGATGTTCGGCCCCATCAGGCGGATGTTGTACTTGTTGCCGACCTCGACGATCTCGGCCTGCAGCTCCGGCGCGCCGGCTTCGGCGAAGCCCGACGGGATCAGCACCGCGCCGGGGATCTTCTTCTCGCCGCACTCGGTCAGCGCCGCGGCCACGAACTTCGCGGGGATCGCGAACACGGCGGTGTCGATCACGCCGGGCACGTCCTTGACGCTCTTATACGCCTTGTAGCCGAGGATCTCGGAGGCCTTCGGGTGGATCGGATAGATCTCGCCCTTGTAGCCGCCGTTGATCAGGTTCTTCATCACGGAGTTGCCGATCTTGCCGTCCTCGGCGGAGGCACCGATCACGGCGACCGCGGAAGGCTTCATGATGCGGTTCATCGCCGTGACGATTTCCTCGTTCGAGCGCGGCGCCGGACGCGGCTTGTAGTCGAAATCGACGACGATGCGGACGTCGGCGGCGATCGCGCCGGTCTTGGTCGCGAACACCGGGTTGAGGTCGAGCTCGACGATCTCGGGGAAATCGCTGACCAGCTGCGACACCTTGACGATGACGTCCGACAGCGCCTCGCGGCTCACCGCATCGCCGCCGCGCACGCCCTTGAGCATCTCATGGGCCTGGATGCCGTCGAGCATCGACAGCGCATCGTCCTTGGTCGCGGGGGCGAGACGGAATGTCACATCCTTGAGAACTTCGACCAGCACGCCGCCGAGGCCGAAGGCCACCAGCTTGCCGAACGAGCCGTCGGTGATCGAACCGACGATCACCTCGGTACCGCCGGTCAGCATCTGCTGGACCTGGATGCCTTCGATCTTGGCGTCGGCCTTGTACTTCTTCGCATTCGCGAGAATGGTCTCATACGCCTTCTGCGCGTCGTCAGCGGTCTTGACGCCGACGATGACGCCACCGGCTTCCGTCTTGTGCAGAATGTCCGGCGAGACGATTTTCATGACGACCGGAAAACCCATATCGCCCGCGAGCTTGGCCGCCTCGGCGGCTGACTTCGCCAATCCCTCCTTCGGCACCGGAATGCCGTAGGCATCGCAGACGATCTTGCCTTCGGGCGCGGTCAGGCTGGTGCGTTTATCCGCCTTCACACGATCGAGAACGTCTCGGATCGTAGCCTTGGCATTCGGGATGGCGTCAGACATCGGGGCTTCCTCCTGGGGATTGCTCGTCGTTTATGGCATTTGGTATGCCAGAAGCAAACTTTGTCAAGCGCGACGAAGATGTGGAAACGCTGAAAAAGCACGCAGCTTGACAGTCTGGCATCTGGTATGCCAAAAATCTTGGACGCAAAATGCTGTAAACAAGCATCTCCCAAGGAGAGGAGATCGGTCTTGTCTACAGAGAAAACAAACAAGGCATTGCCCATCATGGCCGAGGCCGACATCGCGATCGCTCGCATCGCCCCGGAGACGAGCTTCAAGAATAAGGCCTACGAGGCCTTGAAAGAAGCCATTCTGAAGATGGACATCTACGCCTCGCCCGAGCCCGTGATGCTCGACGAGCGCGCGCTCTCCGAGCGCCTCGGTGTCAGCCGCACGCCGATCCGCGAAGCGATCGCGATGCTCGAGCAGGACGGCTTCGTGAAGACCGTGCCGCGCCGTGGCATCGTCGTCGTCCGCAGGACGAAGAGCGAGATCGTCGACATGATCCGCGCCTGGGCGGCGCTGGAGAGCATGGCCGCGCGGCTCATCACCACGATCGCGCGCAAGAAGGACATCAGCGCGCTGCGCGACTACTTCAAGGACTTCGGCAAGGATCGCCCGCCGCAGGAGCACATCGAGGAATATTCCAAGGCGAACATCGCGTTTCATCAGGCGCTGATCTCGCTGTCGGAATCGCCGGTGCTCGTCGACATGACCAACGACATCCTGCTGCACGTGCGCGGCTATCGCCAGCTCACGATCGGGCGCACCGACCGTATCGCGGCCTCCCTGCCCGAGCATCTCGCGATCATCGAGGCGCTGGAGGAACGCAACACCGAGCTCGCCGAGAAGCGCGCGCGGGATCACACGCTGGGCCTTGCGAGCTATGTCGAGACGCACGGCCAGGAACTATTCAGCTGACGGGTTCAAACAGAAGAAGTCGCCGCAAAGCGCCTTCGTAGACGACCAGGGAGAGAGGCGCATGGCGCAGACTGCTGTTAAGACCGAGGCACCGGACACGCACGAGGAGCTCACGGACGGTTTCCATCTCGTCATCGACGCGATGAAGCTGAACGGGATCGACACGATCTACAACGTGCCGGGCATTCCGATCACCGATCTCGGTCGCATGGCGCAGGCTGAAGGCATCCGCGTGCTCTCCTTCCGTCACGAGCAGAACGCCGGCTACGCCGCAGCGATCGCCGGCTTCCTCACCAAGAAGCCGGGCGTCTGCCTCACCGTCTCCGCTCCCGGCTTTCTGAACGGCCTCACCGCGCTGGCGCATGCGACCACGAACTGCTTCCCGATGATCCTGGTCTCGGGCTCCTCGGAGCGCGAGATCGTCGACCTGCAGCAGGGCGACTACGAGGAGATGGATCAGCTCGCGATCGCCAAGCCGCTGTGCAAGGCGGCGTTCCGCGTGCTGCACGCCCAGGACATCGGCATCGGCTTCGCCCGCGCCATCCGCGCCGCGGTCTCCGGGCGTCCCGGCGGCGTCTATCTCGACCTGCCGGCAAAGCTGTTCGGCCAGGTGATGAACGCGCAGGCAGGCAGCGCCTCGCTGGTCAAGGTGATCGATCCGGCGCCGGCGCAGATCCCCTCCCCCGACTCCGTCAAACGCGCGCTCGATCTGTTGAAGAACGCGAAACGTCCGCTGATCATTCTCGGCAAGGGCGCGGCCTATGCGCAAGCCGATGAGGCGATCAAGACTTTCGTCGAGAAGAGCGGCGTGCCGTTCCTGCCGATGAGCATGGCCAAGGGCCTCTTGCCCGACCTGCATCCGCAATGCGCCGGTGCCGCGCGCTCGACCGTGCTGAAGGACTCCGACGTCGTGATGCTGATCGGCGCCCGCCTCAACTGGCTCTTGTCGCACGGCAAGGGCAAGAGCTGGGGCGAACAGCCCAAGAAGTTCATCCAGGTCGACATCGAGCCGAAGGAGATGGACTCCAACGTCGAGATCGCCGCCCCCGTGGTGGGCGACATCGGTTCGGTCGTCACCGCCTTCTCCGACGCGATGGGCAGCAACTGGGCCAAGGCGCCGGCCGAGTGGCTGAGCGCGGTGCAGAAGAAGCGCGAGGACAACGTCGCCAAGATGGCGCCGCGGCTGATGAACAACAACTCGCCGATGGACTATCACGGCGCGCTCGGCGTGCTCCGCACCATCATCAAGGAGCGTCCGGACGCGATCCTGGTCAACGAGGGCGCCAACACGCTCGACCTCGCCCGCGGCGTGATCGACATGTATCAGCCGCGCAAGCGGCTCGACGTCGGCACCTGGGGCGTGATGGGCATCGGCATGGGCTCGGCGATCGCCGCCGCGGTCGAGACCGGTAAGCCGGTGCTGGCGATCGAGGGCGACAGCGCCTTCGGTTTCTCCGGCATGGAGGTCGAGACCATCTGCCGCTACAATCTGCCGATCTGCGTCGTCATCTTCAACAATGACGGCATCTATCGCGGCACCGACCAGAACGCGGCGAGCGACGATCCGGCGACCACCGTGTTCGTCAAGGGCGCGCGCTACGACAAGATGATGGAGGCCTTCGGCGGCGTCGGCGTCAACGCGACCTCGCCGGACGAGCTGAAGCGCGCCGTCAACGCGGCGATGGATTCCGGCAAGCCCACCTTGATCAACGCCGTGATTGATCCCGCGGCCGGATCCGAGAGCGGCCGTATCGGCAACCTCAATCCGCAGAGCGTGCTGACGAAGAAGAAGTAAGGCCACCCGCAAGACATCACCTGCCCGCGCCATGCGGGATGACCAATCGTTACGGAGAGCAACACATGACCAAGGCGCTCGAGGGCGTTCGCATTCTCGACTTCACCCACGTCCAGTCCGGACCGACCTGCACGCAACTGCTGGCCTGGTTCGGCGCCGACGTGATCAAGGTCGAGCGTCCGGGCGTGGGTGACATCACCCGCGGCCAGCTGCAGGACATTCCGAACGTGGACAGCCTCTATTTCACGATGCTGAACCACAACAAGCGGTCGATCACGCTCGACACCAAGAACCCGAAGGGCAAGGAAGTCCTGACCGAGCTGATCAAGAAGTGCGACGTGCTGGTCGAGAATTTCGGCCCCGGCGTGCTCGATCGCATGGGCTTCCCCTGGGAGAAGATCCAGGCGATCAACCCGAAGATGATCGTCGCCTCGATCAAGGGCTTTGGCCCCGGCCCGTACGAGGACTGCAAGGTCTACGAGAACGTCGCGCAGTGCACCGGCGGCGCCGCTTCGACCACCGGCTTCCGTGACGGCCTGCCGCTCGTCACCGGCGCGCAGATCGGCGATTCCGGCACCGGACTTCATCTGGCGCTCGGCATCGTCACCGCGCTCTATCAGCGCACCCACACCGGCCGCGGCCAGCGCGTCACCGCCGCGATGCAGGACGGCGTGCTCAACCTCTGCCGCGTCAAGCTGCGCGACCAGCAGCGGCTCGATCACGGCCCGCTGAAGGAGTACAGCCAGTTCGGCGAGGGCGTGCCGTTCGGCGACGCCGTGCCGCGCGCCGGCAACGATTCCGGTGGTGGCCAGCCCGGCCGCATCCTGAAGTGCAAGGGCTGGGAGACCGACCCGAACGCCTACATCTACTTCATCACCCAGGCGCCGGTCTGGGAGAAGATCTGCGACGTGATCGGCGAGCCGACCTGGAAGACCGATCCGAACTACGCCAAGCCCGCCGCCCGCCTGCCGCGCCTGAACGAGATCTTCGGCCGCATCGAGCAGTGGACCATGACCAAGACCAAGTTCGAGGCCATGGACATCCTGAACGAGTTCGACATCCCCTGCGGCCCGATCCTGTCGATGAAGGAGATCGCCGAGGACGAGTCGCTGCGCAAGACCGGCACGCTGGTCGAGGTCGACCACCCGACCCGCGGCAAGTATCTCTCGGTCGGCAACCCGATCAAGCTCTCGGACAGCCCGGCCGACGTGACCCGCTCGCCCCTGCTCGGCGAGCACACCGACGAGGTCCTCCGCCAGGTGCTCGGCTTCAGCGACCACCAGGTCGCCGAAATCCACGACTCCGGCGCGCTGGATCCGCCGCGGAAGGAAGCGGCGGAGTAATCGAGCGTCAGAGACGATCGGCGGCGCGACCGCCGAATGTGAAGCTCCTCGACATCAAGCCGCCGGCATCAGCCGGCGGCTTTTTCATTCTCACGTTCCCGTCTATTTCCCGCGCCCAGCGCACATCGACGATGACCTTGGTCCGGCTACGGCCGGCGATCGCACCTGTCGAGAATGTCTGAAATATGGGATGTACGGAGCAGTTGTCGCCGACCCGATTGCTCGTGACCCACAGCCTCGATTGCTACGATCTTTGATGTTTTGTCCCGCGGATGATCGAAAATCACGATATGCAGCCAGAGCGGACGCGAACCGCCCCCGAAGAGCACACTGGCATAGCCCTGCCCACTCGCAGACCTCCGAGAAACATTTCGTTTTGATCCAGAGCAAGGTCCTCTCGCGCTTCGATGTGCATTCTGCGAGGGCTCCCGTGGAGGTGTGCAGCGATGCGTCCCAACTTCACACTGCCGGAGCTTGAGAACGCGTTGGAACGCGGCGTATGGCGATTGTGGTGTGATGGAGGGATGTCTTGGTAAGTCCAATCAGGAAGCCCCCAATCCTGGGGCACCCTCCCGTCCAACTCGAAACGTCCGTGCCGAAGGGCGGAACCAAGACCCCAAACATCGTCCACCCGGACGGCCACGACACCGCGTTCTCGATCCCCGCCGGCAAGACATTCGTGGTAACCGATGTCTCCGTTCAGCGGCTGTCCGTCCTTGGTACGGCGATGTTGTTGGAGGTCTCGCTGACGCAGGATATTCCCTCCAGCGGAGGAACGACAAATCGCTGGAGCTTCGTCGGGGAGACGACAGCCAATGTCGAGCGGACCTTCAGCACCGGAATTGCTTTCTCGACGCCGTTCGTGGTGAGAAACGGCAGCCAGAGCGGCGACACGGTTGTGGTTCGACTTTGGGGGTTCTTCCGATAGCGATCGAGCTGGCGCGCGCCAATTCTGGTCCGGAGGTCGCCTCCAGCAGCTCCTGATCCGGCCCCGCTTCGGCCGGGCTTTCATATCGCCGCCGTCGGCAAGCGCAGGGCGTCGAGAAGACGAAGGCCGCTTCAGCGGGCAGGTCCTACGGTAGAAATTGCCTCGAGCGTCTTCCGACTCTTTGAAGATCTGACGAGCTACCTGCCGAATATTCCGCCCACCACACGGTGCATCGCGCCGCCGATCGCGCCGATGGGACCTCCGACATTCCGCTGATGTCGCGCGCGCCCCGCGCTGCGGCGGGGTTGACGGTCGGGTTTGGCAGCCTCGGTGGCTGCGTCCATCAGGACCTTGTGCTGAGCGGCGTTGAGGAAGCCGGTCGTGGGATAGCCGCGCTCCTCCTGCCAACGGGCGATGACGGCGCGGGTCTGCTCGTCGAACGTCCCGTTGATCCTGGTGCCGAACCCGAGCCTGGTCAGCCCCCGTTGCACGGCCCGACGCTTCGCCTTGGTGAGGCCGATCTGATTCTCGGTCTCCTGATTGGCTTCCTGGGCGGCGATCACCGTATCGGCGGGTGCCGACGCTTCACGCGGTGCGCTGCTCAGACCAGCGTGAGCGACCTGCGCGCTTCCGGCGATCGCCAGGATGGACAGTGCCACGATCAAGGCGCGCATGGCCTTATCCTTCGCCCTCAGGTCTGCCGATGACACGTTTCGAGGAATACAGCGCGACGCACTGAACGATCAACATCCGGCGACGCCACTCCGCTTCGTTGCAGAGTAACTGCGGCCCGGGCAGCACAGTTCCCTCACCTCGGGCCGATCGTTCCGTCGCGTTGCACGCGCGGGATCGGCGCACGGGATGGCAGATGTCGGCAGTCGCCGAGATACCGGGAGTTTGCCGGCTCGGTCCGCCGAGGAGGGATCGAGACCGACCGGCGCCTCGGTTGGGCGGCTCTTTCCATATGAAAATGCCGTTCTCGATAAGAAACCCCAATCGTAACATTCCTGCCGCATCGCAAAATGCTCATGCCGCTATGCAATATCGATCGTTGTATCTGGCATCTGGTATACGTAAATTCTCCTCAGTCAGAACGTCATACCGCCTCACTGAAGGAGACAAACCATGGCCAAGACCGTTGCCCTCCCCCTCGTTCAGCCCGTGTCCCTGTTCGGCCGCTTCCTCGCCGCCCTCGATCGCGTGCTCATGGTCAGCGCCCGCGCCGCCAACCGCAACGGCGACCTGCCCTATTTCGGCCTCTGAGGCCCGGCGCGCTTCGCGCGCGCAGGCAGCCCTCGAAGCCCAATCAAGAGCCCCGGACCTCCGGGGCTTTTGCTTTTTGCGACACCCCACGGCCTGCGACAAATTGGCCTCCCAGGCATCCCACCCAATCTCCTCAATTGCGGTCGGTCACCTCTTCATACCAAAATCAAATCGGTCGATTGGCTGCGGACGCGCCTCCAGCAGAATGGTCCCGGCTGCCAACACAACTTTTGGCTGCATGGGCATCGCGGGAGAGTCCGGAGCTGGCGACGGCCTGAAGCGCGGCACGGCGGAAAATGCCCGGCCGGCTCCACAGGGCAGTGATTTGGTTGGGCGTAGCGGCCGGAAGAAGCCGTGCGTTCCGGGAATGAAGGGGAGAAAGCGTGATGAAGCGTTCCGTGCGCGTGGCCGTTATGGCCGGCATCGCCCTGATGGCAGGGCATATCCCGGCTCTGGCGGGATGGGAGCCCGTCCGGCCGGTCGAGTTCATCGTTCCGGCTGGCACCGGTGGCGGTGCCGATCAGATGGCCCGGACCATCCAGGGCATCGTCACCAAGCACAATTTGATGAAGCAGCCGCTGGTCGTGATCAACAAGTCCGGTGGCGCCGGCGGCGAAGGCTTCCTCGACGTCAAGGCGTCGGCCGGCAACCCGCACAAGATCATCATCACGCTGTCGAACCTGTTCACGACGCCGCTCGCGACCGGCATTCCTTTCAACTGGAAGGACCTCACTCCCGTCGCCATGCTGGCGCTCGACGAGTTCGTGCTCTGGGTCAACGCCGAGAAGCCCTATGCGACCGCCAAGGACTACATCGATGCGGTCAAGCAAGGCGGCGGCACCTTGAAGATGGGCGGCACCGGCTCGAAGCAGGAAGACCAGATCATCACGGTGGCGATGGAGAAGGCGACCGGCGCGAAGTTCACCTACATTCCCTACAAGGGCGGCGGCGAAGTGGCCGTGCAACTGGTGGGCAACCACATCGAATCCACCGTCAACAATCCCATCGAGGCGGTGGCGCAGTGGCGCGGCGGCAAGGTCAGGCCGCTCTGCGTCTTCGACGACAAGCCGATGGGCTATGACGAGCCGATCACCGACGGCAAGGCCTGGAAGGACATCCCGACCTGCAAGTCGCAGGGGCTCGACATCGAATATCTGATGCTGCGCGGCATCTTCATGTCGCCACGGGCCACCAAGGACCAGATCGAATACTACGTCGACCTGTTCAAGAAGGTGCGGGAGACGCCGGAGTGGCAGGAGTTCATGAAGACCGGCGCCTTCAACACCACCTTCATGACCGGCGCCGATTATGCCAAATGGGTCGAGACCGAAGAGAAGCGGCACGAGCTCCTGATGAAGGAAGCCGGCTTCCTGGCCTCGAACTGAGCGCCCTCGCATGAGCCGTCAAGGTGGATCCGCCGGCCCGAGCCACAAGGCGGTCGAGGTCGGCGTCACGCTCGCGATCGCGCTGTTCGGGATCATCGTAATCCTCGGCAGCGTGAAGGCCGGGATCAACTGGGGAGCCGAAGGACCGCGGGCGGGATTCTTCCCATTCTACGTCGGACTTTTCATCGTGGCGGCCAGCGCGATGAACTTCCGCAGCACGCTGCGCGAGGATGACGGCCGTGTCTTCGCTGAATGGGGGCAGCTGCGCCAGGTCATGAGCGTGGTGGTGCCGACGGCGATCTATGTCGGCGCCCTGCCTTTCACCGGCCTGTACGTCGCCTCCATGATCTTCATCGCATGGTTCATGCGGTGGCTCGGCAAATATGGCTGGCTCACGGTGGCAGTGGTCGCGATCGGCATGCCGGTCGTGACCTATCTGATCTTCGAGCGCTGGTTCATGGTTCCCCTGCCCAAGGGGCCGGTCGAGGACTGGCTCGGACTCTAACAAGAAAACTCATCCGCTGAGGGTTGCAGGACCAAGCCGGCATGGAAGAACTCGCCAATCTGTTTCACGGCTTCGCCGTCGCCCTCCAACCCTTCAACATCATGGTGATGATCCTCGGGATCGTCCTCGGGGTGATCATCGGCGTGCTGCCGGGATTGGGCGGCGCCAACGGCGTCGCGATCCTGCTGCCGCTGACCTTCAGCATGCCGCCGACCTCGGCGATCATCATGCTGTCCTGCATCTACTGGGGCGCGCTGTTCGGCGGCGCCATCACCTCGATCCTGTTCAACATACCCGGCGAGCCATGGTCGGTCGCGACCACCTTCGACGGCTATCCGATGGCGCAGCAGGGCAAGGCCGGCGAGGCGCTCACGGCAGCATTCACCTCGTCCTTCGTCGGCGCGCTGTTCGCGGTCATCATGATCACGCTGATCGCGCCGCTGGTGGCCGGCTTCGCGCTTCAGTTCGGCCCCGCCGAGAAGTTCGCCGTCTACTTCCTCGCCTTTTGCAGCTTCGTCGGCCTGAGCAAGGAGCCGCCGTTCAAGACGATCGCGGCGATGATGATCGGTTTCGCGCTCGCCGCAGTCGGCCTGGATTCCATCACCGGCCAGCTCCGGCTCACCTTCGGCATCACCGAGCTGCTCAACGGCTTCGACTTCCTGATCGCCGTGATCGGCCTGTTCGGCATCGGCGAGATCCTGCTGACGATGGAGGAAGGACTGAGCTTCCGCGGCGGCAACGCGCAGATCAATCTGCGCGTTGTGCTGCACACCTGGAAGGAGATGCCGGCACACTGGCTCACCGCGCTGCGCTCCTGCCTGATCGGCTGCTGGATGGGCATCACCCCCGCCGGCGCCACGCCGGCCTCGTTCATGAGCTACGGCATCGCCAAGCGCCTCTCCAAGCGCGGCAAGAAGTTCGGCCATGGCGAGATCGAGGGCGTCGTCGCGCCGGAGACGGCAGCCCATGCGGCGGGCACGGCGGCGCTGCTGCCGATGCTGTCGCTCGGCGTGCCCGGCTCCCCCACGGCGGCGGTGCTGCTCGGCGGTCTCTTGATCTGGGGCCTGCAACCGGGGCCGATGCTGTTCGTCGAGCAGAAGGAGTTCGTCTGGGGTCTGATCGCCTCGATGTATCTCGGCAACCTCGCCGGCCTGCTCGTCGTGCTGACCTGCGTCCCGGTGTTCGCGGCGATCCTGCGCATTCCCTTCAGCATCATCGCGCCGCTCATCCTCGTGCTGTGTGCCATCGGCGCCTATTCGGTGCACAGCAGCACGTTCGATGTGGTGCTGATGCTGGTGTTCGGCGTGCTCGGCTATCTGTTCAAGAAGTGCGGCTATCCACTCGCGCCGCTGGTGCTCGCCATCGTCCTCGGCGACAAGGCCGAGGAGGCCTTCCGGCAGTCGCTGCTGGGATCCCAGGGATCGCTCGCGATCTTCTTCTCCAACGGGCTGGTCGGCACCATCATGGCGCTCGGGTTGATCGCGCTGTTCTGGTCGGCGATCCAGCAGGGCTACAACCGGTTGCGGGCGTTCGCCGCATGAGCCCGTTCTTACTTCGATAGTTGAGCTACAAATATCCTCTGCTGCGTCGTATTGTCGCTGCAGCGATTTGCCTTGCTTCTGCAGGCTTTTTTCGTCGATCGCAGGTCTACCAGCGCCCGCCTGCTCGATGAATCCGCTTGTCTATTGGCATATCATATACCAAACTCCCGCATAGCTGTTAGGACAAAAATAGACAGCCTGGAGGAAGCATGACGGACTTGGCTCACGCGGGGGCGCCCGCATCTGCAAGAGTAAGCGACGCCTACCGCTGGACGCAGCTCGCAGTTGGCGTCCTGGCGATGGTGATGATCGCCAACTATCAATATGGCTGGACCTTCTTCGTCCCGGATATCGCCAAGACGTTCGGCTGGGATCGCGCCTCGATCCAGTGGGCCTTCACGCTGTTCGTGCTGTTCGAAACCTGGCTGGTGCCGGTCGAGGGCTGGTTCGTCGACAAATACGGCCCGCGCATCGTCGTGCTCGTCGGCGGCGTGCTGTGCGCCATCGGTTGGATGATCAACGCCTACGCCACCTCGCTCAACGGCTACTATCTCGGCATGATCATCGCGGGCATCGGCGCCGGCGGCGTCTACGGCACCTGCGTCGGCAACGCGCTGAAGTGGTTTCCCGACAAGCGCGGCCTCGCGGCCGGCATCACCGCGGCCGGCTTCGGCGCCGGCTCGGCGCTCACCGTCGCACCGATCCAGGCCATGATCCGCGACTCCGGCTTCCAGACCACCTTCCTGTATTTCGGTCTCGGCCAGGGCATCATCATCGTCATCCTCGCCTTCTTCCTGTTCGCGCCCAAGGAAGGCCAGGTGCCCGCGGTCACGCAGAACACCAACCTCGTCCAGAGCCGCCGCAACTACAATCCGACCGAGGTGATCCGCCAGCCGATCTTCTGGCTGATGTACTTCATGTTCGTGATCGTCGGCGCGGGCGGTCTGATGGTGACGGCCAACCTCAAGCCGATCGCCGGGGACTGGAAGGTCGACAACATTCCGGTGACGCTGATCGGCATGACCATGACGGCGGTGACGTTCGCCGCCACCATCGACCGCGTGTTGAACGGCCTGACGCGTCCGTTCTTTGGCTGGATCTCGGACATGATCGGCCGCGAGAACACGATGTTCATCGCCTTCGGCATGGAAGGCATCGGCATCTGGGCGCTGTACATGCTGGGCCACGATCCGGTGTGGTTCGTGATCCTCTCCGGCTTCGTGTTCTTCGCCTGGGGTGAGATCTACTCGCTCTTCCCCTCGACCTGCACCGACACGTTCGGCACCAAGTTCGCCACCACCAATGCCGGCCTGCTGTACACCGCCAAGGGCACGGCAGCGCTGCTTGTGCCGATCGCGAACTACATGCAGCAGTCCTCCGGCAATTGGGACCGCGTCTTCATCATCGCGGCCGGCGCCAACATCCTGGCGTCGATCCTCGCGATCGCGGTGCTCAAGCCCTGGCGGCGGGTCGTGGTGCAGAAATCAACGCTCTGACGCACCCTTCGCGCTGCAGCAAAAATAAAAAAGAACGCTTCCAGATTGACGACGCTCGGCATTTTGCCGAGCGTTTTCTTTTGCTTGGCGGACGATTTCGGTTTCGCTGCGAAGCAACATGTCGCACCCTGTGTCGCAGGCCATATTGCAGACTGGAATATGTTATACCAGAATGGCTCGATGCGCAGATGAGGAGCGCGCTCGCAGCGGCATCCTCCAACAGAGCGCGCGTTTGGGAGGACACATGGTTTCCAGCACAGAGGCAACACCGCCTGTCCAGGCACAGTCCAGCGGCTTCCGCTGGCTCCAGCTCGCGATGGGCATCATCTGCATGGCGATGATCGCCAACCTGCAATATGGCTGGACACTGTTCGTCGATCCGATCGACGCGAAGTTTCACTGGGGTCGCACGGCGATCCAGCTGGCCTTCACGATCTTCGTCGTCACCGAAACCTGGCTCGTGCCGGTCGAGGCGTGGTTCGTCGACAAATACGGCCCGCGCCTCGTCATCATGTTCGGCGCCGTCATGATTTCGCTGGCATGGGTGCTGAACTCCTACGCCGACTCGCTCACCCTGCTCTACGCCGGCGCCGTCATCGGCGGCATCGGTGCTGGTGCGGTGTATGGCACCTGCGTCGGCAATGCGCTGAAATGGTTTCCCGACCGCCGCGGGCTCGCCGCTGGTGCCACCGCCGCGGGCTTCGGCGCCGGTGCGGCGCTGACCGTGGTGCCGATCGCCAGCATGATCGCCTCGAGCGGTTATCAGAGCGCCTTCTTCACCTTCGGCATCGGCCAGGGGTTGGTCGTGTTCGTGCTCGCGATCTTCCTGCGGCCGCCGACGGTTGCGGTGCCGGCCCGCAAGAAGCAGCTCAACCTGCCGCAGACCAAGATCGACTACACGCCGCCGCAGGTGCTGCGCACGCCGATCTTCTGGATCATGTATCTGGTGTTCGTCATGGTGGCCTCCGGCGGCCTGATGACCGCCGCCCAGATCGCCCCGATCGCCCACGATTTCAAGATCGCCAACGAGCCGGTGTCGCTCGCCGGCTTCCAGATGGCGGCGCTGACGTTCGCGATCTCGCTCGATCGCATTTTCGACGGCTTCGGCCGCCCTGTGTTCGGCTGGATCTCCGACACGATCGGTCGTGAGCACACCATGTTCATCGCCTTCGGCACGGCCGCTTTGATGCTGCTGACGCTGTCGAGCTACGGGCACAACCCGATCGTGTTCGTGCTCGCCACCGCCGTCTATTTCGGCGTCTTCGGCGAAATCTACAGCCTGTTTCCGGCGACCTCGGGCGATACGTTCGGCAGCAAATACGCCGCGACCAACAACGGCATGCTCTACACTGCGAAGGGCACCGCCTCGCTCTTGGTCCCGCTCGCGAGCATCGTCTCCGCAAAATATGGCTGGCAGGCCGTGTTCGTGATCGGCGTCGCGCTGAACGCGACGGCCGCCTTGATGGCGCTGTTTGTGATCAAGCCGCTGCGCCGGGCCTTCATCCTCGGCAAGGAGCCGGTCACCGAGTCGGTCACGCAGGACGCCAGGATGGCGTGACGCCACGGTTTCTTCCCGCGACTTCAGGAGGCGCACCAGCGGTGCGCCTCTTTTTTTGCGCCAGGGCGGGACGCCCCCGGTCATATCTGGCAGTGTCACTGACGTGTTTTCCGGTGGCCGACCGCACAAAAAGCCATCAGAGTCGATTGACTTCTGGCATAACGTATACCAGACTTCCTCTCGTCCACTACCAATCCAAACGGGAGGGTGCCATGAAGGTCGGAGACATCCTGCGCAACAAGACGGCGCGCGTGATCACGGTGCGAATGAACGAGACCGTCGGCGTCGCGGCGCAGTTGATGCGCGCCAGCAATGTCAGCGCCCTCGTCGTCAAGGACGTCGTCCGCACCGAAGGCAATACCGCGGCCGGCATGTTCACCGAGCGCGATGTCGTGCGCGCCATCGCCGAGCATGGCGCCGCCGGCGTCAACCTGAAGGTCTCGCAGCTGATCTCGCCGCAGCGGCTGATCTCCTGCAGCACCGAGGATACGCTCGAGCACGTGCGGCACCTGATGAACGTGCACCACATCCGCCACCTCCCGGTCATCGTCGACTTCGCGCTCGCCGGCGTCATCAGCATGCGCGACGTCTCCTCGGCCTTCGACGAAGCGGAAGCTCCGGTCGCTGCCTGACGTCCAGCCCGGTCAGCGGAACCAGCTCAATACTGAGAGAACCTTGTCGGAGCAGCGCGCCGCCTGTTAGGCGGTGCGCGGAGAGGTGCGGCACAGTAAGGTCGCCGCTCATTCTGACCCGACAGGATTCCTTGCGATGAAAGCCTATGTCTACGGCGCCCAGGGCGCCGCGATCACCGATATCGCCAAGCCCACGCCGAAGGGCACGCAGGTGCTGGTGCGCGTGCGCGCCTGCGGCCTCAATCGCGCCGATCTCGGCATGACCAAGGGGCATGTGCATGGCGCCGCCGGCGGCGTCGGCACCGTCCTCGGCATGGAATGGGCCGGCGAGGTCGCCGAGCTCGGGCCCGACGCCAGGGGCGTGAAGATCGGCGACAAGGTCATGGGCTCGGGCAGCGCGGCGTTCGCCGAATACACCCTTGCCGACCATGGCCGGCTGTTCCACGCGCCGTCGAACATGAACTTCGACGAGGCCGCCACGCTGCCGATCGCGCTGACCACGATGCACAACGCCGTCGTCACCAACGGCGCTTTGCAGCCGGGCCAGCGCATGCTGGTGCAGGGTGCGAGCTCCGGCGTCGGGCTGATGGCGATGCAGATCGCCAAGCTCAAGGGCGCCCGGCTCGTGATCGGCTCCTCGACCGATGCGATGCGCCGCGGACGGCTCAAGGAGTTCGGCGCCGATCTCGCCATCGACTCTAGCGATCCTGCCTGGGTCGACCAGGTGCTGCAGGCGACCAACGGCGAGGGCGTCGATCTGATCATCGACCAGGTGTCCGGCAAGGTCGCCAATCAGAACCTCGCCGCAACCAAGGTCCTCGGCCGCATCGTCAATGTCGGCCGGCTCGGCGGCACCCATGCCGACTTCAACTTCGACCTGCACGCGGCGCGCCGCATCACCTATGTCGGCGTCACCTTCCGCACCCGCTCGATCGAGGAGATCCGCGCGATCTTCGCCGAGGTGAAGAAGGACATCTGGGGTGCGGTCGAGCAGCGCACGCTGCGGCTGCCGATCGACCGCGTCTTCGCCTTCGACGACATTGGCGCGGCGTTCGCGCACATGGAGGCGAACAAGCATCTCGGCAAGATCGTGGTGACCTTGTGAACGCAACCTTCTGAGATTTAGAAGCACTCGAAACAGCGCGCGGTCCACGCACATAGACCGCGCGATCCCGGCTTTCATGGTGCGGCCTCGGCTGCTACATCCGCCGCCATGAGAGACGCCGCCTCCCATGTCGATTCCGGGAAAACCCGTGTCGCCGCGATCTCGATCGCGGCGAGCGCCAGCATGGCCGCGGCGAAGTTCATCGTCGGCATCCTGATCGGCAGCCTCGCGCTCGTCTCCGAGGCCCTGCACAGCGCCGTCGACGTCGTCGCCACCGTCATCACGTGGATGGTGGTTCGGGTATCGGACCGGCCGGCCGACGACGAGCATCATTACGGCCACGGCAAGCTGGAGAGCCTGTCGGCGCTTGGCGTCATCGCCCTGCTCTACGTGCTGGCCGGCGGCGTGCTGGTCGAGTCCGTCAGCCGGCTGCGCGAGGCGGCGGCACCGCCGTCGCTGTCGGCGATTCCGTTCGTGGTGCTGCTGATCGACATCGCCGTCAATTTCTGGCGCGCCCGCGCGCTGCACCGGGCCGCGCACGAGACCCACAGCCAGGCGCTCGCCGCCGACGCTCTGCATTTTGCCTCCGACGTGCTCGGCTCGATCGCCGTCATCGCCGGCCTGGTCCTCACCGCGTTCGGGTTCTGGTGGGGGGATTCCGCCGCCGCGGTCGCCGTCGCCCTGATGATCTCGATGCTCGGCCTGCGGCTGGCGCGCTCCACCGTAGAAACACTGCTCGACCGCGCGCCGGAGGGCGCGGCCGAAAAGGCGCGCGCCGCGATCCGTTCGATCAATGGCGTCGTCGACGTCGAGCGGCTGCGGGTGCGGCTCGTCGGCGCGACGCATTTTGTCGACGCCACGGTGCAGGTGCCGCGCACCTACCCGATCGACCGCGTGCACGAGATCAAGCGCGATGCGCAGGCCGCGGTCGATGCCAGCCTGTCCGGCGCCGACGTCACCTTCACGACGGTACCGGTCGCGCTCAGCAATGAGAGCGTGCGCGAGCGCATCATGGTGATCGCGCGCAATTCCGGCCTCGCGATCCATCACGTCACCGTCCATGATGTCGGCGGGCGCCTGATCGTCGCGATCGACCTCGAGGTCGACGGCGACATGAGCCTGTTCGCGGCACATGCGATCGCGCACGAGCTGGAACGCTCGATCCGCGACGAATTCGGCGCCGATGTCGAGGTCGACACCCATATCGAGCCGCTCGAGCCCGAGCTGCCGTTCGGCGTCGACGCGCCGGCGCAGCGGATCGCCGAGATCGCCGCGGCCCTGCAGCGCCTCGCCGCCGAGACCGACATGTACGACGTGCACAATGTCCGCGTCCGCAACACCGAGGCTGGCGAGATCGTCAACTTCCACTGCCGCGCAGCGCCGTCGATGAGCGTGCTGAAGGTGCACGACAATGTCGACCACATCGAGCGCGGAGTGCGTCGCGCCTTCCCGAGCGTCAAGCGCGTCATCAGTCACGCCGAGCCGCCGCACGGTTGAGGCCTGAACGTCACGCTGCGTTCCCGCTTCGGACTCACTCTGCCGGCTTTTCGCCATGGCAAATCCGCATTGGATAAGATTTATTAGCTTTTGCCAAATCGTTGACTCTCGACAGCCCGAGAAATCTGGATTCAAATCAACTTGATTCGGAAGCGGCTGGGGCTCTTTCGAAATTCGGGTATCCAAGAAGTTTCGGGGGTCTACAGCATGACGCGTGCGCATGCCGCGAACGCGTGCGTCCAATCTTCTGATTCCATCAAGGGGTTGGCGCAATCGATCGCGAAACCGGCCTATCAAAGGCTGCTGACTGCTGAGCCGGTATTGCGTCGTGCTGTCCCTACTTTGATCATCGCCTTTCTCGTCACCATCTGCCTCGGCGCTTTCGTCCAGGTGCTCGACCAGAGCCGTCAGAAGCGCGGCGCGACCAAGCGCGACCTGGCCGCGATCTCCGACCTGCTCGCCGACCGCATCGGCAATCTGGCGATGCGCCCGGACCGCATCGCCCATATCGAGCACCTGCAGAGCCTGCTGCCCGACCTGATCCCCGCCTGGGGCGCAGCGCCCGGCCGCCACGTGATCGTGACCGGCGCCGACCACCGCATTCTCGCCCGGGTTCCGGTCGACACCGGACTCGGCGAGAACGACCGTATCCTCGACCTGATCTCCACCGCGCAGCTCCTGGCGACGCCGGGCCTGCAGGGCGCGGTCACCGAGATCACGCTGCCGAACGGCCGTCCGGCCTTCGCGGTGTCGCAGTTGATCAAGGCGCTGCCTGGCCGCGTCGTGGTGATCCAGGAGAAGCTCGAGCCGATCTGGGGCTCGGACGCCGCACTCTCGGTCACGCTGTCGGCGACGACGGGCTTCGTCGTGCTGATCCTCGGCTTCGCCTTCCACTGGCAGTCGACCCGCGCCCGCGAGGGCGACCTGATCAACGACGCCGTGCGGGGCCGCATCGACACCGCGCTCAATCGCGGCCGCTGCGGGCTGTGGGACTGGGACCTGTCGCGCGGCCGCATCTTCTGGTCGAACTCGATGTTCGCGATGCTCGGCCTGGAAAACCGCACCGACCTCCTCACCTTCGGCGAGGTCAACGCGCTGGTGAACTCCGACGACATCGACCTGTTCGAGATCGCTGACCAGCTCGTCGCCGGCGACATCCACCAGATCGATCAGAGCTTCCGGATGCGCCACACCGAGGGTCACTGGATCTGGCTCCGGGTGCGTTGCGAGCTCAGCCAGGGCACCTCCGATTCCGGCCTGCACCTGATCGGCATCGCCGTCGACGTCACCGAGCAGAAGAGCCTGGTCGAGAAGACCGTCGAGGCCGACCTCCGCCTGCGCGACGCGATCGAGACGATCTCGGAAGCCTTCGTGCTGTGGGACGCCAACAACCGGCTGGTGCTGTGCAACTCGCATTTCCAGAAGCTGCACAAGCTGCCGGACTCCGCCGTGATCCCCGGCACCTCCTATGAGACCGTCATCGAGGTCGGCAAGATGCCGGAGATCCGCACGCGGCTGCACGATCACAGCCAGCAGGCGCCGGGCGGCCGCACCTTCGAGGCGCAGCTCGACGACGGCAGCTGGCTGCACATCAGCGAGCGCCGCACCAAGGACGGCGGCTACGTCTCGGTCGGCACCGACATCACCCGTATCAAGGAGCACGAGCAGAAGCTCGTCGACAACGACCTGCGCCTGCGCGCCACCGTGATCGACCTGCAGCGCTCGCAGAGCGCGCTCGAGCGCCAGGCGATCGAGCTTGCCGACCTCGCGGAGAAATACTCGCAGGAGAAGACCCGCGCCGAGGAAGCCAACCAGACCAAGTCGAAATTCCTCGCCAATATGAGCCACGAGCTGCGCACGCCGCTCAACGCCATCATCGGCTTCTCCGAGATCATGGGCAGCGGCATGTTCGGCTCGCTCGGCTCCGAGAAGTACCAGGAATACTGCCACGACATCCTGACCTCCGGTCAGTATCTGCTCGAGGTGATCAACGACATCCTCGACATGTCGAAGATCGAGGCCGGCCGCATGAAGCTCGACATGGAGCCGCTCGACCTCGCCAAGACGCTGGCGGAATCGCTGCGCGTCGTCTCCGGTCGCGCCCTGGACAAGAGCCTCGTCCTCGACGCCGACATCGGAGGCAGCATCCCCGTCGTCGCCGACCGTCGCGCCACCAAGCAGATCATGGTCAACCTGCTGTCGAACGCGGTGAAGTTCACCCCCGAAGGCGGCCGTGTCACGATGCGGAGCCGCGTGTTCGAGGACAAGGTCGTGCTCATCATCGCCGACACCGGCATCGGCATCCCCGCGCAGTCGCTGGCGCGGCTCGGCCGCCCGTTCGAGCAGGTCGAGAGCCAGATGACCAAGACCTATCACGGCTCCGGCCTCGGCCTCGCCATCGCCCGCTCGCTGGCCCAGTTGCACGGCGGCTCGATGCGGCTGCGCTCGCGGCTGGAGTGCGGCACCGTCGTCCGCGTCACCCTGCCCCGCGACGCGTACAAGGCGACGGCGAGCATCTCGGTCGCGGCCTGAGGGGCATGCGCGATGCCGTAGGGTGGGCAAAGGCGCGCCCGTGAAGCTGCGTGTCGAGCAGCGCTTCATCGCGCGCCGTGCCCACCGATGTTCACGACGCAGACGGTGGGCACGCGCCGCCTGACGGCGCCGCTTTGCCCACCCTACGGCAGCGCGCCCAACTACGAACTCTGGTCGTACCCTGTCTGCATCGACAACCACCGCCGTCGTCCCGGCCTTGAGCCGGGACCCATAACCCCAGGCAGCCGTTTGAGGCACGCTCGTCAACCATCTCGCATCTCACACCCGCCGCGGAGTATTCGTCCCGGGTCGGCGCCGCAACGTGCTCTCGCGCGACGCGGCTTGCCCGGGACGACACGCGAAAGATCGGATTTACGTCTCATACAGCCATGCATTCGAACACCGTGGACGCTTCGAACATGACACCGCGGTCTCGCGGCACACGATGCCCGAGTGATGCGATCAGTCATGCCCTTCGAATTGCAAAGGGCGCAGGGAAGGCCAGGCGTCGGCTGACGCCTGCGGCCCGCCTGCGAGAAAAAATGCAGGCGGCAGGTACCACAGGTGCAGCCGGACAAACCCGGCCTTCCCTGCGCGATGGTCTTCACGCTTATACGCAGTCGCCCTGGTGCGCCGGCTTGTTGGCCACCATTCCCGCGCGAAGCCAAGCCTCGCTCCGAGTTGGACACCAGCTTCGGGGTGTCAGGCCGCTGCGACTTCACGTCCGCAAGACATCCGTTCGTCCGCGCCATCCTGAGACGACGCTGCGAACGCCCGCGGCCACCGCATCCCCGCCTCGCGTGTCGTGACGATCGCGCGCAACGCCCCTTTGCTTGAGGCGGGATGGACATAGGAAGACACAGGATTTTAATTCTGAAAAGCAGAATATTTTTCACTGGCAATCTTGACAGAGCGTCGCACGTTGATTTCGCTTGCGAATTCTATATCTCGGCGCAGGCCCGCGGGGATACGCGAGACCTGTTCGCAAGGCATCTCGAGGCCTCGTCTCGCTCGACGGGCGACTCACCCCGCGCTCGCGACCGCGTTACGCAATGAGATCCCGCGAACATGACAAGGCGGTGCTACGCCGATGGACTTGATCATCAAGCCCTTAACTCTTTGCCTGCAGATTGGAGGTCTGCAACCGGGAGGCTGGGTCTTCCCATGGCCTGTCGCCAAAGCATGGTGCACCAATGCTTCGCCGCCTTCTTCTGCTTCTGCTCGACGTGGTCCTCTCGGCTGGCATCGTATTCCTCGTATCACTTGCCGAAGCAGCCCTGTTTGCGTCACTCCCGAACAGCCTCGTCTTCGTGGCGATGTTTGCATCGCCGCTTCTTTTGATTCCCCTAGGTCTGGCCTGCGCTCCCTTTTTGGCGATTCCGCTCTATGGGCTCGTAAAGGGCCGCTACGGCTTTCTGTTGGGTCCCATCGTCCTTGCCGGCGCCATTTATCTCCACTCCTCGTGGCGAGTGCAGCAAGATGAAGCCGCACTGGTCGAGATGGCTGTGCCGCGGCAGCAGCCCGACAAGCAGAACCACGCCCTTCTCGCGATCGAAAGCTCGAAGTCCTATGAGGACGCCAGCATTCGCGTGCTCGCCACGTCAGTTCACGAGGTGGCGTTGAAGTCCACCGGCTATGGCCGGATCGATTGGACGCTGTATCGGCCGGCGGATGGCGCGGCGTGTCTCGCACCGGAGAATGCCGTCCGCGCGCTCGACTTTCTCCGTCTCGGTTATCCAGGAAAGTGCGCCACGAAAAGTTCGGTCGTCGATTTCGATGATGGCCTCTTCCTTTCGGAGAGAAACCATGACGGCAGATATTGGCTGGCGGCGGACGACCTGCCGATCCGCTTCCACGGCTATGTCTACGAACTTCTGGAACGAAACTCCGGACATAGCCGCGTCCTGGCCCGACGGATCTAGGGGACCATGGACATGAAGTGGGTTCTTCCACTGGCCCTGTTCGAGAAGCGACCAACCCCTGTGGAGGCTGGTCCGCCGGTCGATGGCGAGGTGCTTCTGGCCGAGTCGATCGGTGTCAGTCGCGATGCCCTCCGACACCCGGTCGATCCGTTTCCCTACGACGAGGTCCTGATCGGGATTGAACAGTATTTCGGTCGACAGCAGTTGGTCGGCTCTGGCGCGAGTATGCTCGAAGCCATGGCCGTCGATCGCTGGAGGAATATCGCGCTTCTGGAATACACGCAATTTCCCGACCGCATCAAGGGGCGCATGCTCGGCCTGTTCGCGAGTCGCGATCCTCTCCGGGTCGCACTGGGTCTCAGCCTGTATCGCGCCGTAACGCCGCTTTCCGCTCCAGGCTGGGCTGGAGCCGACGAGCTCCTGTTCGACCTCATCGGTGTGCCGGTTTCGGGACACGCAGAGGCCGTGCTGCAAGGTCTCCTGGAGCGACAGTTCGCTCCGGAACGCAAAGACATTTCACCTGAGTTGAGGGCCAGCGCCAGGATGCGTTCCAACGACCCTGGCCTCAAATCTTGGCAGCGCGAGTTGTTGGCGAGGATCGGCGGCGCCTGATCCGCACGTGGCAGTCGTCGACGGCGATCAGCAATTATTGCCAAGTTTGGCGGACCTCACTGCGCGAGAGTCGAGATCGCACTGTCGAGGGACAATCTGATGCTAAAGCGCATCTGGTGCGGCTGGAGCACTCCCGCAAATGCCGATGCCTATGAGGACCTGCTGCGCGCGGCGATCTTTCCAGGGATCGAGGCCCGGAACATCGCGGGGTTTTTGAGCATCGAGCTGCTGCGCAGGCCGATCGACGGCGACGAGTTCGCGACGATCATGACGTTCGCCGATCAGGCGGCGGTGGTGTGCTTCGCCGGTCCGATGCATGAGACAGCCGTGGTGCCACCGGCAGCGCAACGGCTGCTCAGCCGCTATGACGGCCAAGCCGCGCATTATGAGCTAAGGATCACGGGCCAGGCGCAAGCTCAGCATTCGGGGAGCGCATGAGCCCTCGCCGGCCGATGGCACTAGCGAGGCCTACCTGCAGCGCCGACCATCCCTGCGGCGGCAGCCTGGATTGCTTCGCTGCGCTCGCAATGACGGGTGGAGAGAGGCGTATGCTGTCACGACTGATGATGCGTGCCTAGGCACGGACGCGGCGGATGATGCCCAGGAATGCGATCGGCTTGCCCTTCAGAAGGGCAGCGCGGGCTGCATGACGCAGGTGGATGACCGCATCATGACATCGCTTCGTGCTTGGTAAGCAACATGAGCGGAACGTGGTATTGACGCACCTACGCATGGGCAACTAAGGCAATCGCTCCGAGAACTGGAGTACCGCGTGTGATCATCGCCTTTATCGTTGCCGCCTTCGCCTATCGCTTTGCCATGCTCGGCATCTCGATCCGCAACGAGAAGCGGCTGCGCGCCGAAGGCGCCGTCGAATACGGCGCATCCGTGTCGCGCTGGCTGGCCATCGCGCATGTCGCCTTCTATCTCGCCGCGACGGCCGAGGGCCTCGTCCGGGATGCACCGCTCGACGCCGTCAGCATCATCGGATTCGTGATCTATCTGTTCGGCGCGGTGATGCTGCTCGTGGTGTCGCAGTTGCTCGGCCGCCTCTGGACCGTCAAGCTGATGCTCGCGCGCGACCACGCGCTGGTGACCCATCCGCTGTTCCGGATCGTGCGCCACCCGAACTACTTCCTCAACATCCTGCCTGAGCTGATCGGCTACGCGCTGACGCTGCACGCCTATGTCACGCTCGTGGCCGGCCTGATCATCTATGCCGTGCCGCTGACCTTGCGGATCCGGCAGGAGGAGAAGATCATGCGGGAGCAATTTGCGGCCTACTGAGCGGAGGCAGCCGCTCCGCGAGTTCGCAGCGCGGACCGCAACTTTCACCAAGTCCGGCGCCCGACGCCCGTGCAAGGGTTCGGTGACCATCATCGGACCCAAGGGAGCATCGCGATGCTGAAGCGGATTTGGCACGGCTGGACCAGGGCGGTGGATGCCGATGCCTATGAGGAGCTGCTGCGGTTGACGATCTTTCCAGCCATCGTCGATCGGGCAATCGAAGGATTTCTAGGCATCGAGCTGCTGCGCAGACCGCTGGAGGCCGAGGTCGAATTCGTGACGATCATGACCTTCGCCGATCAGGCGGCGGTGGTTCGCTTTGCGGGTCCAGCCCATGACGCGGCGGTGGTTCCGCCCGCGGCGCGGAAGCTGCTCAGCCGCTACGACGGCCATGCCGCGCATTACGAGCTCCGGGCCACGCGCCACGCGCAAGGCCGGAGCTCCGCGACCGCATGAGAGCCCGAAGTCCGCCGATGACGCCGGCGAGGTCGGGTGACGGTGCCGACATGCGCCTCACGCCTGCAGGCTGGGCGCGACCTCGCGCGCCACCTGCACCAGGGCCGCGATCAGCGGCGTCATCGGGTCGCGCTGCGGGATGACGAGGCCGATCTGGTAGTTGATCACGGGATCGACGATCGGGATCGAGCGCACCTTGTCGGCGAGGCCGAGCGTCTCGGCAAGCTTGGCCGGCATCACGCTGGCCCAGCGGCCGGTCTTTACATGGGTGTAGAGCACGAGCAGCGAGTTCGAGGTGAGCGTCGGCGTGACGTCGTTGCCGGCGGCGCGCAGCGCGCGGTCGATGATGCGGCGGTTCTGCATGTCGGGCGTCAAGAGGCACAGCGGCACCTGCCCGACATCCTTCCAGGTCACCTGCTCGCGATCGCCGAACATGGCGTCAGGCGCCGTCAGCAGGCGGTAGCTCTCGTTGTAGAGCGGGATGGTTCTGACACGGCCGATCGGCTCGTTCTCGATGTAGGTCAGTCCGGCGTCGACCTCGAGGTTCTCCAGCAGTCCCAGCACGTCGGCCGAGGTGCACGACATGATGCGGAACCGGACCTCCGGATGCTTGGCGCGGAACGGCGTCGTCAGCGAGGCCACCATGCCGAGCACGGTCGGCACCGCCGCGATGCGGATCTCGCCGGACAGCTTGTCCTTGAGGCCGTTGATCTCCTGGCGCATCGCCCGGAAGTCGCCGACGATCCGGCGCGCCCAATCCAGCGTTCGCTCGCCTTCGGGCGTGAACCCCTGGAACCGCGAGCCCCGCTGCACCAGCATCACCCCGAGAATCTCCTCGAGCTGCTTGATGCTGGTCGACATGGTCGGCTGGGTGACGCCGCACGCCTCCGCCGCCCGGCCGAAATGACGCTCCTTGGCCAGCGCCAGCAGCAATTCGAGCTTGTCGATCAAGAGGGCGGCCTTCCAGCGGTTGAACGGCCCGGTTCCACGCGTTTTCGGCGGCTGCCGGCCAGGGTGAAACCTATCACGACGAGGGTGTCGCCGACACGGTAAAACGCGGCCGCAAGCCGGTCGCGCGAAGGCCCGTTTTTCGTCAACTTCTAGCTATCTCTCGATTGCGTTTCGCTATCGCAGCACGGGACTGCTTTATTGATATCTTGAGCAATTCCAATTTGGATGTGCGAAACGCTTGCAACGCAGAATCGGGATCAGGATGACGCCGGTGTACGAAAGTTGGGACGCGGCGCGCGGCGCCGAGATCATCGCCGAACATAGCAAGATGGAGGGAGCAACCTTGCCCATCCTCCATGCGTTGCAGGAGACGTTCGGCCACGTGCCGGAGGATGCCATTCCGATGATCGCATCCGCTTTGAACCTCTCGCGCGCCGAGGTTTACGGCGTGTTCACGTTCTACCATGATTTCCGGGCCAAGAAGGCCGGTCGTCACGTGCTCAAGCTGTGCCGCGCCGAGGCCTGCCAGGCCGCTGGCGGCGACGCGCTCGCGGCCCGCGCCGAGGCCAAGCTCGGGATCGCGATGGGCAACACCACGGCCGACGAGCGCGTCACGCTCGAGCCGATCTACTGCCTCGGCCTGTGCGCCACCGCGCCATCGGCGATGATCGACGGCCGGCTGGTCGGCCGGCTCGACGAAGCCCGGATCGATGCTCTCGTCTCGGAGGCCCAGCGATGAGCATGCGTCTTTTTGTCCCGTGTGATGCCGGCGCACTCGCCGTCGGCGCCGATGAGGTCGCCCACGCGCTGCACAAGGCGGCGCTGGAGCGGAAGGTCGATATCGAGATCGTGCGCAACGGCTCGCGTGGGTTGTACTGGCTGGAGCCGCTGGTCGAATTGGAGACGGCGCAGGGCCGGTTCGGCTTCGGACCGGTGACAGCAGACGACGTGCCGTCGCTGCTCGACGCTGTTATCGCCGACAAGTCGCACAAGCTCTCGCTCGGCCTGACCGAGGAGATCCCGTGGCTGAAGCGGCAGACCCGCCTCACCTTCGCCCGCTGCGGCATCGTCGATCCGCTGTCGCTCGACGACTACCGCGCCCATGGCGGCTACAAGGGCCTGACGCGCGCCCTGTCGCTGACGCCTGACGCCGTGATTGCCGAGGTCACCACCTCCGGCCTGCGCGGCCGCGGCGGCGCCGGCTTCCCGACCGGCATCAAGTGGAAGACGGTGGCGCAGACGGCAGCCGACCGCAAATACGTCATCTGCAACGCCGACGAAGGCGACAGCGGCACCTTCGCCGACCGCATGCTGATGGAAGGCGACCCCTTCGTCCTGATCGAAGGCATGACGATCTGCGGCATCGCGGTGGGCGCCACCAAGGGCTACATCTACACGCGTTCGGAATATCCGCACGCGATCGCGACCATGGCCAAGGCGATCGACATCGCCAGGAAGGCGGGCCTGCTCGGCGACAAGATCGCGGGCTCGAACTATACGTTCGAGCTGGAGGTCCGCACCGGCGCCGGCGCCTATGTCTGTGGCGAAGAGACCGCGCTGATGGAGAGCCTCGAGGGCAAGCGCGGCATCGTGCGCGCCAAGCCGCCGCTGCCCGCCCATCATGGTTTGTTCGGCAAGCCGACCGTGGTCAACAACCTGCTGTCGTTCGCCGCGATCCCGTTCATCCTCGACGAGGGCGCCAAGGCCTATGCCGATTTCGGCATGGGACGCTCGCGCGGCACGATGCCGATCCAGATCGCCGGCAACGTCAAGTTCGGCGGCCTGTTCGAGACCGCGTTCGGCATCACGCTGGGCGAACTGGTCGACGACATCGGCGGCGGCACCTTCACCGGCCGTCCCGTTCGTGCGGTGCAGGTCGGCGGTCCGCTCGGCGCCTACTTCCCACGCGCCCTGTTCGACACGCCGTTCGACTACGAGGCGTTCACCGCCAAGGACGGCCTGATCGGCCATGGCGGCATCGTCGTGTTCGACGACACCGTCGACATGTCGAAGCAGGCGCGCTTCGCGATGGAGTTCTGCGCCATCGAATCCTGCGGCAAGTGCACGCCCTGCCGCATCGGCTCGACGCGCGGCGCCGAGACCATCGACAAGATCCGCCGCGGCGAGCGCGTCGCCGAGAACATCGCCCTGGTCGAGGACCTCTGCGGCACTATGAAGCTCGGATCGCTCTGTGCACTCGGCGGCTTCACGCCCTACCCTGTGCTCTCGGCGCTGAAGCACTTCCGCGAAGATTTCGGCCCCCAGCAGCCGCGCCTGCAGGCTGCGGAATAGGATATCGGGAACAAGGACACCGACCATGTCGCTCATCCACGAAACCGATTACGGCACGCCGCTCTCCAAGTCCGAAAAGATGGTCACGCTCACCATCGACGGCCAGAGCATCACCGTTCCCGAGGGCACCTCGATCATGCGCGCGGCCATGGAGGCCGGCACGCAGATCCCGAAACTGTGCGCGACCGACATGGTCGACGCATTCGGCTCGTGCCGCCTCTGCCTCGTCGAGGTCGAGGGCCGCGCCGGCACGCCGGCCTCGTGCACCACGCCGGTGGCCGCGGGCCTCGTCGTGCACACCCAGACCGAGCGGCTGAAGAAGCTGCGCAAGGGCGTGATGGAGCTTTACATCTCCGACCATCCGCTCGACTGTCTGACCTGCGCCGCCAATGGCGATTGTGAGCTGCAGGACATGGCCGGCGCGGTCGGTCTGCGTGACGTGCGCTACGGCAACCAGGGTGAGAACCACGTGTTCGCCGACGCCTGCGGCGAGGCCAATCCGGCCTGGCTGCCGAAGGACGAGTCCAACCCCTATTTCACCTACGATCCCTCCAAGTGCATCGTCTGCTCGCGCTGCGTCCGCGCCTGCGAGGAGGTCCAGGGCACGTTCGCGCTGACCATCTCGGGCCGCGGCTTCGACAGCCGGGTGTCGCCCGGCATGAGCGAGAGCTTCCTCGGCTCGGAATGCGTCTCCTGCGGCGCCTGCGTGCAGGCCTGCCCGACCGCGACCCTGACCGAGAAGAGCGTGATCGAGATCGGCCAGCCCGAGCACTCGGCCGTCACCACCTGCGCCTATTGCGGCGTCGGCTGCACCTTCAAGGCCGAGATGCGCGGGGAGGAAGTGGTGCGCATGATGCCGTACAAGGACGGCAAGGCCAATCGCGGCCATTCCTGCGTCAAGGGCCGCTTCGCCTGGGGCTATGCGACCCACAAGGAGCGCATCCTCAAGCCGATGATCCGCGAGAGCATCGACCAGCCCTGGCGCGAGGTCTCCTATGACGAGGCGTTCAAATTCGCCGCCGACAAGATGCGTGGCATCCAGGCGAAGTATGGCCGCGACTCGATCGGCGGCATCACCTCGTCACGCTGCACCAACGAAGAGACCTATCTGGTGCAGAAGCTGATCCGCGCCGGCTTCGGCAACAACAACGTCGACACCTGCGCCCGCGTCTGCCATTCGCCGACCGGCTACGGCCTTGCCACCACCTTCGGCACCTCGGCCGGCACGCAGGACTTCGACTCGGTCGAGGACAGCGACGTCATCATGGTGATCGGCGCCAACCCGACCGACGCGCATCCGGTGTTCGGCTCGCGCATGAAGAAGCGGCTGCGCCAAAGCGCCAAGCTGATCGTTGTCGATCCGCGCAAGATCGATCTCGTGAAGTCGGCGCATGTCGCGGCGGACTACCATCTGCCGCTGCTGCCCGGCACCAACGTCGCGATCCTAACCGCGATGGCGCATGTCATCGTCACCGAGGGCCTCGTCAACGAGACCTTCGTGCGCGAGCGCTGCGACTGGAGCGAATTCCAGGATTGGGCCGAGTTCGTCGCGCTGGAGAAGAACAGCCCCGAAGCGGTCGCAAAGATCTCCGGTGTCGATGCGGAAGCGATCCGCGGCGCCGCCCGGCTCTACGCCACCGGCGGCAACGGCGCGATCTATTACGGCCTGGGCGTCACCGAGCACAGCCAGGGCTCGACCACGGTGATCGCGATCGCCAACCTCGCAATGGCGACCGGCAATATCGGCCGCCGCGGCGTCGGCGTGAACCCGCTGCGCGGCCAGAACAACGTGCAGGGCTCCTGCGACATGGGCTCGTTCCCGCACGAGCTGCCGGGCTACCGGCATATTGCGGGCGACGCGGTGCGCGAGCAGTTCGAGGCGATGTGGAACGTCAAGCTCAACCCCGAGCCGGGCCTGCGCATCCCCAACATGTTCGACTCGGCGATCGAAGGCACCTTCATGGGCCTCTATGTGCAGGGCGAGGACATCCTGCAGTCCGATCCGAACACCACGCATGTGGTGCAGGCGCTGTCGTCGATGGAATGCGTCATCGTGCAGGACCTGTTCCTGAACGAGACCGCCAACTACGCCCACGTGTTCCTGCCCGGCTCGACCTTCCTGGAGAAGGACGGCACCTTCACCAATGCCGAGCGCCGCATCCAGCGCGTGCGCAAGGTGATGACGCCGCGCAATGGCATGGCCGACTGGGAGGTCACGATCGGCCTCGCCAAGGCGATGGGCTTCGAGATGACGTACAACCACCCGTCCGAGATCATGGACGAGATCGCGGCGCTGACGCCGACCTTCACCGGCGTCTCCTACCAGAAGCTCGAGGAGATGGGCTCGGTGCAGTGGCCCTGCAACGAGAAGTATCCCGAGGGCTCGCCGATCATGCATGTCGACGGCTTCGTCCGCGGCAAGGGCAAGTTCGTGGTCACCGAATATGTCGCGACCGACGAGCGCACCGGCCCGCGCTTCCCGCTGCTACTCACCACGGGGCGCATCCTGTCGCAGTACAATGTCGGCGCCCAGACGCGGCGCACCGACAACGTGGTGTGGCATGGCGAGGACGTGCTGGAGATCCATCCGCACGATGCCGAGCAGCGCGGCATTCGCGACGGCGACTGGGTGCGGCTGACGAGCCGCGCCGGCGAGACCACCTTGCATGCGCTGATCTCGGAGCGCGTGGCGCCGGGCGTGGTCTACACCACGTTCCACCATCCGCTGACCCAGGCCAACGTCATCACCACCGATTACTCGGACTGGGCGACCAATTGTCCGGAGTACAAGGTCACGGCGGTGCAGGTGTCGCAGTCCAACGGTCCGTCGGACTGGCAAAAGGCTTATGACGAGCAGGCCCGCAACTCGCGCCGCATCGCCCCGGTCGTGGAGGCGGCGGAGTAGCATGACCGATGCAGTGCGCATCGCGGATCGTCTGGTCTGGCGCGACGGAGCCCTCACCGAGGGCCACCGCCGCGTGCCGGAGGAGACTGCGGTCGCGCTGACCTACAATGGCGGCACCCAGGCCGTCATGATGGCGACGCCGCAGGACCTCCGCGACTTCGCCATCGGCTTCAGCCTGAACGAAGGTCTGGTCACGAGCCGCGACGACATCATCTCGCTGGACGTCGTCGAGCTGGATGACGGCATCGAACTCAGGATGTGGCTGCCCGACGCTCTCGCCGAACGCCTGGCCGAGCGCCGCCGCAACATCGCCGGCCCCACCGGCTGCGGCCTGTGCGGCATCGATTCCATCAGCGAAGCGGTCCGGCCGGCAGCGCATGTCCCCGACGGCCGGCGTTTCACGCCGCGCGACGTCATGGCGGCCCTGGCGGCGATCGAGCCGCTGCAGAAGCTCAACCACGAGACCCGCGCGGTGCACGCCGCCGCCTTCTGGACGCCGGCGCGCGGCATCGTCGCGCTCCGCGAGGATGTCGGCCGCCACAACGCCCTCGACAAGCTCGCCGGCCACCTCGCGCAAGCGCGCTGTGCGGCGAGCGAGGGCCTCGTGATCCTGACGAGCCGCGTCTCGGTCGAGCTGGTGCAGAAGGCGGCTGCCATGGGCGCACCCATCATGGTCGCGGTGTCAGCGCCGACCGCGCTCGCCATTCGCATGGCGGACGCCGCGGGCATCACGCTCATTGCCGTGGCCCGCAACGACGGCTTCGAAATCTTCACCCATCCCGACCGGATCGTCGCGGGCGCCGAGACCGGCGCGCGACCAACACAGACGGACAACACCCATGTCGCATAACCCCTCCGAGCGCCTCGTCTACATGGCCAACCAGATCGGCAAGTTCTTCCAGAGCCAGGGGCAGGAGAAAGAGGTCGCCGGCGTCGCCGAGCACATCAAGAAGTTCTGGGACCCGCGCATGCTCAAGACGATCTATGCGCACCACGATGCCGGCGGCGCCGGCCTCGACCCGGCGGTGAAGGAAGCGATCGGCCGGCTGAAGCAGGCGGCGGTCGCCAAGGAAAAGGCATAGGCGGCCGTCCGACCGCGCTCCCGGTCATCCCTCCACGAGGGCGGTGAACACGCGCCGCACCTCGGTCTGCGTCTCGCGCAGCCGCGCCTCGAGCGCCGAGAAATCCGGCGCGTCGCCTGCGCGGGCCATCACCCGCAGCAGGTCCTCGCCGGCCTGATCCGGCCTGAACTTGTCGCTGACGCACAGCCGC
Organism: Bradyrhizobium sp. SZCCHNR1015; assembly: GCF_032489875.1. NCBI lineage: Bacteria > Pseudomonadati > Pseudomonadota > Alphaproteobacteria > Hyphomicrobiales > Nitrobacteraceae > Bradyrhizobium > Bradyrhizobium sp. SZCCHNR1015. The sequence continues at coordinate 105,788 of NZ_JAUEYW010000014.1, forward strand.
ACGATCTGCGTCAGATCGTGATACAGCCGCGCGGCCTGGCGCAGGATCACGGCTTCGGCCCGCGGCAGAACGCCGAGCCGCTCGGCATTGTCGAGCACCGCGAGCGTGCTGACGTCGAGGATCTCCGGCGTCGTCGCCGCATGCACGAGCTGCAGATATTGCGCGACGAAGTCGATGTCGACCATGCCGCCGGCGGCATGCTTGAGGTCCCACAGATCCGCCTCGCCCTTCTCGGCCGCGATCGCGCGGCGCATGTCGGCGACATCGCGCGCGATCGCGCTCCTGTCGCGCACCCGCCGCAGCGCAGCCTGGATGATTTCCTCGATCCGAACCCGAAACGCCGGCGAAGCCGAGATCACCCGCGCCCGCGTCAGCGCCATGTGCTCCCAGGTCCACGCCTCCTGCTCCTGATAATGCGCAAAGGAGTCGATGTGCGAGGCCAGCGGGCCGGCGCGGCCCGACGGCCGCAGCCGCATGTCGATGTCGTAGAGCACGCCGTAATTGGTGCGCGAGGTGAAGGCTGAGATCAGCCGCTGGGTGAAGCGCGCGAAGTAGTGGGCGCCCTGCAGCGAGCGCTCGCCGTCGGAATCCGGGGCATCGCCGTCGAAATCATAGAGCAGGATCAGGTCGAGATCGGACGAGGCCGTCATCTCGCGGGCCCCGAGCCGTCCCATCGCGACGATCGCGGTCTCCTGGCCCTTGATGCGGCCGTGCTGGGCGGCGAAGCGCTCGGTCACGAGATCATGCACGGTGTGCACGATGCCCTCGGCGACGTCGGCGAACGCGGTGCCGGCCTGCTGCGCCGACACCGTGCCGGAGAGGATGCGCGTGCCGATCAGGAACAGGCTCTCCTGGCCGAACAGCCGGAGGCGATCGAGAAACTCCTCATAGGTCCCGGCATCCTGTAGCGTCGAGGCCAGCCGCTCCGACAATTCGCGCCGGTCCGGGATGGCGCCGAAGAAGCGCGGATCGATCAGGCCGTCCATCAGCCGCGGCTGCCGCGCCAGCATGTCGCCGAGCCGCGGCGCAGCGCCTAGCACGAGCGCGACGAGCGCAACGAGATCACGGTTCTGCCCGAGCAGGGTGATCAGGCGGCCGCCGAGCTGCAGCGCCTGCAGGAAGCGGTCGAAGGCCACGACGGCGCGATCCGGCTCGTCGGCATGCGCGAGACCATCGATCAGCGCGGGCAGGAAATCGGTGAACGCGGTGCGCGTCGCATCCGCACGGAACACGCGGTACTCGCCCGCCAGCCATTGCTGCAGGGTCTTGGCGACCATCACCGGATCGCGGAAGCCCAATCCGGCAAGATGCTCCATCAGGCGCGGCTCGTCAGGCCCGGCGCCATAGTTCACCGCGGGCAGGCTGACGGTGCCGGTCGGATCGCCCTCGAACAGCCGCGCGTAATGTCCCTGCACGATGTCGAGATGGAACAGCAGATCAGCCGCGAACCGCTCGCGGCTCTCATAGCCGAAGAAGCATGCGAAGCGGCTCACGCCCTCGACATCGTCGGGCAGGCTGTGGATCTGCTCGTCCGCCATCATCTGCAGGCGGTGCTCGACCCGGCGCAGGAACTCATAGGCCGTGGTGAGCTCGTCGCGCGCCTGCTCCGTGATCCAGTTGCTGGCCGTGAGCACGTCGAGCGCCTGGAGCGTCGGGCGCACGCGCAGCTCGGGATGACGGCCGCCGGCGATCAGCTGCTGGGTCTGGGCGAAGAACTCGATCTCGCGGATGCCGCCGCGGCCGACCTTGACGTTGTGGCCTTCGACCGCGATCTCGCTGTGGCCGCGATAGACCTGCATCTGCCGCTTCATGTCGTGGACGTCGGTCAGCGCCTGGAAGTCGAGATGCTTGCGCCACACGAACGGCGACAGCTCCGCCAGCATCGCCTCGCCCGCGACGACGTCGCCGGCACAGACCCGCGCCTTGATCATCGCGGCGCGCTCCCAGGTGCGGCCCTCGCGCTCGTAGTAATGCAAGGCCGCCTCGGTCGACATCGCCACCTGCGTCGAGGCCGGGTCCGGCCGCAGCCGCAGATCGACGCGGAACACATAGCCGTCGGCGGTGCGGCTCTGCAGCAGCCGCGCCATCGCCTGCGTGACGCGGACGAAGAAGGGCTGCGGCTCGATGTCGCGCGCCAGCGAATTGACCTCGGGATCGAAGAACACGATCAGGTCGATGTCGCTCGAATAGTTGAGCTCGCCCGCCCCCATCTTGCCCATCGCGAGCACGAACAGGCCGCTGCCCTGCTCCGGATCGTCGGCATCGACGGGCGCGAGCCGGCCGCGCACCGTCTCCAGGCGCAGCAGGTACCGCAGCGCCATCTGCACCGAGGACACCGCGACGTCGGTCAGCCCCGCCGTCACCTGCATCACCGGCCAGACGCCGCCGATGTCGCACAGCGCGATCAAGAGCGCCGCCTCGGATTTCAGCCGGCGCAGCAGGCTCATCACCTCGGCTTCGCTGGAAGCGGCAAACACCTCGCGGCCGGTGCGGGCGATCAGCTCGGCGAGATGCGCCTGCGGCTCGCAGCGCAGGAGACGGTCCAAACGATGGCCGTCGGCGCGGACGAGATCGAACAGATAGGGCGAGCTGTCGGCAATCCCGAGCAGGATGGTGCGGGCCCAGCCGCCGGCGAGAAGCGGGCGGAGCGAGGCGGCCAAGGACGGCTCGAGCTCGGCGAGCCACTCGTTGAGACGGAGTTCGGCTTTGTCGGGCGCACGGACATGTGGGCCGGCAACGAAACGTTCGGCCAGCATCTGCCCGTCCGCGTTTCCCGGCGCGGATGAGGTCATGCGGCCTTCTGTGGCACATCCTGCGCCGGCGCCGCAAGCTTCGCGGGTGCGCCTGCGCCGGCCGGCAGCACCAGGGTCGCGACCAGGCCCGGCCTGGCATCGCCGAGCCGGAGCTCGCCGCCATGCAGGGTCGCCACCGCGGCAGCGAGGCTGAGGCCGAGGCCCGACCCCGGCAAGGTGCGGGACGCCTCCAGCCGCACGAAACGCTCGACGGCGTGCTTGCGCTCGGCCTCGGGAATGCCCTCGCCATGATCGGTGACGCTGAGCAGCACCTGCCCGCCCTCGCGCCGGGCCTCGATCAGGATCTCGCGGCTGTCAGCGGCGGCGGCGGGATCGAGCGGCAACGCGGCCGGCTTGCCGTATTTGATCGCGTTCTCGACGAGATTGGCGAGCGCCTGGCTGATCAGCTCGCGATTGCCATGCACCGGCGCGGCCGCGGCCTTGACCCGCAAGGTCATCTCATTGTCCTCGGCCAGCGGCTCGTACAATTCGTGGATGCCGCCGGCGACCTCGGCCGCGTCGAACTCGACCATGTCGCCGCGCGCCTGCCCGGACTCCGCCCGCGCGATCATCAGGAGCGCGTTGAAGGTGCGGATCAGGCCGTCGGATTCCTCGATCGTGCGCTCCAGCGCGGCGCGGTATTCGTCCTCGGAGCGCGACTTCGCCAGCGCCTCCTCGGCGCGGTTGCGCAACCGCGTCAGCGGCGTCTTGAGATCATGGGCGATGTTGTCGGAGACCTCCTTGAGGCCGGTCATCAGCGCCTCGATGCGCTCCAGCATCGCGTTGAGATTCTCCGCCAGCCGATCGAGCTCGTCGCCGCTGCGCCCGACCGGCAGACGGCCGGAGAGATCGCCATCCATGATCCGCCGCGTCGTGCCGGTCATCGCGTCGATCCGGTACAGCACGCGCCGCGCGACGAAGATGCCGCCGCCGATGCCGAGCACCACCACGACCAGCACCGACCATTGCGCCGCCTTGGCGACGATGCCGAACAGGCGGCGGCGCTCCTCGAGATCGCGGCCGATCAAAAGCCGAAAACCGCTGGAGAGCTGTGTGACATAGACCAGCGCGCGGTGGCTGTGCTCGGTGCTGTCGTCGAGCCGCCGGTAGAACGTCTCCGACCAGCCGGACGAGCCCATCACGCCCGGCGCCAGCGAGCCGACATTGCCGGCGATCGCCTGCCCGCTCGGCGTGGTGATGAGATAGAGATTGGCTCCCGGCCGCAGCGCGCGGCTTTCGATCGCGCCGACGATGCCGCGCAGGCCCCAGCGGGCGAAGATGTCGGTCATCTCGCTGATCTCGGAGGTGACCGTGGTCGAGATCTGCTCGGTGATGAGGCGGCGGGTGTTCCAGGCGAAATAGCCGAGCAGCGAGGCTGCGAACAGCGCAAACAACAGCAGATAGACCAGCGTCAGCCGGAACGCCGTGGTGCGGATCAGCTTACCGAAGGCCGTCACGGATCATGTACCCCGCGCCGCGGATGGTGTGGAGCAGCGGGCGGTCGAACCCCTTGTCGATCTTGGAGCGCAGCCGCGAGATGTGGACGTCGATCACGTTGGTCTGCGGATCGAAGTGATAGTCCCAGACGTTCTCCAGCAGCATCGTGCGCGTCACCACCTGGCCCGCATGCTTCATCAGGTATTCGAGCAGGCGGAACTCGCGCGGCTGCAAGGTCAGCTCGTCCTTGCCGCGGGCCACCCGATGCGACAGCCGGTCGAGCTCGAGGTCGCCGACCTTGTAGGTAGTCTCCTCGGCCGGGCCGCCATGGCGGCGCGACAGCACCTCGACGCGGGCCAGCAGCTCGGCAAAGGCGTAGGGTTTCGGCAGATAATCGTCGCCGCCGGCGCGCAGGCCCTTGATGCGGTCGTCGACCTGGCCGAGCGCCGACAGGATCAGCACCGGCGTCCGGTTGCCCTTGTCGCGCAGCGCGCCGATCAGCGACAGGCCATCGCGCTTGGGCAGCATGCGGTCGACCACCAGCACGTCGTAATCCCCGCTCTCGGCCATGGCGAGCCCCTCCTCGCCGTCGCTGGCGAGGTCTGCGACATGTCCGACCTCGCGGAACGCCTTGACGAGATAGTCGGCGGACTCGCGGTCGTCTTCGATGATCAGGAGGCGCATTGCGGAAACGGGGGCGGCGGTCACGGTTCGATGTCCATCTACATGGACCGGCCGCCGTTTCCGTGCAAGGCGGCATGGGCCCGGGGTTGATCGGCAGCAAAGTGGGCGGTGAGGCTGGGGGACCTCACCGCCCGAGTTCCTTCCGACGGAGGGGGGCATTATCCAACGGAAGGTTTGCGGGAGCGGAACTTGAAGCCCGCCCCCAGGAAGAGCCGCCGGTGCGGGGGCACATGCCGGCGGTCTCCCATCTCGTGAGGGCCTTAGCCCTTGGCCAGCGGCACTGCGACGAAGCGCGACTGGCCGCCGCTCTTCACACGCATCAGCACGCTGTTCTTGTTGTCGGCCTTGGCGGCGTTGATGGCCTCGCGCACGTCACCGGCCGAGGTCACCGACTTGCCCGCCACCTCGAGGATGACGTCGCCTTCCTTGAAGCCGCGATCGGCAGCGGCGCTCTTCGGATCGACCTCGGTGACGACGACGCCCTCCTTGCCGGCGCCGGCGACGCTCGACGCGGGCGCCACCGTCATGCCGAGCTTCGGCACGTCGGCGCCGCGGGTCGGGCTCGCATTGTCGCCGCCGGTGTCGGCCTTGGCCTCGATGGTGTTCGGCAGCTTGCCGAGCGTCAGGTTGATGGTCTTGTCCTCGCCCTTGTGCAGGACGTTGAGCTTGACCGAGGCGCCCGGCGCGATGCCGCCGATGGTGCGGGCGAGCTCACGCGCGTCCTTCACCGGCTCGCCATTGACCGCGGTGATCACGTCGCCGGACTGGATGCCCGCCTTCGCCGCCGGACCGTTGGCCTGGGGCTCGGCGACCAGCGCGCCCTCGGCCTTCTTCATGCCGAGGCTGTCGGCGATGTCCTGCGTCACCGGCTGGATCTGCACGCCGATCCAGCCGCGGCTGACCGAGCCGTTGTCCTTGAGCTGCGCCACCACGCTCTTCACCGTCGAGGCGGGGATCGAGAACGCGATGCCGACGCTGCCGCCGGACGGCGAGTAGATCGCGGTGTTGACGCCGACGACATTGCCGTCGACATCGAACGCCGGACCGCCGGAATTGCCCTTGTTCACGGGCGCGTCGATCTGGATGAAATCATCATACGGGCCGTTGCCGATGTCGCGGCCGACCGCCGAGACGATGCCGGCCGTCACCGTGCCGCCGAGGCCGAACGGGTTGCCGACCGCCAGCACCCAGTCGCCGATGCGCGGCTTGCCGTCGGCGAGCTTGGCGAACGAGAAGTTCGAGCCGCCCTCGACCTTGATCAGCGCCAGATCCGTGCGCGGATCGGTCCCGATCACCTTGGCGCTGTAGGTCTTGCCGTCGTCGGTCGTCACCTCGACCTTGTTGGCGCTGTCGACCACGTGGTTGTTGGTCACGGCATAGCCGTCGGCGGAGATGAAGAAGCCGGAGCCCTGCCCGGTCACGGCGCGACCGCCACCACGGCCGCCGCGGCCCGGCATGCCGGGAATGCCGTTCTCACCGCCGAAGCGGCGGAAGAAGCGCTCCATCGGCGAGCCCGGCTGGAACGGCAGATCCTCGTCGCTGTCGTCCTTCGACACCTTCTCGGCGATGTTGACCTTGACCGAAATCACCGACGGCTTCACCCGCTCGACGATGTCGGCAAAGCCGATCGGGCGCGCGACCTTGCTGACCTCGTTCGCCACCTGCGCATGCGCCGAGGTCGAGAACAGGTCGAGCGGCGCGCCCTGCGGCGACAGGCCGTAGGCGGCGACACCGAGGCCCGCGACCACGGAGGCCATCAGCGCGAACTTGCGCGCCGAGAACAGCCCGCGCCGGGACTGGCGATAGGATGGAAGCGAGGACAGGTCGGTCGGACGGTCAGTCATACGGTTTTCTCCGCAAGTGATTTTGGTCAAGGTCTAAACGTGTGTCCCGGGCTGTGCGCCCCGTTCGCAAGTGAAGATGGGACTTGCCGCCTTACGGCGTGCTGGCTGCGGCGTTAAACTTCTGTAATGGATGGACACACAGACTGCGGCGGAATGGCGCGGATGGCGGGCGACGGGCGAAAAGACGTTTACGCCCAATAACTTGCCAACGTCCCGACCGCCCCGTCGCGGCCATCATTTTGGCCGGTCCGACCAAAGTCGTAACCCTCGTAGGGCGGGTTAGCCGCAGGCGTAACCCGCCGTCTTTCCAACAGCCCCCCGATCCAGCCGCCGCACATCCGCCCGCACTGGAGCCAGCCTCCGGCGGATGACGCTTTCGCTCATCCGCCTACCCGTCCGGTGCGCTCGCAATGACGCCAGGAGCAACTATCCTGATCCACACTATCAAACAGCATGTGGAGAAAACGAACCGCGCGTCGTGCCTCCACATCCTCGCGACGCATCCCGCGCCCGAGCTATGCCCTTGAACTCGCACCCTCACAGCGAGGGCACAGGGAAGGCCGGGCGCTGGCCGCGCCCGTGGCCCGCCTGCGGAAAAAAATGCAGGCGGCAGGTACCACAGGTCTGGCCGAACACACCCGGCCCTCCCTGCGCGATGGTGTTAACGCTTATACGTGATCTCCCCGGGGACCGGCTCATTGACCCCGTCGCCGGCGGATCATCACCACCGGCTTGACCTCAGCACCGGGAGGCCAGGACCACACGATTTCACGTCCGCGCTCCGCCGTTCGTCGGCGAGGCCAACCCCCGCTGCGGCAGCCCGCGTCCATCGCATTCCATCCCGACGTCCGTGACGATCGCGATACGCCCCCTCAGTGGAACGGAATGGGCGGAGGATAAGGGTGATTTGGGGTGGGAGGCAAGAGAATTTTTGATTTTCGGAAGAAAGTGGCAAAGATTTCCGAATACACGGGTTGACTAGGGGCGACCGCGTTATCATGCAATCACCGCCCTTGCCGATCCAAGGCAATCCGGAGATTGCGCTTTGTCAGCATTAGCCTCCCGCCCTTCGAAAAGCCCTCGCTGACCACACCGGTATACGAAGCGGTGTGAACAATGTCCCCATCATCGCTAAAGAGAACGAAGGATATATAGGGCTCGCCGTTTTCGTGGATTATCAGTCGGTGCATGTTTTGCCAGCCTTCCGTTGCAACTTGCCGGTGAGAGCTCGACGAACACCGTTCGTTAAAATATCGACGAGCTCCAGACCATGCTCCGTCTGCGGAGAAAACTTGATGTCCTTAAGCAGAAGCTTCAGTGAAGTTCCGCCTTCGCCTTTTTCATCCATAGAATTGAATTTTTCATAATAAGAATAATCGGCATCCAAGGGTTCGCTAAGCATCCATGCCGGTCGCCTCTTTGAGATGCTTGCAAGAGCGCCTTGCGCATAGTGCGCCCACCATTCCTCCCATCTCGTGACCTTGGCGGGTTCCTTGCCATCCACGATCCACGCGAATGAGCCAAGCTCATACGGCTTACGTTGCGCGAAGAACGTCGTTGCCCGGCTGATAACTCGGTGCAGCACGTCGAAGGTAGTGAGCGCCTGCAGGAAGAGGTTCAGCGGGGCATGCAGGATATACTCGCTGGCTGCTTGGACTTCTGGGCGAACGTCCTCTCTAAAATTCGCAACCTTCGCCAGCATTTGCTCACCGAGCTTCTTCTTATAGTCGCGGACTGCGTTTTCCTGGTGCAAGCCGAGATCGAGTGCAGTTATCTCGAACAGTGCCTCATTGCGCGCGAGAAGGCAGACGACCCTATCAACCTGCGCTTCGTTAAGGAGCCTTCCTTTCACTTCCCCGTTTTCTTTTGGCAACTTGTCCCGAAATTTGGCGTATTTTTTCTCGACGTTCGCCATCATCACGTCTGGGATCACTAGCGCACCAACAACGCTGACCGAATTGGTCTGAAACCCGCTGAACGTGCCGCTCTCATCGATAAAGATGTGCATTTCACATCCTGCGAATTAGGCTTTTGATCCAGACCATTGAGTTTTCGATAGCCCAGTTCGTCTGGTGATCGGTGAGGCTCGGCATCGGCGCGGTACCGGGGCCATGTCCAAGCGGATTGCGGACTTTCGTGAAAAAATGTTTTAGCGCATCCACTTCCCACACCTCGATGAGTTTCGCGCGCCTCAGGTTGTCAATATAGTTGTGAGCGCCCTTCTCGTTGCCTGCGGTCAGCTGTTTTTCGTCCGAGACAATCTTGATCGTACTCTCCAGAGAGCGGGCGGCGTACAGCGCTGGATCCCGCCCCCCTGTGTCGCGCAGATCAATAGCCTCCTTCATGTCGTGATCAACGTTGTGCCACTTTGGCTCGGCCACCAACTTCCAAAACGGCGTCTCAATTTCCTGTGCGAGCGTTTGGTCTTGAGAGATCTGAATAAATCCGTTGTGGTAGTGCAACGGACAATCCGCTTGGCGGAAGCGGGCATTTAGCTCGTTCACGGCCGTCTGAAACCTGGCGTTCAACTTGACGTTGGCAGCTCGGACGCTATCGGCGGTAGGAAGTAAAAGCCTGAGGCCGCCTCGTACTCTGTCGAACTCCTCAGCCCCCGCTATGCTCTTCGCGAGCCCAGCATTTATTTCTGCCACATAATTTTCGTGCTCACGGAAGCCAATCTCGACCAGGCTCAGGCGCTCTTTGACGAAACGATCGGCCGGAATCTTGCCGCTGAAAGGCTCCAGCATCCACGTCTCGCACATCTTCGCTGTGCTATTTTCGCCACTCACCCATACATTCTGCGCGGTATAGCCCCCCCAGCGCTGCGGAGACAATTCCTTCAGACCAAGCTCCCTCCCCAGCAAGTCGTGTATACGCGTCCAAAAAATCTTCCCATGCTTGTCCTCTTTTCCGTCTACATAGTACGGACAAATGTCGTTCAGGAGCTGGTATCCCTGGACGAGAAGACGACGCTGCTCCTCGGAAAAGGTTTCCCATATACGGGCCTGTGCGTACCGGTGAGTAAAAATGTCCGTCAACATCGGTAGCCTTCCCTTGTCCGACACCATCGCGAATCTGGAGCGTGACACAATTCGCGGTAGCAACGAGGGAATTGCAACGTCTGTCCCGATTATTCACAGGGCTGCGGCTCGGACGAGCTCCGGACGCATCGGCCCACTCTTTCGACGCGTCCCCCGATGGACGCAGCAACGACCGTATTCGCCCGTGCAGCTACAGCGCGTAGCCCGGATGAGCGCAGCGACATCCGGGACCACACGTGCTGTCAAGGTGAACCCGGATGTCGCTGCGCTCATCCGGGCTACGGGACGGCCCACCCGATCCGCGGTGCGTAGGCTGCTTAGCCGGAGGCGTAAGCCACCGCTCTTTCTCGGGTGGGGTGGCGGATTACGCTGCGCTATCCGCCCTACACGCATCGCCCCTCACGCCGCCTGCAAGGACCCCAAGAACCGACTCACCTCGCGCTTCAGCCGCCCGCTCTCCGCCGACAGCGACCGCGCCGCCGACAGCACCTGAGCCGACGCGGACCCCGTCTCCGACGCCCCCCGTTGCACGTCATCGATGTTCCGCGACACGCGTTGGGTGCCGTTGGCGGCGTGCTGGACGTTGCGGGAGATCTCTTGCGTCGCGGCGCCCTGCTCTTCGACCGCCGCGGAAACGGCGGCGGAGATTTCCGACAGGCGGCCGATGGTGCTGCCGATCTCCTTGATCGAGCCGACCGACTCCTCGGTGGCGGCCTGGATGCCGGAGACCTGCTGGGCGATCTCGCCGGTGGCCTTCGCGGTCTGCTCGGCCAGCGCCTTGACCTCGGCGGCGACCACGGCGAAGCCGCGGCCGGCCTCGCCCGCGCGCGCCGCCTCGATGGTGGCGTTGAGCGCCAAGAGGTTGGTCTGGCCGGCGATGCTCGAGATCAGCTCGAGCACGTCGCCGATGCGCGTGGCGGCCTTCGACAGGGTGCCGACGCGCTCGTTGGTGCGGTTGGCCTGCGCCACGGCTTCGCTGGCGATGCGCGCGGATTCCTGCACCTGGCGGGAGATCTCGCTGACCGAGGACGACAGCTCCTCGGCGGCGGAGGCCACCGTCTGCACGTTGGACGAGGCCTCCTGCGAGGCGGCGGCGACCTCTGTCGACAAATCCTGGCCGCGCGCGGCGGTGCTGGTCAGCGTGCCGGCGGAGGCTTCGAGCTCGCTCGAGGCGTGCGACACCGCATCGACGATCTCGCCGACCGCCTGCTCGAACTGGCGCGCGAGCTTCGCCATGTCGTCCCGGCGCTGCTGCTCCTGCCGCGCTTCGGCGTCCGCATGCTCCGCGCGCAGCCGCTCGGTCTCGGCCATGTTGTCCTTGAACACCTGGATCGCCGTCGCCATGGCGCCGATCTCGTCACGGGCGCCGCGGCCGGGGATCTCGACGGCGACGTCGCCGCTCGCGAGCCGTCCCATCGCCCGCGTCATCGACGCCAGCGGGCCTGTGATGCTGCGCGCGATCAGGACCGCGACGAGGCAGCCGAACAGTATGGCGGCGGCGCCGACCAGCATCTGCAGCGAGATCGTGCTGGCGATGGCGCCCTCGGCCGATGTGCGCGAGGCGTGATAGTCGGCATTCACCGCCGTCTCGGCGGCCTTGAGCGTGTCGATGCTCCGGGCGATCAGCGGCTCGATCGCGTTGGCGTAGATGTCCTCGGACTTCAGCGCCGCGGCGGCGGTGGCCTCGAACGCGCTCTTGTTGAGCTGCAGCGAGGCCTTCACCGGCGCGATCGCGGCCAGCACGCCCGCCGGCGGCGACGCGCCCTCCAGCGTGGCGAGCCGCTGCTCGACATTGTCGACGCCGGCGCGGAAGGCGGACGCCGACTTGGTGTCGCGCAGCGCCAGGAAGCGCCAGGTCGCGATGCGGACGAGCTGCAGCCGGGCGTCGATGTCCGCGACCGCGGTCATCACCTCCGGCTCCTTGCTGATGCGCGCCGCGATCGACAGCTTGGCGGCCTTGGCGGCGAGGTCCTCGCCGCCCGGCAGCAGCGCGGCGCGGCCGGACTTCACCTGCTTGACGGCGTCGCTGAGCGCATCGCGCTGGGTCTTCATCTGCGCGATCTCGCTGGTGAGATCGCCGTAGAGCTTGCGCTGCTCCGCCGACAGCCGACCGGCGGTGGCCGCCTGGAGCAGCGCGGTCGCCGCCGCCTCGCGCTCGGCCGCCTCCTTGAGCGCCGGCTCGTTGGCGTCGTGGATGTAGCGCAAATTGGCGCGCTGGATCGCCTGCAGATGGTTGGAGACCTGCAGGATGCGCGCGGTCGCGTCCGACAGCGCCGACATGCTCGCGACCTGGTCGCGCACCGCCCACAGGTTCCACACCGCCACCGCCGCCATCACGGCACCGGCGGCGATGAGCGCCGCAAAGCCGGCGTAGAGACGCCCCCTGATCTTCAAGCTCATCATGTCCTCGTCCGCTCCCCCAAGAGCGGCAGGCGGGCGAACCGACGTCGCCACGCGCCTGCCCCGCAGCAGCGGCCGCCTGGCTGGCGACTCACAGCTGTGCTGTATGCACGATGGGCGGTATTTACTAATAGCGGGTTAGACGGAGCCGCGGGGACGGGGGCATCGTTTGTCGCCGAGCTACGCAGTCCGGATGCGTGCCGTCCGGTGCACTCAGCTCGCGGCGGACGCAGGTGCGCTCAACTCACCCGGTCGTCATGCGCGGGCTTGACCCGCGCATCCATCCCTTGCGCAGACCGACCGGCGTGGATGGCCGGGTCAAGCCCGGCCATGACAGGGGAGAGAGGTGGGCTCACAACGCACGCCATGACAGCGGAGAAATACAACTGGCGCCCCCGGCGGTGCGCCTGCCCTCAGCTCGCCTTCACGCTGATGATGAACGCATCGACCTCGCGCTTCAGCGTCTCGGCCTGCTGCGACAGGTCGCCGGCGGCGTCGCGGGCCTCCGAGGCGAGGCGGCCGGTTTCGGCCGAGGTCGAACTGATCTGGGCGATGTGGTTGGAGACGTCGAGGGTGCCGCGGGCGGCTTCCTGGACGCTCCTGGAGATGTCCTGGGTGGCGGTGCGCTGCTGCGAGGTGTCGACCTCGATGCCGGACATGATGGCGCTGATCTCGCTCAATGTGGTCGAGATGCCGTCGATGGCGCCGCGGGTCTCGGCGGTGATGCCCTGGATGCTGGCGACATGCGCCGAGATCTCGTCGGTCGCCTTGCTGGTCTGGTTGGCGAGGTTCTTCACCTCCGAGGCGACCACCGAGAAGCCCCGGCCGGCTTCGCCGGCGCGGGCGGCCTCGATGGTGGCGTTGAGCGCCAGCAGGTTGGTCTGCGAGGCGATCGCCTGCACGAGCTGGACGACGGCGCCGATCTTCTCGGCGGCGTCCGACAGCGCGTGGATGGTGTTCTTGCTCTTCTCGGCCTGCGAGGCCGCGCCCTCGGCGCGCTGGGTGGCGTCGGAGACGCGGCGGCTGATGGTGCCGATCGAGCTCGTCATCTCCTCGGTCGAGCCGGCCACGGTCTGGACGCTGCGATTGGCGTGGTTGGCGGCGGCCTCGACCGCATTGGCCTTGGCCGAGGTGTCGTTGGCGGCGCGCGACAGGGTCTCGGCGTTGCTCTTCAGCCGGATGGCCGACGACGCCACGCTGCCGACGACGGATGCGACGAGGTCGTTGAAGGAATGGATGCGGCCGTCGAGAAAGCGCGAGCGCTCGCCCTGGCGCTGCGCCTCCTGCAGCTCGCGCGCGGTGAGGCGCTGGCGCTCGATGCCGTTGGTCTTGAACACCTCGAGCGCGCCGGCGAGCTGGCCGATCTCGTTGCCGAGGCCGAGGCCGGGAATGCGCGTCTCGAATTTCTCGCCGGCGACGTCGCGCATGGCGCTGACCATCGCGGCGAGCGGGCGCAGGATGCCGTTCTGCACGGCGGCATAGGTCATCAGGCAAACGGCGCTGGCGAACACGGCGATCGCGACGCAGGCCATCAGGAAGTAGGAGAACGCCGACTGCGCCTGCTGATAGGTCAGCATCGCATGATCACGGGCGGGGCCGCTCAGGGCGGCGAAATCCGACGACAGGCTGGTGATCTGGTTGTTGAGATAGAGCACCGCGATGAAGCCGGTGCCGCCGCCGATCGCCAGGAGCATGAGGAGAGAGGCGACGACGCCTCCCACGAGGAAGCGGATCGTCAGATGACTGTTGGAGAACATGGACCTTGCCCGGACGCGTCAGACGGAATGTGCTGCGCACCCTTCCAGACAAAGGTAAAATAAGCTGAAAGCGCGGGTAGGCGCGGAGCACGGGAAAGCACGGGGTTTTGCGGATCCACGGCGCGTTCCCATTTGCTGCGCTCGCTTCTTACTCGCGACAGCCGGCCTTCGCACCACGCGCTTTCAGCCCGCCTCTCTCCGTCGTCATGGCCGGGCTTGACCCGGCCATCCACGTCGTCCGGCACTCTGGGATCCACATGGATGCCCGGGTCAAGCCCGGACATGACGGAGTAACTAACTGGCAGGGGATCGTGGCGTTAGCGGATCATCATGTCGCCGGCGGCTGCTGCTCGGCGGCCATCAGCGCGGCGAGGCGCGCCTCCTCCTCGGCGGTCAGCTTGGGCGTGGCCTCCGCGCCGCGCTGCCCGCGGCGGCGCACCTGCCACCACAGCGCCAGGCCGCCGCCGAGCAGCAGCACCGGCGGCAGCAGCCACAGCAGCAGGGTCTGGCGCTCGAAGCGCGGCTTCAGCAGCACGAACTGGCCGTAGCGCGCGACCAGGAAATCCAGCACCTGATTGTCACTGTCACCGGCGGCGAGCCGCTCGCGCACCAAGAGGCGCAGGTCGCGCGCCAGCGGCGCGTCGGAATCGTCGATCGACTGGTTCTGGCAGACCATGCAGCGCAGCTCGCGCGACAGCGCGCGGGCGCGCTGCTCCTTGGCCGTGTCGGCCATGACCTCGTCGGGCTGCACCGCATGCGCCACCGGCGCGGCGAGCAGCAGCAGCACCAGCGCCGCAAGACCGAGACTACGTCGCATCCGCCCTACTCCGCCGGCTGCAGCGCGCGCGCGGCACGCGCCGGTCGCGGCGCGCCGACGCGCAGGCGCCGGTCGGACAGCGACAGCAGGCCGCCGAACGCCATCAGCACCGGACCGAACCAGATCAAGAGCACCAGCGGCTTGTGATAGATGCGCACGGCGAGGCCGCCGTCGGCGGTGGCATCGCCGAGCGAGACGTAGAGCTGGCTGACGCCACGGGTCATCAGCGCGGCTTCGGTCGTCGACATGCCGCGCGTGGCGAAGCTGCGCTTGCTCGGCGTCAGGACGCTGAGCTGCCGGCCGTCCTGGCTGATGACGAATGTGCTGACGACCTCGCTGAAGTTCGGGCCCTGGCGCTGGCTCATGCCGTCGAACTTGATCTGGTAGCCGGCGAGATTGCGGACGTCGCCGGGACGCAAGGTCGAGATCAGCTCGCTGTTCCAGGTGGTCTCGCAGACGATGCCGAGCAGCGCCACGCCGAGGCCGGCATGCGCGAACGCGGTGCCCCACACCGAGCGCGGCAGGCCGCGGGTCCGGTGCAGCGCGGTCTTGAACGGCACGCGGGCCACGCCGGTGCGCTCGACCAGATCGACGACCGAGCCGGTGATGACGAACACGCCGAGGCCGATGCCAACAGGCGCCAGCGCGCTGCCACCGCGCGCCCAGGCCCAGACGATCGCGATCGCCACCAGCGCCGTGACGCCGGCCGCGAGCAGCCGCTGCGTCGCCGCGACGAGGTCGCCGCGCTTCCACGCCAGCATCGGGCCGAACGGCACCATCAGCAAGAGCAGCGCGAACAAGGGGCCGAAGGTGATGTTGTAGAACGGCGCGCCGACCGAGAGCTTGAAGTCGAGCGCCTCCATGATCACCGGGTACAGCGTGCCGAACAGCACGGTGGCGCAGGACACGGTGAGCAGCAGGTTGTTCAAGACCAGCGCGCCCTCGCGCGAGATCGGCGCGAACAGCCCGCCCTGCTTCAGCGCGGTGGCGCGGCCGGCGAACAGCGTGAGGCTGCCGCCGATGAACAGCACGAGGATGCCGAGGATGAACACGCCGCGGGTCGGATCGCTGGCGAAGGCGTGCACCGAGGTGATGACGCCGGAGCGGACCAGGAAGGTGCCGAGCAGCGACAGCGAGAAGGTCAGGATCGACAGCAGGATGGTCCAGACCTTGAGCGCGTTGCGCTTCTCCATGACGACGGCGGAGTGCAGCAGCGCGGTGCCCGCGAGCCAGGGCATCAGCGAGGCGTTCTCGACCGGATCCCAGAACCACCAGCCGCCCCAGCCGAGCTCGTAATAGGCCCAGTACGAGCCCATGGCGATGCCGAGCGTCAGGAAGATCCAGGCCATCAGGGTCCACGGCCGCACCCAGCGCGCCCAGGCGGCATCGATGCGGCCTTCGAGCAGGGCCGCGATCGCGAACGAGAACGAGATCGAGAAGCCGACATAGCCGAGATAGAGCATCGGCGGGTGCACCGCGAGGCCGATGTCCTGCAAGACGGGATTGAGGTCGCGGCCCTCGATCGGCGGGTTGGCGAGGCGGGCGAACGGATTCGATGTGGTCAGGATGAACAGATAGAACGCGGTCGCCACCCAGGCCTGCACCGCGAGCACGCGGGCGCGCAAGGACAGCGGCAGGTTGTTGCCGAACATCGCGACCATGGCGCCGAACAGCGCCAGGATCGACACCCACAAGAGCATCGAGCCTTCGTGGTTGCCCCAGACACCCGTGATCTTGTAGAGCAGCGGCTTCATCGAGTGCGAGTTCTCGAACACGTTGGCGACGGAGAAATCCGAGGTCACGTGCAGGGTGACCAGCGCGATGAAGGAGAGACCGGCGAACAGCAATTGCGCCAGCGCGGCCGAGCGGCCGACATTCATCAGGGCGATGTCACGTTGATGCGCGCCGAGCATCGGCACGGTGGACTGGATCAGCGCCAGCGCGAGCGCAAGCACCAGGGCGTAATGTCCGCTCTCTGCAATCACTGCGTCGCTCCTGCCGCCGTCTTCTCGGCGCCTTCGCGCATCGACACCGGGCTTGGCGTGGCTGCGCCGGCTGGCGTGGCTGCGCCGGCTGGCTTGGCCGCCGCGCCGGGCTTGCCGTAATCGTCCTTCCAATGGCCCTGCTTCTTCAGGGCATCGGCGACTTCCTTCGGCATGTAGGTCTCGTCATGCTTGGCGAGCACGGTGTCGGCCTTGAACACGCCGGCGGCATCGAGCGCGCCCTCGGCGACGACGCCCTGCCCTTCGCGGAACAGATCCGGCAGAATGCCCTTGTAGGCGACCGGCAGCTTGGCGCCGCCATCGGCCACTTCGAACGTCACGGCGAGATCGTCGCCCTTCTTCAGCGAGCCCGGCTGCACCAGGCCGCCGAGCCGGAAGCGCTTGCCCGGGCCGATATGCTTTTCCGCCACCATGGTCGGTGTCGAGAAGAACACGATGGAGTCGCGCAGCGCATTCAGCACCAGCCCGGCCGCGACCGCGAGCACGAACAGCGCCCCGCCGATGATCGTCAAACGCCTCTGCTTGCGTGTCATCCCTTGATCCCGTTGGCGGCGGAAACGCCGCTCATCCATCCAAGCCGAAAGTCTTCACACCCTCGTTGAGCTGCCGCAACCGCTCGGCATCGCCGGACACCGCCTGCCGCGCCTCCGACAGCGCCCCCTTGGCCTTGTCGAGATCGCCCATCACGACATAGGCGCGCACCAGGCGCAGCCAGCCCTCGACGTCGTCGCCATTCTGCTTCAGCCGCGCCGCCAGCCGGTCGACCATGCCGCGGATCATCGTCTCGCGATCGCCTGCGCTCATGTCCTTGGCCGCGGCGATCGTCTCGCTCGGCAGCGCCGGCACCTCGCCGCCGCCGACGCGGGCCAGCGCCGCCGTCACCAGCGGCCGCCATGGCGCATCCGCGGGCGCCTTGCCCAGCATCGCCCGCCAGATCGCGCCCGCCTCGTCCTTGCGGCCGTCCTGCTCGGCAGAGAGGCCGAGATAGTAGTTCGACTTCGGCTCGTCGGCCTCGAGCGCATGGGCGCGCTCGAACTCCGCCTTGGCCTCGGCGGTGACGACGCCGCCGGCGGCCGCGGTGATCATCTCGCCGAGATCGGCGCGCTTGGCCGCACCGTCGCCGGCATAGGTGATCATGTTGCGATAGGCCCGAATCGCGTCATCGGTGCGGCCGAGCCGCGCCAGCACCGGGGCGAGCACGGTCCAGCCGCGGCCGTCGGTCGGGTTCTTCTGCAGGTGCTGCTCGACCTGCGCCACCAGCGTTTCCAGCGGCTGCGTCCCGTTGGGCGCCGCGCGGGCGGTGAGCGGGAAATCCGGCAGTTGCGGCGAGCCGAGCGGGAGGTAGACCGCGAGCGCCACGATCGGCACGCCGATCAGCGCCAGCACCGCCGACGCGCGGCGCAGGCCGAGGCTCGGCTTCACCGCAGCCTCGTCCTCCTGGTCGGCCGCGGCCAGAAGGCGGCGGCTGATCTCGACCCGCGCGGCTTCCGCCTCGACCTTGCCGATCAGCCCGGTTTCGACGTCGCGCTCGATCTCCGCCAGCTGGTCCTTGTAGACGGCGACCTCGCGCCCGTCCGACGCGGCCCGCGCGCCCAGCCCGAGCGGCAGCAGGACGGCGAAGATCGCCGCGGCCGTCATCACGGCGAACACGAACCAGAGAGTCATCGGACAGGGTTCCAGTCAGCGCCTACCGGCAGGCGCGCCTCGCGCCGCTTTTAACCAGCACCGTTCCCGGCGGCAATTCACATTTGCCGCCGTGGTAGCCCAGCCGTCCGAGCCGAAAAACTCAGGACAATTACGTAATTAGGGGACCTCGAACTCGGCGCTCTTGGCGAGATAGCTGCCGTGCCCGTTCAGGGCCACCAGGAAATAGGTCCCCGGCCGGACATGGTCGGTGAGCCTGATCCGCAGCGACCCGACCGGGACCGGAGAGGCGATGGTGGTGACGGGATCGGGGAGTGGCGCCCCGCTCGTCTTGTCGACGAGCACGACCTTGGCCTTGATCATGAGGTTGCGATAGGTCGCGCGCACGACGCGGTTCTCGACCTCGACGAAGTTGATGACGGAAATCATGGTCTTGATGAAAACGGATGGAACCTGGCGGGAACCTATGCGTGGCCCCGGGGCGGGGTCAACCTGAAATTGCAAAAATCAAAACGTGGACAGACTAGCAGAAAATCTCAACCGGCGCGCGAGGATTTTCGCTCGCCGTTCATCGCGTTCTCGGCCGCCCTGCTCATCAATTGGGCGTAGTCGTTGCCGAACAGGACGTGACAGAAGCGGATCGCCGCCGACACCTGCGACTGCCGATAGGCGCGCGCCCGCGCGTCGCCCGAGCGCAGCGACTGCACCAGCGCTTCGGTGGCCTTCTCGACATATTGCTGCAGATCGGAATAGGTCCGCAGCGTCACCTCGTTGATCGCGAGCTCGCTGGCATAGTTGCGGCAGACCGCGACGAACTCGATCAGCGCCGCCACCTCCTCGACCTCGCCGCCGTCGACGCCGGCGCCGGCCGGAATGTCCTTGTCGGCGCGCTGGCGCAGGATGCGGCGGACGCGGCCCGGCACGCTGTCGATCTCCGATTGCAGGGCATTGGAGATGTCGGCGCGGATCGCCGTGAGCTGCTTGCCCCAGTTCGATTCCGAGCGCAGGTCGAGCTCGGTGCGCAGGCCGCGAACGCCGTCATGCAGCGTCTTCAGCGTATCGCCGAGATTGGAGAAATGACCGCGCCGGATGTCGGCGCGCAGCACCGAGGCGAGGCCGGCGAGATCGTTGAGCGCGATGGTGACGGCGACGCCGAACGGGGTCGCCGCCACGCGGATCTCATCGTCCGATGCCGCGATCTTGGTGGCGAGCCGGATGATCTGCCAGGGCGCGGCGAGCCGCTGCATCACCAGCGACAGTGCGAACGGCAGCATCGAGGGCGTCTGCAGTGACGGCACGTTGATGGCTTCGGTGACGGAGGCAATCTGCGAATCGCCGAGCACGCGGATGATGCCGGGCAGCCGGCCGTTGAGGCCGTCGAGCGCCTCGCGATTCTGCAGCACCAGCCCGATCGGCAGCAGATCCTCGATCACGCTGGGTGCGCCGATGCGGGCGAGCGCGCGCTGGCGGTCGCCGGTCGCGTTGGGGCCGACGAGGTTCATCAGCGCCTCGGCGGCGGCGCGCTGCAGCTTGCGTGCGGCCATCTCGACCTCGCGCGAACTGTCGCCGGCGACCGACATCGCGGCCTCGAATTCGGCGTAGCGCTCCGGCGCGCCTTCGCGGCCGAGCCACTGCCAGACCGGCAACAGCGAGGCACGGCGGATCTGGCCGGGACGGAGAGGACCGGTGGAATCGGTGAGGAACGGGTCGAGCGGCCGGAACAGCCGACGCGGGCCATCGCCACTCTGGCGGCGCTCCTCGCGGGCCGGCGGACGAGCGACCTCGATGGCGGGTTGGGGACGCACGGGATCCAATGTTGGAGCGGGAGCCGGCGGCGCGACGGGCCGCACCACCTTGCGCAACTGCTCGAGCACCAGGGTCGCCACGGCGACGTCCTGGCCACGCTCGATGGCGCGCTCGAATTCGCGCATCAGGAGCGACTGCGCGTTCGGCGGCAGCTGCCCGAGATATTCCCTTAACCGCTCGTGAGCTGTCTGACCCATGCGCCGGCGTGCAAATTTCCACGGCGAGAGCGCACATCGCGCACCCCTGCCCGGACCATACGGTCCGCGGTATTAAGAACACCTTTAGGATGGCGAAATTCGCCGCCCCGTCAAACGCCGGGCAATCTCAGCTCCGCCCGCAGGCCCCCGGTCGGGGCATCGCCCAGGGTCAATCGGCCGCCATAGAGCGCGGCCAGATCGGTGACGATCGACAGCCCGAGCCCCGACCCCGGCTTGGATTCGTCCAGCCGCTGGCCGCGCCGCAGCACCTGGGCACGCTCGGCGGCCGAGAGGCCACGGCCATCGTCATCGACCACGATCCGCAGCATCGGCGAGGCCCCGGACTGGGCCGGCGGCTCCACGGTGAGCTCGACCGAGACTCGCGAGGTCGCCCATTTGCAGGCATTGTCGACCAGATTGCCGACCATCTCCTCCAGATCCTGGCGCTCGCCACGAAACCTCGCCGCGGGATCGGCGATCGCCGCGACCACGATGCCGCGGTCGCGGTAGATCTTTTCCATGGTGCGGCGCAGCGCCTCGATGGCCGGCGCCACCTCGGTCACGGTGGACACGATGGTGACGCGCGCGGCGATCCGCGCCCGCTCGAGGTGGTGGGCGACCTGGTCGCGCATGACGTCCGCCTGCTCCATCACCTTGGCCGCGAACGGATCCGCCGCATGGGTCGCCGCTTCATTCACGATGACGGAGAGCGGCGTCTTGATGGCATGGGCGAGATTGCCGACATGCGTGCGCGCCCGCTCGACGATCTCGCGATTGGCATCGATCAGGGCATTGGTCTCGCGGGCCAGCGGCGCGATCTCCACTGGGAACTCCCCTTCCAGCCGCTCGGCGCGCCCGGACCGGATGTCGGCGATCGATTCGGAGATGCGTTTCAGCGGCGCGAGGCCATAGCGGACCTGGAAGATGGTCGTGAGCAGCAGCACGATCCCGAGCGCGGTGAAGGTGCCGCCGAGGTAGTAGTCGAAGCTGCGGGTCTCGTCGAAGATCTCCGAGGCATCGCCTGCGACGCTGACCAGGAACTTACCGTCGGAGCCGAGATCCACCGGGCGCTCGACCATGCGCAGGTCCTGGTTCTCCGGCCCCTCGACATAGCCGATCCGGATCCCGGCCGCCGTCAGCTCGATCCCCTGCTCCTCCAGCTTGGGCAGCTTCTTGTCCCACAGCGAGCGCGAGGCCCGTACCTCCGGCTTCTCGGCGTCGGTACGGGTGATCTGCCAGTACCAGCCGGACAGCGGCAGCTCGAACAACGGCTCGCCCAATGACTGGAATTGGCGGTCCGGCGGATCGTCGGGGGTGGCGACCTCGGCGATCAGGGTGCGCAGATAGAGATTGAGCCGGCGATCAAAGGCGCGCTCGGTCGCGTTGCGATACACCGAGGACAGCACGATGCCGGTGATGGCGAGAATGACCACGAGCCACGCGGTCGCGGACAGGAACAACCGGGTGGCAAGTGAGCTCTGGCGCATGACCGCAAACTAGCGAAACGGCCGGCGCCCGGCCACCGCGAATGGCTGGCTCCGGAAACGGATCAGGCGCCTGCGGCCGGCGGCGGGGTCAGCAGATAGCCGAGGCCGCGCACGGTCTGGATGACGTCGCAGTCGAGCTTCTTCCTGATGCGGCCGACGAACACCTCGATGGTGTTCGAGTCGCGGTCGAAGTCCTGGTCGTAGAGATGCTCGACCAGCTCGCTGCGCGAGACGACGCGGCCGGAATGATGCATCAGATAGGACAGCAGGCGGTATTCGTGTGAGGTCATCTTGACGGGGTTGCCCGACACGCTGACCTTGCCGGTGCGGGTGTCCAGGGTGACCGGCCCGCAGGTCAGCTCGCTCTGGGCGTGGCCGGCCGAGCGGCGCAGCAACGCGCGGATGCGCGCCAGCACCTCTTCGAGGTGGAAGGGCTTGGCAACGTAGTCGTCGGCGCCGGCGTCGAAGCCCTGGACCTTGTCGCTCCAGCGGTCGCGCGCGGTGAGAATCAGGACCGGCATCGCCCGGCCATTGCGCCGCCACGCCTCCAGCACCGAGATGCCGTCCATCTTGGGCAGGCCGATATCCAGCACGACAGCGTCATAGGGCTCGCTGTCGCCCAGATAGTGCCCTTCCTCCCCATCGAACGCACGGTCCACGACGTAGCCGGCGTCGCTCAGGGCCGTGGTGAGCTGACGGTTGAGATCCGGATCGTCCTCGACAACGAGCAGACGCACGCTTGCCTCCAAAGCTGAACTGCACGATTTCCGCCCTCAAGATGAACCGGAAGGCCGTGAACCGTGCATGAACGGAACCCGAGCGACCAGGTTACTTTTTGGTCATCTCGATCGGGACCGCCGGCAGGGGCCGACAGAATTGGGGCGGATATAAGCTCCGGGACACCACGATGAAAAGCCCGGCCATGGGAATGGCCGGGCTGGATTTCGTGACCAGGCGAAGGGCGTCGGCCGCGGCGTCACGCAGCCGGCCGACCTCGCGATGTGCCTCTCAGGTGTGGAAGAACACGAACCACACGAGGCCCAGGACCAGCAGTGCCAGCCCCGTGGAGATGGCCAGCATCGCGAGGACCGACGGGCCGGGCTCGCCCTGCCGCGCTTCGGTTGGAGTTTCGACGATCTGCGACCCTCGTCTTGTTGCCATGGCGCCCTCAGCTCGCTGCTGTTCGATATCGAGCGCGGTATCGCGCTCCCTCACTTGCTCCCGTTGGCAACGTCGACCGCCAGATGATGTTCCGGGACGGACACGGCTGCGACCAGTTAACGCCGCTCTCAGAATCTGCAGCTACGCTTGTTGAATCCGGGGCCTGCGGTGTTATCCTCGCGGCAGCTACCGACAACTATGTCCGCAGCAGCCCGGTCCCGGGGGAGCACGCCCGTCAGTTTGCAGTTGAGTGGAGTTGAGGAATGGCCCCGCGCGCCAATTGGAAGGGTTTTCTGCGCCTGTCGCTCGTGACCTGTCCGGTCGCGCTCTATCCGGCGACGTCCGAGTCCGAGAAGGTCTCCTTCAACCAGATCAACCGCAAGACCGGCCACCGCATCAGATACAGCAGGGTCGACGCCGAGACCGGCGAGGAAGTCGCCAGCGACGACATCGTCAAGGGCTACAAGGTCGACACCGACACCTACATCGAGGTCACCAAGGACGAGCTCGACGACATCGCGCTGGAATCGACGCACACGATCGAGATCGACGAGTTCGTGCCGCGCACCGACATCGACAGCCGCTATCTGATCCGCCCCTATTACCTCGTGCCCGACGGCAAGGTCGGCCATGATGCCTTCGCGGTCATTCGCGAGACCATCCGCAGCATGGACAAGGTCGCGATCGGCCGTGTCGTGCTGACCAACCGCGAGCACATCATCGCGCTGGAGCCGCTCGGCAAGGGCCTGATGGGAACGCTGCTGCGCTACCCCTACGAGGTGCGCAGCGAGGACGAGTATTTCGACGACATCCAGGATGTGAAGATCACCGGCGACATGCTGGATCTCGCCAAGCACATCGTCGAGAAGAAATCGGCCGACTTCCAGCCGGAGACCTTCGAGGATCACTACGAGGCCGCGCTGATCGAGCTCATCAACAAGAAGCGCAGCGGCGTGACGATCGCCGCCAAGACCGCGCCGAAGTCGAGCGGCAACGTCATCAACCTGATGGACGCCCTGAAGCGCAGCCTTGCCGGCGAGGGTGACAAGGCGCCCGCCGCGGCCGCCCCCGCGCCGAAGGCCAAGGCCAAGAAGCCGAAGAAGCGCGTCGAAGGCCAGCGCGAGATGCTGCTGCCGATCAGCGGCAAGAAGGCCAAGGACGAGCCGAAGAAAGCCGAGGAGCCGAAGAAGTCGGACAAGACCGCGCGGACCACCGCACGCTCGCGCAAGGCCAGTTGAGAGCGACCTCCGAACCTTCGCACGGCGTACCAATCCTGTGCATCACGATCGCTCGGCGGCGAGTTCCGAGTGTTGCCGCGGGTTCGCCACCGCGTGTGGCGCCACCGCATTCCGATTGGCGCAGGAAATATCTGCGTTGGTCAGGTAAGTCGATCCGGCGATGGCGATCCGGCGATCAGGCGCGGATTCGTGATCGTTTCGACATCACTTGGATGCTTGCGGAATGATCACGTCGCGCCTAGCTCTGCCCCGCGGGATGGTGATCCGGGCGTCAGCTTCCTGACGGAAGATCGATGTGCCTGATGGGTCGGGACGACGCTGGCGAAGTCGTCCCAGCCGCACGACGCGGCGTATCAAGGGGATGTGGATGTTTCAGCACGATGCGGACCAACGCCGGGCGCAGTACGCCTAGCGATGGCACGGGTTCAGCTGTCCGAGCTCTCCGCTTTCGCAGCCGTCGCGGATTCGTTGAGCTTCACCAAGGCGGCCGCTCATCTCGGCTGCTCCTTGCCGACCATCAGCCAGACCATCAAGAGCCTCGAGGAGCGGCTGGACGTCAGGCTGTTCAACCGGACGACGCG
This sequence comes from Bradyrhizobium sp. SZCCHNR1015, assembly GCF_032489875.1. Lineage (NCBI taxonomy): Bacteria > Pseudomonadati > Pseudomonadota > Alphaproteobacteria > Hyphomicrobiales > Nitrobacteraceae > Bradyrhizobium > Bradyrhizobium sp. SZCCHNR1015. The sequence goes on from NZ_JAUEYW010000014.1 coordinate 130,677, forward strand.
CAGCGTGGCCCTCACCGAGGCCGGCGAGCGCCTGCTGGCGGAGATCCAGCCGATTCTCGAACGGGTCGACCAGGCCATCGAGAGCATCAACGCGTTCCGCGACAAGCCGATGGGCACCCTGCGCCTGACCGTATCGCGTGTGTTCGCCGTGAGAGGGCTCGGGCCCCTGATCAGGTCGTTCCTGGCCGAATACCCGGACATCCATATCGAACTGGCTGTCGACGACACCAACAGTGACATCGTGCGCAATCGCTTTGATGCCGGCATCAGATCCGGACACCGGGTGGAGCGCGACATGAAGGTCATCCGCGTGTTCGACGAGTGCAGCTTCGTTGCGGTTGCTGCCCCCGGCTATCTCGCGGCGCATCCCGCGCCGGCCGTTCCCGAGGATCTCCAGGCCCATAACTGCATCCGGCATCGGGTCCCTGCCGACGATACGCTGCAGCCCTGGATCTTCGAAAAGGGCGGCGAGCGCACCGAGATTGCCGTGGACGGCTCTCTTATCGTCAACGACTTCGATCTCGCGCTGAATGCCGCGCTCGACGGCATCGGCGTTGCTTATCTGGTCGAGCCGATGATCGAGTCGCATCTGGCCGAAGGACGGCTGATGCGGCTGCTGCCCGGCTGGCGCTACGCGACGCCCGGACTGTTCCTGTACCATCCGAGCCGCCGGCAACCGCCGATGCCGCTGCAGGTCTTTCTCGACTTCGTCAAGCGCTGGCGCAGCGGCGTCACGCTGGACGCAATGTCGCGCGCGGCGGATTACGATGCACGCGGGTTGGTAGCAGCGACGTCACACCGAGCGTCGATGCACGTCGAGCCCAACCGCCGTTGATATTTCACGTGTGGCCTGAGAATCTTCGCGCGTCACCGACGGCGCCGCGGAAGCACAATGACGTGCGCAGTTTGCGCTGAGCGCCCGGGATTGTTCGGGATTCCCATCTAGCCTATTCACGATTATCACCATTAACAAATCGACACCGCGAGGCCAAAACCGCGGCGTCACTGCGTCGATGCTGGTGCGTGCGAGCAGCGTGTTAACGACGATCGAGTGGGCTTCGAACAAGGCAGAGCACATTCATCAAATCGAAATTGGCTCATGCACACTTCATTCAACCATTCCGCCGGTCGCGCCGATCGAGCCGTCGTCGGAATCAGAGGTGTGAGAGCGGCAATCTGGCGAAGCCAGAGGCGACACGCGGGGGGCCGTGTGCATCGCCGTCAACCGGAGAAACGGAAATGAAGACGTTGAGGGGCCTGCTTCTCGGAACGGGAGCAGTGATACTGTCCGCCGCTGCGGCTCAGGCCGCGGATCTTCCGCTGAAGGCCAAGGCCGTCGAATATGTGAAGGTGTGCTCGCTCTACGGCACGGGCTTCTACTACATTCCCGGCACCGACACCTGCATCAAGCTCGGCGGCTATCTGCGTGCCGAGACCGCGCTGTGGACCAACAGCAACTATGGTGGCGCCTATTCGGGGCAGGCCGGCGCCGACAACCGCCTGAGCAATCGCTACCAGACTCGCTCGCGCCAGGATCTGAACATCGATACACGCACCGCGACCGAATATGGCGTGGTGCGCACCTACTTCGAAACCGTGCTGAACTGGACCTCGGGCTCCTACGGCGGCACCGGCGCCGGCGCGACGTCCTACACCGGCGACGCCATCTCGGGCGGCATCGTCGGCGTCTACTACGCCTTCATCCAGTTCGCCGGCTTCACGATGGGCAAGGCGGTGTCGACCTTCGACGCGCCCTGGACCAATTATCCCGGCAACAATTTCGACGGCCTGGTCGGCGGCAGCGGCTCCAACAACGGCGTCAACCAGTTCACCTACACCGCCGATTTCGGCCAGGGCATCACCGCCGCGATCTCGCTGGAAGACCAGACGCAGTTCTTCACCACCAACATCTGGAACACCTCCGGCATCACCGCGGCCGGCGTGCTCGGTGGCAACTACGGCTCGAGCGCCTTCGGCGGCACCGTCGCGCCCGACATCATCGGCATGGTTCGCGTCGACCAGGCCTGGGGCATCTTCCAGGCATCGTTCGCCGCGCATGACAATCATGCGGCCTATTACGGTGCGACCGAGACCTCGGGTCATCCCTCCGACAAGTGGGGCTGGGCCGCGCAACTGGCGCTGTCCATCAAGAACATCCCCACCGGTCCGGGCGACGTCGTCAACCTGCAGGCGGTCTACACCGACGGCGCGAGCCGCTACAACTTCCAGAGCCTCGCCAACACGACCTATTCGATGTACGGCAGCACGGGCGTGGCCGGCGCCTATCAGAGCATCGGCTTCGCCGGCGTCGGCGACGCGGTGTTCGGCACCGGCACGGGCCTGTCGACCGTGCAGACCTGGGGCATGCGCGGCGCCTTCACCCACAATTGGGATCCGCGCTGGAATACGGCGCTGTATGGCGCCTATGCCCAGGTGAAGTATGGTCAGACGGGCTCGGCTCTCGTCTGCGCCGGCATTGCCGCCACTGGCATGCTCACGGCGGGCTCGACCTGCAATCCCGACTTCAATCTCGGTCAGATCGGCCTCATCACCCGATGGACGCCGGTCAAGGGCCTGACCTTCTCGGCCGACGTGACCTACAGCCACCTCGACCAGAAATTCTCGGGCACGGCGATTGCTCCGGCCGTCACGAGCACGGCCAAGCCGGCCGCGACCTACCAGCTCAAGGACCAGGACACGGTGAGCATGCTGCTGCGCGCCCAGCGTAACTTTTGAAGCTGGGCCGTTGAACCTCTGACCGCTCGACGAGCTTCCGGCGATGCCCCCGCCGGAAGCTTCGTTCGTGGAGACGAGCGGCGCGTCGCGAGGGATGGGGCGAAATGCGGCAGGCGTCGTGCGGGTCACGACGCCTGTGACTTGTCGGACCGCGATGATCGCAGCGCTGACCTGATCGCGCGGCGGCGTGACCGGCCGGCTACTTGATCGAGGTGTTGATCGCGGTGAACTTGCTGCTCAGCCCCGAGCCCAGGCCATTCACGGCCGCCAGGATCACGATGCTCAATCCACCGGCAATGATGGCGTATTCGATCGAGGTCGCGCCAGCCTGATTCTTCAGGAAGCTCGCAATCAACTGCCGCATCTACCTCTCCGGTCGGGCTCGATCATGGGATCGCGCCGGAACGGCGCGCGCAGGCCGGGACGGACGCCCCAGCGAAAACCCTCGGTCATCCGCTTGAACAATCAGTTAACCCGATCAGGTACCTGGCGGGCCCGCCGCGCCGGCCCCCGGCCCCGCCCTTGCTCTCTGATCCGGCACGCAGCCGCGCCGCCGACTGATCCGCAAACATTTGGATTGATTGAGCTTTATTTCTGCTTGCCACGCCTTCGGCAGGCCGGCCCGGCGATCGCCGAGCTCGGCCCTTGCCCGGACATATTGAGAAAAAATTCGGTCGGCCCCGGGGGAGGCCGGCCGCATGATCTGCGTCAACGGCCATGGCGTGGACGGGCTTAAGGGGTATCTTGGCCGCCATGAGCACAACAGATTCCGCCCGTCCCCAGCTCAAGATCCGCAGCGTCGCGCTCGACACCGGCCGCGAGAACGTGGTCGTGATCTCCCGACGCTCGAAGGCGTTGCGGCCCGAGGTCTTCCGCGGCTTCAGCCGCGTCGAGCTGCGCTGCAACTCGCGGACGCTGCTGGCGACCCTCCTGATCACCGACGACGATGCGCTGGTCGGCCCCGACGAGATCGGCCTGTCGGAGCCGGCGATGCGGCGCTTCGCGGAAGCCGCCGGCACGCTGGCGACGGTGTCGCCGGCGACCCCGCCCGAGAGCCTGGAAGCGGTGCGTGCCAAGATCCGCGGCGAGACCCTGAGCGACCAGGCGATCGCGGCCGTGATCGACGACCTCGCCCACTACCGCTACTCGGACATGGAGATCGCCGCCTTCCTGATCGGCTCAGCCAGCTTCATGAGCTCCGGCGAGCTGCTGGCGCTGACCCGCGCGATGGCCAATGCCGGCACGCAGTTGAAATGGCCCGAGCCGGTCGTGGTCGACAAGCACTGCATCGGCGGCATCCCCGGCAACCGCACCTCGATGGTGGTGGTGCCGATCGTCGCCGCCCACGGCCTGACCATTCCAAAAACCTCGTCGCGCGCGATCACCTCGCCGGCCGGCACCGCCGATACGATGGAGGTGCTGGCGCGGGTGAATGTCGGCGCCGACGAGATGAAGTCGATCGTTGCGGCCTGCAATGGCTGCATGATCTGGGGCGGCCACGTCAATCTGTCGCCGGCCGACGACGTCCTGATCTCGGTCGAGCGCCCGCTCAGCCTCGACACCCGTGAGCAGATGGTCGCCTCGATCCTGTCGAAGAAGCTGGCCGCCGGCTCGACGCATCTGCTGCTCGACCTGCCGGTCGGGCCGACCGCCAAGCTCACCAGCGGCGCGGAGGCGATGCGGCTGCGCAAGCTGTTCGAATTCGTCGGCGACCGGTTCGGGCTCAAGGTCGAGGTGATCACGACCGACGGCCGCCAGCCGATCGGCAACGGCATCGGCCCCGTGCTGGAGGCGCGTGACGTGATGGCGGTGCTGGGCAACGAGCCGTCGGCGCCTGCGGACCTGCGCGAGAAGTCGCTGCGGCTCGCCGCGCATCTGCTCGAATATGATCCGAAGCTGCGCGGCGGCGCCGGCTACAACAGGGCGCGCGAGCTGCTCGACAGCGGCGCGGCGCTCAGGCAGATGCTGAAGATCATCGATGCCCAGGGGCCACCGGAATGCCGCAGCGAGCTCGGCGATCTCGCCTTCGACGTCAAGGCCGAGCACGACGGCATCGTCTCCGCGATCGACTGCCTGCGGCTCAATCGCCTGGCGCGTACCGCCGGCGCGCCGGTGAACAAGGGCTCCGGGATCATGCTGTTCAAGAAGATCGGCGATCGCGTCGACCAGGGTGAGCCACTTTATCGCGTGTTCACCTGCGATCCGTCGGAGCATGATCTGGCCGCAGCCGCAGCCGCCGCCAACCACGGCTATGGCTTCGCCGACGGCGCGAATGGTCGTTCGTGATGAACCGTCAGCAATCGTCGATCCAGAGTTCTCGGGAGACCGCCGCATGAGTGTGACCGTTCGCTTCTGCGGGGCCGCGCATACCGTGACCGGGTCGTGCTGTCTGGTGCGGAGCGGCAAGAGCCAGTTCCTGATCGATTGCGGCCTGTTCCAGGGACAGAAGACGCTGAAGGAGCTCAACTACGGCGACTTTCCGTTCCGTCCCGCCGACATCGACGCGGTGCTGCTGACGCATGCGCATATCGACCATAGCGGCCTGCTGCCGAAGCTGGTGCGCATGGGCTTCGACGGCAAGATCTTCGCCACCCGCGGCACCATCGATCTCTGCTCATGGATGCTGCCCGATGCCGGCAACATCCAGGAGCAGGAGGTGCTGGCGCTGAACCGCCGCAACATCGCGCGCGGCCGCGGCGAGGTCAGCCCGATCTATACCCAGGCCGACGCCATCGCGGCGATGCAATACTTTCAGCCGGTCGCCTATGAGACCTGGACCGACATCGTGCCGGGCGTTCGCGCCCGCTACTGGAATGCCGGGCATCTGCTGGGCTCGGCCTCGATCGAGATCGAATTCGCAGGACAAGGCGCCGACGGCGGGCCGCTGCGGCTGCTCGCCTCCGGCGATGTCGGGCCCGACGCCAAGCTGCTGCAGCCGGACCCGAAAGCGCCCGAAGGTTTCGACTACGTGATCTCGGAGGCCACCTATGGCGACCGCATTCGCGAGCCGACCACGCCGGAGCTGCGCCGCGGCCGTCTGGCCGGCGAGGTGCGCGACGCGGCAGCAGCCAAGGGCGCGCTGTTGATCCCGGCCTTCGCGGTCGAACGGACGCAGGAGCTGATCGTCGATCTGGTCGGCCTGATGGAGCGCGGCGAGATTCCGGCCGCACCGGTGTTCCTGGATTCGCCGCTTGCGATCCACGCCACCGAGGTGTTCCGCGCGCATACCGAGAGCCTCGACGGCGGCAGCGATGTCGGCCGTCTGCTGTCGTCGTCGCATCTGCGCTTCACCGAGACCGTCGATGAAAGCAAGGCGATCGCCAAGCTGACCGGCTTCCACATCATCATCGCCGCCAGCGGCATGTGCGATGCCGGTCGCATCCGCCACCATCTCAAGCGCTGGCTGTGGAACAACCGCGCCACCGTGCTGCTGGTCGGCTACCAGGCCAACGGCACGCTGGGGCGCTTCCTTCAGGACGGCGTCAAGGCGGTGCGCATCCAGGGCGAGGAGATCAAGGTCGCGGCGCGCATCCGCATGATGGACGACTATTCCGGCCACGCCGACGGCACCGAGATCGCCCGCTGGATCGCGGCCCGCCGTCCGATCGCGCGCGGCCTGTTCCTGTCCCATGGCGAGGAGGCCGCGATCACGGCGCTGGCAGCACGCGTCGCCGAGCGCATCGTGCCGACCGCGAAAGTGTTCTCCCCCCTGCTCGACGACGTCTACGAGCTGACGACCGCGGTGCCGACGCCGCTCGACGTCGCACGCCGGCGACGGCTGGCGCCGGAGGCGGTCACCCGGCTGGACTGGCACAACGACATGTCGGGCCTGCTGCTCGACATCCACGAGCGGATCGAGCAGGCCGCTGACGACCGCGCCCGCGGCGTCATCATCCGCCGCCTGCGCCGGGCGCTGGAAGAGTGATGCGAGCGGCGCCGCCGCGAAGGCTGCGCGCCTGCGATGTTCGTCGTCGAACGGTCACACTTTGATCGCACCCTGAGGACGATCAGGTGCGGTGCGAAGCTCGCAGACGGCGACGCTCCTGCAGCTTGTGCATATTGAAACACACAACGTGCCGACGGCTGGTCTCCGGGAGCTGTTCTGATAGGCTCGGCACGTGGTTCATAACAACGGAACGATCCGGGTGAACCGGGCGCAGGTGGGGAAACGAGGGGCTCTCACATGCATCAACCATCGAAATGGTGGGCGGGACTGATCGCTGTTGCCGTGCTGTGGCTCGCCGCCATGAGCTTCAAGACGGCTGATGTCGAGGACGACATTGCGCCGCGAGTCCGCGCCGCCATTGCCGCCGCCGTCCCCGATACGGCCGCAGCGCTCAAGGTCTCGGTCGCGGGCCGCGACGTTCGCATCGCAGGGCCGGAGTTCAGTCCCGACCAGTCGACGAAACTGGCAGACGCCGCCACGGTCAATGGCGTCCGGCTCGTCGACGGTACCTACGACAAGCTGCCGACACCGAAGCCCTATGCTTTCCGCGCCACGCGAAACGGCGGCCAGCTCGTGCTCGAAGGCGCGGTGCCGACGCCCGCCGTTCGCAATGCCGTGCTCAATGCCGTCCGTTCGTCCGGCGGTGAGGTGGTCGATCGCCTCTCCTATGCACTGGGGGCTCCGGCCGACTTCGCGGCCATCGCAAGCCACGGAGCGGTCCAGGCCGCCAAGCTCAATGGCGGCACGTTCGCGCTCGCGGACAAGGCCTATTCGATCGCAGGCGCCGCCGCCTCATCGGACGTCTACGAGGCCGGCGTCGCCGCGACGCGGCAGCTGCCGGGCGGCGCCGTGCTCGACAAAATGGCGATCCTGCCGCCGGAGGCAAAGCCCTTCATCTGGAGCGCGGTCCGCGAGGGCAACACGCTGGTGATGTCCGGCGTCGTCCCGAACGACGACATCAGGCGCGCGCTCGAGGCCGCCGCGACCAAGGCCTGGCCCGGCACGTCGGTGATGCATCAGATGCAGATCGCACGCGGCGCGCCTGACGGTGATTTCGGTGCCTACACGTCCTACGCGCTTGCGGAGCTCGCCAGGCTGAGCACGGGCCGCGTCGTCATCTCCGACGCCACCTACGCGATCTCGGGCGAAGCACCCTCGACCGCCGCCTACGACGAAACGATGGCCGGCGTCGGCAAGCTGCCGGCCGGGCTGACCTTGGCCAAGGCCGACATTCTGCCGCCGGAGATCAAGCCCTATCGCTGGTCGGCGGAGTTCGACGGCACCGGCCTGAGCCTCACAGGTCTCGCGCCGAGCGCGACCGCCCGCGAGGCGATGCTGGCCTCTGCCAGCGGACAGTTCGACGGCAAGCCGATCAAGAGCCAGATCGGCATCGCCCGCGGCGCCCCCGATGGCGACGTTGCCAAAGCGAGCGCGAGCCTGCTGCAGCAGCTCGCCAAGCTTGCGCAGGGGCGCGCCGAGATCAACGACACCCAGGTCTCGCTCAGGGGCGTGGGACTCGCCAATGTCACCGGCGCGACCGTGCGCGAGCAACTGGCCGGCGCCCTGCCCGCGCCGTTCGCGCTCGCATCCATCGACGTCCGCGACGGCCCGGTCTCGCCCTACGCGTTCGGACTGCAGAAGCAGGATGGCCGTGTCAGGCTGAGCGGCTACGTGCCTGATGATGCCGCCCGCCGCGATCTCGTCGACGCCGCCACGACGACCTTCATCACCGAGACGGTCGAGGACGGCCTGAAGATCGGCGACGGTGCGCCAAAGGATTACGTGCAGTCGCTGAAGGCGACGTTCCCGGCGCTGGCGCGGCTGTGGTCCGGCGCGCTGACGGCGAAGGATGCGGCGATCACGGTCGACGGGCTCGCCATCTACGACAAGTCGGCCGAGCAGGTCCGCAAGGAGCTCGCCGACGCGGTCGGCAGCGGCTTCAAGCTCGACGACGTCAAGATCGGCCTCAAGCCGGAAGGCCCACCATTGGCGGTCGCGGAGTGCCAGCCGGCGTTCAACGGGCTGCTCGCCAAGGGCCGCATCCGCTTCAGCACCGGCAGCGCCGAGCTGAGCCGCGCCTCGCTGGCGCTGCTCGACCACCTGATCGAGGTTGCGCAGCGCTGCAAGGACGCCGAGATCGCGATCGAGGGCCACACCGACAATGTCGGGGACGAAGCTGACAACATGGACCTCTCGAAGCGCCGGGCGGCGGCGGTGGTCGGCTATATCGGCGACGCCGGCATCGACACCTCGCGCATGACCTCGGAGGGCTACGGCCAGAACAAGCCGGTCGCCTCCAACGACACGGCCGAAGGCCGCGCGCAGAACCGCCGCATCGAATTCGTCGTCAAGTGAGGCGCTGACATCATGATGTACGACCTTGCGACATTTCCGTTCTGGATCATCCTCGCCGCCGGCATCGGCGGCTTTGTCGGCTGGCGCACCTGGTCGGACGAGCCGCGGCCGGACTGGCTGAGAAGCTGGCTGCTGCCGGCGACGCTCGCCCTTGTCATCGGGATCCTGATGGCGCTGCTGAGCGTGCTGCCCGGACGTGCCGGCCTGTGGCTCGAGGTCGGCCTGCTGATGGTCGGCGCCTATGTGCTCGGCTGCCTGATCGGCGGACAGCTCAAGGAATATGTCGGGCTGGGTGACACCAGTGCGATGTCGCCGGGCGGTCCTGGAAACAGCGTCGCGTTCGCCGGCGCAACCGCGGCGGCTCGTCCTTGGGCGGACAGCCCTTCCCCGGCTGCGCAAGCTGCAGCCAGCGTCGAGGCCGACCGCCTCGCCACTGAAGCTGCCGCAAAGGCTGAAGCCGAACGTGTTGCGGCCGAAGCCGCTGCAAGGGCGGAGGCCGAGCGGCTGGCCGCCGAGACGGCCGCAAAGGCCGAGGCTGAGCGGCTCGCCGCGGAAGCCGCGGCAAGGGCCGAGGCTGATCGTCTGGCGGCTGAAGCCGCAGCGAAGGCCGAAGCCGAACGTCTCGCTGCCGAGGCGGTGGCGAAGGCCGAGTCCGATCGCCTTGCTGCGGGGGCCGCCGCGAAAGCCGAAGCCGACCGCCTCGCTGCGGAAGCCGCCGCGAAAGCAGAGGCCGATCGTGTTGCGGCAGAAGCGGCTGCGAAGGCCGAAGCTGAACGCTTGGCCGCCGAAGCAGCGGCGAAAGCCGAAGCGGACCGTCTTTCGGCGGAGGCCGTTGCGAAGGCCGCGGCGGAAGCTCAGCGTCTCGCGGCCGAAGCGACCGCCAAGGCCGAGGCCGATCGCCTGGCCGCCGAAGCGGCCGCACGGGCGGAAGCCGATCGCCTCGCCGCGGACGCCGAGGCGGAACGGCTCGCCGCCGAGGTGGCCGCATCAGCGGCCCCGGAGAGCCCGGCCGCGGCCGACGACAGACCGCCGGCCCTGCCCGCCCCCGAGGGCGCCGCGGACGATCTCAAGCTCATCAAGGGCATCGGACCCAAGAACGAGCGCATCCTGAACGACATCGGCGTGCATCATTTCAGCCAGATCGCGGCGTGGTCGCCAGCGCATGCCGACTGGGTCGGCCATCACATGGCCTTCCCCGGCCGGATCGAGCGCGAGCATTGGATCGCGCAGGCCAAGCTGCTCGCGGCCGGCCTCGACACCGCGCATTCCAGCGCGGTGAAGTCCGGCGCGATCACCATCGACGAACACGCCGACACGCCGCTGAGCGAGGACGAGGCGAGCTACCTCCTGGCCCACCTGCCGGCGCTGATGCCGCCCGTCGAGAACGAAGACGCCCATGGCGGCGCCCGCCCGCTCGGGCTCGTCGCGCCGCGCGGCGGCCAGGCCGACGATCTCAAGCTGATCAAGGGCATCGGCAAGCAGAACGAGGCGCGGCTGCACGGCCTCGGCATCTGGCATTTCGCGCAGATCGCGGCCTGGACCGCCGAGCACGCCAAATGGGTCGGCTCGTATCTGGCGTTCGCAGGACGGATCGAGCGCGAGCAATGGATCAGCCAGGCCAGGGAGCTGGCGAGCGGCGGCACGACCGAATTCGCGAAACGCGTCGAGGCCGGTCTGGTGAAGTCATCGCTCGACGATGGCTCGCGCGGGCAGGACAACATCGAAATCGTTCAGCCGCGCGAGTAGCTGCGCCGACGGGCGAACCGTAGGGTGGGCAAAGGCGCTGTCGCGCCCTCGCCTCACGCGCGCTCGTGGTGGCGCCGTGCTCACCGTCTCGCCGCGGCCGTGCTGGACGATGGTGGGCACGGCGCGCGACAGCGTGCTTCGCAGGGCTGTCCTGCCGGGCGCCTTTGCCCACCCTACGGCCCTATTCCGCCAGCTCCACGGCCTCATTCCGCGACGGGCCGGCCAGCGGCCGCTCCTCCATCAGCATCATGCAGACGGAGGCGCAGGCGAGCATCGCGGTGGCCGCGGCATAGACGAAGCGGAAGGCATGGATCATGTCGGCTTCCGCAATGCCGCTGACGGCGCCATGAGCGCCCTCTGCCAGCGAGATGTCGGCGCCCAGCGCCATCAGCAGGATGGCGCTGAAGGCCGCGACCGTGAACGAGGACATCATCGAGCGGAAGAAGTTCATCGCGCCGGTGATGGTGCCGATCTGGGAGCGGTCCACCGCGTTCTGCAGCGACACCACCGAGATCGGGAACGCAGTGCCAAGCCCGATGCCGTAGATCGACAGCAGCACCATCAGCACCCATAGCGACGGCGTCGTCACCGTCATGACCGCGGCGGCGATGGTGCCGATGATCGTGCCCACGATGGCGACGCGCTTGTAGTGCTTGACCCGGGCCATGGTACGACCGGCAATCGCGGCACCGAAGGTCGAGATCGCCGCGATCGGAATCAGGCCGAGGCCGGCCTGGCTCGGGGTCAAATGATAGACCAGCTCGTAGTACAGCGGCAGATGGACCGTGAGCCCGATCAGCGCGCCGAGGGCGCAGCCGCTGGCCAGCATGCCGTAGGGCACGACCGTGCCGCCCATCAGCGACAGCGGCAGGAATGGCTCATCGGCCCGCTTGGCGTGCCAGACGAAGGCTAAGCCCAGCGCCACCGCGCTGCCGATCATCGCGAGCAGCGTGGGCGACAGCCAAGCCAGCTTGTGCCCGCCCCAGGTCAGCACCAGCATGAACACGACGGCCGAGGCCATCAGCAGCAGGCCACCGGCCCAGTCGACCTTGCGCAGCCGGTGATAGACCGGCAGCCGGCCCATCTTGGGCAGCAGCAGTGCGAGCGCGGCGATCGCGAGCGGGACGTTGATCCAGAAGATCATCGACCAGTGCAGATGGTCGGCGAAGAAGCCGCCGATCACCGGCCCGAGCAGGCCGGCCAGCAGCCAGACGCCGCTGAAATAGGCCTGATACTGGCCGCGCTCGCGCGGGCTGACGACGTCGGAGATCACGGTTTGGACCACCGGCATGATGCCGCCGCCGCCGAGCCCCTGCAGGCCGCGGGCAAGGATCAGCACCGGCATGTTCGGTGCCAGCGCGCAGACCACCGAGCCGACCACGAACAGGCTGAGCGCGGTGATGATCATGGAGCGGCGGCCATAGATATCGCACAGCGTGCCGAACACCGGCGCCACCGCGGTCGACGCCAGCAGGTAGGCCGTGATCACCCAGGACAGGTTGGTCACGTCCTGGAACTCGCGGCCGATGGTCGGCAGCGCCGTCGCCACGATGGTCTGGTCGAGCGCGGCCAGGAACATCGTCAGCAGCAGGCTCATCAGGATGGTGCGCACCTCGGCCTGGGTCAGCGGCACCGGCGGCGCAAGCGACGGCGCATCCTCGATCGCCTGCACCTGCGGCGGAATGGCCGGCAGCTCGGCGGCAATCTCTTCAGGCAAGGACTGGGACGCGGCAGGGTAATGCGTCTGCCGATCAAACTTGTTCATGGGATGAATGCTGTGCCCGGGCGCGACATCGCCGCGCGGATTCGCCGACTGGCGAACTACTTAAGGCATAATTTTCCCGTGCGGCAGCGGGTCGGGTGCATGGGTGCATTCCGACAGCACGGGAACGGTCGCATCATCGTGACTTGCTGCGGGCGCGAGGTGATCGCGCTATTTCGGCCGACGCTTCAGCTTGGCCCGCTTCGGCAGCAGCACCGGCCACTGCACGATGTGGTCCTCGAGCTGGTCGTCCGGAACGTCCTCCTCGGTGCCCTCGACCCGGCCGCGCACCGAGACGCCGGCTTCATGTACCGTCTGAGGATCGCCCGAGATCAGAGGATGCCACCAGTAGAGATCGCGCCCCTCCGCCACGAGGCGGTAGCCGCAGCTCGGCGGCAGCCACGTCAGGGTGCGGACGTTCTCAGGTGTCAGGCGAACGCAATCCGACACCTGTTCAGAACGATTCGGGTAGTCCTTGCAGGCACATAGCCCGGCATCCAAGAGTTTGCAGGAAATGTGGGTGAAGTAGATGTCGCCGGTATCCTCGTCTTCCAGCTTCTCCAGGCAGCAGCGCCCGCAGCCATCGCAGAGGCTTTCCCATTCCGCCTCGGACATCTCTTCCAAGATCTTGGTTTTCCAGAACATTCCCTCCTGGCCCGAGGGACGTTTGAGCGGTGCGGTCATCGGGCGATTCTCAAAGAGGGCGTGTGGCGTGGCCGCCATCTAGGTGCCCGGCCCCGAGCCGCGCAAGGGGCTTTGCCGGCTTCAGCGGCACGTTAGCTTTGTGCATCAAATTGTGAGCGGAACCATTGGTTTGTGACCCCCGCTCGGCTAGATAGATGATTGAGTCACTCCGGCGGCGGCGCCGGCACGCGGCTTGGGGTCAGGTGCTCGGGTTCGGGCGGCTGACTGTGCGGTGCCATGGGTTTGCCGCAACAATCGCGCAAGACCCTTCGATGGCCCCCAGCCCACTTGCTGAGTGCTTTCGAAGCCAGCTGACACGCTTTCGAAACGACCAGGGTTCCCGTGCGGCAGATCATTCCAGACGATTGGAAGAAGCGGATCAACAATTTCCGCCTGGATCTCGACGCCCGCTTCGATTCGGCGCTGTTCTCCTCCCTGCGCGGCACCCGTGAGCTCTACGAGCGCTATTCCGCGTTCATGGACCGCTTCTATGTCGGCGGCTGGAAACGCTGGGTGTTCGTCGAGCCATTGTCGGAGGCCGCCACGATCGGACTCGGCGGCCTGGTGCTGATGCTGGCGCTCGCGATCCCTGCCTTCCGGGAGACCGCCGACGAGGACTGGCTGAAGAAGTCCGACCTCGCCGTCACCTTCCTCGACCGCTATGGCAACCCGATCGGCAGCCGCGGCATCAAGCACAACGACTCGATCCCGCTGGAGGACTTCCCGGACAATCTGATCAAGGCGACGCTCGCCACCGAGGACCGCCGCTTCTACGACCATTTCGGCATCGACATCGCCGGCACGGCGCGTGCCCTCGTCACCAACGCCCAGGCCGGCGGCGTCCGCCAGGGCGGCTCCTCGATCAGCCAGCAGCTCGCCAAGAACCTGTTCCTGTCCAACGAGCGCACCATCGAGCGCAAGGTCAACGAGGCGTTCCTGGCGATCTGGCTGGAAACCCGCCTGACCAAGAACGAGATCCTCAAGCTCTATCTCGACCGGGCCTATATGGGCGGCGGCACCTTCGGCGTCGACGGCGCGGCACACTTCTATTTCAACAAGTCGGTGCGCGACATCAACCTCGCCGAAGCCGCGATGCTGGCCGGCCTGTTCAAGGCGCCGACCAAGTTCGCCCCCCACATCAACCTGCCCGCCGCCCGCGCCCGCGCCAACGTCGTGCTCGACAACCTGGTCGATGCCGGCTTCATGACCGAGGGCCAGGTGTTCGGTGCCCGCCGCAACCCGGCGTTCGCGGTCGACCGCCGCGACGAGAGCTCGCCGAACTACTTCCTCGACTATGCGTTCGACGAGATGCGCAAGCTGGTCGACACGTTCCCGAAGTCCTACACCGAGCGCGTCTTCGTGGTGCGGACCTCGATCGACATGACCGTGCAGCATGCGGCCGACGAGGCGATCGAGAACCAGTTGCGCCAGTTCGGCCGCGACTATCACGCGACCCAGGCGGCAACGGTCGTTTCCGACCTGGACGGCGGCATCCGCGCCATGGTCGGCGGCCGCGACTACGGTGCCAGTCAGTTCAACCGCGCCGTCGACGCCTACCGGCAGCCGGGATCCTCGTTCAAGCCGTATGTCTACACCACCGCGCTGCTGAACGGCTTCAAGCCGACCTCGATCGTGGTCGACGGCCCGGTCTGCATCGGCAACTGGTGCCCGCAGAATTATGGCCATTCCTATTCGGGCTCGGTGACGCTGACGCAGGCGATCACCCGCTCGATCAACGTCGTGCCGGTCAAGCTGTCGATCGCGCTCGGCGGCAAGGAAGGTCCGAAGGCCGGCCGCGCCAAGATCATCGAGGTCGCGCGGCGCTTCGGCCTCAAGGCGCCGCTGCCCGACACCCCGTCGATGCCGATCGGCTCCGACGAGGTCACGGTGCTGGAGCATGCGGTCGCCTACGCGACCTTCCCGAACAAGGGCAAGGCGGTGACGCCGCATTCGGTGCTGGAGGTCCGTACCGGCGCCGGCGACCTGGTCTGGCGCTGGGACCGTGACGGGCCGAAGCCGAAGCAGGCGATCCCGGCCTCGGTTGCCGCCGACATGGCGGGCATGATGAGCCACGTCGTCAGCGAAGGCACCGCGCGCCGCGCCGCACTCGACGGCATTCCGACCGCCGGCAAGACCGGCACGACCAATGCGTATCGCGACGCCTGGTTCGTCGGCTACACCGGCAACTTCACCTGCGCGGTCTGGTACGGCAATGACGACTATTCGCCGACCAACCGCATGACCGGCGGCTCGCTGCCGGCGCAGACATGGCACGACATCATGCTCGCCGCGCATCAGGGCGTCGAGGTCAAGGAGCTGCCCGGCGTCGGCATGGGCGAGAAGCTGCCGCAGTCCGCGTCCGCCGCGATGGCACAGGCCGGCCAGCCGAAGACCCTGGAGATCAAGCCCGGTCCGCCGCCGATCCTGACCCGCCGCGGCGCCGAGGTGCTGGTTCAGGTCGAGAAGATGCTCGACGATGCCGCGCGCGTCGCCGAAAAGAGCGCGCCGGCGGATCCGCGCAAGCCCGCGAAGCCGGTCTCATCGAGCGCGCTCGCCTTCCCCGAGAACTACGCCGCGGCAACGGCCGACGGCGTCGCCACCCCTGCCCTGCGCAAGAACTGACGTCAGCGATCCCCCGTGCGGCTGCTCTTCATCACCTTGGTCACGCTCCTGATCGCCACCGGCGTCGGCATCGGCGCGACCTGGATGACGACGACCCGCGGCACCGAGTTTGGCACGCTGACGATCGGCGCCTGGACGGCGCGTCCGAAAACCGGCACGGCCGATGTCGACCCCTATGCGCGCGCGACCATCACCCGCAATGGCGAATTGCCGATCGGCACCGGCGACGGCGTGGCCTTCACCGCCACCACAGACGACAAGAGGAAGCCGCTCGACGGGCGCTGCGACATCCTCGTCAGCGGCGTGACGCCGCCCGCCCGCTTCTGGACGCTCACGCTGTACGACCGCAAGGGCCACCTCGTCGCCAACACGCTGCAGCGCTACGGCTTCACCAGCCAGGAACTGGTGCGAGGCGCCGATGGCTCGTTCGAGATCCGTGTCGCCGCACGCTCGCGCTCCGGCAACTGGCTGCCGACCGGCGGCATCGAGCGCTATGCGCTGATGCTGCGGCTCTATGACACGCCGGTCGGCGTCGCGACCCGCACGCAGCGCGACGCGCCGATGCCCTCGATCACGACAGTAGGCTGCCCATCATGATCCGGCTGCTGTTCACCATCGTGGTCGGCGTGCTGCTCGGCGGCGTGGTCCATCTCGTCAGCGTGCTGGCGCTGCCGCGGATCTCGACCCAAGACGCCTACTCCCGGCTGACGCCGATGACCAAGCTGAACGCCGTGACGCAATTGCCATTGGCCGATCCCGGCAATTCACCGATGCCGTTCATGGATCCGGCGTTCGCGATGGCGATCTGCCGCTACGATCTGTCCGACGGCCCGCTGAAGCTCACGGTCCCGGTGAGCCAGGCCTATACGTCGGTGTCGTTCTACACGCGCAACGAGATCGCCTACTACGCCATCAACGACCGCTCCGCCGGCAAGCGCGTGATCGAGCTCAACCTGATGACCGAGGCGCAGCACGAAGACCTGCCCGAGGACGAGGAGATCACGGCCGCCGACCGGCTGATCATCGATTCGCCGACGACGACCGGTTTGATCGTGCTGAAGGCCTTGGCCGCCGAGCCGGGTCTCATGCCGCAGGCGCAGGCCTCCCTTGCAGCGGCGAGCTGCGGCGTGCAGACCGAGGCACCGGCCAAGGCCGAGAAGCCGCGCGGCAAACGATAAGTCAATACGACGTCCGGAATGAATTCGACAACGCTCTCTTCATCCTTGGTGGCATAGTCGTCGTCGCGCGCCGCTGCTATGACGTATCAGGACGACGGCGCTTCGCTCAACATCAGGTCATGCCTCTCGAAATCGAACGGAAGTTTCTCGTCAAGTCCGATGCTTGGCGGGATCAGGCGACGCACAGTGAACGCCTTCGCGACGGCCTCGTCGCACGTCAGGACGGCCTCAAGGTCCGCGTTCGCTGCTATGGCAACCGGACGACGCTGTGCGTGAAGAGCGGCCGCCGAGGTCTGGCCCGGGATGAATTCGAGTACGATATTCCCGCGGACCACGCCGCGGTGCTGTTCGCGCATTGCGACGGACGCATCCTCGAGAAGACGCGTCACTATGTGCCGGCCGAAGCCGGCGTCTGGGAGATCGACGTCTACCACGACCCGCTCGAAGGCGTCGTCATCGCCGAGATCGAGCTGCCGACCGAAACGACCGTCGTGACCCTTCCGGACTGGGTCGGCGACGAGGTCACCGGCGACCCGCGCTACAGCAAGGCCAACATGCTGACGGAGCGCTCGCGGGCGGCGAAAGTCCGGGAACTGCGGCGCGCGCGCCTTGCAGGGCTGTGATGCACGCACGGTCCGTTGCGGCTTGACCCCTGTCAAATCACCCGTCGAGGGCACACCTTAAACAGCGCGGACTTGGCGGTCCGAACGATCGCGCATGGAGTTTGCACGATGAGTTCATCGCAGGTGATGTCACAGGCGCTGCGCGCCAAGATCATGTCGGCCGACGAGGCTGCCGCGCTGGTCGAGCCCGGCAACCATATCGGCATGAGCGGTTTCACCGGGTCGGGCTATCCGAAAGCGGTGCCGCTCGCGCTGGCGCGCCGGATCGAGGCCGCGCATGCGCGCGGCGAGCCGTTCCGCGTCGGCGTGTGGACCGGGGCGAGCACCGCGCCCGAGCTCGACGGCGCGCTCGCCCGGGCTGATGGCATCGACCTGCGCCTGCCCTATCAGTCCGATCCGGCGACACGACAGCGCATCAACGCCGGCAGCATCGACTATATCGATCTGCATCTCAGCCATGTCGCACAGTTCGTGTGGTTCGGTTTTCTCGGCCATCTCGACGTCGCCGTGATCGAATGCGCCGGCATCCTGCCCGACGGGCGGCTGATCCCCTCGACCTCGATCGGCAACAACAAGACCTGGCTCGATCTGGCTGACCGCGTCATCATCGAGGTCAATTCGTGGATGAATCCGGCGCTGCTCGGCATGCACGACGTCTACTACGGCACCCGCCTGCCACCGCATCGCAAGCCGATCCCGATCGTGGCGCCCGGCGACCGCATCGGCGAGACCACCTATCGCTGCAATCCGGACAAGGTCATCGCGGTCGTCGAGACCCATGCGCCCGACCGCAACACCAGCTTCGCCGCGCCCGACGATAACTCGGGTGCGATTGCCGGCCACATCCTGGAGTTCTTCGAACACGAGGTGAAGCAGGGCCGCCTGCCGCGCAACCTGCTGCCGCTGCAATCCGGCGTCGGCAATGTCGCGAACGCCGTGATGGCCGGGCTCGATGACGGCCCCTTCCCGCATCTGACCGCCTATACCGAGGTGCTGCAGGACGGCATGCTGAACCTGATCCGCTCCGGGCGGATGGATCTCGCCTCCGCGACGGCATTGTCGCTGAGCTCGGAGGCTGCGGTCGAATTCAACCGCGAAATCGAGTTCCTGCGCGACCGCATCGTGCTGCGGCCGCAGGAGATCTCCAACCATCCCGAAGTGATCCGCCGGCTCGGCGTCATCGCGATGAACGGCATGATCGAGGCGGACATTTACGGCAACGTCAATTCGACCCATGTGCGCGGCAGCAGCATCATGAACGGCATCGGCGGCTCCGGCGACTTCGCCCGCAACGCCTATCTGTCGATCTTCATGACGCCCTCGACCGCCAAGAACGGCACGATCTCCTGCATCGTGCCGATGGTCACCCATGTCGACCACACCGAGCACGACGTGCAGGTCCTCGTGACCGAGCGAGGCCTCGCCGATCTGCGCGGCCTGTCGCCGAAACAGCGCGCCCGCACCATCATCGACCAGGCGGCGCATCCGAAATTCCGGCCGGCGCTGGCGGATTATTTCGAACGCGCCTGCCGCGATTCGACCGGCAAGCACACGCCGCATCTGCTCGAGGAGGCCTTCCGCCTGCTCAGGCCGGACTGAGCGAAGCGGCGTGCGACCGCGTGCGGGCTAGCCCCGCGTCGTCAGCGGCCGTTCGATCAGGGGCCGCGCCGCGACCGGCGGATTGGCGGTCTGGGCTGCCAGTTCATGGATCAGGCGATCGGCCTCGGCGGCCATGCCGTCGGGCGCCTGCAGCACCAGGCGCTCCAGCGCCCAGCGATAGGACGAGACGCGCTGCTCCAGGCTGATCTGCACCCACTGTACGATCAGCGAGTTCTCCTGCATGCGCGCGACCGCGTCGGCCTTCTCGCGCGGCGAGAGCTCGGTCATGTATTTCATGCTGGCATCGCGCTTGCGGTCGAGATCGATGACGCGGATCGCCGAGGCGAAGAACGGCTCGAAGCGGGTGATGTCGTCGCGCACGTCGTCGATCAGTTGGGTGTAGCGCGAGGCGTGCGAGCGGTGCGGCTCGTCGATCAAGGCGCGGCCATAGGCGGTGCGGTCGAACACGACCTTCTGGCGCCAGGGCGAGGCCGACGGCTGATAGTCGCCGAACACGCTCTTCCAGGCGGGGCGCGAATGCGGCGGCTCGATCAGCGGATAAGCGAGATCGCGCAGCTGGCGCTCATTGTCTGTGAGCTGGAACTGCGATGGCATGACACCGACGCTGGCGGTGGCTTCCGCGCCGATCCATTTGTGCATGTCGTCATTGCGCATGTCGGCGCGGGTGCGGCCAAAATCGCCGCCGCTGCAGGCGCCGAGCAGGCCGCCGACGAGGACGAGCGCGAGGACCGGCAGCGCGCGCCGGACCGGATTGACGATGGCCGGCATTCCCATGTCCCCCGACCTGTCAGCGGCGACGGCGGCGGCGGCTTGGCGCTGTGCCCTCGCGGGGCCCGCGATCGTCGGTCGTGGTCTCGCGCTCGATCCGAACGACGGGAAGAATCAGGATCGTTCCCATGCCCTCCTGCGGCGCGCCGGTCACGGCAGGCCGCGCGCGACGCGCAACGTCCGCCGGGAATTCAATGATGGTCGCCATGTCCACTCTCTTTCGTGCCCGAAGTTCTTACCCCCTGAAAACTCCCCGTCGCCCGAACTTCGCAGGCAAGAGGGCACGCAGAACTGACGATCACGAATGCCGGCGCATGACGCTGCACTTTGGCATTCGGCCCGGCGAAGATCAGGCTGGGCGCGAGACGCGGCCAAGGCGAGATCATCGAACGGATCGATTAAGATCAGGACGTGGTTAAGAGGATATTAATGCGCGGGCCGCCCGACACGGATCGCGTGCACCGGCGGGAGAGAAGGCAAGCCGGCGTTGCGCCTTTGTCTCACCAGGTCATTTCGACCCATCTTCACCGATTGTTTTCCTTAACGCCGCATTAAAACAACTCCGCTCTAATCGGCGCAACGATTGCCGAAGTTGCGTACCCCGACATGACAAGATCATCGCTGTTCCCCGGCTTCGACGGGTTGCTCACGCTCTCGCGCCGCGAGGGCGTCGACATCAAGCCCACTCTGCTGCGCGTGCTGACCGACCTCTATGTCCAGGCGAGCGCGCATTCCGCTGACGAGGAGCGGCAGTTCGTCGAATTGGCTTCCCGTCTGGTCGACGACGTCGACGATGCGACCCGTGCGGCGGTGCGTGCGCGGCTGGCGATCTATCCGGCGACGCCGATCGAGATCCTGAACAAGCTGGGCTTGCGCCCGGCGCAGAGCGAGCCGGCGCCGCCGCTCGCCGGCCCCATTCCCGCATCGCTTCGCCCCTCGTCTCCGATGCCGCCGCGCGACGACACATCGTCCGGACTGTCGATGCAGCCGAAGGATGCCGCCGAGCTGAGCGAGATGTTCATGCGCGCCGCCTCGCACGAACGCATCGCCATCCTGCAGAACCTCGCCACCACGCCGCTGAGGCCCGCCGCGCCGACGCCGTTGCACCGCGCGGTGCATGCGATCGAGGCACTGGAGATGGCCGCCTTCAACGCCGACGTCGAGACGTTCACGATCGAGCTCGGCGAGAGCCTGATCCTGCCCTCACGCATGACCCTCGAGGTGGTCAACGATCCCCATGGCGAGCCGCTGGCCTGTGCCGCAAAGGCGCTCGGCATGCCAGCGCCGGTGTTCGAGCGCGTGCTGCTGTTCCTCAAGCCGGAGATGGGCCAGTCCGTCCAGACCGTGTTTCGGCTGTCACGCTTCTACGAGCGCCTCAGCGAGCGCGCGGCGCTGATCATGCTGGCGGCCTGGCGCGGCTCGGGCATGGCGGCGATCAGGGCCAAACATCGCACGATGCTGTACGACGACGAGCGCCAGTCTGTCCGCGCAGGCGGAGCGCGGCCCGGCACAGCGACGCGACCGATCGTGCGCACGGGCACCGACGGCTTCAAGCGCTGACGCGCGATCACCGTCGCGGATCGGAGGATGATCAGGGACGCTCGCGCACGAGATCGAGGAAATGACGGCCCTGCCTGTCCTCGGTCTCGATGATCCAGGCGTCGGGATCGAAGCGCAGCTCCTTGACGAGACGCTCCTCGACCTGCGCTTCCGCGATCGGCTGCGGCGATACCGGTACGAAGAAGCGGTCGATCGGCCGGCTGTCGTCATAGACGGTCTGCGGCGCGGGGACATAGAGCTGCGCCGTGCCGTCCATCAGCGCGACCTTGACGAACACCGCACCGGCCTCCTCGGCGCCGCGGTGGCGGATCGCGCTGAACGCGCCGGCCGACTGGCAGCGCCGCAGATAGGCGCTCACCCAGATGCTGGTCTTCAATCGCATGATGGTTCGATGCAGGAGCAAGCGCGCTGCACGTCGCAGCCGCCCTGCTCTATTCGATCGGGTGACCGATGACAATCGCAAGCTCGCGCACCAGGCGGTCCGAAACCTGGCCGGTCACCGGCAGCTTGCGCTCACGCTCGAACTTCTGGATCGCGGCCTGGGTGTCGGAGCCGACCATCCCGGTCGGCTTCAACTGGCCATAGCCATATTCGGTCAGCGCACGCTGGACCGCAGCCACACGGCGAACACTGCCGCCCTGCTGCGTCGGCTGCGGACGCGGCAAATTGCCCTGCCCGCCGCTGACCGAGCGGACGAGATCGGCCAGGGGATCGGCATATTTCTGATCCGGACGCGCCTCGGTCGCGCGCTGCTCGACCGCCCTCTGCTCCGCCGCCCTGGTTTC
Organism: Bradyrhizobium sp. SZCCHNR1015; assembly: GCF_032489875.1. Taxonomy (NCBI): domain Bacteria; kingdom Pseudomonadati; phylum Pseudomonadota; class Alphaproteobacteria; order Hyphomicrobiales; family Nitrobacteraceae; genus Bradyrhizobium; species Bradyrhizobium sp. SZCCHNR1015. The sequence continues at coordinate 153,062 of NZ_JAUEYW010000014.1, forward strand.
AGCGGGCCGCGTCTCGATCACCTTCGGATCGAGCGGCGAGATGTCCATCGGCCGGGGCCGCGGCAGCGGATTGGAGCTCGTCAGATTGGGCGGAATGGTGACGATCGATCCGAACATCGGCGCCGGATGCGGTCCCGATTGCAGGAACACGGCATTGATGATGATGGCGCTGGCAGCCGCACAGGCCAGCAGGCCCGCAAACAGATCCTTCGGGCTGTAGAGCATGGCCCGCAGCAGCCAGCCGCGCTCCTCCGCCACGTCGACGACGGCCGCAACCGCAGCGGCGCGCTTGCGACGGCGCGGCGGCGCCGGATCATCCTCTGCAGCTCGTCTAGGCACTCTTCTTCACCTGCATGACCTGCCCTGGCTGGGCGGAGCGCGAGGGTGACAGCGGCGTGACGGTGGCGCCGGCGGCGGCCTCGGCCACGAAGTTGATCGGCAGCGCGATCGTGACCGTGGTCCCCTCGTCGATCTTGCTTTCTATCGACATTTCGCCGCCGTGCAAGTTCACGAGGCTCTTGACGATCGACAGCCCGAGCCCGGTTCCCTCGTGGCGCCGCTGGTAGGTCTTGCCGGCCTGAAAGAACGGATCGCCGATGCGCTTGAGATCATCGGCGGCGATGCCGACGCCGGTGTCGGTGATTCGCAGCAGCAGGCGCGCGCCGTCGACGCCGGCAGAGACCGTGACACGGCCGCCGCGCTCGGTGAACTTGATGGCATTGGAGACGAGGTTGAGCACGATCTGCTTGAAGGCGCGCGGATCACCGGTGACCATCGGCAGGTCCTGCGGCACGTCGGCCGACAGATCGACACCGTTCTCGCGCGCCCGCAGCGCCAGCAGGTTGCAGCAATTGATCAGCGCAGCGCGCGGCGCAAACGGCTCCGGCGTCAGCTCGAAATTGCCGGACTCCATCTTCGACATGTCGAGGATGCCGTTCACGACCGACAGCAGATGCTGGCCGGAATCGTTGATCAGTTGCGCGTATTCGCGTCGCCGCGCCGCATTCAGCACCAGCACCTGCTCCTGCATCAGCATCTCGGAGAAGCCGATGATGGCGTTCAAGGGCGTGCGCAGCTCGTGGCTCATGGTGGCGAGGAATCGCGTCTTCGCGGCGTCGGCGCGCTCGGCGGCGCTGCGCGCCAATTCGAGCGCCTGCTCCTGCAGCTTGCGGTCGGTGACGTCGCGCATGACCGCGACCACCTCCTGCTCCGACCCGCCCGGCATCACGCCGATGCGGTCGAGCGGGCGGCAACGCATCTCGACCCAGATGAAATCGACCGGATGATGAAAGCCGCGGCCCTCGCCCGGCGCATCGCGGCGCAGGCGGAACTCGACGCTCGAGGCTTCGCTGCCGCCCGCCGCTTCCGACAGCGCCGTGAGGTAGGCCGGCCGGTCGGCGACATGGACCCGTTCGAACAGGCCGTGGCCGTGCAACTGCGCGACCGGCGCGCCGAGCAGCGTCTCGGCCGCCGGCGAGATGAACATGACCGCGCCGTTGCGACGGTGACGGGAGATCACGTCGCTCATATTACGTGCGAGCAGGCGATAACGCTCCTCCTCCATCGACAGCAGCGTCACGCCGGTGCGCGCGAGCGTGTCGGCGGCAAAGGCGAGCACGGCCGCATAGAGCGTGGCCGAGGCGACGCCGAACGCGAGCAGCCCGGTGCGCAGGGCGGGGTTGATCTCGGGCTTCGGCAGCCACCCGAAATGACCGATGAGGATGAGCAGCAGCGCGCAGCACAGTGCGAGCCCAGCGGAGAACACGACGACGCGGCGCGAGGCCGAGAACGAGGCTTCCAGGGGTACGACGATCAGCCACACCGCGGCAAAGGATTCGATGCCGCCGGTCTCGATCGACACCGCCATGATCAGCGCCGACAGCGCCATCGACGACAGCGCGCAGGCGCTCTCGTAGCGGCCGGTGCGTGACAGATACCAGGACAGCAGAATGGGCGCGATCAGCCAGGACAGCGCGCCGACCTCGAGCGCGCTCGGCGCACCGCGTAGCGCGAGATAGGCGGGAAACACGGCGAAGGCGGCGAGGCTGCCCAGCAGGCGCGGCGCGATGAAGGCGCGATGACGCGCGCGCGTCATCGCATCAGTTCGAGCCGATGGATGCAATAACGCATCGAGACAATCGCGGATGATACTCAACACACTCACGGCTCTCGCGCCTCGGCCTAATCGGTGGTTCTCACAAAGAGAACGCGCCGGGACGCCCCCTGTCGTCGGAAGTCACCGTGTCAGACTCGCATTAAGCGAACGCTAAGGTCCAGACTGCGGTGAGCCCGCCATTCGGCCGGGATGGTGAATGCATCGTTTCCGGCCGGGCCTGCGGTTGCGAAAGCGGCGCGATCTACAGCCGGTTGCACGGCGCGGGCGCCCGGCGCCAATGAAAAATTGACTCCGAAATAAATCCAGCGCCCGGCTTCGCGAAATCTCAACCAATTAAGCCCAATGCAAGCAGTCGCGACATAGAACAATCAGCTGCGATCCCGTTGCGCGATTTGAGCACGCGAGATCAGCAGCACGGTCGGGGTTGCGTGATGTTCTTTCTGCTTCGGATGGCATTCTGGCTCGGACTCGTGCTGGTGCTGCTGCCGCGCGAGAAGAGCCCGGACGCCGACAAGCTGCCGCAGATCAATGCGCACGAAGCCGTGCAGGCCGCGACCGCGGCCGTCTCCGACATGAGCCAGTTCTGCAAGCGCCAGCCGCAGGCCTGCGAGGTCGGCGGCCAGGCCGCGACCGTGATCGGCCACCGCGCCCAGGAAGGCGCGCGCAAGATCTACCAGATCATCACCGACAAGGCCGAAGGCGCGGAGAAGCCCGCCGGCGCCGACAAGTTCATCGGCCCGGTGAAGCCGGCCAGTCTCGACAAGCGCGGCAACGATCACACCGGCTCGATCGACGCCCCCGTGCTCGAGGAGATTCCGCCGGGCGACGCGCCGGCCGATACGCTCTCGACCGACGATCTCGCCGTCGAATGGCATCTGCCGCCGACGCCCTGAACCGGCGGAACCGACTGTCGCTTTCGTCGTCCCGAACGCCTATATGAAAGCCGACATCGGGACCGAAGAGCATCATGACGATCGACGACATCCGCGACAATTTCGCCCTGCTCGACGACTGGGACGACCGCTACCGCTACGTGATCGAGCTCGGCCGCACCCTGGCCCCGATGCCGGAGGACGAGCACTCCGCCGCGAACAAGGTGCAGGGCTGCGCCAGCCAGGTCTGGCTGTCCAAGCACGTCGATCACAGCAGCGCCGTGCCGGTCCTGAACTATCTCGGCGACAGCGACGCCCATATCGTTCGCGGCCTGATCGCAATTCTGCTGACGCTGTATTCGGGGCGGACGCCGCAGGAGATCATGACCATCGATGCGCCCGCGGTGTTCGACGAGCTCGGGTTCCGCGAGCATCTGACGCCGCAGCGCTCCAACGGCCTGCGCTCGATGGTCGAGCGCATCCGCGCCGACGCCCGCGAGGCGCTCGCCGCGGCGTCCTGATCGGCTCGGCTACTTTTCCCGCTCGGGCCGCTGCTGGCCCAGGCCCATCTTCTTGGCAAGCTGCGAGCGGGTGACCGCGTAGTTCGGCGCCACCATCGGATAGTCCGGCGGCAGGTTCCATTTGTCGCGGTATTGTTCCGGCGTCATGTTGTACTGCGTGCGCAGATGCCGCCGCAGCGACTTGAAGCGCTTGCCGTCCTCGAGGCAGACCAGATAGTCCGGATGGATCGATTTCTTCACTGGGACCGCGGGCCGCGCCGGCTCCGGCGCGGGCTCGCTTCGTCCCGCTGCGACCCGCGTCAGCGCCGCATGCACCTGGCTGATCAGAGAGGGAATCTCCGCCGCCGGGGTCGGGTTGTTGCTGAGATAGGCCGACACGATGTCGGCCGTCAGATCGATAAAGCTCTTGCCGACCGCTTCGGTCATTGACCCCTCATCCCGCTCCGCCCTGTGACCGTCGATCGCAAGTATCCCTCGATCGCAAGTATCACTCGCGCCGAGTGGCAGCGTTGTCTCGCGATTCTGCAAGCAATATGGGCAAATGACTGGCAAAATGACAAGATAGTGAGGACTTCTTCTTGAGAAGTCTGTCACCCGCCAAGTAAGTGTGTACCGTATGCCAGCCGGGTTCAACCTGACCGTGTGATCCCGCTGCCTCAGGTCCGGCCTTCGAGATGGGCGCGCAGCTCGTCGATCGACGCAAAGCGCATCATCCCTTCGGGCATCTGCGCCTCGATCGAGCCGTCGGAATAGAGCGAATAGGCCATCCCATCCACCACGCCCGACTTGACGATGCTGACGGCCGGCGCGTCCAGATCCTTCGGCTCAGGCGGCGGCGGGGTTGGCTCGGGATCGACGAAGGCCGGGGCGGCCCGCGCCAGGCGCCGCGGGAACGGCGGGCGCAGAGGCTCCGGCGTCCGCTCCGGTCGCGACCAGCCGTCCGACGCGCCCGGCTCGGTCGCGGCAGGTTCGTCCAGCGGCACGGGCGGCGGGGCGCTGAGGGGCGGTGACCGGAAATCCGTCGGCAGCGGCTCGGCGCCGCGCTTCTCCGCGCGTTCCCGCTCCCGGCGCGACGACGCAAACAGCAGATTGCGCTTGGGCCGCTCGGCGGGTTCGGACGGCGACTCGGCGGGATCCCGCAAGGACTCGGAGGCGCGCAGCGAGCTTGACAAGGGAGACGAGGACAGCGGTGAGGACGACGACAGCCCCGAGGACAAGGGGGCCGACAGGTCCGGCATGCGGGGACGCGGACGCGGCGAACCGCCTTCGCGCCAGACATCTTCTGTCGGCGGCACCGGGGCGGTCTCGAAGTCGGTCGTCCCGGCGGCAGGTGGGAGCTGCAGGGGCCTGGCATCGGACTCGGCGCCCGAACGCGACCTCAGCCGGCTCGAAATCACCTTCAGCTCGTTGAGGACGGCCGCAAGTCCGAACAGGATCAGCCCGCTGCACACGCCAAGGGTCCCCGACAGGATCAGCGTATTACCGACGCTGAACTCCTTGACCGGAATTCCCCAGGCGATCGCCCCGAGCCCGGCCAAGATGGCGAGGGCCCCGGCGGCCAACATTGCACTCATCATCGAACTCATCCCCTAATGCGCCGGTTCCGGGCGGTGTCCCGACCGAAATCACATTAGATAGCTGCGGTTGCGCGCGTCCTTGAATCCGGTTTCTAGTCCAAATCCGCGACGATTTGCAGCGGAAGTTCGTCCAAGACCGCCGAAGTTCGTATCCGACCTGCGCCGCCCGCCACGATGCCGCCACAATACGGTTCAGCCAACCCTCGGAATTCCTGGAGGTTCCTCTCGGGTTCTCCCGGTCCTTCTGGTTCAGCGGGCGTTCATTTGGCTGTGCCAATATGGCGCTTAGCAGCCGAAATTCGGGTCCCCGCTGCGCTGCGACAAGGCGTGCCTCCCATATTTTCGACACCTCCGAACACGGGACGCGCTATACGCAGGCGGGGAACACAAGCCTGAAACGCGGAAGCGGGGTCGCCAGGGGACGCCGGGTCACACTCAGCCATGACAACGATAACCACTTCGGTCCTCGAGACGCCGACGCGGCGGTCCCTCGAGCGGACGTATGACGATCTCGCCGTGTTCGTGCTCGCCGCAGTCGCGGTGGTGGCCGGACTGACGTTCCGGGATTACGGCCTCGGCTGGGACGATTACACCCATGCCGAATATGCCGATCTGTTGCTGCGCATGTACGGCTCCGGTTTCAGGGACCAGGCGGCGCTGTCGTTCGCCAACCTCTATATGTACGGTGGCGGCTTCGACATGGTTGCAGCCCTGCTGCACAAGATCATGCCGCTGGAATTGTTCGAGACCCGCCGGCTGGTCGGGGCCATCGTCGGGCTGATTGGCCTCGGCGTGACCTGGCGCCTGGCGCGCCGCATCGGCGGCCCCGTGGCCGGCCTCGCCGCGCTGCTGCTGCTGGCGCTCTGCCCGATCTTCTACGGCCACATGTTCATGAACCCGAAGGACGCGCCCTTCGCGGTCGCCATGGTGGTGCTGCTGATGGGCCTCGTGCGCCTTGCCGAGGAGTATCCCTACCCCTCGCCACGCACCATCCTGATCATCGGCCTCGGCGCCGGCTTCTCGATCGGCTCGCGGATCCTCGGCGGCATGGCCGTGGTCTACGCCATGGTCGGCTTCATGCCGCTGTTCATGGAGGAGTACCGCACGCAAGGGCCCCGCGAGGCGATCCGCCGCTTCGCCCACGTGCTCTACGTGCTGATCCCCGGCCTGATCCTGGGCTACCTGATCATGGGGTTGATCTGGCCGTGGTCGATCATCGAACCGGCCAACCCGTTCCGGGCCCTGACCTACTTCTCGCATTTCTTCGAGAAGCCGTGGAAGGAGATGTTCGACGGGGCGCTGGTCTCGGTGCCCGACATGCCCTGGTCGTATCTGCCGACGCTGTTCGCGCTGCAACTGCCCGAACTGATGATCGCGCTGTTCGTCGCCGGCGTCGTCGCCTCGATCATGTCGCTGTCGCGGCCCGACATGCCGGCGCGCCAGAAGAGCATCCTGTTGATGCTGACCCTAGCGGCGACGCTGCCGATCCTGATCGCGATCGTCAAACGCCCGGCGCTCTACAACGGCATCCGCCATTTCGTGTTCGTGATCCCGCCGATGGCGCTGCTCGGCGGCATCGCCTTCTCCTGGCTTCTGTCGTGGCTCAACGCCGACGAGCGCCGGAGCTGGCAGCCGGTGGCGATCGCCGCGTTCTGCTTCGGCCTGCTGCTGCCGCTGGCGGAGATGATCCGGCTGCATCCCTATCAGTACACCCACTTCAACTTCATCGCCGGCACCGTGCGCGAGGCCGACACCCGCTTCATGCTCGACTATTGGGGGCTGGCGCTGAAGCAGGCCTCCGACGGGCTGAAGGAACAGCTCGACGAGCGCCAGGAGGTGCCGCCGATCGGGCACAAATGGAAGGTCGCGGTCTGCGGCCCGCAGCGCCCCGCCCAGGTCGCGCTCGGCCCCGATTTCACCATCGGCTGGGACAGCCATGCGGCCGACTTCGCCATGACGCTCGGCGAGTTCTACTGCAAGGGACTGACGGCCCCGGTCATGGTCGAGATCAAGCGCGATGACGTCGTGTTTGCCCGGGTCTACGACATCCGCGGCCGCAGCATCTCCAGCCTGCTGTCGATCCCGGCGCCCTGAGCGGCCTGCTCAGCCGAACGGCATGACTGCTCCCCGGCCCCGCGTCTTGTCGCGCGGCGGCGTGCCGCCTAGGCTCCGATCAACTCTTGGAAATCGGAGAATGCCATGTCGCCAGCCGAAGCGCGCCTCAAGGAAGTGCCGTCGAACATGACCGAGGCCGAATGGTCACAGCGGGTCAATCTCGCCGCCGCCTACCGGCTGGTGGCGCTGTTCGGCTGGGACGACCTGGTGGACACTCACATCTCCGCCCGCGTGCCCGGCCCCGAGCATCACTTCCTGATCAACCCCTACGGCCTGCTGTTCGAAGAGATCACCGCCTCCAGCCTGATCAAGGTCGACCTCTACGGCAATCAGTTGTCCGAGAGCGAGTACAGCATCAATCCCGCCGGGTTCACCATCCATTCCGCGATCCACGAGGTGCGCGAGGATGCCGGCTGCGTCATCCATCTGCACACGCTGGACGGCGTCGCCGTGTCGAGCTGCGCCGACGGCCTGCTGCCGCTGAACCAGATCGCGCAATACGTGACCCACGACCTCGCCTATCACGACTATGAAGGCGTGGCGCTGGACCATGACGAGCGGCCGCGGCTGCAGCACGACCTCGGCAGCAAGAACCACATGCTGCTGCGCAATCACGGCACGCTGACGGTCGGCCGCTCCGTCGCCTCCGCCTTCGAGCGCATGTATCATCTGGAGCGCGCCTGCTCGATCCAGGTGCGCACCCGCACGCTCGGTCCCTCGGCCTATCCGGTGCGCGACGAGGTCATCGACAAGAACGCGAAGCTGTTCGACAATGAGGATCGCGTCGAGCTGCGCTCCAATCAGTTGGTGTGGCCGCCGCTGCTGCGCCGGCTCGATCGCGTCAACCCGGGCTACCGGAATTGATTTTTCGCCGATGATCGGCTAGCCTGGGTTCATCACCCTCTACGCTTTTCGGAGTCAAACGCCGCCCAATTCCGGGCGGCGTTTTCATTCGTCCGGCGATGTCCCTCGTCAGCAGCACCCGGCCCGAGCCGAGCCATGCCGCTCGGCCGGGCCGTGCACTTGTTGCAGCTCCTCGGCCAGCCGGCGCTCGACGAAGCGCCGCTCGTGCTCGGCAAGGCGGGTGGCAAGCAGCTTGCGATAGCGCCGCACATTGGCCTCGCGCGAGAACCGCAGGCGGGCGGCGGGCCGCATCCTGCCGCTAGCGGTGCTGTCCATCGCAGCGCCATCGGCCTCGACATCGACGCGCGGAACGATGCGCATGGCCGCCCCGCCGCGCGGGCGCGGCGGCTGATCCTCGCGGTCGAGCTGACGCAGCGCGCCGAGCACATCGGCCAGATGCAGCGGCCTGGAGATGCCCGGAATCTTGCGCAGGCCCGGCTGCGACTCGACGGCATACATGTCTGACGCCCAGGACGACAGGATCAGCCGCTTCTCGGCCAGTGACAGCTTGCGATCGTTCAGCAGGTCGGCCGGCGACTCGTAGTGCGAGACCGGATGGAATCCGGCTCTGCCCGCGGTGATCGAAAAACGGTGCTCGCTCATGGCGTCTCTCCTCTTCCACTCCTTTCACAAGAGACAGATGCTGCAAGGGCGCGGGCGACACGCCGCCCGCGCCGCAACTCGAACAAGGCGTCAGGCCGCCTTCTGCTGCGCGATCTTCTCGACCGGCACTGTACCGATGGCGATGCGGCGCGGCTTCATCGCCTCGGGGATCTCGCGCACGAGCTCGATCCGCAGCAGGCCGTTGTCGAACGCCGCGTTGGTCACCTGCACGTAGTCGGCGAGATTGAACTGCCGCTTGAACGGCCGCGACGAGATGCCTTGATAGAGATATTCGCGGGTCTCCTTGTCGCCCTTGCGTCCTTCCACCGTGAGCACGTTGTGCTCGGCGGTGATCGACAGCTCGTCCGGCGCGAACCCCGCCAGCGCCAGCGAAATCTGGTAGCGGTCGTCGCCGAGCCGCTCGATGTTGTACGGGGGATAGTTGTCCTCGACCGCGCGCTGGGTCTCGTCGAGCAGATCGAACAGACGGTCGAAACCGATGGTCGAACGCCACAGCGGAGAGAAGTCGTAGGTCCTCATAGCCAAGTCCTCCTGAGAGCAAGATGGATACGAAGGAGCGCCGAACCGATGCGGACTTCAAAGTCCCGGAGATGTCTGAGTACCAAGAGACTTGGTACAAGAGACTACTGAGTACCAGACAACCGGTCAGCGCCCAGATTTCGACCGGGCCCTGATGGCACCCGGCGCCGCCGAAGCGGCAGCAGACGAATTAGAACAACCGATATCCATTTCAAGAGGGGAAGATCGAATTTTTTGTCGCAGCCTTTTCGCGGCGCAACACCCGTCAGGCGGCCACGGCAGACAGCCGCTGCAGCCGCATCGTCGCCTCGCGGAGCACGCTGACCAGCCGGTCGCGCTCGCGCTGATCGATGTCACCGCGCGACAGCACGGCCTGGCAGTGTGCCACCACGCGCTGTTCGCTCTCGATCAGAAACCGTGTCAAGCGACGCGGATCGCCCATGCTCATGACGGAGGTCGGGTTGGGCGGCGGATGATCGTATTGCCAGGCTGGCATGATCGGGCCTGCGAGCTCGCGCTGCTGATGAGACCGGGCGGCGCGACAGCGCTCAACCACACCTCCCGTCGACCGTCGGTCCGTCCTCAGCCGGCTCACCGAATGCAATTGTGGCCGGTTGTGGACGGATTGCGGTCGTTGGCCTGATTGATAGCTGCGCGTTGTGGCCGATCCACGACCTCACGGGGCAGCGATCAGTTGTTTGTCGATATTTCTTTCTGGAACAGCCGGGGCTGGCTGCGGCCGGCCCCGGCTGCATCAGATCAGAAGTCCATCGACGGCGCGGCCGCGGTGGCGTCGGCCTTCTTCGGCTTGTCCGCCACCAGCGCCTCGGTGGTGATCAGCAGCGAGGCAACCGAGGCCGCGTCCTGCAGCGCGGTACGGACCACCTTGGCCGGGTCGATCACGCCGGCCTGCACCAGATCCTGGTACTCGCCGGTCGCGGCGTTGAAGCCCCAACCATAGGCATCCTTCTCCAGGAGCTTGCCGACCACCAGCGAGCCGTCCTCCCCGGCGTTCTGCACGATCTGCCGCACCGGCACCTGGATGGCGCGGCGGACGATGTCGACGCCGGCCTTCTGGTCGGCATTGGCGGTCTTGACGCCGTCGAGCACCTTGGTGGCGCGCAGCAGCGCCACGCCGCCGCCGGGCAGGATGCCCTCCTCCACCGCGGCGCGGGTGGCGTGCAGCGCATCGTCGACGCGGTCCTTGCGCTCCTTGACCTCGACCTCGGTGGCGCCGCCGACCCGGATCACCGCGACGCCGCCGGCGAGCTTGGCCAGCCGCTCCTGCAGCTTCTCGCGGTCGTAGTCGGAGGTGGTCTCCTCGATCTGCAGCTTGATCTGCTGCGCGCGGGCCTCGATGTCGGCCTTCTTGCCGGCGCCGTCGACGATGGTGGTGTTCTCCTTGTCGATCACGACCTTCTTGGCGCGGCCGAGCATCGACAGGGTCACGTTCTCCAGCTTGATGCCGAGATCCTCGGAGATGGTCGTGCCGCCGGTGAGGATCGCGATGTCCTCCAGCATCGCCTTGCGGCGATCGCCGAAGCCCGGCGCCTTGACGGCCGCGATCTTCAGGCCGCCACGCAGCTTGTTGACGACCAGGGTCGCCAGCGCCTCGCCCTCGACGTCTTCAGCCACGATCAGCAGCGGCTTGCCCGACTGCACCACGGCCTCGAGCAGCGGCAGCATGGTCTGCAAGCCCGACAGCTTCTTCTCGTGGATCAGGATGTAGGGATCCTCGAGCTCGACCCGCATCTTCTCGGAGTTGGTGACGAAGTACGGCGAGACATAGCCGCGGTCGAACTGCATGCCCTCGACCACTTCCAGCTCGGTATCGAGGCTCTTGGCCTCCTCGACCGTGATCACGCCCTCGTTGCCGACCTTCTGCATGGCCTCGGCGAGGAAACCCCCGATCTCATTGTCGCCATTGGCCGAGATGGTGCCGACCTGGGCGATCTCGTCGTTGCTGGTGATCTTCCTGGCGTGCGCCTTGAGGTCCGCGACGATCGCGTCGACGGCGAGATCAATGCCGCGCTTGAGATCCATCGGGTTCATGCCGGCGGCCACCGACTTGGCGCCCTCCTTCACGATGGCCTGGGCGAGCACGGTGGCGGTCGTGGTGCCGTCGCCGGCGAGATCGGCGGTCTTCGAGGCCACCTCGCGCACCATCTGCGCGCCCATGTTCTCGAACTTGTCCTCCAGCTCGATCTCCTTGGCGACCGTGACGCCGTCCTTGGTGATGCGCGGCGCGCCGAACGATTTCTCGATCACGACATTGCGGCCCTTGGGGCCGAGCGTGACCTTCACGGCATTGGCGAGGATGTCGACGCCGCGCAGCATGCGGTCGCGCGCATCGGTGGAAAACTTCACGTCCTTGGCAGCCATGTTCGTCGTCTCCTTTCCTTCGATGACTGTCAGTTGAGGGATCAGGCGGCCTTCTTCGCCGCCACGGGAGCTTCGATGATGCCGAGCAGATCGCTCTCCTTCATGATCAGGAGATCCTTGCCGTCGATGTTGACCTCGGTGCCCGACCACTTCGCGAACAGCACCCGGTCGCCGGCCTTGACGTTTAGCGGCACCAGCTGCCCCTGCTCATTCCGCGCGCCTGGCCCCGCGGCGACGATCTCGCCCTCCTGCGGCTTCTCCTTGGCGGTGTCGGGAATGATGATGCCGCCCTTGGTCTTCTCCTCGGCATCGATACGGCGCACGAGCACGCGGTCGTGCAATGGGCAGAATTGCATGCACATCCTCCTTCACAGATCAGCGATGTCACAAGCCTCGGGTCCCATCAGGCCCCCGAGCGAGCAACGACCTAGGAAAGCCGAACTTTTCGTTCAAGAGGGTCACGCAAATTTTTTGGCACTCTCGGGGAACGATTGCCAGCCCGGCTCTTGAACCGGGCCGGCCGCTTTCCCAGCTCTGTCGTCGCCAAAAAATCTTGATCGCACTTGTTGGGGATCACGATGCAGCTTCCGCCTTCTCTCCGGGCCGTCCTGGCGCCTGCCATTCTGTTTTGCCTGATGACCGGGCCTGCCTTGGCCCAAATTCCCGATCTCAAGCTCGGCCGGGTGCCGACATTGGCCCCGCTGGTCAAGGAGGTGACGCCCGCCGTCGTCAACATCTCGGTCGAAGGCAAGGTCCGCCAGGACAACCCGCTCTACCAGGACCCGCTGTTCCGCGAGTTCTTCGACGTCCCCAAGCAGGTCGAGAAGCAGATCAGCGCCACCGGCTCGGGCGTTATCGTCGATGCGCAGCGCGGCTACGTGATGACCGCCAATCACGTCGTCGAGCACGTCACGACAGCGCAGATCCGCACCAAGGATGGCCGCAAATTCGCCGCCCGCCTGGTCGGGCGCGATCCCGCCACCGACATCGCGCTGCTGCAGATCAGGGACCCGATCGAGCTCAGGGCCATCGCACTCGGCGACAGCGACGCGCTCGAGGTCGGCGACTTCGTGATCGCGGTCGGCAACCCGTTCGGCCTCGGCCAGACGGTCACCTCCGGCCTCGTCAGCGCGCTCGGACGCACGGGCCTGGGCAAGCAGGGCTACGAGGATTTCATCCAGACCGACGCGGCGATCAATCCCGGCAATTCCGGCGGCGCGCTGATCAATCTGCGCGGCGAGCTGGTCGGTATCAACACCGCGATCATCTCGCCCGGCGGAGGCAATGTCGGCATCGGCTTCGCGGTGCCGATCAACATGGCGCGACGGGTGATGGAGCAGCTCGTCGCGAACGGCCGCGTCGATCGCGGACGAATCGGCGTGACCCTGCTCGACCTCGACGCGCCGGCCGACGGCCGCATTCAAGGCGCGCGCGTCGCCGACGTCACCGTGGGCTCGCCGGCCGAACGCGCTGGATTGCGCAAGGGCGACATCATTGTGAAGGCGAACGACATGCCGGTGCGCAGCGCCACGCAGGTGCGCAACCTGATCGGCCTCACACCGGTCGGGCAGCGCGTCCGCCTCGTGTTCGAGCGCGACCGCGCGCTCGGCAATGCGACGGTGGAGGTCGCGCCAGTCGCCGAAGAACGCGCGCGTGCGCGGACTTCGGGCTGAGAATTCAACTTCAGTACGCTGTGAGCTGCGCATACCACGTGGAGTAAATTTTTACCGTGCATCAAGCATGCAGCGAGACGCCGATACCTCTCTAAATGCCTGTTAAGTGCCGTCGCGCTTATTGCAACCCCGCGGAGGTATTGAAATGCGGGGTGATGGTTTGTCGTTCAGTTTGCCACGCTGGCGCGTGACGCGCTGGCTGGCCGACCCGGGATATCCGGTGTCATCAGATATCCGCGGCGCATTGACCGGCGAGCTCTACGGCTGCTGGTCGGTGTTCGCCGGGGGCGCCATCAACACCGTCGCCGTTGCCGGAGCGCTTGCGCTGCGCACGCCGAGCCCGCTCTTCATCACCTGGTTCGTGCTCGAGGTCGCGGTCTGCCTGTCGCGTCTGGTCGTGATGATGATCGCCTACCGCCGCGCGCGCGAGCGGCTGGCGACGCCGACCGACATCCACATCCTGCTGTCGGTGGCCTGGAGCGCCAGCGTCGGCTTCGGCGTCGGCATCAGCCTCGCGTCCGGCGACTGGGTGGCCGCGTCATTGACCTGCATCTCCTCGGCCGCCATGGTGGGCGGCATCTGCTTTCGCAATTTCAGCGCGCCGCGCCTCGTCGGCACGATGATCCTGTTCAGCATCGGCCCCGTGATCCCCGGCGTCGCGACGTCGCATGAGCCGCTGTTGTTCGCGATGTATCTGCAGATGCCGGTCTACTTCCTCGCCATGACCGGCGCGGCGTTCCGGCTCAACAGGATGCTGGTGGCGGTGATGCAGGCCAAACGCGAGAGCGACGAGCGGGCGCGGCTCGATCCGCTCACGGGTCTGTCCAATCGCGCCGGCCTGATCGATGCGCTGCAGAGCAGGCTCAACGCCGGCGGCGATCGCAGCCTTGCTGTCCTGTATCTCGACCTCGATGGCTTCAAGCCGGTCAACGACACCTTCGGTCATGCCGCAGGCGATGAGCTGCTGAAGATCGTCGGCCGGACGCTGCGGCAGACCGCCGCTCCCGACGACGTCATCGCCCGGATCGGCGGCGACGAATTCGTCGTGCTCGCCGGTGATCCGGCGATCGACCACGCGCTGGCGCTCGGCGAGCGCATCATCGAGGTGATGACCGCGCCGATGGCCTTGCCGGGCGGCGCGCATGTCCAGATCGGCAGCAGCATCGGCATCGCCGTCGCGCCCGAGCACGGCACCGATCCGGAAGCCCTGCTGTTCGCGGCGGACGCCGCATTGTATGAAGCGAAGTCGAGCGGCAAATCATGCTGGCGGCTGGCCTCAGCCGAGGCCAATCTCGCAGCGCTGCGCAAGATCGCCGGCAGCGACCCGACCGCGAGCTCGGTCGCCAGCGCTGCGTGAGTTGCGCCTGGTGCAAACGACCAGCGCATCGCAGCCCGGATGAGCGCCTACCTACTGCGGCATCTCCGCGAGCGCAGCGAGGATGCGGGCCCAGGAGCGGATGCCCTTGTGGTAGCTCTTCAGGTCGTACTTCTCATTCGGTGAATGGATGTTGTCATCGTCGAGACCGAAGCCGACCAGCAGTGAATCGAGACCGAGCGTCTTCTTGAAATCGGTGACAATCGGGATCGAGGCGCCCGAGCCCATCAGGATGGTCTCCTTGCCCCACTCCTCGGTGAGCGCCTGCTTGGCAGCCGCCAGCGGCTTCATGGTCCAGTCGAGCGCGATCGCGGCGCCCGCCGAATGATCGCCGAACTCGACCGAGCAGTCGCCGGGAATGCGCGCCGAGACGTAGTCGCGGAACGCCTTGCGGATCTTCAGCGGGTCCTGGCCCTCGACGAGGCGGAACGAGACCTTCGCATGCGCCAGCGACGGGATCACGGTCTTGGAGCCCTCGCCGATATAGCCGCCCCAGATGCCGTTGATGTCGCAGGTCGGTCGCGACGAGATCTGCTCGATCAGCAGACGATCCTTCTCGCCGGCGGGAATCGACAGGCCGATCGGCTTGAGAAAGCTCTCGGGCGTCAGGTTCAGCTTCTTCCACTGCTCCAGCACCTCAGGCGGAACGTCCTTCACGCCATCATAGAAGCCGGGAATGGTGATGCGGCCGTCGGCGTCGAACAGGCCGCCAAGCACTTCGGTCAGCACGCGGATCGGATTGCGCGCGCCGCCGCCGAACACGCCGGAATGCAGGTCGCGATTGGCGGCCTTGATCTTGATCTCCTCATAGAGCAGGCCGCGCAACGAGGTCGTGATCGCCGGCGTGTTCGGGTCCCACATGCCGGTGTCGCAGACCAGCGCGAAATCGGCCTTGAACTCGTCCTTGTTGGCCTCGAGGAACGGCACGAAGTTCTTGGAGCCGACCTCCTCCTCGCCTTCGATCAGCATGGTGATGTCGAGCGGCAGCGCCCCCGTCACCTTCTTCCAGGCGCGACAGGCCTCGACGAAGGTCATCAGTTGGCCCTTGTCGTCCTCGGCGCCGCGCGCGACGATGATCTTGCGGCCGTCGGCGTGATCGGCGACCACAGGCTCGAACGGCGGCCGGTGCCACAGGTCGAGCGGATCGACCGGCTGCACGTCGTAATGACCATAGAACAGGACATGCGGCTTGGCGGCGCCATGACCGTTGCTCTTGCCGACCACGGCCGGATGGCCAGCGGTCGGGCGCACCTCGGTCGCAAAGCCGAGCGTCGCGAGATCCTTGGCGAGGTGATCGGCCGCCACCCTGCAATCGTCAGCAAAGACCGGATCGGCCGAGATCGACTTGATGCGGATCAGCGCAAACAGCCGTTCCAGGCTGTTGTCGAAGTCGGCATCGATGTGATCGAGAACGGATTGAAGCTGCGCATTGGCCATGGCCACCGGATCCTTCGCATGTAACGGCTATTGGCCCGCTTGTAGCTCCGTTGCGCGGTCCGGGCCAGCCTCATGCAAAGGCAGAAGATGCCGCCTGCGCCGCAGTCGGCGCAGAGGACATGACAAGGCCATCACGCCGGCCGGGAACAAGGCGCCCTGTCAACGCCGCAGCAGTCCACCAAGCGCGCCCCGCACGAGAGAACGGCCGATCGAGCCGCCCAGCGAGCCGCCGACCTGCTTGCCGAGATCGGCCGCGATGCCGCCGACCACCTTGTCCGTGACCGAGCGCGCGACGTTGCGCGCGATCACCTGCGTGGTCGAGAGCTGGCCGCGCTTGACATTCGTGCCGAAGATCGTGGCGGCGATGTCGCTGATCTTGCCGAGCACGCCGCCGGAGGAGGCATCCGTCGTCACGGCGGTTCCGCTAATCCGCTTCTGCAGCAGCTCGTAGGCGGACTCGGCGTCGATCGCGGTGTCGTATTTGCCCTTGACCGGGCTTGCAGCGATGACCGCCTTGCGTTCCTCCGGCGTGACCGATCCGATGCGCGCCGACGGCGGCCGGATCAGGACGCGCTCCACCATCGCCGGCGTGCCATTGCCCTCCAGGAACGACACCAGCGCCTCGCCCTTGCCGAGCTCGGTGATCACCTTGGCGGTGTCGAGCTTGGGGTTGGGACGGAACGTATCGGCGGCGGCAGCGACGGCCTTCTGATCGCGCGGCGTGAAAGCGCGCAGCGCATGCTGCACGCGGTTGCCCAATTGACCGAGCACGCGATCGGGAACGTCGAGCGGATTCTGCGTGACGAAATAGACGCCGACCCCCTTGGAACGGATCAGACGCACCACCTGCTCGATCTTGTCCATCAGCGCCTTGGGCGCATCGTTGAACAGCAGATGCGCCTCGTCGAAGAAGAAGACGAGCTTCGGCTTGGCGACGTCGCCGACCTCCGGCAGCTCCTCGAACAGCTCCGACAGCATCCACAGCAGGAACGTCGCGTAGAGCCGCGGGTTCTGCAGCAGCCTGTCGGCGACGAGGATGTTGATCATGCCGCGGCCGTCGCGGTCGGTCTTCATGAAGTCGGTGAGCGCCAGCGCCGGCTCGCCGAAGAACTTCGTGCCGCCCTGGTTCTCGAGCACGAGCAACTGCCGCTGGATCGTGCCGACGGTCGCGCGCGTGACATTGCCGAACGACTGCGCCGCCTTCCGGATCGGCGCCAGCGGGTCGGCGTCCGCATCCGCGCCCTTCTTGGCGTCCGGAATGATGGCGTCGAGCAGCGCGCGCAGATCCTTCATGTCGATCAGGGCGAGGCCGTTCTCGTCGGCCACGCGGAACGCGACGTTGAGAACACCTTCCTGAACGTCGTTCAGGTCGAGCATCCGCGCCAGCAGCAGCGGTCCCATCTCGGTGACGGTGGCGCGCACCGGATGCCCCTGCTCGCCGAACACATCCCAAAATACCGTCGAGAACTGATCGGGTTGATAGGTGAGGCCGAGCTCGGTGGCGCGCTTGAGGATGAAGTCCTTCGCTTCGCCGGTTTGCGAAATGCCCGAGAGATCACCTTTGATATCGGAGGCGAAGACCGGAACACCGGCACGGGCAAAACCTTCGGCCATCACCTGCAGCGAGACCGTCTTGCCGGTGCCGGTCGCGCCGGTGACCAGTCCATGACGATTGGCAAGCGCAAGTGTCAACCAGGCCGGCTGCTCGCCGGCACCCACGAAGATCTTGTCGTCGGTATCAGCCAGGGGTTTTCCGGATGGTGCCATGATGATCCATCTTTCGAGAGAGAATGTTTCGCATCACACGTGGTGCGGAGCATCGCGTACGATAACATAGTTGAGTTTCGCGAGCTGGAACCAGCGTCAGGGTGCCTCACCTCTTCGCACGGCACGCACTTTTCTTAGCATTGGTGCCGCGCGATGCGCACGTTTGGTACGTAGATTCAACATCCGGTCTTGCATCGCTGCAACAGTTCATCGTCGATCGCGAATCGATTCGCGCACCAAGCCGGCTCCTCGCTTGTAATTCACGGATCGTCCGATCAAGATGAATTCAGCGAGAGGACGTCCGGTCGTGGGGGACCGGATGAGACGGGGTTCACATGAGCGAGTTGATTGAGCCGCTGGCCAGAACGGCCGGCATCAGTAAAGTCGTGGCTGAAATCATCGGCATCGGGCCTGACCTCCTCAGCGATATTGGATGGCGACGGCAGGGGCAGCAGCCGTCAGCCGGTGAACTTTTTGCGTTCGGCCGCGACCAAATCGAAGCCGATCAGTTGGCACGATCGCGACAGGCACACCCGGCCTGAGCCGGTTGCCCCAAGCCCGACCGCCTGGGCCAGATCATCTGAAGCACCTTCGCGCGCGCCGAGTATCATGACATATCCGATCACCGAACTCGAAGGCATGACGACCTTCTATGCCGCCAAGCTGAAAGCTTTGGGCATCCGGACCACCGACGCATTTCTCGAAGCCGCCCGGACCGTGAAAGGGCGCAAGGCGCTGGCCGCCAAGACCGGCATCAGCGAGCAGCAACTGCTCGATTGGGCAAACGCCGCCGATTACATGCGCATTCCCGGCATGGGCAAGGCCAAGGTCTGCCTCGTCCGCGCAGCCGGCGTGACCACCGTGCGCGAGCTGGCGCACCGCAATCCGGCCCGGCTGGCGCAGAACATCAAGGAAGTGAACACCCGGCGGAAGCTGGTTCGCATCCTGCCGTCGGAGAGGTCGGTCGGCCAGCTCATCGAAAAGGCGCGGCGGCTGGAGCCGAAGATCAGCTATTGATCGGCTCTGGATTGACCGCGCTTGTGCAGTGCGACACCTTGACTTGACGGTGCCAACCGCGCAAAGCGGCGCCCATGAGCGCCATTTCGCCGCACTCCGCCCCGGACCTCGCGTCGAGCCACCCGCTGCTGCGGCCGTGGCTTTCGCGTCCATTCCCGGCGGTGATGGGCATTCTCAACGTCACACCGGATTCGTTCTCGGACGGCGGCCGTTTCGATGCGCCGGAACGGGCGATCGCGCAGGCCGAGCGCATGATCGCGGCCGGCGCCGACATCATCGACATCGGCGCCGAGTCGACCCGCCCCTACAAGGGCGCGGTGCCGGTCACGGCCGAGGAGGAACTGGCGCGCCTGCGACCGATCCTGCCTGCGATCGTCGCACTCGGCGTGCCCGTGTCGATCGACAGCATGAAATCTCAAGTTGCAGGTTACGCGCTGGACCATGGTGCCGCGATCGCCAATGATGTGTGGGGCCTGCAGCGCGATCCCGCGATGGCCACGGTCGTCGCCGCGCATGGCGCGCCGGTCGTGGTGATGCACAACCGTGCTGCCGTCGATCCGGAGATCGACATCATCGAAGACATGCTGGGCTTCTTCACGCGCTCGCTGGACATCGCGGCCAAGGCCGGCATCCCCATTGGGAACATCGTGCTCGATCCCGGTATCGGCTTCGGCAAGACGCCGCAGCAGAGCATGACGGCGCTGGCCCGGCTCGATGCATTCGCATGCTTCGGGCTGCCGCTGCTGGTCGGCGCATCGCGAAAACGTTTCATCAGCACCGTGGTGGCGTCGGAGCCGCAGGAGCGGCTTGGCGGCTCGATCGCGGCGCATCTGATTGCGGCTCGGCGCGGTGCTGCAATCATCCGGGCGCATGACGTCGCCGAGACGGTTCAGGCCGTGCGCGTGGCCGCGGCAATCGAGGCACTGCGATGACCGATACGATCTTCATCAAGGGCGTTCTCATCCACGCGCGTCATGGCGTGATGGAGCATGAGAGCGAGGTCGGCCAGCGCTTCGTCATCGACCTCGAACTCTACACCGATCTGTCGGACTCCTCGCGCAGCGACCGCCTCGCCGACACCGTGTCTTATTCCGACGTGGTGGAGACGGCGACGGCGGCGTTCAAGGACACCAACTACCGCCTGCTCGAACGCGCGGCCGGCGCGGTCGCCGATGCGATCCTGTCGACCTTCGCCCGCATCCGCGCCGTCAAAGTGACCGTGCACAAGCCGCATGCGCCGATCGCCGCCATCTTCGAGGATGTCGGCGTGGTGCTGACGCGCTCCCGGCATCCGTAACCCCGATGGCGAGCGCGCTGATCGCTCTCGGCGGCAATGTCGGCGACGTCAGGGCGACGTTCCGGCGCGCCATTCCGGAGATCTGCGCGCGTGCCTCGGCTGCGCTCGTTGCGCGGTCGTCCGACTACACCACGCCGCCTTGGGGCGAGGAGCAGCAGCCGACCTTCATCAATGCCTGCATCGAGATCGCAACCGCGATGCCCCCACGGCGGCTGCTCAGCGCTCTGCACGCGGTCGAACGCATGTTCGGCCGCGATCGCACGCAAGAGACGCGTTGGGGCCCGCGGACGCTCGACCTGGATCTGATCGCCTATGACGACATCGCGGTCGACACGCCCGATCTGACGCTGCCGCACCCCCGGCTGTTCGAACGCGGCTTCGTGCTGGTGCCGTTGTCCGAGATCGTGCCGGCGCGACGGATTGCCGGGCGCCGCGTCGACGAGGCCGTGCTCGCCGTTTCGCGCGACGGAATCCGGCCGCTGCCGTCAGCCGAATAGCTGACATCTCCGGCCAAACAACCGTTTGGCTTGGCCGCCCTGACGTGGCATTTTGCGCCACAACAATCGCGATAACAGACGCCCCGGGAGACGCGTACCGACATGACGACCGAGACCGACGATCTGCGACTGGCTGCCGATTTCGCTCCGGCCGGCGAGGCGGACTGGCGCAAGCTGGTCGATGGCGTGCTGAAGGGTGCGGCCTTCGAGAAGCTGGTCGGCAAGACCTATGACGGGCTCGAAATCCAGCCGATCTATCCGCGCGCCAAGCATGCCGCGCCGGTCGCGGGCCGCGCACCATCGTCGCCATGGCAGATCATGCAGCGCATCGATCATCCCGATCCGGCCAAGGCCAATGCGCAGGCGCTGATCGACCTCGAGAACGGCGCGACCGGTTTGTCGCTGGTGTTTGCCGGCTCGAATGCCGCGCATGGCTTTGGCCTCGCCGCCAACGCCGACGCGGTGGCGCGCGCGCTCGACGGCGTGCATCTCGATGCTGCGATTGCAATCGAATTGCAGCTCGGTGACTCGCTCTCGCCCGCCTCGCTTGTCGCCGATATCGTCAAGCAGCGCGGCATCACGGCCGCGGCCTGCGACATCCGGTTCGGCCTCGATCCGATCGGGGACGCCGCTGTTCGCGGCGCAAGCACGCATGACGCATCGACGCTCGGCGGCAATTCGGGCGCGCTGGTCAGGCAGCTGCACGAGGCCGGCTTCAAAGGCCCGTTCTTCGCCGCCGACGGCCGCGTCGTGCACGTCGCCGGCGGATCGGAGGCGCAGGAGCTCGCCTTCGTGCTCGCCTCTGGTGTCGCCTATCTGCGGGCGCTCGAAGCCGAAGGCATCGCGCTCGAGACCGCGCGCGGCATGATCTATGGCCGGCTCGCCGCCGACACCGATCAGTTCCTCACGCTGGCGAAATTCCGCAGCCTGCGCCGGCTGTGGGCACGCGTCGAGGAGGCGTGCGGGCTGGCACCGAAGCCGCTCTTCATCTCGGGCGAGACGGCGTGGCGCATGCTCACCCGGCGCGATCCTTACGTGAACATGCTGCGCGCCACCATCGCCGTGTTTGCGGCCGGGCTCGGCGGCGCCAACGCCGTGACGGTGCTGCCGCATACGACCGCGCTCGGCCTGCCCGACGCGTTCGCGCGCCGCGTCGCCCGCAACACGCAACTGGTGCTGCTGGAGGAAAGCAATCTCGCCCGCGTCGCCGATCCGGCCGCCGGCGCCGGCGGCGTCGAGGCGCTGACCAGCGAGCTGTGCAGCGCCGCCTGGGCCCTGTTCCAGGAGATCGAGAAGGCCGGCGGCGTGGGCGCGGCTCTGCAGACCGGGCTGATCCAGTCCAAGGTCGCCGCGGTCAAGGCGGTGCGGGATGCCAACATCGCGAGGCGCCGCGACGTGCTGACCGGCGCCAGCGAGTTTCCAAATCTCAACGAGGCCGCGGTCGCGGTCGAAGCGCTCGCACCGGTGGCGCCGCAACCGATCGACAAGGCTTCGCTCACCTTCGCCGCGCTCGCGCCGATCCGTCTCGCGGACGGTTTCGAGAAGCTGCGTGATCGCTCGGACGCGCTGTTGGAGCGCCAGGGACAGCGCCCCTCGGTGTTCCTCGCCAATCTCGGCACCGCCGCCGACTTCACCGCGCGCGCCACCTTCGCCCGCAGCTTCTTCGAGGCCGGCGGTATCGCCGCGATCGACGGCCAGGGCGGCGCCGATCCGGCCGCGCTCGCAGATGCCTACCGCGCCTCCGGCGCCGCGATCGCCTGCCTTTGCTCGTCCGACAAGGTCTATGCCGACGCCGCGGTTCCCGCTGCCAAGGCCCTTCAGGCCGCCGGCGCGCGACATATCTATCTGGCAGGCCGCGGCGGCGAACAGGAAGCTGCGCTGCGCGAGGCCGGCATCGGCAGCTTCGTCTTTGCCGGCGGCGACGCATTGAAGACGCTCGCGGACGCCTACGCGCATCTGGAGTCAGCATGACCGACGAAAGCAAACCCGTCCTCACCGGCGGCTGCCAATGCGGCGCGATCCGCTACGCGCTGATGTCGGCGCCGAGCAAGGTCAGCATCTGCCATTGTCGGATGTGCCAGAAGGCTTCGGGCGCGCCGTTCGCGTCGTTCGCTGAAATCAACAATGAGAGCTTCGCCTGGACCCGCGGTCAGCCGGCCGCGTTCCATTCCTCCTCGATCGCGATGCGCGACTTCTGCAGCCAATGCGGCACGCCCCTGAGCTTTCGCCGTATCGACGGACCGCGCATCGAGATCATGACCGGGACCTTCGACCGGCCGGACCGGGTGGTGCCGACGCGGCAATATGGCTCGGAGTCGCGGCTCGGCTGGGTGGTCGCGATCGCCAACCTGCCGAGCCAGACCACGCAGCAGAACTACGGACCGGAGAAGATGGCTGGTGTCGTCAGCCATCAGCATCCGGATCATGATTAAGCGATGAGGACACGAGGCCATGAGCCGCATTCCTGATTTCAGCGCCATCGCATTCGAACCCATCGCAGCCCCCGCGCCCGCGGGGGCCGCCGAGCCGTGGCTGACGCCGGAAGGCATTCCGGTGAAACCGGCCTATGGCGAGGCCGATCTCGCCGGCATCGACTTCCTCGACACCTGGCCCGGCATTGCGCCCTATCTGCGCGGTCCCTACCCCACGATGTATGTCAACCAACCCTGGACCGTCCGGCAATATGCCGGCTTCTCCACGGCGGAGGATTCCAACGCCTTCTACCGGCGCAACCTCGCCGCCGGCCAGAAGGGCCTGTCGGTCGCGTTCGATCTCGCCACCCATCGCGGCTATGATTCCGATCATCCGCGCGTCGGCGGCGACGTCGGCATGGCCGGCGTCGCGATCGACTCGATCTACGACATGCGCACCTTGTTCGCCGGCATTCCGCTCGACCAGATGAGCGTGTCGATGACCATGAACGGCGCGGTGCTGCCGATCCTCGCGCTGTTCGTCGTCGCCGCCGAAGAACAAGGCGTGCCGCCGGAGAAGCTGTCGGGCACCATTCAGAACGACATTCTGAAAGAGTTCATGGTGCGCAACACCTACATCTATCCGCCCTCGCCCTCGATGCGGATCATCTCCGACATCTTCGCCTTCACCTCGCAGCGGATGCCGAAGTTCAACTCGATCTCGATCTCCGGCTATCACATGCAGGAGGCCGGCGCGACGCAGGACCTCGAGCTCGCCTACACGCTCGCCGACGGCGTCGAATATCTGCGCGCCGGCATCGCCGCCGGCCTCGACGTCGACCGCTTCGCGCCGCGGCTGTCGTTCTTCTGGGCGATCGGCATGAACTTCTTCATGGAGGTCGCCAAGCTCCGCGCCGCGCGGCTTTTGTGGGCCAAGCTCCTGAAGCCGTTCAATCCGAAGGACGCGCGCTCGCTGTCGCTGCGCACGCACAGCCAGACCTCGGGCTGGTCGCTGACCGCGCAGGACGTCTACAACAACGTGGTGCGCACCGCGGTCGAAGCGATGGCCGCCACGCAAGGCCACACCCAGTCGCTGCACACCAACGCGCTCGACGAGGCGCTGGCGCTGCCCACCGACTTCTCCGCGCGCATCGCCCGCAACACGCAATTGTTCCTGCAGCAGGAGAGCGGCACCACCCGGATCATCGATCCCTGGGGCGGCTCGTACTACGTCGAGCGCCTCACCCGCGATCTCGCCGCGAAGGCCTGGGGCCACATCCAGGAGATCGAGGAGCTCGGCGGCATGGCCAAGGCGATCGAGGCCGGCGTGCCGAAGCTGCGCATCGAGGAGGCCTCGGCCAAGACCCAGGCGCGGATCGACACCTGCCGCCAGTCCGTCATCGGCGTCAACAAGTACAAGCCGACCGACGAGCCGCCGCTCGACGTTCTCAAGGTCGACAATTCCACCGTGCGCCGGCTGCAGATCGACAAGCTGTCGCGGCTGAAGTCCGAGCGCAAGCAGGCCGAGGTCGACGCGGCGCTGGCGGCGCTGACGCGCTCGGCCGGCGACGGCAACGGCAACCTGCTGGCGCTCGCGATCGACGCCGCGCACGCCAAGGCGACCGTCGGCGAGATATCCGACGCGCTGGAAAAGGTGTTCGGCCGCCACCGCGCCGAGATCAAGTCCATCACCGGCGTCTACAAGCGGGAGATCGCCGCCATGTCCGGCAAAGCCGAGAAGCTGCAGGCGCTGATCGAGGCGTTCGAGGAGGCGGAAGGCCGCCGGCCGCGCATCCTCGTCGCCAAGATCGGCCAGGACGGCCACGACCGCGGCCAGAAGGTGATCGCGTCCGCTTTCGCCGACATCGGCTTCGACGTCGACATCGGGCCGCTGTTCGCCACCGCCGACGAGGCGGCGCGGCAGGCGGTCGAGAACGACGTCCACATTCTCGGCGTGTCGTCGCTCGCCGCCGCGCATCTCACCGCGGTGCCGGAGCTCAAGGCCGCGCTCAAGAAGCAGGGCCGCGAGGACATCATGATCATCGTCGGCGGCGTGGTGCCGCCGCAGGATTACGACGCGCTGTACAAGTCCGGCGCGGAAGCGATCTTCCCGCCGGGCACCGTGATCGCCGACGCCGCGGAGGAACTGATCCACAAGCTCAACGCGCGGCTCGGCCACAGCCAGGCAGCGGAATAGTTTTTCGAATCCGCGAGCGCAGCTCTTCGGCGCGCGATCGTCCGATCGTGCGCCGTTACGTTGTTGCTCATGAACCTCAGCATTTCCTGGCGATCCGCATCTTCACCCATTGGATATTGCTAGTCATGACCCGTTCGACACTTTGCGCCGCTGCGCTGCTTGGCCTGTTTTGGGCCGCGCCGGTCCTCGCCGCCGATCCCAAGCCGGATGCCAGCATCAACACCAAGGCGGTCGAGGCCAACGTGACGCTCGATGCCCGGATCAAGGCTGATGCGCCGCTCGCGGCCTATTGCCTGGCCGACGGCAAGAAATGGATCGACAAGAACGCCGCCGACGCCGCCAAGGAGCGCAAGGAAGATCCGGAAACGTTCCGCGACGGCAAGTGGTCGTTCGAGCGCAGATATTCCATTCGCTCGGTCGTCGCCGACCGCTACGTCAGCATCCTCCGGGACGACTACATGGACACGCGCGCCGCGCATCCCAACAGCGACGTCAACACCATCCTCTGGGACAAGGCCGCGGCCAAGCCGATCAGCATCCGCCCGTTCTTCACCGACACCGCCGACAACGGCCCCACGATGAAGGCGATGCTGAATGCGGTGATCACGTCGCTGAAGGCCGAGAAAAAGAAGCGCGACGCCACGGAGACGGCGACCGCCGAATGGTTCAAGGGGCTGGAGCCGAAGCTGCTGAAGATCGGCGCCGTGACGCTCGCTCCCTCCACGGAGGCCGGAAAGAGCTCCGGCCTGACCTTCCACTACCCGCCTTATGCGGTCGGCCCCTACGCCGAAGGCCAGTACGTCGCCTTCGTGCCGTGGGAGACGCTGAAGCCGTATCTGTCACCGGAGGGCCAGGCGATCTTCGGCGGCGCCAGGCCGAAGGGGGATGCGGAAGACCAGTGAAGCCAACCGGCGGCCGTGCAGCCGATGGCTGGATATGCTAGACTGTTCTCATGAACGACGTCGCTGACATTCGCCTCATGACGATCATCGGCCGGCTGCAGGCCCTTGCGCCGGCCCTGCGAAAGGCCGGCATCACGCGACTGTCGCTGTTCGGTTCGCGTGCGCGCGGCGACTCCCGTCCTGACAGCGACCTCGACGTTCTCGTGGAAACCACGCCCCCCGGACTCCCTCCCGCGTTCGATCACTTCAAGGCCCAGCACCTTATCGAGGACGACATCGGACTGCGCGTCCAGATCACGCAACGGGCGCTGTTGAAGCGGCGGATCGCCGATCGAATTGCTGATGACCTGATCGAGGTGTTTTGAGGTGCCTCCGACCGTCGAAGACCGGCTACGGGACATTGCCGAAGCCATTGCGGAAATCGAACAGCTTGTCGCCGGTGCCGATCTCGCGGCCTTCAGCTCTGACCGCCTGTTGCGCCTGGCGACAGAGCGCCTGCTCGAGATCATTTACGAGGCCTCCCGCAACATTCCCGACAGCATCAAGAGCGAGAGTCCGACTATCCACTGGCGGAAAATGATCGACTTCGGAAACCTGCTGCGGCATGCCTATCACACCACCGACGTTGCCGTCGTTTGGGATGTCGTCGCCGGTGAGCTTCCGGCTTTGAAAACGTTCGTCAGCGGCAAGCTCACCGACTTGAAGTAGAATGATCTCGCGGGGCACCGACACCACCTCATTGGCCGATGCGCTCCGCGCCGGCAGCCGCGCCGCGCTGGCGCGCGCGATCACGCTGGTCGAGAGCCGCCGTGCCGACCACCAGGCCGCCGCGCGCGAGCTGGTGCAGGCACTGCTGCCGCAGACGGGGCACGCGATCCGCGTCGGCATCACCGGCTCGCCCGGCGTCGGCAAGTCGACCACGATCGATGCGCTCGGCATGTACCTGATCGGACAGGGCCACAAGGTCGCGGTGCTCGCGGTCGACCCGTCCTCCGCGCGCACCGGCGGTTCGATCCTCGGCGACAAGACGCGGATGGCGCGATTGTCCCATCACGAGCACGCCTTCATCCGCCCCTCGCCCTCCTCCGGCACGCTCGGCGGCGTCGCCGCCAAGACGCGCGAGGCGATGCTGCTGTGCGAGGCTGCGGGCTTCGACGTGATCCTGGTCGAGACCGTCGGCATCGGCCAGTCCGAGACCGCGGTCTGCGACATGACCGACTTTTTCCTTGCGCTGATGCTGCCCGGCGGCGGCGACGAGCTGCAGGGCATCAAGAAGGGCCTGGTCGAGCTCGCCGACATGATCGCGATCAACAAGGCAGATGGCGACAACATCAAGCGCGCCAACATCACCGCCGCCGACTATCGCGGCGCGCTGCATCTGCTCAGCCCGCGCTCCGAGCACTGGCATCCGCCGGTCGTCACCTACTCCGCGATATCAGGCACGGGCATCGCCGAGCTGTGGCAGAAGGTGATCGATCATCGCAAGGCGATGGTCGCGTCCGGCGAGTTCGCCGCGCGCCGCCGCGACCAGCAGGTGAAATGGATGTGGACCATGCTGGAGCAGCGCCTGATGGCCCGGCTGCGCACCGACCCCTCCATTCGTACGAAAGTGAAGAAGCTGGAGACCGACGTTGCCGAGGGCCGCGTCGCGCCGGCGCTGGCCGCCGAGCAGCTTGCGGAGATGCTGAATTGACCGAGCGGCTGCGCCTCCTGATCACCGGATTCGGCCCGTTTCCCGGCGCGCCGTCCAACCCGACCATGCCGCTGGTGAAACGGCTCGCGGCGCTGCGGCGCCCGGCGCTGGCTGATGTCGACATCTCCAGCCACATCTTTCACGTGACCTACGATACCGTCGATCGCGAGCTGCCCGCATTGATCGCCGAGCGGCGCCCGCATGCGCTGTTGATGTTCGGCCTCGCGGGACGAACATCCTATCTGCGGATCGAGACCCGTGCCCGCAACGCGGTCACCACCACCTTTCCCGATGCCGACCGCCACGTCGCGCGCAAGGGCCTGATCGTCCCGGGCGCGCATCCGATCTCCTTCGGCCCGCACATGTCGCGACTGCTGCGCGCGGCACGCGCTACCGGCATCGATGCGCGGGCTTCGCGCGATGCCGGCAGCTATCTTTGCAACTATCTGAGCTGGCGCGCGATCGAGGCGACCAGGGCCGCCGACGGCCCGCGGCTCGCCGCCTTCATCCACATCCCGCCGCTGCCGCGCTCCGGCACGGTACTGCCACAAGGCAGCCCCCGCATCACGCTGGACGCGCTGGTCGATGCCGGCGAAGCCATGCTGATGGAGCTGGTGAAGCTGGCGCGGCATCGAGGCCGAGCGTAAAGATTTAACCCTACCCGCAACAAACAGCCGCTGCGACCGTCCGACCAAGCCGGCCGTGAGCGCTTTTGCGTTATCTCGGCAAGCGAGAACTGACCAACGCGAGCCTGACATCATGGACGTCAACCGCCGCAACCTGCTCGGGACTTCAGCGGCCGCCGCTGCCGCCGTGCTGGCGCTGCCGAGTGAACCGGCGCAGGCTGTCCCGCTGATCTCCACGCTCGGCCGCGACGCCACCCAATTTGGCGTCAAGCCCAACAGCCCGGATGACCAGACCCGTGCCCTGCAGCGCGCGATCGACGAGGCGGCGCGGGCGCAGGCGCCGCTGGCGCTGCCGCCGGGCACCTACCGGACCTCGATGCTCAGGCTCGCCAAAGGCAGCCAGTTGGTCGGCGTCCGCGGCGCCACGAAGCTCGTGTTCACCGGCGGCGGCCCGTCGCTGCTCTCGGCAGAAGGCGCCGATGGCCTCGGTATCAGCGGCATCGCGCTCGACGGCGGCGGCATCGCCCTGCCCCAGCGGCGCGGCCTGCTTCACGTTGCAGCCGGCAACGATGTCAGGGTCCAGGACTGCAAGGTCACGCGCTCCGGCGGCAGCGGCATCTGGCTCGAGCAGGTCTCCGGCGATGTCAGCGGCAACGTCCTGACCGACGTCGCCGTCACCGCGATCGTGTCGTTCGATGCCCTCGGCCTGATCGTGTCGCGCAACACCATCAAGGGCACGCGCGACAACGGCATCGAGATCCTGCGCACCGCGATCGGCGACGACGGCACCATGGTGCTCGACAACTTCATCGCGGACATCAAGGCCGGCCCCGGCGGCTCGGGCCAGTACGGCAATGCCATCAACGCCTTTCGCGCCGGCAACGTCATCATCAGTGGCAACCGCATCAGGAATTGCGACTACTCGGCGGTGCGCGGCAACTCGGCCTCGAACATCCAGATCGTCGGCAACAGCGTCAGCGACGTGCGCGAGGTCGCGCTCTACTCGGAGTTCGCGTTCGAAGGTGCCGTGATTTCGGGCAATACGGTGGACGGCGCCGCCTTCGGCGTCTCCGTCTGCAACTTCAACGAAGGCGGCCGCATCGCCGTGGTCCAGGGCAACATCATCCGCAACCTGATCCCGAAGCGACCGATCGGCACAGCGCCTGACGACGATGCCGGCATCGGCATCTATGTCGAGGCGGACTCCGCGGTGACCGGCAACGTGGTCGAGAACGCGCCGTCCTACGGCATCGTCGCCGGCTGGGGCCGCTATCTCCGTGACGTCGTGATCTCCGGCAACGTCATTCGCAATGCGCTGGCGGGCGTCGGCGTGTCGGTCGTCCCAGGCGCGGGCACGGCCATGGTCAGCAACAACATGATCTCCGGCACGCCGCGCGGCGCCGTGATCGGGCTCGATCACATCAAGCCGGTCACCTCGGACCTGACGCAGGACGGCGCGCAGCACTTTGCGCAGCTGACCGTCAACGGCAACGCCGTCACACGATGAGAAACTAGTACGCGACCGCCAGCGCCGGATAGCGGCGCTCGATGGCGTCGAGATCGACAACGGGCTCGTCATACTCCGCATCGGATTCGATGCCGATGCTCAAGGCCTGCTCCAGCGCCGACATGTCGATACGCGGCGCCGCGAGGGTCAGTTCCGCGGCGAGGTCGTCTGCGGCGACATGGTCCGGTTCGATAACCTCATGGGGCTCCAGATCCTCTGTGCCGAGTTCGACCTCGGACTCGACGATGATCTCGGACGCCGCGAGGATGGTTTCGAGCGAGCGCGGCAGCGCGATCGGCCGGTGCTCGTGCGGATGGACGTCAATGGGGCGGCGCGCGATCGGCTCCGGCTCGGCGAGACGCACGGGAGCCGGTGGCGCGGCCAACACCGGGACCGGCCTCTGACTCGGCACGATGCTCACCCTCTCGGGTTCGGCGCGGGACAGGGCCTGCCAGGTCTGCACCGCAGCCTTGGCGTGCCGGAGATCGTCGAGAAACGACTGCTCGGTGTAGTAGCGGCGCCAGCGGCCGCTATCGAACAGCTCGGTGAGATGGTCGAGGCGCCGTTCGGCAAGCGCGCACCAGCGCGCAGCCAGTTCGCGGCTACAAGCCACGTCCGGTCGATGTGTCATAGGGGAGCCCGTGAGAGAAGGGGACGGACGCACTCGGCACGAATCAACGCAACGTGACGTGAATATTTTGTGGAAAAGGTTAACAAAGTCTAGCTAATGCCATGTTGTTTGGCGGCCAAACCGTAGTCGTGCGGAAATTTTGTCCGTGTTTTTTCGGGCTTTGGCCAGGCGCGGCAATACGAACGCGACCAACGGCATCCCTAAACAACCCAAAGATGTTCCCCTCAGGGGCGCGAGACACTGCCGGATATCGACGTTGCCGGGCTTCGACCTCGCTCAAAAATGAAAGACCCGTCCGGGGGGACAACCGGACGGGTCGAGCCATATTGGCGCTTGGGGTGGATGGGCGCTCGCGCCGTATATAGCCTTGGGGAGGGGATCACCGCTCCCACATGCTTTCTGTCGTGACCGCCCCGCTGCACGTTCAAAGCGAGCAGGAGAATTTCGGAACGTTCACGAAAACGTTGGCGTCATTGCTGCGCGGGCCGAAGCGCATCGCCGGCCGGAGATGCTTCGGTCACCGCGGCCGGGCGCAACTCGCGGGCCGGTGCCGGCTCCGCTTGCAGCCCCGCGGACGGCGCCGCAGCAGCAGGCGCATCCTGCGGCGAGACCACGGCCTGGACCGCCGCGAGGGCGTCCGCCTCCCCTGCTCCGAACAGATCGTCACGTCCGGGCGTGCCGAGATCGCGCGCGGTGCGCGTCAGCACGGTCCGCACCGTCTCGGGCTTCAGCGCCGGATTGCGCTCCAGCACCAGCGCCGCAAGCCCGCTGACATAGGCCGCGGAAAACGAGGTGCCCGAGATGATCTGATATTTGCCATCCGGCGCCGGCAGGAATATCCCGGCGCCGGGCGCGGCCAGCGCGATGTAGTTGCCGCGGTTCGACGCCGGCAGCAGCTGGTCCCTGTCGTCGGTGGCGCTGACGGCGATGACGTTCGGATTGCCCGCGGGATAGAGCGGCGGCGACTTGGCGCCGGCATTGCCGGCGGCCGCGACCATCACGACGCCCTTGGCAGCGACGGCCGCGATCGCGCGCTCGATCACCGCATCCTTCGGGCCGGCGAAGCTCATGTTGACGATCTGGGCGCCGTGCAGGGCCGCGTAGTCCAGCGCCTTCAGGATCACGTAGGAGCTGCTTTCCGGCCCGCCGCCTTTCTTGGCCATGCCGAAGGCGCGGATGGCGATGATGCGTGCATAGGGCGCGCTACCCATCAACCGCTTGTGCGACACGATCACGCCGGCGATACCGGTGCCATGCACATCCGGCCCCTCGTCGCCGCCGAGCGCGTCGAACACGTCGAACGACGCGTCGGCGAATTCGGGGTGCCTGAGATCGACCCCGGAATCGATCACAGCGATGGTGACGTTGGAGCCCTGGGCCAGCCTGTGCGCTTCCGGCAGCCGCAGCTTCGCCAGCGCGTATTGCGCCGGATCGCCCTCGACGGGGGCTGCGTTCTGCTGCTGCAGCGTATAGCGGTAGTTCGGCTGCACCGAACGCACCCTGGCATCTGCCGCGAGCGCACGGCTGACCGCCTGCACCGAGCGGCGATCGGTGATCCTGAACAGACCGATGGTGGCGCCGATCAGCGGAAAGCGCTGCGAGCCGATGCGCTGCAGGCCATGGCGACGCGCCAGCGCGTCGGCCTGGTCGGTCGAGAGAGAGTCATCGATTTCGGCGACGATCTCGTTGGCGATGGTCCGCAGATCGACCGCGGCCGCAGCCTTCGGCTCGCGCCGCTGCGTCACCTTGGCGGAGCTGCCCTTGTCCGATTTTCCCTGGGTTCGCCGGCCCTGCCCGTGCCCCGTCGCCGACGGGCGGTCGAGACATTCGCCCGAGGCGCTGCGATCCACCGGGTCGCAGGACGCCTGCAGGTGCGGTGCCAATCGCGCATTGGGCAAGATTGGGCGCAGGGCCATCCCGGTGGGCGGCGGCGCACGCATCGCGGTGCCCGGGTTGATGCTCGGCACCCGGCTCGGAATGTTGATATTGGGCGAGCGCATCATCGCCTGAGCGTGGGCGCTGAGATCGCCAATCGCGAAGGCAGGCAATGCGACGGCAATCAGCATCGCGACCGACCTGGCGAAGTTGAGCGGCGAAGTGGACGACATGGGAGCCTCCGAATGAATTTCGGACGGCGCGGGCCTATTGCGCGGCCACCGCGAGGCTGACGATCTTTTCCCGCGCCAGACGGCCGATCAGGCTGTCGGCCTCAGCCTTCGACAACGGCCGGTCGCCGAGTTGCAGCTTGAACAGGCCGCCCTTGGCGCCCTCGACGATCGAGGCCTGATAGTTGTCGAGCAACGCCGAGATGTCGGCCATGCGCGCCTCCGGCGCGAACCGCACCAGTGCATAGGCTGGCGCGGTCGATCCGGCGATCTGCGGTCCAAGGCCGCGGATCAGCGGTGCGGCCGGGGCAGGTGCTTCGGCCATCCGCGAACGCGTCATGCTCTCGGGCGCCCGATCCGCCGGGGCCGGCGCCGCGGCGCTCGGCGGCGCGGCCATCGGCTTGCTCGCGGGCTCGGGCGCTGCGGTCTTGTCCTGGACCGAGGCGGTCTGATAGGTCGCGGTCTGCGAGCGCATCAGCACGGCGCCGATCACGCCGGCCTGCGCCAGCACCAGCAGCGCGCCGAGGCTGACGGTCCACGCCAAGGTCCGCGGCGACAGGCTGTCGAAGAAATCCATCAGCCGCGCGCTGAAGCCGCGCGGCGCGGCAGGCTTCTGCACCGGATCCGCCTCGATCGCCGCGAACAGCTTCTGCATCGCACGCATCGACGGCGCGCCGAGGCTTTCGTTCAGCGCGATGGTCTCGGCATATTCCTTCTGGATTTCCGCATACTGCCTGGCGAGATCGGCATCGGTGGCGAGAGCCTCCTCGACCCTGCGCATGTCGCGCGCATTCAGCGTGCCGGCGGCATACCACGGCAGCAGGAGTTCGATCTCTCCGGGCTCTTGCTCCAGCATCTTGCTCAAAGCCATCATGGCCAGCCTCTCTCAATGCCGGCCGCTTTCAGGAGTTCGGCCAATTTCTTGCGCGCATAGAACAGGCGCGTCTTGACGGTGTTCTCCGGAATTCCGACGATCTCGGCCACCTCCTCCACGGACTTCTCGTGGTAGTAGACGAGATCGACGATCTCCCGGTGATCAGGCGAAAGCGCCGTCAGGCACTTGCGCAATGCTTCGCCGGTATTCTTCTTCTGGACCGCGACCTCCGGATCGTCGGACGTATCCTCGATCGCGTTCGCGGCCTCGTCTTCCAGCTCAACGTCCTTCCGGCGCCGAAGTGCCGACAGGGCCTTGAACCGCGTGATCGCCAGGAGCCAGGTGGAGACGGCAGAACGGCCTTCGAACTTGCCGGCCTGACGCCACACGTCGAGAAAGACCTCGCTGATGAGGTCTTCCGCGACCTGCTCGTCCCGCACGAGCCGGAGCCCGAAACGGTACACCCTGACATGGTGCCGTCCGTACAGCACCTGCATGGCGAGCCGGTCGCCTTGAGCGATCCGGGCAATCAGGGTTTCATCTGACGCCGCTGCTGTCACGCTCAATGGCCGTCTCGCAAGATTGGTCTGGAGGATTGACGTCGCGGTTCGAACACAACCGCAAAAATCTTCAAAATACCGGAAAGATACGTCCCGAAATGTGAGTTGGCGCACAGACTTGCAGATTTCGCTGCAGCGCCCAGGTCGATCGCGACCAGCGGGTTCCCGCCTACCATGTTCCGCCCGTTCCCGCCAACTACCCGCCCTGAAAGCCGTAGATTCCCCGTCGCAGCACCACGGCGGCGGCCTCTTCGTCCATGCCCATAGATACCAAAGTTAAATGCTTTCCCACGTAGATATTAAGCCAACGACGAAGAATCGCGAGCACATGGGCACGACGGCACCGCCTTTTCCCAGTCCTGATATCGCTGAGGCCGGGGACGCGCAGCCGTCTCCGTCCAGCGACCTGCGCGCGCGTCGAGCCGGACGGCGCCGGCAGATGCTGGCGCTGGTCGCCGGATGCTACCTGATCGATGCCGTCATCCTGCTGATCTACGCCCAGGCGGGAACCGTCCCGGTCACGATCGCGCCAGCCTACGCAGCGATCGGCATTCTCACCGTCGCGCTGTGGACCGTCCTGTCGGAGAGCGGTTTCAACGACCGTTTCCGCGACCACTACCTCGTGGTGCCGCAATCGCTCGCCAGCATGATGCTCACGGTCGCGTTCTGCTACATCGCGCCCGAAGTCAGCATCCTGTTCCTATGCACGCTGTACATCGTCGTCGCCTTTGCCTCGCTGCGGGCGACGCCGCGCCAGAGCGCGATCTGCTGGACGTTCCTCGCGATCGGCCTGGCGGGATTGTTCCTGCTCACCGACAAGCCGCTCGGCATGCCGCACGGCAGCGGCCTCGAGCGGCTCGCGACGCTGCTGGTCTTCCTGCTCACCATCGCCTGCTGCATGTTCCTCGGCATCTTCTCCAGCGCGCTGCGCGAGACGCTGTACCAGCGCGGACAGAAGCTCAAGGAAGCCTATCGCCGCATCGAGGAGCTGGCCGAGCTCGACGAGCTCACCGGCGCGCTGAACCGGCACTCGATCATGCATGTGCTGGACGAGGAGATGGCGCAGGCGCAGCAGGGCGGCCAGCCTTGCTCGGTGGTGCTGATCGATCTCGACTGGTTCAAACGCATCAACGACACGCATGGCCATCCGACCGGCGACGATGTGCTGCGCACCTTCGCCATCACCATCTTCGCCAACATTCGCGGCAGCGACCGCTTCGGCCGCTACGGCGGCGAGGAATTCCTGCTGGTGCTGCCGGGCGCGCCGGCCGACGCCGCGGCGCGGCTCGCCGAACGATTGCGCCAGATCATCGCCGGCCTCGACTGGAGCGCGTTTTCGACCGGCCTGCAGGTCACGTTCTCGGCCGGCGTGGCCACCCCGCGCGGCGACGAGACCGCCGATTCGCTGCTCGCCCGGGCCGATCGTGCGCTCTACGACTCGAAGGCGCAGGGCCGCAATCGCGTCACCAGCGCCTGCGCCATCCCGGCATGACCCCGAAACCCGCCCCGAACGAAAGCCTGCTCGACGAGCTCGAGGACACGCTCGCGCACGGCACCGTCGCCCGGCGGGTCGAGACCCTGCGCAAGGTGACGGACCTGTTCGTCGACGGCGCGAGGGACTTCGCCGATGATCAGGTCGCGCTGTTCGACGACGTGTTCGAATGCCTGGTCGAGCACATCGAGATCTCGGCCCGCGCCCTGCTCGCGCGGCGGCTGGCGCCGCTGGCGTCGGCGCCGCCGCGGACGCTGCACCGGCTGGCCGATGACGACGCCATCGATGTCGCAGGTCCCGTGCTGTCGAAGTCCGACCGGCTCGATGAGGCCGCGCTGATCCGCACAGCCGAGACCAAGAGCCAGGCGCATCTGCTCGCGATCTCGCTCCGGCGCGTGCTCAGCCGCGCCGTCACCGACATCCTGCTCAGGCGCGGCAACGACGAGGTCGTTCACAGCACCGTCAGCAATCCCGGCGCCGACGTCTCGGAGGCCAGCCTCGACACGCTGGTCGATCGCGCCGCGCTGGACGAAAACCTCGCCGCCTGCCTCGCCATGCGGCCCAATCTGCCGCGCCACCTCTATCTGAAGCTGGTCGCCAAGGCGTCGGCCACGGTCCGCACGCGGCTCGAGGCGGCAAATCCGAAGCTCGCGCAGGAGGTCCCCTCGGCAGTGCGCATGGCGGGCCGGCGGGCGCGATCGAGCGCGGTGGCGCTGACCAGCCAGACCGAGATCGCGCACGCGCTGGTGCGCTCGCTGCATGCCGAGGGCCGGCTCGACGACCGTCTCGTCGTGCAGTTCACCGAGCAGCGCAAGTTCGACGAGGCCAATGCGGCGCTTGCGGCCATGGCCAACGTGCCGGTCGCGGTCGCCGAGAGCATCATGATCGAAAGCCGCGCCGAGGGCGTCATGATCCTCGCCAAGGTCGCAGGCCTGTCATGGCCGACGGTGAAGTCGATCATCCTGATGCGCGATGAGCTCGCCACCACCGCGATCGCCGATCTCGACGCCTGCAAGGCCACCTATGAACGGCTCCGGCGGTCCACCGCGCAGCAGGTGCTGCGCTTCCATCGCGTGCAGGACGCCGCGACGCCGGTGCAGGCGTAGCGCGCTCAATAGCGCAGCACCCTCGCGCCGATGAGCGCGCCGAGCCCGGCCACGATCAGCGCCGCCACCGTGTACCAGGTGGCCACGAACAGCGGCGAATCGTCGGTGCAATGCGCGGCATAGAGCGTCGCCGCGATGCCCGCCGAGACCAGCCCGGCGATCGCGCCGGTCATCGCCGGACGCGACGGCGCGCCATGGCGCAGGCCGAACAGCGCCGCGCCCAGCAGCGGCAGCGACAGCACGGGGATGGCGCTCATGCACACCATCGAATTGTGGCCGACCAGCCGCGCCATCATCGGCGTGCGCTGCGGCAGCATCATCTCCGCCGCCATGCCGCCGACGAGGACCACGATCGGCGCGATCAGGAGCCAGCTCAAGCCCTGCAGCGAGGCCTCGGGGCGCGACAGGTGCAGGCTGATGATCAGCGCCGGGATCGCCAGCGCCGTGGTGACGACGAACTTCAGGTCGAAGAACGGATTGCGCACCGCGAGCCAGATGTCCGGCCGCACGCCGAGGCCGATGAGCAGCATCGCGGTCGAGACCGGCGTTGCCGCCATCAGGGCCAGCGCCAGGACGATGCCGACCGGCTGCGCGCGTTGCGCATTGTCGGCCGCGAGGGTGCGGATGAGCTGATCGGTGTCCATGGTCAGGTATCCCGTAGCTTGGCCGTGAGGCTTGCGAGTGCCCGGTGCAGCGCCACCCGCACCGCGCCCTCGCTCATCGAAAACTTTTCCGCGGTCTGCTTGATCGAGGCGGCCTCGACCGCGATCGACTGCAGCACGTCGCGCTGACGCTGCGGCAACGTCTTCAGCTGCGCCTCGACCTCGCCGGCCGAGACGGTGGGTGCCGGCGGCTCGTCGGCCAGCGTCTCCGAGAAATCGTCGATGTCGACGAACACCCGGCGGCCGCGCCGGCGCAGCATGTCGATCAGCTTGTTGCGCGCGATCGCGAACAGCCAGGGCGCGAACGGCGCATCGACGTCCCAGGTGTGCCGCTTGAGATGAACCGCCAACAGAATTTCCTGCACGATGTCCTCGGCCTGGTCGGGGGGCTGGCCGGCGCGCGCCAGCCCGCGCCGTGATGCTGCGCGCAACACCGGCGTGACCGCCCTCAGCAGGCGATGATAGGCCTCGTCGTCACCGGCGACGGCCTGGCGCATCCAGCCCGTCCACTCGTCGTCACGCTCCCGCAATTCCGCTCCACCCCCAGCAATTCGCCCGAATCGTCAGCTTGTTACTCTCGCGGCATAATGATCACTAATTCGTGATGCGGACATTGGCCTCGGAAGCATCCGAGTTACGCCACACCGAGAGCACGCCACCGGGCAAGTCTTGGAACAGTTCCTTGGAGCCGCTCCATAGCACCGAATCGAAAGGTGCATGATCAGGTTTAATGGGCCGCGTCGCAAAGTGCGGCGCCGCCCAGCTTTTGCCGTGAGCGGCAGGAAGATACCCATTTTCTGCCCCGTTCTCGACATCTGTCGGGGTCTCACTCCGGCTTGGGCTGGCGGGATGGGGAGAAGCCGACGATGACGATCCAAGCCAGTGGACGTTCAGCATTGATCATTGCCGCCGCGTTCGTTCTGGGCCTCGTTGGCACTGGATTGGCGCGCGCGGCCGAACAGCAGAGCTACAGTCCGTTCCTGCCGGTGGGGGCCGAGAGCGCCCCGGCAGCGAAGCAGGACGGATTCCCGGCGCCGATGCCGGCCGAGGCCCAGGCTCAGGCCGCGCCTGCCGCGGAATCGGCCGACGCCGCGCCGAGCGATGCGCCGGCGGCCTCGGACGTCACCGTGAACATGGTCACGGTCAGCAATGACGACAGCTCCGGCTGGGACAAGGCCTCGATCATCGGCAAGATCTTCATCGCCTGCGGCACCCTGCTCACCCTGGGCTCGGCGGCGCGGATGTTCATGATCTGAGGCGCCGCGCGGCGCCCCACCTACTTGATGCGTAACGATCCAGCGGGCACATTGCCCGCTGTTTTGATTTGCGGGGTGGGATCATGAGCGTTTACGAGCACATCATCGTCGAAGGCAAAGGCGCGGTCGGAATCATCACCCTGAACCGGCCGAAGATGCTCAACGCGCTGTCGTTCGGCGTCTTCCGCGAGATCGCCGCAGCCGTCGACGATCTCGAGGCCGACGATGCCATCGGCTGCATCGTGATCACCGGCAGCGAGAAGGCGTTCGCCGCCGGCGCCGACATCAAGGAGATGCAGCCCAAGAGCTTCATCGACATGTTCTCGAGCGACTTCACCGCGATCGGCGGCGACCGCGTCGCGCGCTGCCGCAAGCCGACGATCGCTGCGGTTTCGGGCTATGCGCTCGGCGGCGGCTGCGAGCTCGCGATGATGTGCGACTTCATCATCGCCGCCGACACCGCCAAATTCGGCCAGCCCGAGATCACGCTCGGCACCATCCCGGGCATTGGCGGCACCCAGCGCCTGACGCGCGCGATCGGCAAGGCCAAGGCGATGGACCTCTGCCTCACCGGCCGCATGATGGATGCGGCCGAGGCCGAACGCTCCGGCCTCGTCAGCCGCATCGTGCCGGCCGACAAATTGATGGACGAGGTGATGGCCGCGGCGGAGAAGATCGCATCGATGTCGCGCCCGGCTGCGGCGATGGCCAAGGAGGCCGTCAACCGCGCCTTCGAGACCCCGCTGTCCGAAGGCATGAATGTCGAGCGCAACCTGTTCCACGCCACCTTCGCGCTGGAAGACCGCGCCGAGGGCATGGCCGCGTTCATCG
Organism: Bradyrhizobium sp. SZCCHNR1015; assembly: GCF_032489875.1. NCBI lineage: Bacteria > Pseudomonadati > Pseudomonadota > Alphaproteobacteria > Hyphomicrobiales > Nitrobacteraceae > Bradyrhizobium > Bradyrhizobium sp. SZCCHNR1015. The sequence continues at coordinate 192,607 of NZ_JAUEYW010000014.1, forward strand.
AGAAGCGCAAGCCGGTGAACAAGAACCGGTGAGATTGGCAGTGCGCTCAGTTCGACTGAGTTGATATTTTTCGAAGTCAGTTCATCGATAGCCGTGGACGCGGTGCGCTCCCTCACCCCGTTCTTCACGGGGTGAGCGTTGGGATGAGGGCAGACGCTCGGGAAGCGTACGTCGTTGGACCTGTCCCCCCTCACCCGAATGGCATCCGCGATGCCATTCGACCTCCCCCCGCAAGCGGCGCGAGGTAGACCGAGCGAGCCGCGAGTTACTCGCATATCACCGACGCGATTCGCGGTGCGCCCGTGCGCTGTCGTCCGCGCACGCCCACCCACCGGCCTACCGCACGACCGTCGCGCAAGCGCCTGACAAACGGCCTGTGGCGAGAGCGCCACAACAAACCATGGAAAAGCCCGCCGGATTCCATATCCGCGGTTTGTGTGTGGCCGCCATCCGCCGTAAACAGGTAAACAACTGGTTAAGACAGTGAGACGCGGCGGAGTCGGATGGTGGGTCGAGCCAAACAATTTGGCGTCGGCAAGGTGCATGCGCGGCGGTTCGGCCTCGGCCTGACCGTGGCCGCCGGCTTTGTCGTCGCCTGCTCGCCCGCGCGCGCCGAGGATCTCGCGGCCGCGCTCGTCAAAGCCTATCAGACCAACCCGGCGCTGAACGCCGAGCGCGCGCGCCAGCGCGCCACCGACGAGAACGTGCCGCAGGCGCTCGCCGGCTATCGCCCGCAACTGATCGCGAGCCTCGGTGCCGGCCTGCAGGCCGTGCGCAATCTGCTGCCCGGCAACACGATCCAGACCGCGACATTGAAGCCCTGGACCATCGGCGTGACCGTGACGCAGACCCTGTTCAACGGCTTCCGCACCGCCAACAGCGTGCGCATGGCCGAGTTGCAGGTGCAGTCGGGCCGCGAGGCGCTGCGCAATGTCGGTCAGGGCGTGCTGCTCGACGCCGTCACGGCCTACACCAACGTGCTCGCCAACCAGTCGCTGGTCGAGGCGCAGCGCTCCAACGTCGCCTTCCTGCGCGAGACGCTCTCCGTCACGCAGCGCCGCCTCAATGCCGGCGACGTCACGCCGACCGACGCCTCGCAGGCCGAGGCGCGGCTGGCGCGCGGCCAGTCCGACCTCAACGCCGCCGAGGTCAACCTCGCCATCAGCCAGGCGACCTATGCCCAGGTCATCGGCATGGCGCCGGGCCAGCTGCGCGCGGCCGACCCGATCGATCGCCTGCTGCCGCGCAGCCGCGAGGACGCGATTGCGCTTGGCAACAAGGAAAATCCGGCGGTGGCTGCGGCGAGCTTCGACGTCGACGTGGCCTCGACCTCGATCAAGGTCGCCGAGGGCGCGCTGCTGCCGACCGTGACCCTGCAAGGCAATGTCAGCCGCAGCCGCGATTCGGATCAGACGCTCGGCACCTTCGGCACCGACCAGGCCTCGATCGTCGGCAGCGTCACCGCGCCGATCTATGACGGCGGCACCGCCGCGTCGCAGACCCGCCAGAGCAAGGAGCTCGCGGCGCAGAGCCGCCTCGTGCTAGACCAGGTCCGCAACCAGGCCCGCACCGCGGCGGTCAGCGCCTGGGTCGCCAATGAAGGCGCCAAGGTCGCCGTCAGCGCCTCAGAGGCCGAGGTGAAGGCCGCCACCGTCGCGCTGCAGGGCGTCTCGCGCGAGGCCCAGGGCGGCCAGCGCACCACCGTCGACGTGCTCAACTCGCAGGCCGATCTGATCCAGGCCAAGGCGCGGCTGATCGGCGCGCAGCGCGACCGCGTCATCGCCTCCTACACGCTGCTCAGCGCGGTCGGCCGGCTCGACGTCAAGAACCTCAATCTGAATACGCCGGACTATCTGCCCGAGGTTCACTACCATCAGGTGCGCGACGCCTGGCACGGCCTGCGCACGCCGTCGGGACAGTAGAGCTCCCTCACCGCCGGTGCCGCAGCCGGTCTTTCGGACCGCGAGGCCACGCGCGAGACCTGGAACACCTGCTCGATTCCGTCCACACTCTGCGCCGGACCCAGGCGGAGGCGCGCATGCTGTTCATGGTGATCGAGCGTTTCAAGGACCGCGATCCGATTCCCGTCTACCGTCGCGTTCGCGACCCCGGCATCACCTTTCCCGACGGGCTGAAATATCTCGGCAGCTGGATCGAGCCGAGTTTCGACCGCTGCTTCCAACTGATGGAATGCAACGACGCCCGCCTGCTGCAGCAATGGATCCTGTCCAACGCCCGCAACACCGGCATGACCTTCGAGATCGTCCCGGTGGTCACCAGCGCGGAGACGCGCGAGGTGGTGGCGCCGTTCCTGGATGAGAGTTGAGTCGCGCGACGATGCTCGACGTCCTGACGCAGATGCTCGCCGTCTGCCTGATCTCCTATGCGATCGCGGTGCTAATGCCATCGTGGCGGGCGCTGCTGGCGGCAACGCTGCTGCTCGCGCTGGCGACAATGATCGGCGGCCTGCGAGAATGGTGGACGCTGGAGCAAGGCAGCTGCAGCCGCGCGTGTACGCTCGAAGATCTGCTCGACATCCCGATGCTGCCGATCGCTAGAGCGGGCTTCATCACCGGAGCGATCGTCCGGGCGCTCACATTCCTGCCGCAGGCCCGCGGCCTGTCGCCGCGCGCCATCGTCACGATCTGTATTGCCGGGGGCGCATTTGCGCTCGCTGTGGCCTTGTTCGCGCCGAGCCTCGTCTGGTGGCGGCCGCTGCGAATCTTCTAGGCACGGCGACAGAGTCGTTCATTGCTGCGGCGAATTGCGATGGCCTACACTGCGTCTCGCGCGAACGTCAGACGCCGAGGCGGTTTCGCCGCATCTGGTCGGCTGGCAGAAACGAAAGGCTGGTATGGTGGACTGGTTCGAACGACTGACCGGCTTCAAGGAAACCGACTATGCCTCGACGCGCGCCAGACTGGTCTGCAAAGACGGACGGCTGACGTCTCTGGTCAATGGCAAGAGCTACCAGACCGGGCGGCTGGAGCTTCCGAAATTGTCGGAGCTCCGGACCAGGGTCCAAGACTCGGCCTGTCGAACCGGGCGGCTCGGCGTGAGTCTCGTCAGCGGCGATGTCCGCACCCTTCATCTGGTCCCGGAGTTCGCCGGCGCGCTGTTCCAGGTCGCCTCGCAGTTCAATCTGCTGGAGATGATCGGCCCCCACGCGACCCCGGAAGACGGCGTGACGATCTACCAGCATGACCCGACGCAGGGGCCGGCCTGCGCGATCGCCGCCGGCGCCGCAACGATCTACCGCAACTACTTTGCCCCGGTCGGCGGTGAATCGGGCCAGACCCGCGACCGTCAGCTCGACGCGCTCGCAGATGTCGGGGCGGCTCTGAAGTCCCGTCTATCCCGCGGCGGCGAGCTTTGGGCGATGACGAACGGGTACGCCCTGTGCACGCGGACCGGACTCGAGACCATCACGGCCATCCTCGACGCAAGCGATGGCGATGAGATCGACGCATTGCGCGGACACCTTCGGATCGGCCTGCATTCCGACGTCGAGCTGACCGACGCGGGCGAGCCCCGACCGACAGTGTCGCAGGCCTTCTGCTCCGCGCTCCCCGTGGCCTACTGTTCCCCTGCCCCCCGATATTGGCAGACATTCTCCCGCCTGATCCTCGAGGCCAGCTACGAGGCAACGATCTGGGCGGCGGTCCTCAACGCGACACGCGGCTCGAACATTGCCCTGCTCACCAGCGTCGGCGGCGGCGCGTTCGGCAATGAGGAGAGCTGGATCGAGGACGCGCTGCGCCGCGCGCTGCTGCTGGCGTCCAGCTTCGACCTCGACGTCAGGCTCGTCAGCTATGATCGCCCGACCGAGACATTCCTGCGGCTTCAGGACGAGTTCGGCCGCTGAGCCATGCCGTGAGCACGGCACAGCTCGACGCCCTACCCCTCGAACGCAAACAGCTCGATCGGGTCGTTGAAGCCGCGCACCGGGTATTCGCCGACGCGTTCGAGCGCGAACGGGCCTTCGACGAGTTCGGCGAAGGCGCGCGACATCAGCACGGGACGACCGACCTGCTTGGTCAGCGCCTCCATGCGCGAGGCCATGTTGACCGCGGGTCCGATCACCGTGAAATCCAGCCGCGTGCGCGAGCCGATGTTGCCGTACATGACGTCGCCGACGTGGATGCCGATGCCGTAGCGCAGCGGCGCACGGCCGCCTTCCGCATGCCGCGCGTTGAGCTCCGCCATCGCCTGCCTGGCGCCGGTGACCGCGTGCAGCAGGTTCTCGCAGGCGCCGGGCTGGCTAAGCGGAAAGATGGCGAGCAGGCCGTCGCCGATGAACTTCAGGATCTCGCCTCCATGCTCTGTGATCGGCTCGACCATCGCGTCGAAATAGCCGTTGAGGAGATCGATCACGTCGTCGCGCGGCCAATTGTCGGAGATCTTGGTGAAGTCGCGGAGATCGCAGATCATGATCGCGGCGCTCACGGTCTCGCCGCTGCCGCGTCGGGTCGCGCCGGCCAGCACCATCTCGCCGGCATGCGGCCCGACATAGGTCTCGAGCAGGGTGCGCGCCAGCCGGTTCTTGATGCGGATCTCGCTGACCAGCGCCAGCACCGGCAGCAGCCGCTTCAGGGCGCCGATCTCGGCATGATCGAAGCCACCGCGCTGGTCGGTCGCGAAGGTCACGCAGTGGCGCTTGCCGAGCGTGTGAAAGATCGGCCAGGCGACATAGTCGGTCAGCCCCTGCGCGCGCATGTCGTCATAGATGCCATGCTGCCGGCCGAGCGCGGGATCACGCGCCAGGTTTTCGCGGATCTCGTCGGCGCCGTTGTAGACCTCGCTCACCGGGCTGCCGATGAACTCGGAACGCGAGCCGACGTCATAGTCGACGCGATTGATCTCGGAGCTCTCCATCCCGTCGCTCCACAGGATGCGCGCGCCGAGCCATTGCGGATGGTTGATCTGCACGTGCAGCGACGCGCGCTTCACCGGGATTCCGGCGCGCTGCAGGCGGATGCACATCTGCGCGAAGATGTTGTCGATGAAGCGTTCGTCGCGGGTGCCGCTGGTGAGCCAGTCCACGACCTCGTCGCCCAGGCGCTGGCCGGCGGCGAGACGGACGTCGGTTGCGGTCATGGCGGTCTCCTGGGCCGGCGCGGCAATGCCAGGGAGATGTCGTGTCGCAGCGCAAAAGAGTCAACCGATACCAACGCATCGCGCCCCTACCCCGATGGTCAGGCCCACCAGGTTCGGCGTCGGCAAAGGACGGCTCATCGTCTCAGCCCAGCGAGGGACGGATGCTGCACATCCGCCCCTCGCCTGACAGGCTTCTCAGAAATGCACCACCGTCCGCAGGCCGAGCACCACCGCATTGCCGGTCTTCAGGCCGGCGGCGTTGAAGCCGCGTCCGCCCGGATTGATGACATACTGGGCGTCGAACTTCAGGTTCATCCAGCCGGTCGCCTGCCAGCCATACCAGGCTTCGATCGGCACTTCGTTGCCGCCTGCATTCGGCGTCAGCGCCGCCGAGTTGACATGCGTGGTGCCGACCGCGAAGCCGACCTCGTCGTCGGGACGGAACGAGAAGGTGCCGGTGTGCTTGACGCCCCAGGAGATCTGGTAATCCTGATAGGACGTGCGGTGATCGGCCACGCTGGTGTTGAGGAAGGTGTACCAGCCCTGCGCCTTCGGACCCTCGACGGTCAGCCGCTGCAGGATCGATTCGTAGAAGCCGTAGCGGCCGCGCTGGCTGCTGAGGTTCTGATCGCCCACGCCGGGACCGCCGGCGTAGACCCCGGTGATGCCGGGCAGACCGCCGTCGATGGTCGAAGCGCTGTCATACCAGCCGCCGAAGCGCCAGGTGCCGTTGAGCGGACCGCTCGGCTCCCACACCACTTCCACCGGCACCAGGACGCCCGAGGCCGGATTGGAGCGCGCGATGCCCGGCGCCAGGTAGACGCCGGCGTCCGACGTCGTCAGGTAGTTCGGATTGGCATCGTAGACGCCGACCGACAGCTTCCACTCCTTGGTGAAGTTGTAGTGCACGACGCCGGCCCACTGGCTGACCGGCCAGTTGTAGATGTAGCCGCCCTGGATGTTGCCGGGCTGGCCGCCGCAGAAGGTCAGGTTGATGAACTCGCACTGGCCGAAGAAGAAGTCGGAGCCGACCGGCAGCCGGCCGCCCTTGAGCACGAGGCGGTCGTCGAACAGCTTCTGCTGATAGTAGAACTCGGTGAGGCGCAGGATGTTGCCGCGGCCGAACACCTCGTTGGTCAGCTGCAGCGCCGGAATGCCGGCTTCGCTGTTGAGATTCTTGCCGAAGCGGTCGACCAGCGTCACGCCGATCAGGCCGCCCTGGATGCCGGCGAGCTTGGCCATGTCGAACTTGGCCTCGAACCACAATTGCCCGGCATTGGCCGCGGTGTTGCGCGAGCCGCCCGACAGGTTGGTGACGGCCTCGTCGCCCAGCGTGAGCGCGAGCGAGATGCCCTGCTCCTTCAGCCTGGTCCGGCCGAGATCACCGAACAGATATGGCCGCGTCCAGAAATCATCGACACCGGCATAGGGAACCGGCGGCGCCTTCATCGGCAGATCGGCAGCGAGCGCACCGCCGCCCAACAAACAAGACAAAGCAACCCCTACGCCGCACATGCGTGCGGTCGTCGCAAACCCACTCATTTTTCCTGCTCCTCGCAGCGTCCCCAGGCTCTGGCTGTTGTTCTGTCGCGTCCGGCCCAGAGCCTCCGTCCCGGCACGCGCTTCCCCACGGCTCAATCCCGGCCGCCGCCCATTCGAGGAGCGCATTCGTCAACCTGAGATTGGAAGGCGATCCTAGCAAGCGCCGAGGTGCCTTTGAATAGTCATATTATATTGGGGAGTCGGTATAACCGTAAGTGTGACATGAGTGTCACATGCCGCATTACGGAATATTGTGTTCCGCGCCGTTGCGGCTATCGAGATGCGTCGGACGCACGACAAGGCAACCAATTTGGAGAACCGTGGCGTGGCTGTTGACCTGCGCCTTTCAGCTCGCATGAGATCACGCCCAAGCTGGACGAGACTTGCTGCATGAAAGTGTCAGACCCCGATTTGTCAGAAGCGCGCTGGGCCAGCCTCCTCGGCGGCTATCGCGTTCCCTACGACCCGCGCCCAGCCCTGCAACGCCTCGAAGGTGGCGATAGCTCAGCCTGGGACGAACTCTGGAATGAGCTGCACCACCAAGGTGACGTCGGCGAAGCATCCTTCGCCGCCGTACCCGGTCTGGTCCGAATTCGCGAGCGCCGCGGTGTTGCCGACTGGCAGACCTACACGATGATCGCGATCATCGAGCTTGCGCGAGACGGCTCTCGCAATCCGGCGATGCCGGCTGACCTGCGCGAGAGCTACGAAGCGGCGTGGGGCCAGTTGCTCCACATGGCACTCCGCGACCTCGCGACGGCGCAGGATGCCGACGTTGTCAGCCAACTCCTTGGCGTTATAGCGATCGCGCGCGGCCAACGCGCGCTGGGACGCATTGCGATCGAATTCACGGAAGATGAACGGGCTGCAATGCTGGCCGGCGAATGGCCTCCATGAATCACAACGCGACCTCACGGGTAGAATCGCTTTAGGAAGGCATCGATCTCGTCGTCATCTGCCTGCCAGTCGGCGCCGCGCTCCATGTACATCAGCGCAAGTCCAAGCAGCTGCAGGGGGCTCTCGGCGACGAGTTGAAGCGTCCCCTTCGTTGCGCTCCAGAGTTCGCCGTCGCTCTCATAGCGACGATCGATTTCGTATCCGAGCTTGATCAGCGTCAGATATGCTGGAATTTCGGTGTTGCCTGCCGCCGCGATGGTTTGGGTAAACACGGAGTTCTCCAGTTCTGGATGGAGTCCCCGGCCTGCCGACTGCGTCAATCAAACAGACTGGATCTGATTTGGCACGCGTGGTGCACTACACCCCGGATCTCGACCACATCAACCGATATCGTGTAGTAGACGACATGCGCCTGGAATCGAAACCGTCGTAGCCCGCGCCGGAAGTCCTCGGCTGATTGACCTATGGCCGGGAAATCTGAGAGCAGCTCGAAGGTCCGGATCAGCCCGGACGCGTAGGCTTCCGCCTGATAAGCACCAAATTGCAGTTCGGCGTATTCGTAGATCTGAGCGAGTTGGATCGCGTGCTCGAATGGTGAGGCGATAGCTACCCACGGCGCGCAGCAACACGCTGCCGAGCAGCCGCGATGATGTCCTCAGCAGTCTCGGCAGTGAACGTCTCGCAATCAGGGTGCGCGAAGAACTCTTTGAAGCAAGCGATCTGCTCCTCGCGACTCAATGCCTGCCAATCCGCAAGCTCGGCTTCACTGGGCGGCAGCGCCGACGGGACGACCCGAGACTTGATTTGCGACATTGGTCATTTCCGAGAAAAGGGAGCCTAAGACATAAAGATAGCACCTCCCGGTGGAATTTGCGAGATCGGCCGCCATCTTCGACGAGGCATCGAGCTTGGCCGATTTGCCCGGCGGGCATTATCGCGCCGACGAAAGCACGGGACCATTCCTGATCACGGGTCAAAATCGCCTGCGTCAATGCTTCCATTTTCCCATCCCGTTCAGCCACATCTTTCGTTTCAAGAGCTTCGCGGAAAAATAAACCACTTCCGAAAATCAGCAAATCATGTCTATTCTATCCGCGTTCCGGTCCGGATGAGGGGCGTACGCGTCGTCACGAGACGTTGGGCCGGCAATGCGGTGGACGTGAGGGCATCAGCGCGCTTTCGGGTGCGGACGAATGATGCGCTCGCGGACGTGAAGTCGCGTGGTCCTGGCATCCCGATGCTGATGTCCCGCGCGATGCGCTTGAAGCGCATTGTCGCGAACGGTGGCCAACAAGCCCGGTGCACCGAGGAGATCGCGTATAAGCGTTAAAACCGCCGCGCAGGGAATGCCGGAGTGTTCGGCACCACCTGTGGTACCTGCCGCCTGCATTTTTTCCGCAGGCGGGCCATGGGTGAGGCCCTCACCCGGCATTCCCTGCGCCCTCATCGTCTTTCGAGGGTGAATGCTTTCCGCATCCCCCGGGCGCGACCGCGCCGCGGGACCGTGTGTGCACGCCCGGCTGTTTGACTGGTTGGAAGATGGGACGGGGGACTGCGAGCGATCCGGGAGCAGCGTCCTACGCGTCCGGCTGGTCGTCGTGCTCGGCCTGCGACAGCTCGGCGAGGGCAAGATCGCCGGAATCGGCCATGCGCGCCTTGGCGATGGTCCGGACATGCGCGGCGAGCGCCGGCATCCGCGCGATCAGCGCGTGGAAATCCTGCGCGTCGAGCACCAGCAGCCGGGTCTTGCGCGTCGCCGTCACGGTGCCCGAGCGTTTGGTCCGGTGCAGCAGCGCGATCTCGCCGAAGAAGGTGCCGTCGGCGAGCTTGACGCATTGCGTCGGCAGCTCGATCTCGACCTCACCCGTGGTGATGAAATACATCGAGGACGCCGGATCGCCACGCCGCACCAGCACCTCGCCGGCTTCGATCGTACGCGCACGCAACAGCCGCATGATGTCGGCGATTTCGGACGCCGAAAGATGCGAGAACAGCGGCACCCGCGCCAGCATGCCCCAGGTGACGACGAAATCGCGCCGCTTGATCTCCTCGGCGAACGCGGTGGAGATGATCGCGACCGGCAGCGCGATCATGGCAAAGCCCCAGATGATCGCGAACACCGTGATGATGCGGCCGAGCGGCGTCACCGGCACGACGTCGCCGTAGCCGACGGTGCCGAGCGTCACGATCGCCCACCACATCGCATGCGGGATGGTGCCGAACTTGTCGGGCTGGACATCGCGCTCGACCGCGTAGAGCAGCGAGGCGAACAGCAGCACCGCGCCGGCCAGGATGACGAGGCAGCCGATCAGGATGCGCCGCTCGGCCTGCACGGCGGACAAGAGCGAGCGCAGCGCCGGCGAATAGCGCACCAGCTTCAGGAACGGCAGCACGATGCACAGGGCTTCCAGCGTGCGATCGCCAAGCACCAGCGCGATGGACGCCGGCACGAAGGACAGGAGATCAATCAGGCCGAGCGCGGACAAGGCGTAGGCGAGCCGCTCGCGGTGCGGCGACTGGCGCCGCGGCATGTGCCCCGCCACGCTCCAGAGCCGAGCGACATACTCCGCGGCAAACACGATCAGCGAACAGACCTTGATCGCTCGCAGCAATCCGCCAATGGAAGCCGCGATGTCCGGGTCGGAGGCCAGCACCACCGCCAGCACGTCGAGCGTGATGACGAGCACGATGAACTGGACGATGCGCGAGCCGTGCGTGCTCGGCAGATGGTCGTGCTCGAGCAGCTCGTACAGCCGGTCGCGCAGATCGGGATCGCGAACGCTCTCGCCCGGCCCGAGCGTCGGCACGATCAGCCTGCCTTGCCGATCGCACTCTCGATCGCGGCCAGCGCAGCCTCCGCCTTGGTGCCGTCCGGGCCGCCGGCCTGGGCCATGTCAGGACGGCCGCCGCCGCCCTTGCCGCCGAGCGCCTCGGACGCGGCGCGCACGAGGTCGACCGCATTGAAGCGCGATGTGAGATCGGCGGTGACGCCGACCACGACGCCGGCCTTGCCGTCCTCGGAGGTCGCGACCAGCGCGACCACACCGGAGCCGAGCTGCTTCTTGGCCTCGTCGGCGAGCGACTTGAGGTCCTTCATCTCGATTCCGGAGACGGCGCGGGCCATCAGCTTGATACCGGAGACGTCACGAATCCCGGCTGCCGGCGAGCCGTTGCCGATCGAGGTGCCGCTGCCCATCGCGAGCTTCTTGCGCGCGTCCGACAGCTCGCGCTCGAGCTTCTTGCGTTCCTCCATCAGCGCGGTGATGCGCGCTGGCACATCCTCGACCGTGGTGCGCAGCTCGGCTGCCGCCGCCTTGGCGAGCGAGAGATTGTGGTTGGCATGCGCCCGCGCGCCGCGCGCCGTCAGCGCCTCGATGCGGCGGACGCCGGAGGCCACTGCGCTCTCCGAGGTGACCGCGATCAGGCCGATGTCGCCGGTGCGCTTGACGTGGGTGCCGCCGCACAGCTCGACCGACCAGCCCATGGCATTCGAGCCCAGCTCGCGCGCGGCATTGCCCATCGAGACGACGCGGACCTCGTCGCCATATTTCTCGCCGAACAGCGCGCGGGCGCCGGCCTCGCGGGCGTCGTCGAGCCCCATCAGCCGGGTCGTGACCTCGGCATTCTCGAGCACGACGTCGTTGGCGATGTCCTCGACGCGGGCGAGCTCCTCCGGGGTGATCGGCTTCGGATGGACGAAGTCGAAGCGCAGGCGGTCCGGAGAGACCAGCGAGCCGCGCTGGGCGATGTGGTCGCCGAGCACCTGGCGCAGCGCCTCGTGCAGGATATGGGTCGCGGAGTGATTGGCGCGGATCGCCGAGCGCCGGGAGTGATCGACGTCGAGCTGCAGCGCGGTGCCGAGCTTGAGCGTGCCCTGCTCCACCGTGCCGATATGTGCGAACAGGTCGCCGGCCTTCTTCTGGGTGTCGGTGATGCGGACGCGGACGCCCTCACCGGTGAGCACGCCGGTGTCGCCGACCTGGCCGCCGGACTCGCCGTAGAACGGCGTCTGGTTCAGGACAATGACGCCGCTCTCGCCGGCCTTGAGGCTCTCGACCTCGGCGCCGTCCTTGACTAGCGCGGTCACCGCGCCCTCCGCGGTCTCGGTCTCATAGCCGAGGAACTCGGTGGCCCCGAGCTTCTCGCGCAGCGGGAACCAGACGGCCTCGGTCGCCGCCTCGCCGCTTCCGGCCCAGGCTGCGCGGGCCTTGGCCCGCTGGCGGTCCATGGCATCGGTGAACGAGGCCTGGTCGACGCTGATGCCACGCGACTTCAGCGCGTCCTGCGTGAGGTCCAGCGGGAAGCCGTAGGTGTCGTACAGGGTGAAGGCGACGTCGCCGTCGAACATGTCGCCCTTGGTGAGCGAGGCCGACTTCTCGTCGAGGATGGCCAGCCCGCGCTCCAGGGTCTTGCGGAAGCGGGTCTCCTCGAGCCGCAGCGTCTCCTTGATCAGCGCCTCGGCGCGGATCAGCTCGGGATAGGCCTGGCCCATCTCGCGCGAGAGCGTGCCGACGAGCTTGTGCATCAGCGGCTCACGGGCGCCGAGCAGCTGGGCGTGGCGCATCGCGCGGCGCATGATCCGGCGCAGCACATAGCCGCGGCCCTCGTTGGACGGCAGCACGCCGTCCGAGATCAGGAACGACGAGGCGCGCAAATGGTCGGCGATGACGCGAAGCGACGCCTTCTGCGGCCCCTGCGGGTCGGCATTGGTGAGGTCGGCGATGGCGCGGATCAGCGCGACGAACAGGTCGATGTCGTAATTGTCGTGCTTGCCCTGCAGCACCGCGGCGACGCGCTCGAGGCCCGCGCCGGTGTCGATCGACGGCTTCGGAAGGGGATTGCGGACCCCGCCCTCGAGCTGCTCGTACTGCATGAACACGAGGTTCCAGATCTCGATGAAGCGGTCGCCGTCCGCCTCCGGCGATCCCGGCGGGCCGCCCCAGATCTTGTCGCCGTGGTCGTAGAAGATCTCCGAGCACGGGCCGCACGGGCCGGTGTCGCCCATCTGCCAGAAATTGTCCGAACCGGCGATGCGGATGATGCGCGATTCCGGCAGGCCGGCGATCTTCTTCCAGAGCCCGAACGCCTCGTCGTCGTCGATGTAGACGGTCGCGGTCAGCTTGTCCTTCGGGAGGCCGAACTCCTTGGTGACCAGCTTCCAGGCGAGCTCGATGGCGTTCTCCTTGAAGTAATCTCCGAAGGAGAAGTTGCCGAGCATCTCGAAGAAGGTGTGGTGCCGGGCGGTGTAGCCGACATTGTCGAGGTCGTTGTGCTTGCCGCCGGCGCGGACGCATTTCTGCGACGTGGTGGCGCGGTTGTAGGGCCGCTTCTCGACCCCGGTGAAGACGTTCTTGAACTGCACCATGCCGGCGTTCGTGAACATCAAAGTCGGGTCGTTGCGCGGCACCAGCGGCGAGGACGGCACGATCTCGTGGCCGTTCGCAGCGAAGAAATTGAGGAAGGTCGACCTGATCTCGTTGACGCCGCTCATAGCAATCCAATCGAAGAAGTCCGGGAATTCGGCGGCAATGCTTTTAGACAAGGCGACTTCGCGTGTCCAGAAACTGTGCAGAAACATCATGGGCTTGCTGCACGGCTCCTAAAGCTGGTTGAAAGCCGCCGTGACGCGTTGACAGCTTGCGCGGGCTGGTGTTTGGTCCCGGACATAGACGACAGTCGCGTCGGGAGAGACTGGCCTTCTGAGGTTCTGGTTGAACGTCAAGGGTCGGCGCCGAAGGAGCAACCGCCCCGGAAACTCTCAGGCAAAAGGACCCTCGCGACTGCAACTGCATCTGGAAAGAGACGCTGGCCGGGCCTGATCCCGGGACGCGTCCGCCGACGGGATAATACTCTCAGGCACAGCGACAGATGGGGCTTCGGTGGCGTTTTTCGGGACTGGTCCCGAGGAACCGCGCGAGGACCCCTGATCGATGGCTGAACCGGCTGCCCCCCATTCTTTGAAGCGAACGCCGCTGCATGCGCTGCATGTCAGCCTCGGCGGCAAGATGGTGCCCTTTGCGGGCTATGAGATGCCGGTGCAATACGCGCCCGGCGTACTCAAGGAACACCTCCATACCCGCAGCGCGGCCGGGCTGTTCGACGTCTCCCACATGGGCCAGGTCGCGCTGCTGCCGAAATCCGGCAACGTCGCCGACGCCGCGGCGGCGCTGGAGCGGCTGGTGCCGCAGGACGTCATCGGCATCCCGCCCGGCCGGCAGCGCTATGCCCAGTTCACCAACGCCGAGGGCGGCATCCTCGACGACCTGATGGTGGCGAATTTCGGCGAGCACCTGGTGCTGGTGGTCAACGCCGCCTGCAAGGAGGCGGACATCGCGCTGCTGCGCGACGGGCTGTCCGACGTCTGCGAGGTCCAACCGCTGACCGACCGCGCGCTGCTGGCGCTGCAGGGGCCGAAGGCGGCGTCCGTGCTGACGAAATTCTGTGCAGAGGCCGAGGCGATGCGGTTCATGGACGCGGGGCCGCGCAGCGTCGATGGGCTCGCCTGCTACGTTTCGCGCTCGGGCTACACCGGCGAGGACGGCTACGAGATCTCGGTGCCTGCCGATCAGGCCGAGCGGCTCGCCGAGGCGATGCTGTCCGACAAGGACGTGCTGCCGATCGGACTGGGCGCCCGCGACAGCCTGCGGCTCGAGGCCGGGCTCTGCCTCTACGGCCACGACATCGACACGGCGACAACGCCCGTGGAAGCTGCGCTGGAATGGTCGGTGCAGAAGGTCCGCCGCACCGGCGGCGCGCGCGCCGGCGGCTTCCCCGGCGCTGACAAGATCCTCGCGCAGTTCGATGGCGGTGCGACACGCCGCCGCGTCGGTTTGCGGCCCGAGGGCCGCGCGCCGGTGCGCGAGGGAGCAGCGCTGTTCGCTTCGGCCGATTCAGGCGAGCCGGTCGGCAAGGTCACCTCTGGTGGCTTCGGCCCGACGCTGAATGCGCCGGTCGCGATGGGTTACGTGCCGACCACTCTCTCTGCGCTCGACACCCCGTTGTTCGCCGATGTGCGCGGCCAACGCCTGCCGCTGCGGGTCGCCGCCATGCCCTTCGTTCCCAACACCTACAAGCGCTGAAGGACGTCCATGACTACGCTCTACACCTCCGACCATGAATGGCTCAGCATCGATGGCGACACAGCCACCATCGGCATCACCGACTATGCGCAGGCCCAGCTCGGCGACGTCGTGTTCGTGGAGCTGCCGCAGGTCGGCCGGGCGCTGAAGAAGTCGGAAGCCGCCGCCGTGGTCGAATCGGTCAAGGCCGCCTCCGACGTCTACGCGCCGATCACCGGCGAGGTGGTCGAGGTCAACCAGGCGATCGTCGACGAGCCCGCGCTCGTCAACACCGACGCCGGCGGCAAGGCCTGGTTCTTCAAGCTCAAGATCGCCGACAAGAGCGAGCTCGGCGGGCTGATGGATGAGGCCGCCTACAAGGCGCACACGGCGTGAGACGCGCGGTGCGTAGCCCGCATGAGCGGAGCGATATGCGGGACCGGCGGTCCCGGGGTCGCTGCGCTCGCCCGGGCTACGGCCTGCCGATCTCGCCGTCGCTGTTTACTGGATGCCCCGCCGTCGCGGGGCATGACGAGGCATAGAGGATTTGCTCATGACCACGCCGCTCACGCCGCTCGATGATGCCGCCGCCAGCTTTGCCCGCCGCCATATCGGTCCCTCGCCGCGCGACGTCGCGGCGATGCTGGAGACCGTCGGCACCAAGAGCGTGGCGGAGCTGATGGCGCAGACGCTGCCCGGCACGATCCGGCAGACGGCGCCGCTCACCCTGGGGCCGGCGCTGAGCGAGCCCGAAGCGTTGTCACAGATGCGCGCACTCGCGGCGCGGAATCAGGTTTTCACCTCGCTGATCGGCCAGGGCTATTCCGGCACGCTGATGCCGGCGGTGATCCAGCGCAACATCCTGGAGAACCCGGCCTGGTACACGGCCTACACCCCCTATCAGCCGGAGATCAGCCAGGGGCGGCTGGAGGCGCTGTTCAACTTCCAGACCATGATCTGCGATCTCACCGGGCTCGACGTCGCCAACGCCTCGCTGCTGGACGAAGCCACGGCGGCCGCGGAAGCGATGGCGCTGGCCGAGCGGTCGGCACGGGCGAAGACCAGGGCATTCTTCGTCGATCGGAACGTGCATCCGCAGACGCTGGCGGTGCTGCGCACCCGCGCGGAGCCGCTCGGCTGGCAGCTGATCGTCGGCGATCCCGCCAAGGATCTGGACGGCGCCGAGGTGTTCGGCGGCCTGCTGCAATATCCGGATACGACGGGCGCGCTGCGCGATCCGCGCGCCGCGATCGCCAAGCTGCACGACAAGGGCGCACTGGCGATTCTGGCCGCCGACCTGCTGGCCGTGACCGTGATTGCCTCGCCGGGCGAACTCGGCGCCGACATCGCGATCGGCTCGGCGCAGCGCTTCGGCGTGCCGATGGGCTATGGCGGACCGCATGCGGCCTACATGGCGGTGCGCGATGCGCTGAAGCGGTCGCTGCCCGGCCGCATCGTCGGCCTGTCCGTCGATTCGCGCGGTGCCCCCGCCTATCGGCTGGCGCTGCAGACCCGCGAGCAGCACATCAGGCGCGAGAAGGCAACGTCGAACATCTGCACCGCGCAAGTGCTGCTGGCGGTGATCGCCGCGATGTATGCGGTCTATCATGGCCCGGATGGGCTGAAGGCGATCGCCCGCACCGCGCATCGGCGGACCGCTGTGCTGGCTGCGGGGCTGCGCAAGCTCGGCTTTGCGCCGGAAAGCGAGACCTTCTTCGACACGATCACCGTCGAGGCCGGCGTCAAGTCCGGGTCGATCATCGCCCGCGCCGAAGGCGAGCGGATCAATCTCGGGCGCGACGGCAGCAGGCTGCGGATCGCACTCGATGAGACCACGACGGCCGATGTCGTCGAAGCCGTCTGGCGCGCATTCGGCGGCGACCTCTCCTACACGACGATCGAGGCGGAAGCCCGCGAGGCGCTGCCGGCCGAGCTCAAGCGGCAGCGGCCGTACCTCGCGCATCCGGTGTTCCACGCGCATCGCTCCGAGACCGAGATGCTGCGCTATTTGCGCAAGCTCGCGGACCGCGACCTCGCGCTCGATCGCGCGATGATTCCGCTTGGCTCGTGTACGATGAAGCTGAACGCGACCACCGAGATGATCCCGCTGACCTGGCCGGAATTTTCCAGCCTGCACCCGTTCGTGCCGCGCGCGCAGGCGGCCGGCTATCACACGATGTTCGCCGATCTGACCGACTGGCTGTGCCGCATCTCCGGCTATGACGCCGTGTCGCTGCAGCCGAACTCGGGCGCGCAGGGCGAATATGCCGGGCTTCTGGCCATTCGGGGCTACCATGCCGCCCGCGGCGAGGGCCACCGCACCATCTGCCTCATCCCCTCCTCCGCCCACGGCACCAACCCGGCCTCGGCGCATATGGCCGGCATGGAGGTGGTCGTGGTCGGCTGCGATGCAGGCGGCAATGTCGATCTCGCCGATCTCAAGGCCAAGGCGGAAGTGCATAGCGCCAAGCTCGCCGCCATCATGATCACCTATCCCTCGACGCATGGCGTGTTCGAGGAGCACATCCGCGACATCTGCGACATCGTCCATGCCCACGGCGGACAGGTCTATCTCGACGGCGCCAACCTCAATGCGCAGGTCGGCCTCTCCAGACCCGGCGATTACGGCGCCGATGTCAGCCATTTCAACCTGCACAAGACGTTCTGCATTCCGCATGGCGGCGGCGGCCCCGGCATGGGTCCGATCGGGGTCAAGGCGCATCTGGCGCCCTTCCTGCCCGGTCACCCAGCGACCGACGGCGCGAGCGCGCATCCGATCGGGCCGGTCTCGGCCGCCCCCTACGGCTCGGCCTCGATCCTGACCATCTCCTACATCTACATGCTGCTGATGGGCGGCGACGGCCTGACCCGCGCCACCGAGATTGCGATCCTCAACGCCAACTACGTCGCGGCGCGGCTCGATGCGCATTTCCCGGTGCTCTACCGCAATGAGCGCGGCCGCGTCGCGCATGAATGCATCATCGACCCGCGGCCGCTCAAGCAGAGCAGCGGCGTCACCGTCGACGACATCGCCAAGCGGCTGATCGACTACGGCTTCCACGCGCCGACCATGAGCTTCCCGGTGGCGGGCACCCTGATGATCGAGCCGACGGAATCGGAGTCCAAGGCTGAGCTCGACCGCTTCTGCGACGCCATGATCGCGATCCGCAAGGAGATCGCCGAGGTCGAACAGGGCCGCTTCGGAATCGAGGCCTCGCCGTTGCGCCACGCGCCGCACACGGTGCACGACATCGCCGACGACGATTGGAACAGGGCCTACCGGCGCAGCGAGGGCTGCTTCCCCGCGGGCACCTCGCGCACCGACAAGTACTGGTGCCCGGTCGGCCGCGTCGACAACGTCTACGGCGACCGCAATCTGGTGTGCTCCTGTCCGCCGGTGGCGGACTACGCCCAGGCGGCGGAGTAAGCTTCCTCACGCATGTTCCGAGCGATCGGGCGCCACGGCTCGCGACAATCAATGACGTCAGACGTGCCCGGATCCGGAGCGATGAGCGCCGCATGCCAACGCCAGAGATTGGCGTTGATCAATTCGGTGCCGCCCCACCAGCGCCGGATCGGATTATGGCTGCTGAAATCCTCCTCGCCGGCGAGGATCGCCTTGCCGAGCGGCGTCAGCGACAGCCTGCTGGCCTTGTAGCGCTCGAGGCATTCACGGCTGTCGTGCATCTCGACCGAGAACGGCCATTCGTCGAGGCCCGAAATTGCCGGCACCGGCGCGAGTGCCAGACCGTCAAGCAACGTGCCTCCTTCCCAATAGTCATAGACGCGGCGTTGAAAGCGATCCCGATGATGCGGCAACAGGTCGAAGGGGTGCTGATAGCCGGCTGACAGCAATTCGAGGATTCGCAGTTCCGATGCTCCCAGGCCCGTGGCAACACCGGGAAGCTCATCGAGCATCTCCTGCACGCAGCGGCGAAGCTGCGGCAGTGCACTGAGATCCTGCTTCAACAGATCGAACCAGGCTTGCGGCGTCGGCGTCCGAAACGCCTGCCATGCCAGATGGCCCAGGTCGAGATGCTCACGCGCGAGCGCCACGCCGGCAATGGTCCGGCCGGCGGGTTGTCTGGCCAAGGCGTCGAAGACTGGCGCATCGAGGTGTCGCAACACGATCTTCGTCGCGAACTCGGCGTAATCGCGCAGATAATCCAAGAGCCAGATCAGCACCAACTGATCGTTCGGACGGGTCCCCATCCACAGTTCGACGCTATCGCAACGGTCGACAAGTTCGAGAAAACTCTGACTCCGCCCGCCGACCGCCATGAAGTCGACGCGCGAGGCGAAATCCAACCAATGCCCCCGCTTCCGTCGCACGGTGCGCTGGACGAGATAAGCCGATAATTCGGCATCGGATGGCAGCGGTCCCCACACGAAACGATGGAGAATTGGCACCACCAGGTCGGCAAAGCCGCCCCTCCGAAGCGCTCCGGCGCTGGGATCATCGGCCGCTAAAATCAAACGCGTCATGCTGTTGGCTCCGGCACGACCTGATTGGCTCAAGGCGCTATCAACACGTTCGCAATCGGCTCCCCGCGCCCAGGACCGGCGCCGGAAACGTCGGTGCCGCCGCGCGGATCCGGTCCGCTCGTCCGCTCGCACGCTTTCGATTATTCGCGCTGAAGATCGTATCCGGCGCTCAGAAACCCGGGCTCACTGCATTGGTCATGCAGCAACGCAGATTTCGGCAGAACACTACACATCTGCAAACGGGCGCCGGAACGTCGGCAACACGACGTCCATGGCACCCGCCGCCGTCGTAGCTCTACTCCTCCGCCGGCTCCTCGCCGTCGGCGTCGCGCTCGGCATTGCCGGCCAGGATCTGCTCGGCGATCAGGCCGGAGTTCTGGCGGATCGCGGCTTCGATCTTGGCGGTCATGTCCGGATTGGTCTTGAGG
The DNA here is from genome assembly GCF_032489875.1 of Bradyrhizobium sp. SZCCHNR1015. Classification (NCBI taxonomy): domain Bacteria; kingdom Pseudomonadati; phylum Pseudomonadota; class Alphaproteobacteria; order Hyphomicrobiales; family Nitrobacteraceae; genus Bradyrhizobium; species Bradyrhizobium sp. SZCCHNR1015. The sequence continues at coordinate 212,114 of NZ_JAUEYW010000014.1, forward strand.
AACGATTTCGAATTCTCACGTCCCTGCCCGAGACGCTGGCTATCGTAAGAGAACCAGGCGCCGGACTTCTCAACGATGCCGGCCTTGACGCCGAGATCGAGGATCTCGCCCATCTTGGAGACGCCCTCGCCATACATGATGTCGAACTCGACCTGCTTGAACGGCGGCGCCAGCTTGTTCTTCACCACCTTCACACGGGTGGAATTGCCGATCACCTCGTCGCGCTCCTTGATCGCGCCGATGCGGCGGATGTCGAGGCGGACCGAGGCATAGAATTTCAGCGCATTGCCGCCGGTGGTGGTCTCCGGCGAGCCGTACATCACACCGATCTTCATGCGGATCTGGTTGATGAAGATCACCATCGTGTTGGACTTGTTGATCGAGGCCGTCAGCTTGCGCAGAGCCTGGCTCATCAGGCGGGCCTGCAGGCCCGGCAGCGACTCGCCCATCTCGCCTTCGAGCTCGGCCTTCGGCACCAGCGCCGCCACCGAGTCGACCACCAGCACGTCGACCGCACCGGAACGCACCAGGGTGTCGCAGATCTCCAGCGCCTGCTCACCCGTATCCGGCTGTGAGATCAGGAGCTCATCGATGTTGACGCCCAGCTTGCGCGCATAGACCGGATCGAGCGCATGCTCGGCATCGATGAAGGCACAGATGCCGCCCTTCTTCTGCGCTTCCGCCACCGTGTGCAGCGCCAGCGTGGTCTTGCCCGAGGATTCCGGACCGTAGATCTCGACGATGCGCCCTTTCGGCAGCCCACCGATCCCCAACGCGATGTCGAGCCCGAGCGAGCCGGTCGACACCGTCTCGACATCCATCGAGCGGTCGTTCTTGCCCAGCTTCATCACCGAGCCCTTGCCGAACTGACGTTCGATCTGGGACAGCGCAGCAGAGAGCGCCTTACTCTTATCCATTGAGGAACCTTCGACGATACGCAGGGCGGTGGCGGACATTGGCGCTCCTTATGGCGGGGATTCGCGAGATGGACAAACGGTTAACGAGGTCGGCCAGCAATCTTGAGGTGAATGTACTCCATCCGTTCTTTGTTCGCAATATGTTCTTCTCGACAATCACGCCTCTTCTCTTCGCAAACCCCTGTCTCTTCGCAAACCCCTGACAACCGCGGGGACACGCCTGCCGCTCGAGGGGCCGGCGCCCAGTGCACCGAGCACCGCCGAGGAAGCGCTGCCCGACGAGCGCGCCCGGAAGCGAAGTCGGACGCCGATGACGGCGACCGCGAGAGGATCCTGGCTCGGCTGAAGGCGGAGGCCATGCGCGCGAGCGGCGCAGCCGCCGACCGGCGATCATGCGAATTACGACCGGCCTGTCCGAGCGCTCCAACCTCGCCTCTCGCGCCAGTGACAGACGCCACTTCAATTATAAGTTGCTATTGTGGTCTCGACCGTGCCCTATCATCCTGCTGGTCCTTCTCTGTGAGCCCCCTACCGCTTCCAATTTTCGGGACCAGCATGACCGGATCCAACAAGGAACAGACCCTCACGCTGTGGCGCCCGGTCGGCCCAAAGGAGTTCGCCTTGATCGCGGCCTCGGGCATGCGGGCGTTTCCGCCGCGCCTTCCGGAGCAGCCGATCTTCTACCCGGTGCTGACCGAGGCCTATGCCGTGAAGATCGCGAGGGACTGGAACGTACCGGCGAGCGGCTGCGGCCATGTGCTGCGCTTCGCGATCCTGCGACGCTTCATCGACGCGTACGAAGTGCATGAGGCCGGCGGCCGAGAGCATCTCGAGTACTGGATTCCCAGCGAAGACCTCGCCGACTTCAATGCCGCGATCGTTGGACCGATCGAGCTCGTCAAGACTTTTCCTTGAAACTACCAAACTCCTACACGCGTGCGTAGATCGCACGGTCCGTGGTTCTCCTGAGAAGAACGAAGTTCCCTCGCCTCTTCTGCTTTTGTTCGGCTCATCGTGCGTGCAGACGCACGATTTCGATGCAGATGTGCAGCCGCCCTGCAAGCAGAGTCCGGCCATGAAGTTCCGCACCAAGCGGCATCCGAGCAGCTCGACGACCGCCATATGACGAGCGACAGATGAAACGACGAACCTCGAACGCCCCTGTGTCGGACCATGCCCGAGGATGGGCTAGCGCGCCATTCGCGCAGCTCCTGATGCGGCCTGAGGAATGGCCCGGACAAGACCCGCGTGATCCGCATCACGCGGCACGCCGGCGCTCACGACATCTTCAAGCCACAAACCATTGTCATAAACTTTGGGTTGCGTTATAGGATCGTGGTTGTCGTACGTCTGAGCAAATTTTTGATCAGCCCCGGATTTGTTTGTTCGTTGCGATGATGGCTGACCCGTATTGTCCGTGATGTATTGTCAGTGATGCGGCGTCGACCGATCCCTTGCAGCCTGCCAGCTCCAACATTTGCAGGCTCCGTCACCCGTAGGCGCACGGCCCTGAAACCATCCGCGCCGAAAGAAAGCCCCGGACGACGTCCGGGGCTTTCGACGTTGATAGCTCCGCTCGGGATGCATCTCCCTCCGTCATTGTCGTGATGTCGGGGAACGGATTGCGGGCGCTGCGCTTCATATCGGCGATGACAAGAGATGACGTGACGTGTCCGTCCTGCAGGGCCGGCCTTCAAAGGATCGAGCTTCACTCGCAGCAAGGCGCCGCGGGAGAGAGGCGTTGTCCGGCCTGCGACGAACTCCTGGAAATGGTCGACGGCGCGACGCAGATTGTTTACCGACTGACAGTCGTGCCGGAACGGATCTTCGACCGCAGCCAAGTGCGTCCCGCGGCGGTTGATCGAGATTGCAACCTTGATCTGACGCAAGGCACGCCGACAGGTTTCGTACTAATTTAATTGTGTCATTGCCGGACTGCCCTTGCTGGGAAGCTACGACGTTGACGCCGAGCCTCGGACCGCGGCGGTCCGAGGCTCATTCGTCGGCCTTCGCTGTGCCCGGTTGCGCCGCACATCACCAACGGCAATCAGCCTAACCGAAGCGAACAGCGCGACCGACCGTATTTTACCGGAATTGATCCGAGTGGGTTTTGCGCTTCCATTTGTGGTGCGTACATCAAACCCAGCGGCCTGGGGCGGTCAGGGCTCACCGGTTTTGGCAATGCCGCTCTATTTCTTTCGTATCCGCAACGGCCACTTCTCAGGCGCGTCCGAGTATGGGACCGAGTGCGCCGACCGCAACGCAGCCTGGAAAGAGATGACCACCGTCTGTGCCGACATGGCCAGCAGCATCTCGCGCAAGCTCGCCGAAAACTCCGAATGGCAGATGGAGCTGCTCGACGAGGCACGGCAGCCGGTCTTCCGCATCCGGATCGTCGCCGAGTCGCTGGATCAGGCCTGACGGCTCGCCAGACCTCTTGTGGATTGTCACCGACGAGAACCACAACCTCAGCCTGTGGCCGCGAGGTCGAGTGCGCGTCATTTCGGCAGCCGAGCTTGATCGAGATCAAAATGCCTGTCTGCATCCTGGCAGACATTTAAATTTGTATGGGTAATCTGATCTTCAAATGTCCGCGAACGGGGATGAACGTGCAGCATTGGCTGGAAGAGCCGAAGCCAGGCGATCCCACGTGCTCCTATGAAACCGTGGTCTGCAAGGCCTGCACGCGGCTTCATTTCATCAATCGCGACACACGCAAGCTTCTTGGCGAAAAGGAATGAGGCGCTTGCCGGAATCGTTCAATCGGCGCTGGGAAGCCGCCGCATCGTGAACTCGATCGCCCCGTCGGGAAGCTCGCGCCAGCTTTCGACGGCGCTCATGTAGCCGGCCTTGGGATAGCGGGTCAGATAGTCGCGGGCCTTGGCGCGCGCTTGCTCGCGCGGCAGCGTGAACGTGTCGCGAACGTAGCCGTCGCGAGCCTGTGCGGCGCCCTTCTGGCGCCGGGCCGCCATCCGGCTGGCAATGTCCCGGGGCCGCATCCCCATCGACGAACTCCAACGCGCTGCCACACCGTCAATATAGACGGGGCCGCGAGGAATCCGAGTCCGCAATTGGCCCGGAGGGTCAGAGCCCGCCCGACCCGAACGCGATGAATCTCAATTGGTGCTGCCGACAGCCTTCGGCTTCTTGGCCGCGGTGGTCTTCATGGCAGGCGCCGCCTTGGGCTGCTCCGCCGCGCGGACGTTGCCCCAGGGATCGGCGCTCGTCTTGGCGTCCGGAATCTTGCGCATGGTGTCCTTGTAGGCCTGCTCCCGCGCCGCTTCAGCTTCCTTTTCCTCGGGCGTCTTCGAGGGACCGTCGGCGAGAAGGTTGATATTGGGCATTTGCGCCATCGCGGGAACCGCCCAGCCTGCCAGCACGGCGACCGCCATCGTCACGATCAGCTTCTTCATTGGTTACTCCCCGGTAGAGGCGCCTTATACCATCGCCTCGCCATGCGCCAAGCCCGCGACACTGTGCCGGAACGGTGGACCGCAGGCGGGATGTTCGCGGCCGCACCGTCTGCGCGCACCTGCCGTCTGTTCCACGGTGTGCCATCATCATAGTTTTCCAACTCCGGCCTTTTCAAGCCGCCGCTCTGCGGCAACATTCCGGCGGCTCCGCCGATCGCGGCGACAAAAGTCGACGAGACAAATCGACAAGACCATGGGAGGACCTCCGCGCGTGCCGAATGAGACCCCGAACTTCACCATCGACGACGCGAGGCGAATCCTCGATGACGTGTTCGCTCCCTGGATCAAGGATCTTGGCCTGATCGTCGAGGACATCGCGCCGTCCCCGCTGGGCGAAGCCGGCGCCATCCTGCGCATGCCGTTCTCGCCGCGGCTCTGCCGCGACAATGGCGTTGTCTGCGGCCAGGCGCTGATGGCTTTTGCCGATACCGCGATGGTGATCGGGATGGTCACCGCCAGCGGCGGCTACCGGCCGATGACCACTGTCGACCAGACCACGCATTTCATGCGCGCCATTGCTTCCGCCGACGTGCTGGCGGATGCGCGCGTGGTGCGGATGGGCCGCACCATGAGCTTCGGCCGGGTCACACTGACCAGCGCCGGCGATGGCAAGCCGGTGGCCATGGTGTCGAGCGCCTTCGCGATGCTCTGATCCGCGCGGCCCGGCCGGGGTTAACGAAACGTGAAGGCGACGGCCCGGGCCTCGCGGGCCGGATTCATCTGATCGAAACGCGAGCGTGATTTATTTTAGGTGCTTTTGACGCGAAAGGTGACGCCATTCGGCACCGGGTTACAGGCCATGAGCGAGACGAGTGACAAGCGCATTGCACCGAGGCATCGGGTGCTGAAGCAGGGCAGGCTGGCGTTCGACGGCGGCGGCGCGGTCGATTGCATGGTCCGCAACATGTCCGATACCGGCGCCAGGGTCGAGGTGGTCAGCCCGGTCGGTCTGCCCGAAGCCTTCACGCTGGTGATCCCGGCCGACAAGTTCACGCGGCGCTGCCACGCAGTCTGGAGCCACGACAAGCGGATCGGCGTCGCATTCGACTGATGGCGGTACCGGACCGTTAGGCCCGCCGCAGGCGCCATCGCCACAACGCCACGAACAGACCAACCAGCACCCCGGCCGCGAGCAGGGCGCCGGCGGAGAACCGTCCGCCCGGACGATCAATCGTCCGTGACCATAGCGAGGGCCCTTCGCCATCCCGCGCCAGCCGAAACGCCACGACGCTGTCGCCGAGCGACGTTCCCGCCTCCGAATGGCCCCCCGCTGCGATCACCACGAATTGCTCGCCCTTCCATTGATAGGTCATCGGATTGGCGACGCCCGGCGCGGGCAACCGGCCCTGCCAGAGCTCCTGACCTGAGACAGCGTCGAAGGCGCGCAGATAGGCGTCCATCGCGCCGGTGAAGACGAGGCCGCCGGCTGTGACCACGACGCCGTTGACGAGCGGCGTGCCCCACTTGAACGCCAGCCCGAGCGGCGCGCGATCCTCGGTGGTGCCGACGGTCGAGCGCCACAGGATCTTTCCGGCCTTGAGGTCGACCGCAACCATTTCGCCCCATGGCGGCCGGTTGCACAACAGGCCGAGCCTGGACATCGCGACCGCCCGTGTCACCGCGAACGGCGCTCCGCGCTGCAGTCCAAAATCAACACCGCGCGGCGCCTTCATCCGGTCGGCTTCCGCGCGCGGGATCAGCCTGACGATGTGGATGGCGCGGCTGACATTGGCGTAGAGGATCTGGTGGACGGGATCGAACGCCGCGCCGCCCCAGTTCACGCCGCCGCCGGTCATCGGAAACAGCAGCGTGCCCTGAGTCGTCGGTGGCGTGTAGAGACCCTCATTGCGCAACGGCGCGAGCTGATCGTCGCAAGAGGAATCCAGGACGCGCGGCACGGCCCTGAAAATATCACCCGCCGCGAAGCGCTGATCGAGCAGCGGCGGCACATGGGTCGGGAACGGCTGCGTCGGCGACAGAACGTCACCCTCGACCGCGCCTTGCGGCACTGCGCGCTCCTCCACCGGCCAGACCGGCGCGCCGGTGTCGCGGTCGAGCACGAACACGAAGCCTTGCTTGGTCGGCTGCATCACGACGTCACGCGCCCCCTGCCCGGTCTCGATCCGCGCCAGCATCGGCTGCGCCGGCAGATCGTAGTCCCAGACGTCATGATGGGTGGTCTGAAACGACCAGGCCAGCGCGCCGCTTTCGATCCGCAAAGCGACCACGGAATCGGCGTGCCGGTTGTCACCCGGACGCGCACCACCGAAGAAATCCGGACTGGGCGAGGAGGTCGGAAGGAACACGAGGCCGCGCGCCTCGTCGACCGACATCGGCGCCCAGACGTTCGCATGTCCCGCCGCGATGCCGTCATGGATCAACGGATCGAAACTCCAGCGCGACTCGCCGGTGCGCGCATCGAAGCCGTTGACCGTGCCTCTGGGCGCATCGACCCGCACATTGTCGCCGATCGATGAGCCGACCACGACGACGTCCCTGCCCGCCACTGGCGCCGAGGTGATCTGGAACTCGCCCGGCCACAGCAGGTCCTTGCCGATGTCGATCCGCACTTCGCCGTTCGATCCAAAGCCGGCGCAGGGCTGTCCCGTCCGGGCGTCGAGGGCGATCAGGCGAGCATCGACCGTCCCCATGAACAGCCGGCTGCGGCATGCCGTGCCGGCGGGCGCCCGCTCGTCCACCCAATAGGCAACGCCGCGGCAGGCATAGCGATTGGCCGGGCGCCGCCCGTCACCGACCTTGGGGTCGAAACGCCAGCGCTGCGCGCCGGTGCCGGGATCGAGCGCGACCACCTCGTTGAACGGTGTGCAGAACACCACGCTGTCCTCGACCAGGATCGGCGTCGCCTCGAACTTGGTGCGCAGGGCTGCTGCAGGCGGCCGGCTCTGCAGATCTCCGGTGTGATAGTCCCAGGCCGGCACCAGCCGATCGACATTGGAAGGCGTGATCTGCGCCAGCGGCGAGAACCGCGTTCCACCGGCATCGCCGCCCCAGTGCTGCCAGCCAAAGGCCGGCACCACCATCAGCTGGCTCCAGACAAGGCCCGCGCAAACACCCGCTCGCCGCAACGACATGACCCTTCCCTCCCTCAGACGGCATCCGAAGCGGAGCACCGGGACGATGAAAGCAGCCTTCGCGGACGGATCGAGCGGGATGGGACGGACGGCGGCATCCGCGGGACGAGTGGTGAGGAGCGATGACGAATGGCGGAACCGAGAGGATGACCCGAACGAACGCCTCCCGCCCAACGTCAATGGCCGCCCCTGCGGGCGGCCACATCGATGCACGGATGTCAGCAAGCTTCAGTAGCCGTAGCCGCGCCGTGCCGGATAGTTCTGAGGCACCCGTCCATAGCCGCCGCCATAGCCGCCGCCGATCCCGATGCTCACCGGCGGCGCCACGCGTACCGGCGGTCCATAATACACGCGCGGCGGAGGCGGCGGCGCATAGACGACGACATCGTCGCCAGGGTCGCGCCGGGGCGTGCGGCCGGCGCGCTTGGGCGGGTCCTCGTCGCGCTTCCTCGCCGGCTTCTCCTCGACCCGCTTCTCCGACTTCCGGGCCGGCGGAGGCGTCTGCGAGCATGGGCAGGTGGGGCCTGCCGCGGCCACGGCCGGCACGACCGGCGGGGCTGCCGAAGCGGCCGGGATCGCCGCATTGGCGGCCGCCACGACCGGCGTCACCACCGGCCGGTTGCGCAGGCGCTCGATCAGCTTGCGCGCGGTCGGGGTCAGGTCGCTGTTCGGATAGCGGTCGAGAAAGCCCTGATAGGACGCCACCGTATTGATCAGCACCGCCTCGTTCCAGGCGGCCATCCTGTTGTGGAGGTCGAGCCATTCGCGCGCCTGCGGGCCATAGGGCGGCGCGGTGTAGAGCGCGACGAACGCCTCATACGCCTCGACGCTGCCGTCGCCGACGATGAGCTCGTTGGCGGCCTCGATCGGCTTGCCCTCCAGGCTGCGCTTCCATTCGTCGACGCTGCGCTTGGCGACGACTGGCCGCGGGCCCGCATTGGCAGCGCCCGCATCCGTCGCCCCGACGAAGCGAAAATCCTCCGTCAGGGACGACGAATCCCATGGCGTCTGACGGCCCTCGGTGACCTTGTTCACCGCGACGCGCACGCGCTTGAACGCCTGCTCGATCGGCAGGCCCGGCTCCCGCGCCGCCTGCAGCAGCGCCGTGGTGTAGGGACTGTTGGCGCCGGTGCCATCCTCGGCTTCCGCGCCGGGCGAGGTCGAGTAGGACAGGAAGGTGCCCGGCGCTCCGGTCTTGGTGTCGACCAGCGCAAGGCCGCGGCCCGCGTTCTGGCTGATGGCGGGAAACGGATTGTTGCGGCAGGCGTCGAGCAGCAGGATGCGCATCCGGCTCGGCACCGAATTGAGCGTGTTCAGGAGATCGTTGAGACGCACGGCCTGCAGCGGAATGTCGGCTTCACGCCGCGGATCGACGTCGACGGGTACGAGATAGTTCTCGCCATCGATCTGCAAGCCGTGACCGGCATAGAACACCAGCGCCACCGTGTCGGGTCCCTTGGCCGCGATCTTGGCAGCAAAGTCGCCCACCTCCCGGTTGAGGTCCCGCTGCGACAGATCGGCGGCGGTCGTCACGTCGAACCCCGCTTCACCCAGCATCTTCGCCATTGCCTTGGCGTCGTTGGCGGGGTTCGGCAGCGGCGTCACCGAACGATAGGCCGACTGCCCGATCACCAGCGCCAGCCTGCTGCCTTCGGCCAATGCGGGAGCAAGGCCGGCGAACAGGCCGCCGGCGAGCAATGCAGCCCTGAGAGCGTACCGAAACATGGGATCTCCAATCTACTCATGGCGTGCCTGTTGGTCGGGCCGTTTCGTGACCCGGTTCACCCCGACGGGCACAATCCGGTGAGCACGATGCCGCACCGCCGGCGCCGTCGACGCCCGCTCTTGCCGCATCGGCCCGCGCCCCGACATCGTTGCTGCACGAGATTCCCGCAGCAAAGCCGTGATCACTGGCTACGCGCTAGCTTGCGCGGCAATGGGGAACGATGCGACATGCGGCGGATTGCGTCACACGTGGGGCTGCTCGCGGCGCTGCTTCTGACCGGCTGCGCCGCCGACAGCAATGCGCGCCTGCCGGCCTTCATGCGGGCCAAGGCGCCCGAGCCGCCGCCGCCCGAAGCCGCACCGGACGTCGCCCTTCTCGTGCGCAAGAATCTCGACATGATCTTCGTCGCAACGACGCTGCCGCGCGATCTCGAGGCCACATCCGCCCGACATGCCGATGCCGGCGATACATGGACCGCCTGCGTGCGGGCTCAGATCATATCCGCCAGTGGAACCGCGCTTCGGCGCCAGACCTATAGGCTCATGATCAGGCACAACGAGATCATCGACCGGCGGCGCGCGGCGGCCGGCGACGACTGTGTTTCTGAAGATTACAAAGCCGTCCTGCCGACCAAGTAATTCCCTCCGACGACGAGCTGGATCCGCCAACTCGACCGGAACTCGCCCTGTCTGTGGGCGGGCAGGAACGGACTACCGCACCGCTCGCAGATTGTTAGTTCTTGGCTAACGCAAATCCGCAACCGCACAGCGAACGAATGGCTCAAATTTAACGATTCCTGCGGAACATCGGGGCCCACAAACGCGGAATGACCCTGGACCTGGTTTTCCATGAACGTTCACCTCGTCGGCGATGACACGGCCAAGCTCGCTATGCTTCGCGGCATGCTGGCCGAACGCTGCTCGCTCACATCTGAACTGATCGGTGATGCCGACTTCAAAGGCGGCGACATCGACGCGATTGTCGTGGCCGCCGATCTGCGCCACGTCGACAACATCACCGCATTGAAGGAAATCTCCGACCGGCTCTCGCGTATTCCGCGGCGGATCTTCCTGACCAACAACAAATCCCGTCTGTCGACGGTCCAGGCCTATGCGCTCGGTGCGACGAGCGTGCTGTCGAGCACGCCGAGCCGCAATCAGTTGCTCGGAAAGCTGCTCGATGCGCGCCCCGGTTCTGCAGCCAAGAGCATCGCGACCGACGACCGCCAGGCTGCATTTGCAGGCGCGTCCTGCATCGCCTCGATGTTCGCAGCCGTGCTGGGCGGTACTGCGATCGACGTCGAGGAGACCCGGCGGGCGGGCAAGCGGATCGCCGACTGTATAGCGGAAAACGGTCTGTCCGACTGGCTCGCCACCGTTCGCCGCCATCACGAAGGCACCTATCAGCACTGCCTGCTGGTGACCGGCATCACCGTGGATTTCGGCTTGAGCCTCGGCGTCCACAGCTCCGATCTGGAGCGTCTCTACATGGCCGCGATGTTCCACGACATCGGCAAGGCCAAGATCCCGCTCACCATTCTCGACAAGCCGGGCCGGCTCGACGTCAAGGAACGCACGCTGGTGGAAACCCATCCCGTGGCTGGTTACGATGCACTGAAGGACAACGCAGCGATCACCGACGAAGTGCTGAAGGCGGTACGCAACCATCACGAATTTCTCGACGGCAGCGGCTATCCCGACGGGCTGATGGCCGACAACATCCCGGACCTGACGCGCATCCTCACCATCTCCGACATCTTCTCGGCGCTGATCGAATATCGCAGCTACAAGCCGGTGATGACGCGCGAGAAGGCCTATGAGATCCTCCAGGGGATGGAGGGCAAGCTCGAGAAGCCGCTGATCGGCGCCTTCCGCGAGGTCGCGCTGATCCGCTGACCGCATCCAGCGACATGCTGAACCGGCCGTTAACGCATCGATTCGAATTGTTGGCCGGCGGCAAGCGTCTCTTGTCAGCTTTGCGCTAGTGTCGCCCACGCGGTGCGGGTTGTCCGCCTCGCGAGGGGATTATCGGGACGTGGCCGAGATCATCGATCGCGCGATGGCGACTGCTTCATCGACGGCAGGGAACCAGCAGGCCGGTCCGCTCGCGCGCGAGCGCGCCGCCGACCTGGTGCCGTTGGAGACCGTTTCACCGCAGGCATGGCAGGATCTGGCGCAGCGTGCGCGCGAGCCGAACGGCTATTACCTGCCCGGCTGGGAACGCGCGGTGAACGCCACGGCGCGCGGCCGCACCGGAACATCGGCGCTGTGCGCATGGGATGACGATCAGCCCTCGCGTCTCATCGGCCTGATGCCCACGACCTCTTTATGGCATGCCTGCAGGCTTCCCCTGCCTGCGCTCGCCAGCGGCCATCCCTACGGCACGCTGTGCACGCCGCTGCTCGACGCCGTGCGCGCGGAGCGGGCTGCGGCGCAACTGCTCGATGCCGCGCGACGAACGGGCGCTCGGGCCCTGCTGCTGCGCGACATGTCGCTGGCAGGCTCCGTGATGCAGGCGTTCGAGGCGGCGCTTCGTCGCGGGGATCTGCGCCCGCGTGTGCTGCAATCCTATGAAAGAGCCTTTCTCGATGCGACCGGCGTCGGCGACCAGATGCTGCATGACGCGCTTGGCGCCAAGAAGCTGAAGGAGCTGCGCCGCCTGCGTCATCGGCTGGCCGAGCATGGCGACGTCCGCTTCGAGGTCGCGCGCTCTCCCGGCGACGTCTCCACTGCGCTGGAGACGTTTCTGGTGCTGGAGGCGAGCGGCTGGAAGGGACATCGCGGCACTGCGCTGATCCAGCACGACGGCGACGCGGCGTTCATCCGACGCGCTGCACCGGCGCTGGCGCGGCACGAGGCCTGCGAGATCATCAGCCTCATGGCGGGCGACACCACCGTTGCGGCGGGCGTCGTCTTGCGGCATCAGGATCGCGCCTTCTTCTTCAAGCTCGGCGTCGACGAGCGCTTCGCGAAATACTCGCCCGGTGTCCAGCTGACGCTTGACCTGACGCGGCACCTTTGCGCGGATCCGAGGATCAACGCCGCCGACTCCACCGCCGGTCCCGACCATCCCATGATCAACCCGATATGGCGCGAACGCCTCGCCATCGGCGACGTGATGATCCCGCTCTATGCGCGCGATCCGGTCGTCGAGCTTATTCACGGCGCGTTGACTGCGCGACGCGAAGGCCTGACCATCGCACGCCGCGCGGTGCACGGGATCCGCGCCCTCCGAAAGCGCCGGCCGGCTACTCAGCCGCCTCGGCGTTGACCTCCGCCGACACCTGCCGGATGGCGCGCGCCAGCATCTGCGGATCCTGCGCGCCGGAGACGGCGTATTTCTGCGCGAAGACGTAGGTCGGCACTCCGGAGATGCCCTTCTCTGCGGCCTCCTGCGCCTGGGCCGAGACCAGCGCCACATCCTCGTCCGTCGCCAGCATCTTGCGGACCACCTCGGCATCGAGCCCGCAATCCGCTGCGGCCTGTACCAGCACCTCGACGTCGGTCAGATCGCCGCCGTCGCGGAAGTACAACTCCATCAGCCGCTGCTTCATCTCCGGCGCCTTGCCGATCTCGCCGGCCCAGCGGATCAGGCGATGACAATCGATCGTGTTGGGCTGACGGGCGACACGATCGGGATGATAGCTCAGCCCCTCCTGCTCCGCGGCCGCGACCACGCGGCCTGCGATTCCCTTGTAGGCTTCGACCGATCCGAACTTGGTCGTGAGGTACTGCTCGCGGCTGATGCCCTCGCGCGGCACCCAGGGATTGAGGAAGAACGGCCGGAAGTTCACCTCGACCGGCACGTCAGGCACGAGCTTCAGCGCCTCCTCGATGCGCTTCTTGCCGATGTAGCACCAGGGACAGACGACATCGGAGACGACATCGATGATCAGCGGCTTCAAGGTGCTCATGCGCGTGCCTCCAAGTTCCCATGGCTGCGCCCAACATAAGCCCACGCGCGGCCAACACAAGCGGGGTCACGGCGAGGTAACCATCTCCTTCAGCCTGAGCGCAGTGAGCTCATCGGCGGGAAAGAAGGTCTCCAACGCCAGCTCCGACAGCGTGATGTCGACCGGCGTGCCGAACACCATCGTCGTCGAGAAGAAGCTCAGCACGTCATCGCCGACCCGAAGCCGCAATGGGATCGCGACGCTGTCGGCCGCGAGCGGCGCCGATCGCGCGGGGAATGGATAGGACTTCAGCTCCTCATAGAGCTTCAGCAGATCCGCATCCGCGGTGGCCTCGCATTGCCGGTGCAATCGCTCCAGCAGATGGCCGGCCCATTCGGCGAGGTTCACCGTCCGCGCCGCGAGCCCCTCCGGATGCAGCGCCACCCGCAGCACGTTGAGCGGCGGCGCAAGCAGCCGCTCGGAGACCCCTGTCAGCAGCGGCGCGATCATGCGGTTCGCCGCGACCAGGTTCCAGTGCCGGTCGATCGCCAGCGCAGGGTTGGGCTCGTGCGCCTTGAGCACGAGGTTCATCGCCTCGCGCGCGGGCTTGAGCGCCGGATCATCCAGCGGGCGCTGCTGGAAGGCGGGCGCGTAGCCGGCCGCCACCAGCAAAACGTTGCGTTCGCGCAATGGCACGTCCAGTCGCTCCGCCAGTTTGAGGACCATGTCGCGCGACGGCGCGGAGCGGCCGGTTTCCACGAAGCTCAGATGTCGTGCCGAGATCTCGGCATCGAGTGCGAGATCGAGCTGGGACAGATGCCGGCGCTGCCGCCATTGCCGCAAGTGCTCGCCGACATGAGCGGGTCTGGCGCGGTCGGCGCGCGCCGAAGCAAGCTGTGCATTCATGATCCGAGACCTATCACGCTGACGTCAGCGCCTCCATGATCTGCCAGGTAATCGAAATGCCTCCCGGCGCAGGTCATCGTCCTCACCACAGGAGATGACGATGAGCAGGCAGCGCGATCCCGAGACCCTTTCCTTCCCCTTCACCGCCGCCAGCCAATGGCTGGCGGGTCTCGCGACATCGCTGCTGGCGCGCTCGCTCAACATGCCGGAGTCGCTGCTGCACGTCACGGGCAGCCTCGTCTTCGCACAGGTGTACGCGATCGAGACGAGAGCCGCGCGCTCGCTGCGCCCGGCGCGGCTGCGGCGTCAGCTCCTGGCCTTGTTCCGTTGAACCGCCCCCAACCGAAGGAGACCCGACATGATCACCTCGTCCGCCCTGCTCCGCCGCGCCCTGCTCGCCGATGCCGCCTTCGGCGGCGTTGCCGGACTCGCGCTCACCTTCGGCGCTTCGCCGCTGGCGACGCTGCTGCAACTGCCTGACGCGCTGCTGCTCGAGACCGGGCTGTTCCTGATCGTCTACGCGGGCTTCGTCGGCTGGCTGGGCTGGCGGCAGATGGCTCCAAGGCCGCTGATCCTTCTGGTCATCGCCGGCAATGCGGCGTGGACGGTCGGCAGCATCGCGTTGCTGTTCTCGGGCGTCGTCACACCGAACGTGCTCGGCGAGATATTCGTCGCGGTGCAGGCGGTGGGCACCGGCGTCTTCGCCGAATTGCAGTATATGGGCTTGCGCCGGAGCACCGTCGCGGTCACGGCCTGACCGGCGGTGAGCGCCGGGCTTCATGATCGAGCGGCCCGGCGCTCGCGACCGAACCGAGATTGACATGCGCGGCGAATGCATCTTCTGCATGATCTGAGATCGACAGGGGATCGCAGCGATGCAGCCGCAGGTGATCGGAACGGAAGGCTACGCCACCGAGGCCGACAGTCTCTTCGTGCGCTACGAGAGCATTCCGTCGGAACAGGTCCATGGCGCCGTGCTTCACCTGCTGCCCGCCGCGCCAGCGCGCGTGCTCGACATCGGTGCGGGCACGGGCCGCGACGCCGCCTGGTTTGCGAGCCTTGGACATCAGGTGGTGGCCGTCGAGCCGACCGAGGCACTACGCGTCGGCGCCATGCAACTGCATCCCTCCCCCGCCATCACCTGGATCGACGACAGCCTTCCCGATCTGGCCGCACTGGCCGCTCGTGACGAGCAGTTCGACCTGGTGATGCTGACCGCCGTTCTGATGCATCTCGACGAGGCGCAGCGGCGACGCGCGCTGCCCAACATCGCGGCACGGGTCGCCCCCGGCGGACTGCTGATCATGACGCTGCGGCATGGGCCGGTGCCGCCGGGCCGGCGGATGTTCGAGGTCGCGGCCGAAACGATCATCGAGCCGGCGCGCCAGCTCGGGCTGACGCTCCGGCTCAACCGCCTCGGCGAGTCGCTCGGCGCCGAGAACCGGGCGGCCGGAATCACCTGGACGACGCTGGCCTTCGGCAAGCCGTCCTGAGAGATCCCGGAAACGGGCCCGCCAGATCAGGCCGCCTTGGCGCGGCTGGTCAGCGTCTTTGCGGGAGTGGATTTGGTCTTGCCGCGACTGCCGGCAGCCGGCCGCCGGGACTTGGCTTTGCCGCGAGCCGCCGCGCCCGATTGGGCTTTTGCCTTGGACCGCTGCTTGGCCTTGTCCTTGACCAGCTTCTCGGCCTTTTTGTTCGCCTTCTTCTCGGCCTTGCGCGCGTCCTTCGCCTTCACCCGCGCCCGCTCGGCGCGCGCCTCGGCCTTCTTCTTCGCCCGCTTCTTCTCGCAGGCATCGCATTTGCAGCCGATCGGCTTCAGATAGGCTTTGAAGTAGTCCGTGCCGTAGTCGTAGTTGATCTCCTCGCCGGGCTCGATGTTCTTGATGGCCCGGATGAAGATCTTCTTCTTGCGCGGCTTGACGTCGGACTCGGCGTTCGGCTTGCAGGAATGATTGATGTAGCGGGCGACGTTCTCGCGGATCGAGCCGTCGATGGTCCAGCGCTTGTCGAGCTCGAACAGATATTTGTTCTCGATCGCATCCTCCTCCGCCTTCTTCGAATCCAGGAGCGGTCCGAAATAGCGGATGATCTTGGTGCCCTTCTTGATCGGCTGTGTGGCAAACAGGCCGAGCCCCGTCTTGGAGCGGCCGATGCGATAGGGTTTGGATTGCGGGATGACAGGCATGAGTGATGAGAAGACTTGGACCTCGCGAGGCCGCCGTTCTAGGATAAATTCGCGACGCTGTCAGGTGTTTCCCGCCGCCGTTTCGCGCCGTCCCCAGCTTGCAGCGTCCTGCGCAGGACGAGTTCCGGTCATCAGGGGCCCTGCCGCTCGAAATCCTTCGACATCGCGACGTGGCGCGAATCAGCGCCGCGCTGATGCTCTAGGCTGCGTCCGTCGGCCGGGCGGCCGCAGCGAACGTCACTTCGCGGTCTTGCGCACGGCGGATGTGCGCCTGCTCGCTGGCTTCGATGCGCTCTTCCCGGTCTTCGATTTCGCCGCCCGCTTGCGGCCGCTGGTCTTGGTCTTTGCCGCCTTCTTGGCCAAGACGCGCATGTTGTCGACCAGATTGGGATAGCGCCGTCCGGCGCGCCGGGCGCGGGCCTTGGCCGTCGCCTTCTCGGCCGGAGTGAGATGGGTGGAGGCCTTGCCGGCGCGCTTGCGCGGATTGGCCTTGCTCCAGGGAGCGCGTGGGGTTCGTGCCATGCTTTGCCAACGCATGATCCCCCACCCGGTTTCCGGTGCGTCGACCTACGCGCCCGGCGGCAGCTTCGGCACCGTGGCCCTGAGCATCGCCTCCAGCAGCTTTTCGGCCGTGGTGCCCGGCGGCGAGCGGCGCAGGATGTCGGCAAGGCGGCCGTCGAGCAGCAGCATCGTGTAGCCGTGCACCAGCGACCAGGCGCGGGCGATCGCCGCGGACTGATCGAGCGACAATTCCTCGTCGCCGACCGGACCTTCGCTGCGCGCGGCGACCGAGCCCGCGAGTCCGGCAAACGAGGCTTCCGCGGCCTCGTGCAGCGCGGGGCGAGAATAATCCAGACGCTCCGTCCGGAACATCAGTCCATACATGCCGGGATTGGCCTGCGCATAGGCGACATAGGCGCGGGCCCGCGCCATCGCCCGCTCGATCGGCGTGCCCGGCTGCTCGCCGGCCGCTTTCATCGCTGCATTGAACCGCGTGAATCCGATTGCCGCGAGCTCGCTCACCAGCCCGGTGAGATCGCCGAAATGATGCGTCGGCGCCGCATGCGACACGCCGGCCTCGCGCGCCACCGCGCGCAAGGTCAGTCCGGCCAGCCCGTCGCGCTCCAGCACGCGCTCGGCCGCTTCGAGCAGCGCATCGCGCAGCGCGCCGTGATGATAGGGGGCGGCCGGCTCGCCTGCGCTCACCGCGCGCCGCGATCGCGTCCGGGCCGCCGCCGTCGTCGTCCGGTGCCTGCTCAGTCTTGCCTGTTCGATCTTCGTCATGCTTCTCCTTATACAAGCAATTTTGACAGCGTAAAGATTAGCCTTGACCTCGGGCTTCTCGGCCGGTAGCTTTATCTTTACATCGTAAAGATAAAGCTGGCATCGAGGGGAAGGACACGCCATGAATGGACCGTCGAAAGAAACAGTCCAGCGCCGCACTCCGCGCGACAACATCGCGCCGATCCCGTTCGAGGCCGACGCGCCGTTCCTCGCCATCACCGGCGAGCTGCCGCGCGAGCTGAACGGCACGCTCTATCGCAACGGCCCCAACCCGCAATTCTCTTCGCCAGGCTCGCACTGGTTCGTCGGCGACGGCATGCTGCACGCGTTCCATCTGGAGAACGGCCGCGCGTCTTATCGCAACCGCTGGATCCGCACCCCGAAATTCGAGGCCGAGCGCAAGGCCGGCCGCGCCCTGTTCGGCGGCTTCGGCCGCAGGCTGCCGGATGCGCCGGCCGACGTCACCGATGGCGGCGTCGCCAACACCAACGTCATCGCCCATGCCGGCCGCCTGCTCGCGCTCGAGGAGGCGCATCTGCCGACCGAGATCGAGCCGGGCACGCTCGCCACGCGCGGCTATCATGATTTCGGCGGCCGCCTCCGCGGCGCCTTCACCGCGCATCCGAAGACCGATCCGGTCACCGGCGAATTGCTGTTCTTCGGCTACAACGCCGCCGGACCGCTGACGCCGGCGCTGTCCTACGGCACGGTCGATGCGGCCGGCAGGCTGACGCGCCTCGATCGTTTCGAGGCGCCCTATGCCAGCATGGTGCACGACTTCATCGTCACGGCCAACCACGTGCTGTTTCCAATCCTGCCGCTCACCGGCAGCATCGAGCGCGCAATGTCCGGCAGGCCGCCTTATGCCTGGGAGCCCGACAAGGGCGCCTACGTCGGTGTGATGAAGCGCAGCGGCGACATCAAGGACATCGTCTGGTTTCGCGGTGACGCCTGCTACGTCTTCCACATCATGAACGCCTGGGAGGACGGCAACCGCATCGTCGCCGACGTGATGCAGTTCGAGGAAGCGCCGCTGTTTCCGCATCCCGACGGGCGCCCGACCGATCCGGCCAAGTCGGTCGCGCGGCTGTGCCGCTGGAGCTTCGACCTCGCCGGCAACACCGACCGCTTCTCGCAGAGCTATCTCGACGACCTCACCGGCGAATTCCCCCGCATCGACGACCGCCGCGCCGGTCTCGCCAGCCAACATGGCTGGTACGCCTGCGCCAATCCCGACGGGCCACAGTTCGGCGCGCTGTCCGGGCTCGCCCATGTCGACGGCGCCGGCACGCGCCGGGCGACGCACCTGCTGCCCGCTGGCGACACCCTGTCCGAGCCGGTGTTCGTGCCGCGCAGCCGCGATGCCGCCGAAGGCGACGGCTGGCTGCTCACGGTGGTCTGGCGCGCCGAGAGCAACACGTCCGACCTCGCGGTGTTCAACGCCACCGACATCGGCAATGGGCCGGTGGCACTGGTGCATCTCGGCCATCGCGTGCCCGACGGCTTCCACGGCAATTGGGTCGGGGCTGACGATCCAAGACATTGAAAAGCCTTGGGTAAATTGCGAAGTCACAAGATTTTGACACTGTCAAGATTTGCTTGACCCGACGCCGTACGGACTCTAAGTATCTTGGCAGTGTAAAGATTGGCCGGGCGAACTTATGACGATCTTCCTCATCCTTGCGCCCTACGGCGTCTATGCTGCGCTGATGATGGTGGTCTCGGCCACGCTCAGCCTGGCCGTCGGCGCCGCGCTGTGCCTTGCGGTGGTGGCGCTGGATGTGATCAAGGGCCGGTCGATCAAGATCCTCGGCCTCGGCTCGGCCGTCGTGTTCGCCGCCGTAGCCGCCTACCTCCAGCTCATCGATCCCACGCCGAGCGCCTCTATGGTGCGTCTTGCGGTCGACTGCGGCATTTTCGCGCTGTCGCTGGGCTCGATGCTGCTGCGCATGCCGTTCACGCTGCAATATGCGCTCGAGGCCGTCCCTCCGGAAACCGCGGCGATTCCGGGCTTCCTGCGCGCCAATTACGTCATCACCGGCGCCTGGACTGCTTCCGCGCTGCTGATGATCGTCGGCAATCTGATGACGCTCTACGTGCCCGGCCTGCCCTATTGGACCGGCCTCGCCATCGCCTTTGCCGCCCGCAACAGTGCACTTTATTTCACGCGCTGGTATCCTGACTACCGCCGAACAAAGGACGTGGCAGCGCAGACTGCCGCCGCAATGTCCGGCCAAGATTCGTGACCGGGGTCTGCTGCAGGAGACGTGCGTGAAAGTCGTGTTTGCCAAGCTGATTGCCGACTTCCTGTCGGCCGCAGTGTTCTTCCTCCTTTACATCGCGACCGACGACGTGGTGCTGGCGACCGCCGTCGCGGTGGCCGTCGCCGTGGTGCAGGTGGTCTGGGCGCGCATCAAGGGCGTGCACCTCAGCTTCATGGCCTATGCCAGCGTCGGCCTCGTGATCGTGCTCGGCGGCGTGACGCTCCTGACCAACGATCCCCGCTTCATGTTCGCCAAGCCCGCGATCGGGCATTTCGCCATCGGGCTGATCATGCTGAAGCGCGGCTGGATGCTGCGCTACGTGCCGCCGATCGTGTCGGAGACCATCCCGGAATACGTCACCATCGCCGGCTATGCCTGGGCGGCGCTGATGTTCGCGCTCGGCCTCGGCACCATCGCGGTCGCCATGACCGGCGACATCAAGCTGTGGGTGCTCTACATCACCGTGGTCGCGGGCGGCGCCAAGGTCGCGGCCTTCGCGCTGCAGTTCATCGCCTTCCGCTTCGTGGTCGCCAACCGCCTCAGGGCGGCCCGGGCCTGACCGCTGCATCCGATCGCCGCAATGGGCTTACGCGCAAAGATGCGCTATAGGGGCGGCCGAACGCATCCTCGAGGCCGCCGCCTCGAGGTCCGCAAAGCGCAACGCCAGGAGAACGATCGATGGCTGTGGACGGCAACTGGAATCTGACCTTGAACACGCCGATGGGCGAGCGCAGCGCGACCCTGAGCGTGAAGAGCTCGGGCGCGACGCTGACCGGCACCCAGGCCGCCGAGGGCGATTCCGCCGAGATCTTCGACGGCACCGTCAACGGCGATGACGTCGCCTGGAAGGTCTCCATCACCAGCCCGATGCCGCTGACGCTCGACTTCAAGGGCAAGGTTGCCGGCGACACCATCTCGGGTGAGATGGGCATCGGCTTCATGGGCAGCTTCCCGTTCACCGGCGCGCGGGCCTGAGCGCTATTATTCTGCGTGGGCGCGTCGCATCGACACTCTCCGCTGTCGTCCCCGCGAAAGCGGGGACCTACACCCCCAGGGAGTGGTTCGAGGCACGCTGGCAATTGGCTTTTCGCCCGTCACGACGGCCGCGGCCTATGGGTCCCGGGTCGGCGCCACGATCGCGCTGTCGCGCGCTCATGGCTTGCCCGGGACGACACCGATTTTTAATCGCAGCAGTCCCGCTTCACATCTCAAACAGCCCGGACAAGCGGACGCAGCCTCGCGGCTGATAACGCCCGAGTGATGCATCGGCATGGCCCTCGAAGATGCAGAGGGCGCAGGGAAGGCCAGGCGTCGGCTGACGCCTGCGGCCCGCCTGCGAGAAAAATGCAGGCGGCAGGTACCACAGGTGCAGCCGAGAACGCCCGGCCTTCCCTGCGCGATGGTCTTCACGCTTATACGCGATCTCCCCGGTGTCCGGCTTGTTAGCCACCGTCGCCCGAAGGATCATCATCCTCCGGACTTGGCGCCAGCTTCGGGGCGCCAGGACCACGCGACTTCGCGTCCGCATATCGCCGTTCGTCGGCACACCCCGAGGGCATGCTGCGGCAATCCGCGGCCATCGCCTCCCCGCCTCGCGTGTCGTGACGATCGCGCGCAACGCCCCTCCGCAGTGAGGCGGGATGGCGAGAGAGAACCACGATTTCCGAAATTTGGCAAGTGATTTATTTTTTTCGGAAATAGGAGCCGCCATCTCGCCTCCCCGGCCGGGCATCACGCAACACTCTCTCTTTTGTCATCGAGCCCGGACTCCATCGTGCGGCAATGCGCGCGGCAAAATGGATTCCGGGCTCGCGCTGCGCGCGCCGCCCGGAATGACGGCTGAGTTTGTCGCGGCCGTCGTGCCCATATGCCGCGTTCAAAACCAGATCTGCATCGGCACGCCATGCGCGTCGCGCGGCGGCTCGCCCTCAGGGACGCTGCCGACACAGTCGCAAGCGGCGAGTGCGACGGCACAGGCGTCGAGCACGTCGTCTTTCTTGGCGCCGGTGCCGCGACGCGCGATGCCGATCCAGTCATCGATCTCGGCAAAGCCCGCGGCGATCAGCAAGGCGCGCCGCAGCGCGGCGCCCTGCTCCGTCTTCTTCGACGGCAGCGGCGCGCCGTTCAGGCGCAGGAACACCAGCTCCGGATGGGCCTCGCGAATGTCGAGGTCGCGATGCGCGCGCACGAAGGCATCGACCTCCATGATCTTGCGGCCGAGATGCCAGAGCTGGCGCGAGGCGCGCGGCTGGCGGCGGCGCGAGGCCTCGATATTCGCCTCATCGGGATCCGTGTACTCCTCCCACAGCCAGCGCCGCGCGCCAGTGAAGACGCGGGAGCGATGCGGCGTCAGCTTGTCGCGGGCGAGCTGGTCGCAGTCGCGATTGCCGTCGTCGGTCATGCCAATCGGCATATCGATGGCGGCACGGGCGAAGGGGGCTGCAAGCGCGGTCGAGATATCAGCCGGGAAGCTGATCGCGTGATCATCGCCGTCGATCGAGACAGCGACCCAACCGTTGCGGAATCCGTCGAGCCCGACGACCAAGGGCCGCGAGTGGAAATTCCCGCCTAGCACGTTCGCGTAAGCTTGTGACGCGGAGAGCAGCCACAAGACTGCAGCCGCGGCTCGGGATATGTGCGCTTGTTAGGTACTTGGACGCCACTTTCTCTAAACCACGCGAGAAGCGCCCTTTTTGATGTATCACCTATTTCGCTTCGGCGATGACCACGTCGAGCACCGATCTCGATGCGAAATTTCAGAAATTTCGCGGGCAATACAACGCCGTTCCGGCCGAAATGCCATGCGGCCTTCATGACCAAAACATTGCGCCCACCGATATCCCGAGACTGGTCTCCCAGCTGATGGACAGAGTTCCGAACCTGAATATATCCGCCGGCTCTAGGGCGATAGATATTGTCAGGACGCGAACTCCGGTCGGGCTTTTTTGTCTGAAAGCGCGAATCCCGCCAATATTGATCGAAGCTCAAGATTTCGCCGACCTCTCCAGCCCAAATGACTGCATCAGGATGCCACTTTCCATCCTTTCCTCTTAGCAGCGAGCGCCCCGCGAATGCCATCACGAGGTCGCCCACCTCAGCCAGCCTGCGTATTTCCGGTTTGCATATGGCGAGCGTTACGGAGGGCGGACCATAGTTCGGTGCGCTACCGTGATCCACTGTGATGACGTATCGCCACAAGTGCATGATCTAGCCGAGGTTCAGCTCCTTGAAAAAGTCGTTGCCCTTGTCGTCGATGATGATGAAGGCCGGAAAATCCTCCACCTCGATGCGCCAGATCGCCTCCATGCCGAGCTCGGGATATTCGACGACCTCGACCTTCTTGATGCAGTGCTCGGCGAGGTTCGCCGCGGCGCCGCCGATCGAGCCGAGATAGAAGCCGCCGTGCTTCTTGCAGGCTTCGCGCACGGCCGGCGCGCGGTTGCCCTTGGCGACCATGACCATCGAGCCGCCGGCCGCCTGGAACTGGTCGACGAAGGAATCCATGCGGCCCGCGGTGGTCGGGCCGAACGCGCCGGAGGCGTAGCCGTCCGGGGTCTTGGCGGGACCGGCGTAGTAGACCGGATGGTTCTTGAAGTAGTCCGGCAGCGGCTCGCCGCGATCGAGACGCTCGCGCAGCTTGGCGTGCGCGGCGTCGCGGGCGACGATCATGGTGCCGGTCAGCGACAGCCGGGTCTTGATCGGGTTCTTCGACAGGGTGGCGAGGATGTCCTTCATCGGCTGATTGAGATCGATCTTCACGACCTCGCCGCCAAGCGCCTGCTCGACCTCCGGCAGATACTGCGCCGGATGGTGCTCGAGCTCCTCGAGATAGACGCCGTCCCTGGTGATCTTGCCGAGCACCTGGCGGTCGGCCGAGCACGACACGCCAAGCCCGATCGGCAATGACGCGCCGTGGCGCGGCATGCGGATGACGCGCACGTCATGGCAGAAATACTTGCCGCCGAACTGCGCGCCGACGCCGAGCGACTGCGTCATCTTGTGGATTTCCTGCTCCATCTCGAGATCGCGGAAGGCGTTGCCGTCCGGGGAGCCCTGGGTCGGCAGCGCGTCGAGATAACGCGCAGACGCCAGCTTGACCGTCTTCATGCACAGCTCGGCCGAGGTGCCGCCGATGACGATGGCCAAGTGATAAGGCGGGCACGCCGCGGTACCGAGCGTCAGGATTTTCTCCTTCAGGAACGCCAGCAGCCGGTCCTTGGTCAGCACCGACGGCGTCGCCTGGAACAGAAAACTCTTGTTGGCCGAGCCGCCGCCCTTGGCCATGAACATGAACTTGTAGGCGTCCTCGCCCTCGGCATAGATCTCGGTCTGCGCCGGCATGTTGTTGGCGGTGTTCTTCTCCTCGTACATCGACAGCGGTGCGACTTGTGAGTAGCGCAGGTTCCGGCGCAGATAGGCGTCACGTGCGCCTTCGCTCAGCGCCGCCTCGTCGTCGCCATCGGTGATGACGTTGCAGCCCTTCTTGCCCATGATGATCGCGGTGCCAGTATCCTGGCACATCGGCAGCACCCCGCCGGCGGAGATGTTGGCGTTCTTCAGGAAGTCGAGCGCGACGAACTTGTCATTCGGGCTGGCCTCCGGATCCTCCAGGATGCTGCGCAGCTGCTTCAGATGGCCGGGGCGCAGGAAGTGGTTGATCTCGCCGAACGCGGCCTCCGACAAGGTCCGCAGCGCCTCCCGCGACACCACCAGCATGTCGCGGCCCAAGACCTTCTCGACCCGCACGCCGTCGGTGGTGATCTTCTTGTAGGGCGTGGTGTCCGGCCCCAGCGGAAACAGCGGCGTGTGCTTGTAGGGCGGGACGGGCTTGGACTGGTCGGGGAAGGCGGTCGGCGCGTTCATGGCGAGCTCGTGGGGTTCTAAAGATGGCCGCCCAAAGCGGTCTTGACAGGTCTGATACGCTACCCGTCGGAAGCCTTGCAAGACATGTCTCCGTACAGCAGCCGAGGAGTAAGATCATGGCGACTTTTGTCCTGATTCCAGGAGGTTGGCACGGCGGCTGGATGTACGCCGCGCTCTCGGCCAGGCTCCGGCAGGCCGGTCATGACGCCTATGCCTTGACCCTGAGCGGATTGGAGGAAACGCCCGCCCGCACCCATGCCGTCAATCTCGAGACCCACATCACCGACGTCGTCGAGCTGCTGACGATCGAAGATCTGTCCGAGGTCATCCTGTGCGCGCACAGCTATGGCGGCATGGTCGCGACCGGCGTCGCCGACCGCGTGCCGGAACGGCTCGCCGCACTGATCTATCTCGATGCCTTCGCACCCGAGAACGGTCAGTCATGGTGGGATCTCGCCGGTGACGCGTATCGCCGGTTCGTGATCGAACGCGCCGGGCATGACGGGCTGACGGCGCTGCCGCGCGAAGGCTCCGATCCGCGCCGCCGGCCACATCCGCTCGGGACCTTCATCCAGGCCCTGAACCTCCGCAGTCCGGCGCCGCCTACTCTGCGCCGCACCTTCGTCTACGCCAGCGGATGGAGCGCGACGCCGTTCACCGCGCAATATGAGCGGCTGCGCAGCGATCCCGCGTGGCGCGTGCTGGCATTTGCGTGCGGGCACGATGTCGTGCAGCACGCCCCCGACGAGACGTTCGACCTGCTGGTCGAGACGGCCCGCGAGGTCGCCGCAACATGACGCCGCGAGCAGCGCAGTGTCGTGCGGCGAGATCGATTGCGATCGGCTGCCAAATTATGTAACCTTAGATTGTTGACATATTCATTTTCTTCCTGGAGGCGTCATGACACGAGGTCTCGTTTCCATCATCGCATTCGTCCTCGCCCTGATCACCCTGCTCCCGAACTCCGCTGGTGCCGTCGGTCCCGGCCGCGCGTGCGGCGGCTTCGCCGGCATTCGCTGCAATGCCGGTCTCTATTGCGAATTCCCAGCCGGCCAGTGCGGCCGGTTCGACATGATGGGCGTCTGCCGCCGAAAGCCGACGCTCTGCCCACGCATCTACATGCCGGTCTGCGGCTGCAACTTCCAGACCTACGGCAACGACTGCGAGCGCCGCGCAGCCGGCGTCTCGCTCGCACATCCGGGCCGCTGCTGGTTCTGAGCAAGCGATCGCGCCGCTGCCGCCGGCATGTGACCGCCGTCCCGTCAACACGCGGCCACACCCGCTGATGATCTTGTGCGGCTGCGGCGCATCGCGCTTGCATGCCCCCCTCGCGCAGGCTTCAATGGCGCGGGGGTATTTGGAATGCAGTCATCGCTTTGCTCATTTGGCCGCTTGGCCGGTTTTGTTTTTCTCGTTGCGTTGAGCAGCGCGCTGCTGCCGCGGGCGGCACGGGCCGATCGTTGCGATGACGTTGCCAAGGAACTGAAGAACGGCATCGACGGCATCAAGATCGGCCAGACCGCGGCCGGCACGGTCTATCTCGCCCATCCCAAGGCACGCGAGATCACGCTCGGCTGCTCATCGAAGAATGTCAGCAACCAGTTGTTCGGTAAATCCGAACGCAAGCCGACACCGGCCTTCATCGAGCTGATGGCGAGCGCGGCGGCGATCGTGTTCACCTTGCCGAAGGACGACATGCAGCGCGGCGTCACACGCTGTTACCGCCGGCTCGGAATCTTCCGCGGCGACGACGTCGCCAGCCGCTACCGCCGGCTCGACATGCGTTGCGCCCGAACCAAGACCGAGTCCTCGATCACGATCAGCCGCAGCAAGGACCAATAGGCCGGGGGTGACGCGAGAGCCTTGCGGTTTCTGCGCCGGCGGCAGCGACCCGTTCACTATTCGCCGCGCCACCGACAGTTGCAGACAATTCAAACGATCTGCTTGACGAAGTTTTCGTCAGGGATGGCCACGCTTGTCGCAACACCAAGCGAGGAGCTGGACCATGTCCGTTTCGAGCGTTTCGTCGTCATCGCCGCCGCCCTCACCGCCGCCGGTCTCGACCGAGACGACCAAGCCGCAGACCCAAGACACCCAGGCGCGGAACCAGACGCAGCAGAGCCAGGCCGTGAATCCCGCCAAGACCGGCGACGAGGCGGCCGCGGAGAAGCAGGCCTCGCGTCCGCCGCTGCCGCCCGGCCAGGGCACCCGCGTCGACATTCTCGCCTGACGATCCCACACCCTCAGGCCAACTTCGTATAGCGGCGGCGCCTCAGGCGCCTGCCGCTATACGTGTGAGCGGGGCCCTGGCGGCGCGGCGATCCACGTGGTTTTGGAGCACGCGCGCGGCTCGCTCGGGTGAGGCGTTACAGGTCTACCGACACCCACTTCCCGTGCGGCCGCCCCTCACCCCAACCCTCTCCCCGTGAAGAACGGGGAGAGGGAGCGCAGCGCCGACGAGGCGCCAGCGAGGCTCTCAGAGGAGCACGCGAAGCTCGCTTCAGCATGACTGCACGCCCTCAGCCCTCAGGCATCCAGCGCCTTGTAGTGGCGGAAGATGCCGTCTTCGTTGAAGGGGATGCGGCGGTCGCTGGCCAGATAGGCCGAAATGTTCGGCCTGGCGGCGACGCGGTCGTGCAGCGCGACGAGGCCTGGAATGTTGCGCTCGAATGCCGTCATGCGATGGGGAAAGGCGTAGCGCAGGCCGGCGACGATCTGGAACAGCGACAGGTCCACATAGGTGAGCCGGCGCCCGGTGATGTAGGCGCCACCGCTTTTCGATAGGAGCTGCTCGAAATAGCCGAGGAATTTCGGCACCCGCTCGCTCCAGAACTCGGCGGTGCGCTTTTTGGCCGGCGCGCGCTGGTCCTCGTAGTACAGCGTCGGCCCCAGCGGATGATGCGTGTCATGGATCTCGACGACGAAGTCGGTCACGGTGAGCTGCAGCTGATGCACCCAGAGCTGGCCGGCTTCGGTCTTCGGTGCGAGGCCATGGCGGCTGCCGAGAAACAGCAGGATGTTGGCGGTCTGGCCGATGACGCGGCGGCCCGCTCTCAGGAACGGCGGCGCGAACGGCGGCGTGTCGCTGTCCGCCGCCATCATCGCCGTCATCGTACCGATGCCGTCCTCGCGCGCGACATCGCGATAGGCGGCGCCCGCCTCCTCCAGCGCGAGACGCACATATTCGCCGCGGCCCTGGATCATGGGCCAGTAGTAGAGCTCGTAACGCATGGGCCATCCTCATTGCCTGTTCATCGCGGCACGCCACTATAACCACGCGCAAAGCAAAAGCGCCGCGGATTGCTCCGCGGCGCCCGATGTTCGTTCGACCTATGGCGTCAGCCGACCTGCTGGATCGCCGACAGCTGCCAGTCGGCGCCGGGGTGACGCAGGAAGGTCCAGATCTCCGTGACCTCCTGCGGCTGGTCGGAGCCGTCGACAACGCGGCCCGAGGCGCGCTCGATGGTCTTGTCGGCCAGGGTGAAGCGCATCGCGACCGTGGCGTAGTCGGCGCCATTCTCGCGCCAGGCTTCGGCGAGGTCGCCCTGCAGCAGCTTCACGGCGCTGACCTTGTTGACCACGCCGCGGGCCTGGTTCTGCTCGAGATCGCGCTCGAAATACGAGGCCATCTCGGGCGTCGAGAGCAGGCGCAGGCGGCCGACATCCTCGTTCGACCAGGCGGACTGGATCTCGCCGAGCAGCCGCTCGAACGCCTCATAGTCCGCCGGCTGGATCTGCAGCGGAGGCGCAGTGTTGCCGCCGCCCAGGCCGCCGAAGCCGCCGAGACCACCGAAGCCGGAGCGGAAGCTCTGCTGGCCGTCGGCCGGCGCCGGGCCGGCGGCATAGGCCGGCTGATTGCGGCGCTGCCACCAGGCCATCGCCATGCGCACCAGGAACACCACCAGCAGGACCTGGAGGATCAGGCCGATGATCGAGGCAAAGCCGCCGAGGCCGGAGAACAGGCCGCCGCCGAACAGCATGCCGAACAGGCCGGCGCCGAGAAAGCCGGCGGCGAGGCCGCCGAGCAGGCCACCGGCGCGGCCGCCGAACAGGCCGCCACGCGCGGGCGCAGCCGTGTTGAAGCCGCCGGGCTGGCCCGGCTGGGTGATCGTCCTATTGAACTGCGACGCCGATCCCGGCGCGGTCGTGGTCGAAGGCGGCGCGGAGAAGGTGCGCGTGCCGCGGGAGCCCGAGCTGGAGCCGCCGCCGATCCGGGCGTCGGCCGCCGAGACGGCGAGCACCGTCGGCAGCGCCAGTGAAAGGGCCACGGCCATCGCCTTGAGGAGGCCGCTTTTGCGCTGCATGAAGCTCATCTGTGTTTCCCATAATCCCCGGAATGGGGATGCCCGTAAGATGGGCACAACCCACGAAAAAGGAAGGCGGCACGAGGCCGCGCGGCTGCGGCGCTGGGTCGCGGGATGAACGCGCTCGCGCGCAATCCCCGGGAACCTGTCAAGGAACTCCGGTAACCTATTGTGGCGCCATGGTTTCCTTGACCGCCGCCACGAGCTGGCTGAGCGTGAAGGGTTTTGGCAGGAAGGCGAATTGCTGGTTCTCCGGCAGGCTCTTCTCGAACGCATCCTCGGCATAGCCGGAGACGAAGATGATCTTGATCTCCGGATTGCGCTCGCGCATCGCCTTGAGCAGCGTCGGCCCGTCCATCTCCGGCATCACGACATCGGACACCACGAGATCGAGCACGCCGTCGCACTCCTCCAGCGCCTCCATCGCCTCGACGCCGTTCGACGCCTCGATGACGCTGTAGCCCCGCGAGCGCAGGCCGCGCGCGTTCAGCGCCCGCAGGCCCTCCTCGTCCTCCACCAGCAGGATCGTCCCCTGCCCGGTCAGGTCGGCGCGCGGCTTCGGCGCATCGGCGGCAGCCGGCTCCTTGGCGGCGCCGTTGACGGCCTGCGGCTCGACCTGGACCTCCGGCACGACGATGTGGCGCGGCAGGAAGATCTGGAACGAGGTCCCCTTGCCGACCTCGCTGTCGACATAGATGAAGCCGCCGGTCTGCTTGATGATGCCGTAGACGGTCGACAGCCCGAGGCCGGTGCCCTTGCCGACCTCCTTGGTCGAGAAGAACGGCTCGAAGATCTTCTCGCGGATCTCGGCCGGAATGCCGGTGCCGGTATCGCTGATCTCGATGCGGACGTAGTCGGCGACCGGCATGCCCTTGTAGGCGGCCTGCGCGACCTCGTCGGCCGAGACGTTGGCGGTCCGCACCGACAGCTTGCCGCCATCGGGCATCGCGTCGCGGGCGTTGACCGCGAGGTTCACGACCACCTGCTCGAACTGCGAGACGTCGACCTTGACCGGCCAGAGGTCGCGGCCGTGAACCAGGTCGAGCTTGACCTTCTCGCCGATCAGCCGGCGCAGCAGCATCGTCAGGTCGGACAGTGCGTCGCCGAGATCGAGCACCTGCGGCCGCAATGTCTGCCGGCGCGAGAAGGCGAGCAGCTGCCGCACCAAGGTCGCGGCGCGGGTCGCGTTCTGCTTGATCTGCATGATGTCCTGGAACGACGGGTCGGTCGGCTTGTGCGCGTTCAGCAGGAAGTCGTTGGCCATCATGATGGCCGAGAGCACGTTGTTGAAGTCGTGGGCGATGCCGCCGGCGAGCTGGCCGACCATCTCCATCTTCTGCGACTGGTTGATCTGGTTCTCGAGCGCGCGGCGCTCGGTGGTCTCCAGCATGTAGACGATCGCAGCTTCCGTCTCGCGCTCGTCCTCGTCGACCGCGGTGACGAAGAACTGGCCGAAGCGCTCCTTCGGCCCGTCCAGCATCACCTCGACCGGCGGAATGTCCGCCTGCCCCTCGGCCGCCTGGTTGATCGCGGCGATCAGCAGATGCCGGTCGCGCTGGCTGACGGCGCGGAAGATCGACTTCGCCGCCGCCGCATCGCCGCTGACGCTCTGCGCGAGCTTGGCGAAGCGGGCGTTGGCGCGCACCACGGCGCCGCCGCGGTCGACGGTCGCGATCGCCATCGGCGTATGGTCGAAGAAGCGCATGAAGCGCACCTCGGCGGCGCGCTCCGGATCGGAGCGCTCGTCGCGGGCGCGGCTGATGACGAGCGTGCGCGAGGCGCCTGGCTTGCCGTCGGCGCCGAAGGCGAGCTTATGGTAGAGCCGCGCCGGCATGGTCTTGCCACCGCGCATCTTCAGGTCGATGTCGAACACCTCGGTGCGGACCTCGCCGGGCACCGCGACGATCGAGCTGAGCAGCGAGGCACCGTCGCCCGAGACGACGTCGGCGAGCTTCAGCCCGCCCGAGCCGATCTCGGCGAGATCATAATCGAGCCAGTTGGCGAGCGTGGCGTTGACGTAGACGAGGCTGCCTTCCGGATTGACCGAGAAGAAGCCGCACGGCGCATGGTCGAGATATTCGATCGCGTGCTGCAGCTCCTGGAACACGTCCTCCTGGCGCTCGCGATCCCGGGTGATGTCGGCGATCGACCACACCGCGTAGCGGGCATGGCGCTTGGTCTGGCCGAGCGGGCGCACGCGCATCCGCAGCCAGCGCCCCTGCGCGCCTTCGGCCGCGGTGATGCGGACCTCCTCCTGCTGCCGCTTGCCCTCGCGCGCCGCCTTGAGCAGGCGGAACACCGCTTCGGAGACATCGGGATTGCCGATGAAGACGCGCTCGACGGGACGCGCCTCCTGCGCGGTCGCTGCTCCCGTCATGTTGAGATAGGCGGCGTTGGCGTAGACGACATGGCCGCGCGGATCGGTCACCGCGAGGCCATCGAAGGCGTGATCGGCGATCGCGCCCAACACCGGATCGTCGGTCGACTTGTCGGCGAAGCGGACGATGCCAGCGGCGAACGCGAACAGATTGAACAGGCCGACGGTGGCGAGCAGCGACAGCAGGCCGAGAATGTAGGGCTGCGCCTGGGCGCGGCCGATCGTCATCAGCGCGATCGCGACCGCGACGAGGCCGAACGCCACCAGAAGGATCAGCAGAATGCTGCCGCTGCGGCGCGGCCGCTCCGGCAGGCCCGCCTGATCCTGTAACCCATCATTGTCGGAATCGGCGCTCATGGCTCGGGGACGCGACCTGTCGGCTGGGAGCCCCAGCCCGTTCGCGCGGCTCCCCCTTCCACCTGCCTGAATCGACGGGTCAAGCGCAAGCCCGTCAAGCCGATATTCCATGATTTATCCGTATTTTGCGGTCCGTCCGGGGACCTGCTCGGTTGTCATTGCGGGCGCCCCGAGAGGTTGCGCCGCAGCCCCATCACGTAGCCGATGATCTCAGCGACCGCGTGATAATGTTCCACCGGGATCTCCTCGTCGATCTCGACCGTGGCATAGAGCGCGCGCGCCAGCGGCACGTTCTCGACGATCGGGATGTCGTGCGCCTTGGCGACCTCCCGGATCTTGAAGGCGATGTTGTCGACGCCCTTGGCGACGCAGACCGGTGCCGACATGCCGCGCTCGTAGGACAGCGCGACCGAGTAGTGCGTCGGGTTGGTGATGATCACGGACGCCTTGGGAACCGCGGCCATCATGCGCTTCTTCATGCGCTGCTGGCGGATCTGCCGGATGCGTCCCTTGACGTGCGGGTCGCCTTCCGACTGCTTGAACTCCTCCTTCATCTCCTGCACCGACATCTTCTGGCGCTCGTACCATTGCCGGTACTGGAACAGGTAGTCGCCGATCGCGACCAGGGCGAGCAGCGCGACCACCGAGCCCATCAGATGCGTCGTCAGCGAGATCGTGACGCCGAGCAGCTCGCTGACGTCCATATGCAGCAGCGATTCCAGGCGCAGCCGCTCCGGCCACAGGATCATGACCATGACCGTGCCGAGCAGCACGAGCTTGAAGAGACCCTTGGCGAAATTGGCCGCGGCCTGCTTGCCGAACAGGCGCTTGGCGCCGGCCAGCGGCGAGATCTTGCTCAGGCTCGGCTTCATCGGCTCGCCGGACCAGACCAGGCGATGCTGCATCATGTTGCCGGCGATCGCCGCCAGCATCACCATCAGGATCGGTACGCCGATTGCCGCGATCACGGCGAACGACAGGCTGCGCGCCAGCGACAGCAGGCCGGCACCGTCGGTCTGGATCATCCAGGAATTGGCGATCAGGTTGCGCATCGGCACCAGCACCGCGGTGCCGATCGAGCCCGAGAAGGTCGACATCACCAGGGTCGCGGAGGCGATCACGAACCAGGTGTTGAGCTCCTGGCTCTTGACGACGTCGCCGCGTTCGAGCGCCTGATCGAGCCGTTTTTGCGTCGGGTCTTCTGTTTTGTCTTCGGAATCGGCTTCATCGGCCATCGGTCAGGCCCCTCACCGCGGCATCATCTCGTGCATGACGCCTTCGAAATAGCCGAGAAACGTTCCCATCATCGCGGTCAGGACCAGCGCGAAGATCAGGAAGCCGATCAGGATCGAGAGCGGCGCGCCGACGAAATAGACCTGCATCTGCGGCATCAGCCGCGCCAAGACGCCGAGCCCGATGTTGAAGACCAGACCGAACACCAGGAACGGCGCCGACAATTGCAGGCCGATCTTGAAGGCCGCAGCAAACGCCTTGGTCGCCAGCGAGGCGACGTCGCCGCTCGGGATCAATTCGCCCGGCGCGAAGATCTTGTAGCTGTCGCTGAGCGCGGCGATCACCAGGTGATGGCTGTCGGTCGAGAACAACAGGGTCACGCCGAGCATTGTGAGGAAGTTGCCGATCAGGACGCCCTGCTGTCCCTGCGTCGGATCCACCGCGGTGACGAAGCCGAGCCCCATCTGCTGCGCGATCACGGAGCCCGCGACCTGCAGCGCCGACAGCGTCACCCGCGCCGTCGCGCCGAGCACGATGCCGATCACGATCTCGTGCACCATCATCACCAGCAGCGGCGACAACGCCTGCAAATCGACCTGATAGGCCTGACGGTGCAGCGGCAGCACGATCATCGTGAGCAGCAGCGCGGTCGCGAGCTTGATGCGGACGGGGATGTTGACCTCGCCGAGGCCCGGCAACAGCATCACCATCGCGCCCACGCGCGCGAAGGCCAGCATGAACACGGCGGCCAGCGCCGGAAGGAAGGAAATATCGATGCGCATCGTCCGCCGTCACGGCCCTTTCGACCGCATGCTGGTGCGGCACGGCGGTCTTTGAAGAGACAACCTGCGAATAGACAGCCTCAGACGAGTCAGCCTGCGAAGAGCTCGCCCGAAAGGCTGCCCGCGCACGGCCGAAAGCAGCAGCGCCCCCCGCACTGCTCCTTACGACCGCTCGCAGCGCCCTCACGCAGGCCTGCCCTGCCGCCCCGGACATTGCCTCATCCGCCGATGATTCGCGACGAGATCCGCATCATGTGCGAATGCAGCGCATCGGCCATGAACGGCAGCGCCAGCAGCAGCGTCACGAAGATCGCGATGATCTTCGGCACGAACACCAGCGTCTGCTCCTGGATCTGCGTGAGCGCCTGGAACAGCGAGACGACCACGCCGACCACGAGGCCGACCACCATCAGCGGCGACGACACCAGCACGATGGTCCAGATCGCATCGCGCGCCACATCGAGCGTTTCAGCTCCCGTCATGTCCTGTCGTTCCTCACTGTCGATCGGCTCCGGTCCGGCCCCGCGTCAGCGCGCATCGCGCGCAGTCGCGGCAGACCGCAAATCCCCTGGGCGCATCAGGCACGTGGCGGCCTGAAGCGTTGCGAGCAGCGCCTAGATCGTCATCTTCATCACGTCTTCATAGGCCTGGATCACGCGGTCGCGCACCGACACCAGCGTCGACACCGCGACGTCGGTCTCGGCGACCGCCGTGACGACATCCATGACGTTTGCCTTGCCCGCGGCCATCGCGACCGCCTGACTGTCGGACTTGCGTCCGGCCTCCATCACGCTGCCGATCGCGTCCTTCAGCACCGCGCTGAATGACGGACCACCCTTGTCGGCGCCGTTGCCGCTACCGAGCACGTCGCGCACGCGCCCAAGGCTGCCGAAGGCACCGCTTGAGCCGCCGGTGTCGAGCACGCGGGCGGAATTCGCATAGGCATTCGCTGCGGAGATTGGGGAGGCCATGACTTTCGTTCCTGTCCTAGGTCTTCAGAATGTCGAGTGTGCGCTGGATCATGCGGCGCGTGGCGCCGATGATGTTCAAATTCGCCTCGTAGGACCGCTGTGCATCACGCATGTCGGTCATCTCGATGAGCGGATTGACGTTGGGGTACTTGACATTGCCGGACGCGTCCGCGGCCGGGTTACTGGGGTCGTATTTGACGCGGAACGACGACTGATCGGGCACCACCTTGCCGAGTGCCACCACCTTGGCGTCGAGAGCACGGTCGAGCGCCGAGGTGAATGTCGGGACCTTGCGGCGATACGGATCGCCACCCGCCTTGGCGGCGGTCGAATCGGCATTGGCGATGTTCTCGGAAATGACGCGCATACGTCCCGCCTGCGCACGCAGGCCGGAGGTCGCGATGCTCATCGAGCGCAGGAAATCGCTGGAGTCGTTTGCCATGCTTGTCGGTCTCCGTCCTTAAACCCGAGCTCAGCCCTTGCCGATCGCCGTCTTCAACAGATGCAGGCTCTTGCCGTACAGCGAGGTCGCCGCCGCGTAGTCCATCTGGTTGGCGGAGACCTTCAGCATCTCCTCTTCGAGGCTCACCGCGTTGCCGGCGGGCCTCGTCTGAAATCCGACCTTGCGGTTCTGGTCGAAGCTCGCGCTCTCGCCCGACGACGGTGCGATGTGCGCGGTGCTGGTCCGGGTCAGCGACAGCGGCGCAAAGCCGCCGACCGCCTGGCCGGTCGAATCGAACTTCGGCTCAACCAGATCCCTCGGCTTGAAATTTGGCGTATCCGAATTGGACACGTTCTCGGACAGCACGCGCTGGCGCTCCTGATGCCATTGCATCTTGGTCCGCAACGCCGACAACACGGGGATATCGTTGATGGACATGGCGCTGCTCGGTTGTGTCCGACTACCGGACGGTCTGGGTAGGTAGAAATTGCCGTGCATATGGTTAACAGGGAGTTAAGAAAGGGTGCGATGCCCACCGGGACTATCCCGGTGTTTTGACGATTTCTTAGGAAAGTGCCGGGCTCCCGGCCGACCGATGCATCATTCCGGGACGGCACGGCTCGCCAAGAAGTCGTTTTGGCCCGGCCGATTCATGGGTTATTAAGAGGCCGAGCGGCAGTTCCTGCCGTCATGCGTTAACAGGTTGGTTCCGGTTCTGAAGCTCCGTTCGTTGCCGGCGATGCGTTGGACAGACGAGAGACTTCGAAAGGACGCGGTATTTGCCGGGGACAGAGATGCAGGCACTGACGTTCTTTTTTGCATTCGTAGCGGTGCTGGCGCTGATCGGCCTCGCCGCGTGGCTGGTCCGTCGATTCGCGGGGAATCGTCTCGGCACCAACCCGAATCGCGGCCGCATGCCCCGGCTCGCCGTGATCGATGCCGCCGCCGTCGATGGCCGCCGCCGTCTCGTGCTCGTGCGCCGTGACAACATAGAGCATCTTCTGATGATCGGCGGGCCCACCGACATCGTGGTTGAGTCCAACATCGTGCGCGCCATGCCGGCGCGCGAGCAATTGCCGCAGCGGCCGGGCATCAATGCCGAGCCGCCGGCGGCGCGCATCGCGCCACTGCCGGATGCGCCGTCCTGGGCCGACAACGAGCCGAAGACCGAGGCCGCCGAGCCTGCCGAGCTGCAGATGCCGGAGCCGCCGCAGCGCCCGATGCGGCCGTCGTTCATCGATGAGGTTCGCCGCACGGCGCCGGCTGCCGCAGAGCGGCGTGAGCCGGCACCGGCATTCCCGCCGGAACCACCGCTCCCTCCGCGCCGTCCCGATCCCCGCCAGGACCTCCGGGCGGACGTCCGTGGAGAACCGCGCGGCGGAGACGAAGCCCGCCTGGAGCCCCGCCCTGAGCGGGTGATCCGCGGCGAGCCGGGAATGCCACGCCCGCTGCGCCCCGCCGAGCCGCAACGCCAGGCCGAGGCGCCGCGCGCTTCCGAGGGGCCCCGGCTGCCGCCGGTGCGGAATGCTGAGCGCGCAGCCGAGCGCGTCGAACGCGTGGCGGCGCCGCCGCTGCCGCCGGTGGCCCAGATGCCGCCGCCACCGCCCCCGGCTGCCCCGCCGCCCGCAGCGGCCGATTCGAGCGCCGAAGCCAATCTGGCCGAGATGGCGCAACGGCTCGAGGCCGCGCTGCGGCGTCCGTCAGCCGATCCGTCGGCTGCTCCGGCCTCGGGTCCCCCGGCGCTCCGGGCGGCCGCGCGCAACGAGCCGGCTCCGGCGCAAGCCGCGCCGGTCAAGACCAGCTTCGAGAACCTGGAGGACGAGATGGCCTCGCTGCTCGGACGTCCGAAGTCGTCGCAGTGAGATCGCTGCTTCCCCCGCGTAGAGTTGTCTTCATCGCTGTCCTGACTGCCGCCGGTTTACTGGCGGGACCTGCTGCTGCGCAGGACATCAGCATCAATCTCGGCGGCGGTGGCGGCGGCGGCGTCACTGAACGCGCGGTCCAACTGATCGCGCTGCTCACGGTGCTGTCGATCGCGCCGTCGATCCTGATCATGATGACGTCGTTCACGCGCATCGTGGTCGTGCTGTCGCTGCTGCGCACGGCGATGGGCACAGCGACCGCGCCGCCCAACTCGGTCATCATCGCGCTCGCGATGTTCCTCACGGCGTTCGTGATGGGCCCGGTGCTGCAAAAATCCTATGATGACGGCATCCGGCCGCTGGTCGAGAACCAGATCGGCGTCGAGGACGCGCTGCAGCGCGCCTCGGTGCCGCTGCGCGGCTTCATGCAGAAGAACGTGCGAGAGAAGGACCTGAAGCTGTTCATGGACCTCTCCGGCGAGCCGCCGCCGGCGACGCCCGACGAGCTGTCGCTGCGCATCCTGGTGCCGGCCTTCATGATCTCCGAGCTGAAGCGCGCCTTCGAGATCGGCTTCCTGCTGTTCCTGCCGTTCCTGATCATCGACCTCGTGGTCGCCTCGGTCTTGATGTCGATGGGCATGATGATGCTGCCGCCGGTCGTGGTGTCGCTGCCGTTCAAGCTGATCTTCTTCGTGCTGGTCGACGGCTGGTCGCTGGTGGCAGGCAGCCTGGTGCAGAGCTATGGCGGGTAAGAAGAACCATGGCGCCCGATCCGGGCCTCGCCCTTCGAGACGCCCGCCTATGGCGGGCCCTCAGGGTGAGGGGAAGTAGCTTTCCCTGGCCGGCTTGGTCATCTGATTGGATCTCCCGCTCTGCGCTGAGATCAACGGCCGGCGATCGCCTGCTTGACACCCTGGATGCGCGGCAGGGCGCCGGTCGCCTCCGACGGGGCCTTCGCAGCATCCTTGCCGCCGTCCGGTCCTTTGCCGGTGGCATCCGGGAAGCGCGCCCGCATGTCGCGAAGGAAGCCGTCCAGCGTATCGACGCTCGCCGCCATCTTCGCGATCTGGGCGAATTCGGCGCTGGAGCCGCTCGCCGGCTTGCTGGCGACGTCGAACGCGATCTTGTCCGCCTCGCCGGTCATCAGCGGCGCATATTTCTCGCGGAAGCGGGCGAGGCCGATGGCGTCGTCGGCGAGCGCATAGCCGACCACGGCGCGCAGGATGTCGCCGCGCTCGGCAGGATTGAGCGGACGGAAATCGCGCCAGCGATCGCCGTAGTAGAGCTCGATCTGCTCGGACGCCTCGCGCCAGCGCCGCGACGCCCAGTAGATGTCGGAGCGCAGCCGGATCGCCTCGCGGCCGCCGATGTTGCTGATGATGTCCAGCCCGAGGTCGTAACGACCGATGTC
Source organism: Bradyrhizobium sp. SZCCHNR1015 (assembly GCF_032489875.1). Lineage (NCBI taxonomy): Bacteria > Pseudomonadati > Pseudomonadota > Alphaproteobacteria > Hyphomicrobiales > Nitrobacteraceae > Bradyrhizobium > Bradyrhizobium sp. SZCCHNR1015. The sequence goes on from NZ_JAUEYW010000014.1 coordinate 250,455, forward strand.
GCTGTTGGCGCGCGCCTCCAAGAGCAGCCGCTGCTGGCGCAGCTCGCCCGCGAGATCGGCGATGCGGGTGGTGCGCAGCGCCTCGATGGCACGGTCCGGCTTGCGGTTGGTGAGGTAGACCATGGCGAGACGCGCGGCGACCTGGGCGCGCGCCGCACCTTCGAGGCGATGGTCGACCTGGTATTGCAGAAGCTCGGCGGCCTGGTCGAGCAGGTCGATGCCGACCAGGCGGTCGGCGAGCTTGCGGATCATCTCGTCGCCGCGGCGGCCGATCGGAGTCAGCTCGCGAAACCCGTAGAAGATGCTGAGCGCATCGACCGGCGGAAGCTCGTCGGCCTTGCCGCTCAGGAACAGCTGCGAGAACAGGCGGGAGGCTGCATCCTGGGCCTGCCGCGCCAAGTCGGAGTTGGGCATCAGGCGGGTGGCCTGGCGCGCGGCCTCGAGCGAGTCCGCGTAGCGCCCGGCCTCCTCGTAGAGCTGCGCCATCATCTGCAACGTCTGCACCTCGATGGCATCGCCGCGCCAGATCGCCTGCAAGGTCTCCAGCTCCTTCAGCGCGTCGGACGGCTTGATCTCGCCGCGCTTCTGCAGGAGCTTGATCTCCAGCAGCTTGGCCTCCGCGGCCGCCGGGCGGTCGTCGGAGTTCACGGCGAAGCGATAGTCGTCGAGCGCATCCTTCTCCTGCGCCATCGCCTCGGCGAGCCGGCCGCGCAGCACGGCGATGTCGGGCTTCATGTCCGCGGGCACGCCGATCACGTCGATCTCGGCGCGCCGCTTGGCGGCACCGGCGAAATCCTTGATCTCGAGCGCCGACTTCATCGCATCCGCGATCACGATGCGCTGCAGGTCGAGCGGCAGCGAGGCGATGGCGAACTCGACGTTCTTCAGCTTCTCGCGCGCGTCCGCAAACTTGCCCTGCCGGGCGAAAGCGAGGCCCTTCCACATCTGGGAGTCGAAATTGTTGCCGATCGACGGCGTGGCGAGATCCTTGAGGCCCTGGTCCGGCCGGCCCATCAGGATGCTTGCCACCGCGTGGATCATCAGCATGGCGGTCTCGTCGGTGCGCGGATCGGCGTCGGAGATCATCAGATTGGTGACACCGCGCGCTTCCGGATACATCGCTCGCGCCATGTAGAAGCGCGCCAGCGCCAGCCGCGTCTGCGCCCGCCGCTCCGGCTCGGCGTTGGCCGCGGCCTTGATCAGGAGATCCTCGCGCGGCACGAACGGCTGGGTCTGGTTCTGCTGCCATTCGTCGATGTCGAACATCGGCCTGACAGCGGTCGGCGCCCGTTCCGGCGAAAAGCCGATCGACGACAGCGTCAGCCCGCCCGGCCGGCCCAGGATCACCTTGTCAGGCGCGATCTCGACGGCGAGGTCATCCGAATTCGGACGCACCGCGATGCCGTGGATGGAATCGAGCAGCGACAGATCGACGAAATCCTGGCGCTTGATGAAGCCGCGGATCGGCGGCGGCGCCGTCACGACCAGCAGCGTGTCGCCGGCATCCGGGTCGGTCAGACGGTGCAGCATGCCGGCTCCGGGATTGGCGAGCGGCACCATCACATTGGCAAGCGCGGGATCGGTAACGTTGCGCATCACCATCAGCGGCTGCTGATTGGCTTGGCCCTTGTCGGCGAACGACAGCGTCCAGCTGCGCCCGCCATCATCGCTGCCGAGCGAATGCATCTGCGGGCGGTTGAGCCGGATCCGGATCGCCTGCCCGTTATCGAGCGGCATCCTGTTGACCTCGCCGATGATGGCGCCGCCCTTGGCGCGGATGGGCTCGACGTCGACGGGCTTGGTCGAATCGAACACCATCCATACCGTATCGCCGCGGCGGAACAGCGCCGCCGGCGTGACCTGGCCGAAGCCGAAGGTGAGCCGCAGGCCCTCGCTGTCGCGCAAGGCCTCCAGGGTGGCGGCTCCATTGGCTGCCTTCTCGGCCGGCTTGGTTTCGGCAGGCTTGGTTTCGGCCGACTTGGTTTCGGCCGACTTGGCCTCTACAGCCCTGGCTTCGGCCGACTTGCTCTCGACGGGCTTGGCGGCTTCGGCTTTGCCGGCCTCCGGCTTCATCGCCTCGGGCTTCGCCGGTTCGGATTTGGCCGCCTCGGATTTGACAGCTTCAGGCGCAGCAGCTTCAGGCTTGGGGAGCTCGGGCGCGGCTTCGGCCTTCGCGGCGGCCGGCGCGGCAGCAGCAGCTGCCGACAGCGCAGGCTCGGCCGCGGGCTCGGTGGCTGGCGCCGCGACCGCAGGCGCCGGCTTGGCCTCCGTCTTCATCTCCTTGGCGATGGTGTCGGAGGTCGGCGGCACGATCTCCGGCTGCGCAGCCTGCTTCGGCTTGTCACCATTGGGCTTGCTGCCGTTGGGTTTCTCGGCCGCGGCCGCCTTGGCGCCCGGCAGCGTGTCCGAGGAGACTGCGGAGACCTTCTTGTCCGGCTGCTGATAGGCGACGTCGATGTTGTAGTTCTTCTCCTCGCGGAAAGCGCGAACGTCCACCTCGCCGATCAGGCCTATCTCGACGACAGTCCTGCTGCCGTCGATGCGCTGGTTGATCGCGGCGACGTTGGGCGGCGAAACGATCTTGGCGTCGGCGAGATCGAAGGACAGCGGCGCGGTGAAGAACAGCGACAGCTTCTGGTCGTTGAGCACCGAGGAGATGCCGACGCCGTCGGGGATCTCGAACACGAAGCGCACGAAGGTCGGCTGCACCAGCGCGCGCACCCGGATCGGCGGCCGCTTCTTCGATTCCGCCTCGGCGCGCTGCAGCCGCAGCGCCTTCTCGGCGGCGCGCGCGCGCTCGGCGAGTTCGCGCACGACCTCGGCCGGCAGCGGCGGCGGCGGGCCGGTCCAGCTGTCGGGCAACAGGTCGATGAAGACGCGCTCGCCCGCGGTCATGGTGTTGACGCGGACCTTGCGCGACAGCGACAGCCGCAGCGCCGAGCCGTCGGGGTCGCCGCGGGCCGACGAGATGTAGTCGGGCGCCGCATCGACCCAGCGGTCGATCGGAACGGTGGCGGGGCGATCGAACCTGATCAGCAGAATCGAGCCGGCGGTGGTGACGTCGGCGCTGACGTCCTCGGCGAATTTCAGCACCAGCCGCGCATAGCCGTCCTGAGCCGACAGGCTCGCCTCGCCCGGCACCGGTGCAGCGCCCGCCGCGACCGTGGACAGCACCAGGCCGATGACGATGGCCGACAGCAGCGCGAGGCCGGCGCGCGCCCGTGCGCGGGCCTTCGACCGCAATCCAATGGGAGTCGTGCGCGCCATGGTCACAAGCTTCCGGTTCGACATCCGTTGACTTGACGGATACGCCTGCCCCGCCACGCCGGAAATCTAGGTGCCGGCGTTTAAGGGCGCATTAAACATGCGGCTCAATTGCTCTTCACGGGCACGATCTTGCCTTCGATCTTCGGCAGCTCGGCGCTCGCCTCGGGCCGTTCGGCGCCGGCCCGGCGGGCGAGCTCGACCGTGAGCCGTTCGGCCGCCTCCGGCGTCATCAGGCCGAGAATGTCGGACATCTTGCGTGGCGCGATCTGCGAGGCGATCTCGATCAGCACCGACATCTCGAGCCGGTCGAACACCTTGGCGGCGTCCTTCGGCTTCATGCCCTCGTACATCGTGACGATGCTCTTGAAGCGGGCGTTGTCGGCCTCGGTCTTGGCGGCCTGCGCGCCGGAGATGCGGCCCTCGATCGCCTTCATCTCCTCGGTCTTGGACTGGATGCGCTGCTCGGCGGCGCGCAACAGGCTCTCGCGGATGTCGATCTCGCGCGCGCGCGCGTCGAGCTCCTGGCGGCGCGACTGCAGCCGCTCGAGGATCGCCTTCTCCGCCGGCGACACCTGCTGCTGGTTCTCCTCGGGCTTGATCACGACGCCCTCGGGCTTGGTGTCCGGAGCGGCGGGCTTGGGCGCCTCCTCCTTCTTCTCCTTCGGCGCGCCGTGCGTGGAGCCGGTGACGATGTCATTGTCCTCGCGGCCTGGATAGCCGAGGTTCTCCTGAGCCCAGGACCGCTTGGTCGGGTGAGGGTCGTAGTCGAAAACGTAGCCGCCATCGATCACCAGGCCGGCCACCTTCAGGACCGCGAGGCAGGCCACCGCGATCAGGACGACGGGAATGACGCGGATGTTACGAAACGCATTCATGCGGCAAGGCCACCAGTCCTTCGACGTTCGGAGAATGCCTGGGCCGCGGCGGCAACCGCCTTGGCACCGGAGACGCGCACCGGCTCGGTCGTGATCGCCGGCACAGGCGCCGGCGCCGGCTCGGGCGCGGCGTCAGGCGAGGTGATGGGTCGCGCGGCGCTGGCGATGCGCGACAGGCGGCGCACCACGCCGTCGCTCTCGGCGAGCTGCTTGCGCAACTGGTCGGACATCTGCGTCGCGGCGGCGAGCTGATTGCCGAGATTGTCGTTGACGTCACGCACCGCGAGCTTGAGGCCGCCGATCGCGCGCTCGGCGATCTCGGTCGCGGTGATCAGCTCAGCGATCACGGCCTTGAGCGAATGCTCGTCGGCCTTCAGCCGCTTCAGCCTGGAATTCAGCAGCATGCAATAGCCGATGGTCAGCACCAATAGGACCGCCACCAGGCTTTCGATGATCAATCCGAGGGAGTGGTTCATTGGGCCTCCATCAACTTGTTCTGGCCTTCGGCGCCTTCGAACATCGCAAGCGTCGTATTCGGCTTGCGCAAATTCTTGGTGACACGGATCGCGACGCGGTCTCCGACCCGCCCCATCCGCCCCTCCGTCAGCATGGTGCTGCCGCAGCGGACCGCGACCAGCGCATCGGGACGGATGTCGAGCGGCAGGGTGTCGCCGACCTTCAGCTTCATGAGCTGCTTCAGCGGCACGTCGGCCTCGTAGAGCACAGCGTCGACGGCGATCTCGGCCTTGGTAATCTCGGTGGCGAAGTGGCCTTCCCAGACGGGATCGCGGCCGAACTTCTCACCCATGAACATCTGCAACAGCACCGGCCGGATCGGCTCGATGGTCGCGTAGGGCAGCAGCAGCTCGATGTTGCCGCCGCGGTCTTCCATGTCGATCCGCAGCTTCACCAGGATCGCGGCGTTGGCGGGCCGGCTGATCGCGGCGAAGCGCGGGTTGGTCTCGAGCCGGTCGATGGTGAAGCGCACCGGCGACAGCGGCCGGAACGCCTGCTCGGCATCGCTCAGCACCACCTCGATCAGGCGCTTGACCAGGTTGGTCTCGATCGTCGTGTAGGGGCGGCCCTCGACGCGGAGCTGGGTGTTGCCGCGGCGGCCGCCGAGCAGCACGTCGATGATCGAATAGATCAGGGTCGAGTCGACGGTGGCGAGCCCGAAATTCTCCCACTCCTCCGCCTTGAACACGCTGAGCACGGCCGGCAGCGGGATCGAGTTCATGTAGTCGCCGAAGCGCACCGAGGTGATGCGGTCGAGCGAGACCTCGACGTTGTCGGAGGTGAAGTTGCGCAAGGACGTCGTCATCAGCCGCACCAGGCGGTCGAAGACGATTTCGAGCATCGGCAGACGCTCGTAGGAGACCATCGCCGAATCGATGATCGCGCGAATGCCGGAATGGTCGTCGAGACTGACCTCGCCGGCGGTGAAGCCGAGGAGGTTGTCGATCTCCTCCTGCGACAGCACCCGCTCGCCGCCATTCTTGGTCGCGCCGAAATCGCGGCTGCCGTCCTCGACCATCGCGGCCCATTGCAGGGCCATCGATTCGGTGAGTTCGTTGGCTGCTGCGGCTTCCGCGGCCTCTGTGGGATCCTCCGAGTCGAGCGAGGCTTCCCATTGCGCGGCTATCGCATCTTGGTCGACTTGATCGTTGCCAGCCATGATCGTTGCGCTTCTTTGCCTTACTGGACCACGATTTCCTTGAACAACACCGCGTTGACCTGGTTGGGCGCCAGCGCGACGTTGACCCGCTTGGTGAGCTCCTCCTTGAGCCGGAACAGGCCCGCCGAGCCGTTGAGGTCGCTCGGCCGGAGCTCGCGCAAATACGTCTGGAAGATGTCGGTGACGCGCGGAAGCGTCGGCTTGATCGTCTCGACCTGCTTCTCCTCCTTCACCTCGAGCACGATCTTCACCTTCAGATATTGGACGCGGTCACCGGGATTGCCGACCAGGTTGACGAGAAGGTCCGGCACCTCGACGAAGGCCGGCGGCTTCGGCGGCGGCGCCGCCTCGGCGTGATGCTCGTCGTTCTTGTGGCTGAAGAAGAAGAAATAGCCCGCACCGCCGACGCCGAGCAGCGCCAGCGCGCCGACGACCATGATGATCAGCTTGAGCTTGCTCTTCGGCGAGCCTGCTTGCTCCTCGCCTTCGCCTGCTCCGGCTTCGTTCTCGGCCATAGCTTTCGGATCCTTCCGGAAAATCGAGCCGATGCCGCCAGAAAGCTTAATGACGCGAAACCAACGCTCCCAGCGCATCTGCGCTTTGTTGAGGGAACGCTACGGTAACAATGGTTAACGGAAGCTTTCTTTTGCCGAGGCGGTGGGAAAAACTTGCCGGGCAATTATGGTTAGCGAGACGTTATTGCCGGGTGTTGTGATCCCGTACTGAAATCCAAACCATTGATTTATCGATAGTTTCAGAGTTGGCACGGCTTTCGCTGTACCCCTTGCGAACCCGCCGGCTTGGGAGAGCTGAACGGTTCTGGAAGACCCGGTCGAGACCGCCTTGGGAGAGGTGCCGCGAACGGGATTCGTTAAGAGGGGAGATCGACCGGTGGAGAATGCGCTTCTCATCGGATTGTCGCGGCAGATGGTGCTGGAGCGACAACTCGACGTCGTTGCCAACAACGTCGCCAACGTCAACACCAACGGCTTCAAGGCCGATCAGCAGCTGTTCGAGGAGTATCTCTCCTCCGGCGCGCATGAAGACAATTTTCCGGGCGCCGCCCGCAGGGTGTCCTATGTCCAGGACCGCGGCACCTATCGCGACTTCTCGCAGGGCTCGATGCAGCGCACCGGCAACGCGCTCGACGTCGCCGTCACGGGCGACGGCTTCCTGACGGTGCAGACCGCGGCCGGCGAGCGCTACACCCGCGATGGCAATCTGCACATGAACAACCTCGGCCAGCTCGTCACCGCCGCCGGTGACCTGGTGCTCGGCACCGGCGGTCCGATCGTGTTCCAGCAGACCGACCACGACATCAACATCTCGCCCGACGGCACCGTGACGGTGGTCGAGGGCCTCAACCGCACCGACTCGATCCGCGGCAAGCTGCGCATCGTCAACTTCGCCGATCCGCAGGCCGCGCAGAAGCAGGGCAACAACCTCTACGCCGCCGCCGCCGGCGCCACCGCGCAGCAGGACACCAAGTCGACCGTGCAGCAGGGCTACATCGAGAAGTCGAACGTCAGCGCGGTCGGCGAGATGAGCAAGATGGTCGAAGTGATGCGTGCCTACACCCAGGTCGCCAACATGCTGCAGGTCCAGAGCGACCTGCGCAAGAACGCGATCGAGAAACTCGCCGACGTTCCGGCCTGACAGATCTTGAAGGAGACGTGACATGCAGGCGCTTCACACCGCTGCGACCGGAATGGCGGCACAGGAACTCAACGTTCAGGTGATCTCCAACAACATCGCCAACCTCCGCACCACCGGCTTCAAGAAGCAGACGGTGGCGTTCCAGGACCTGATCTACGAGCACATGCGCCGCGTCGGCGCGCAGTCGTCGGACCAGGGCACGATCCTGCCCGTCGGCATCGACATCGGCGGCGGCGTCAAGACCGTCGGCACGCCGCGCTCGATGACCCAGGGCACGCTGTCGCAGACCGGCAACGACCTCGACCTCGCGATCTCGGGCGAGGGCTTCTTCAAGGTGCTGATGCCCGACGGCACCTTCCAGTACACCCGCGACGGCACCTTCCAGATGGACAATCAGGGCCGCATCGTCACCGCCCAGGGCAACCCGGTGCAGCCGACCATCACGATCCCGCAGAACGCCTCGGGCATCACGGTCAACGCGCAGGGCCAGGTCTCGGTGACGCTGCCGGGCTCGACCACCTCGAACATCATCGGCCAGCTCCAGATCACGCGCTTCATCAACAAGGCCGGCCTGCAGCCGGTCGGCAACAACCAGTTCACCGACACCCCCTCCTCCGGGCCGCCGCAGGACGGCGTCGCCAACCAGGACGGTCTCGGCAGCATCACCCAGGGCAGCCTGGAGCAGGCCAATGTCGACGTCGTCAGCGAGATGAGCGAGCTGATCGCCGCGCAGCGCGCCTACGAGATGAACGCGAAGGTCATCTCGGCCGCCGACCAGATGCTGCAGTCGACCACGGCGCTGTTCCGCTGAGGTTCGAAGGGAGATCACCGTCATGACCCGTACCGTCCGTCCCTTCCTTCTTGCGGCTGCCCTGCTCGCCTCGACTGCGCTCTCGGCGCTGGCCGGCGAGGCCGAGGACCAGATCAAGGCGCCCGTGCTTCGCTCCACAGTGAATGTCACCGGCGACATCGTGCGCGTCGGCGACCTGATCGACAATGCGGGCGTCGCGGCCAACATCGCCGTCTACCGCGCGCCCGACCTCGGCACGACCGGCGTGCTGCCGGCCGCGCAGGTGATCGCGACCCTGCGCACCCACCAGGTGATCGGCGTCGAGGTCCGCAACATCAAGGAGGTCGCGGTCACGCGGCTGGCGCGCGCCATCGACGCCAAGGAGATCAGCACCGCGGTGGCCCAGGCGCTCGATCACCGCAACGGCCTCGGCGATGCCGCCAACCTCAGCATCAGCTTCGACCAGCCGGTGCAGGACCTCAAATTCGAGGCATCGATGTCGGGCACGCTGGCGCCGAGCAGCGTCCGGTTCGACCCGCGCAGCGGCCGCTTCGACGTCACCTTGGAGCTCGGCCAGGCCAATGGCGCTGGTACGACCAAGCTGCGCTACACCGGCACGGCGATCGAGACCGTCGAGGCCGTGGTGCTGACCCGCAACATCGATCGCAACGAGATGATCCGCTCCGGCGACCTGCAGACCGAGCGACGGCCGCGTGCCGAGCTCGGCGGCGGCGAACCCGCCTCGCGCGAGCTCGCGGTGGGCATGCAGATGCGCCGCCCGGCGCGCGCGGGCCAGGCGCTCAAGACCACCGACCTCGCCAAGCCCGACCTCGTGCAGCGCGACCAGGCGGTCACGCTGATCTTCCAGACCGCCGGCATCTATCTCACCACGCGCGGCAAGGCGCTGGAGTCGGGCACCGAAGGCGATGTCGTCAGCGTGCTCAATCTGCAGTCCAAGCGCACCGTGACCGGCCGCGTCTCGGGTCGCGGCCAGGTCTCCGTCGACATCGCCGTCGCCAAGCCGGCGCAGACCTCCGAAGCGGACATCGCCGCGCCCGTGGCCGTCGCCAGCCGCCTTCCCACCTCCGCCACCCCGAAAGCCGAGTAAGTTTCATGTCGAAGTTCAAGTTTGATGATCGGGGCGCATCGAGCCTGCGCCGGGTCGCGCTGATCTCGGTCTCCTTCGCGGTGCTGTCGATCGCCGGCGGATGCTCCTCGATCGACCGTCTCAGCCAGATCGGCGAGCGGCCGAAGCTGACGGAGATCGACAATCCGACCACGCAGCCGGGCTACAAGCCGGTGCAGATGCCGATGCCGAAGCCCGAGACCGTGTCCTACGCGCCGAACTCGCTGTGGCGTAACGGCTCGCGCGCCTTCTTCAAGGACCAGCGCGCCCGTCAGGTCGGCGACCTCCTGACCGTCACGGTCAGCATCTCCGACAAGGCCAATTTCGCCAACGAAACCCAGCGCAGCCGCACCAACAAGGAGGATTCGGGCATCACCGACTTCATCGGCGCGAAGACGCTCGGCGTGCAGGCGCAGAAGGTGCTGCCCGGCCGCATCCTGACCGCCGACGGCACCTCGTCCTCCGACGGCAAGGGCACCATCCAGCGGTCGGAGTCCCTGACCACCAGCGTCGCCGCGGTCGTGACCCAGGTGCTGCCGAACGGCAACCTCGTCGTCGAAGGCAAGCAGGAGATCCGGGTCAACTACGAGATCCGCGAGCTGATCGTGGCCGGCATCGTCCGCCCCGAGGACATCCAGAGCGACAACACCATCGACTCCACCAAGATCGCCCAGGCCCGCATCTCCTACGGCGGCCGCGGCCAGATCACCGACATCCAGCAGCCGCGCTATGGCCAGCAGGTCATGGACATCCTGCTGCCGTTCTGAGGCAAACCTCAGCATCAATGACCGGGCGGAGCGCCGCCCGGTCGCACTGGAAGCCGCCCATGCGATGACCTCGCAAGGCGCAAATCGAAACGAGGACCAGGACACACGACCGAAATCCCTCCCCAGGCGGGAGGGTCGGACAAGGGATTGGCCGAGCGCGATATGGGTCATGGTGCATGACCCCGCAGCCGCCGCCCTTCTCTGAAAACGAGCTCCCACATTGCCCAATGCGAACCTAGGCGCGGCGGGTGATGTATACGCGGCCTCCGGTAGCTCCCCTGCCGGAGGCCGTGTTCGTTTTAGTTGTCACACCCGAGCTGATGGACGCCAGCTCAAAGCGTTCCAGCGCCACCTCGGCTCACACCAACGCGGCCTCGACCACGCCGAGGCCGTCCAGCTCCATCCGTACCCGGTCGCCCGCGCCCAGCCAGATCGTCTTGACCAGGCTGCCGGTCAGGACGAGCTGCCCGGCCTCGAGCCCGTCACCACCCGCGGCGAGATGATTAGCAAGCCAGGCCAGCGCATGGACCGGATGTCCCAGCACATCCGCGCCTGTGCCCTCGCCGACCAGGGTGCCGTTGACGATGGCACGGCCCTGCACAGCGGCCAGGTCCGCCACGGCAGCGCGTGGGAGCGCCGGGCCGAGGACACAGCCGGCAGCAAAGAAATCGTCGGCGACCAGCGTCGGCGCTCCCAGCGTCTGCCATTGCACATAACGGTCGTCGACGATCTCGATCGCCGCATGACAGTCGCCGATCGCCTCGATGACCCGATCCATGGTGAACGGCGCGTCCAACGGCGGCAGGTCGTGCTCGAGTCGCACGGCGATCTCGCATTCGACGCCCACGCGGACGAAGTCGGCCGTGCGCAGTTCGACACCTGTCTGGTGAATACCGGACGCGAACACTCCGCCGGAACAGGGATGCGGAATGCCAAGATAGTCCTGCATCACCTTGCTGGTGCAGCCGATCTTGTAGCCGGCGAAGTCACCGGCCTGCTCGGCGAGCAGCCAATGGACTTCGCGCTGGATCTCATAGCCGGCCGCTTCATCCTTCGGCTGAAGCTGAGGCGGCAGAGCCCCCAGGGGCGCCCGCTGCTTGCGGGCATCCACGATCAGTCGCGCAGCGGCAAGGATCTCGTCTGCTCCCATGGCCCTTCAACTCCCCTGGCCCGCGGCCCGAACCGGCATCGCAGGATCTATGGTGAATGGATTGTTTATAAACGAGTTTTGGACTCCCATCTCAGCTTCATCAACAATTTGAGACGGCGCGGCCGCGGCGCAAGCGGCTCGTTCAACCGATTTCACGTTTCACGATACCGAGTTCGAGCAGACTTTCCGCAGTGGCGACGATCGCGTCCTCGTTGGAGCGTGGACTCCAGCCGAGCAGACGCCGCGCCTTGTCGGCGCTCGCCTCGCAATAACGCCCAAGCAGCGGCTGCACGGCGCGTAGCTGCGGCACCACCACGCCGAGCAGGCGCGCCAGCCAGTCAGGCAGCTCATGCCGTGGCACCCGTCGCCCGCCGACGCCCATCCGCGCGCGCAGGACTTGCGCGATTTCCAGTAGCGAGACGCTCCGGCCCGCCATCGCCAGGAAGCGCTCGCCCTTGGCGGCCGGGTCTGTCATCGCCCGCAGATGCAGGTCGGCGACATCGCGCACGTCGACGAGGCCAAAGCTGATGCGAGGCACGGCGGGGGCCTGGCCGGCCAGCAGCGCCTGCACCATCGCGATGGAGGTCGAGAAATCCGGGCCCAGGACAGGGCCGAGCACGGCGACCGGATTGATCGTTGCAAGCTCCAGCGCGCCGCCCTCGCGGGCGATGAACTCCCAGGCCGCGCGCTCGGCGAGGGTCTTGGACTTCGGATAGGGTTGAATGCCCGGACCATCGAGCCGGCTCCAGTCGGTCTCGTCGAACGGCCGGCGCCGCCCCTCGTGGCCGTAGCCGATCGCGGCGAAGGAAGAGGTCACCACCGCGCGCCTGACACCGGCATCGCGCGCCGCCCGCAGCACCCGCAAGGTGCCCTCGCGGGCCGGCACGATGAGCTCATCCTCATCCTTGGGCACGGAGGCCGGCAGTGGCGAGGCGACGTGCAGAACATAGTTGCACCCATCGACCGCCGCCGCCCAGCCCTCGTCCGAGGTGAGATCTGCGGCATGAAACGACAGCGGCCCGGTGTCGGTCGCACCGCCGCGCCGGAGCATTGTCAAAACCTCGCTTCGCCGATCGGGACTGCGCAAGGTCGCGCGGACACGGTGACCCGCGGCCAGCAGCTGCAGGATCGCATGCGCCCCGATGAAGCCGGAGCCGCCGGTAACCAGAACCTCGCTCATCAGAATTGCGTTCTCCGGGCAGGACTCCTGGGCGCAAGGATGGCAGTGCGCGATGGCAAGGCCATGTCGGGACCCGCTGCGCTTCGCGCGCCGGCGCTCAGCTCGCTTCCGTTGCGGCCACCGAACTCTCGCCAGGCGTCCTGAGCCAGGGCAGCTCGAACTGGCAGGTCAGCCCGCTCTCGGCAAACGTCCGCTGCAGATGCCTGACGGTGCGGGTCAGCAGCCGGCTGCCGAAGCCGACCACCGGCGGCTCTGTTGCCGGCGGGCCGCCGCTCTCCTGCCAACGGACATGCAGCGCGTCCTGCGCCAGCGACCAGCTGACATCGACGTGACCGTTGGGCGTGGTAAGCGCGCCGTATTTGCTGGCGTTGCAGGCCATCTCGTGGATGACGAGCGCCAGCTGCGTCGTCAGCTCGACCGGGACCAGGACGGCGGGGCCGCTGGTCGCGAGCTGATCCGGTGTGCCGGCGAACGGCGCGACCTGGCTCCTGATGAGCGCGGCGAGATCGGCGCCCTGCCAGTCGTTCTCGGCGAGGCTGGTGTGCACCGTCGCCAGCGCATGCAGGCGCGAGGTGAAATCGCGGACCTTGGCGTCGTGGCGCGGCAGCAGCTGATGCGCCAGCGACTGCACCACGGCGAGGCTGTTCTTGACGCGATGGGCGAGCTCATGCACCAGCAGCTCGCGCTTGCGATCGGCTTCCTTCGCGGCCGTGACGTCGATGTTCACGCCGATCATGTACGGATCGCCGCCGCCCTCGCCGCCCAGCATGCGGGCGCGCGCCTCGATCCACCGGATCGAGCCGTCGGGCAGCGGCACCCGCCATTCCGAATCGAGCTCCCCGGTGATCAGCGCCTGCTTGTTGTCCCGGTCGGCACGCGCCTGATCCTCGGGATGCACCAGCGCCAGCCAGGCGTCTAGGTCCCGGGGAACGTGCCCGGCGCAAGACCATAGAGCTCTTCGATCTCATCGGACCAGTGGCTGGCGCCGGATCTGCCGTCCCAGGTAAAGGTGCCGAGCCGTCCGTATTTCGCGGCGAGCTTGAGCTGCCCGGCCGTGCGCGACGCATCGTCCCTGGCCTGCGCGAGCATCCCGAAATTCTCCTGGATGACGCGTGCACTCTCCGCCTGCGCCCTTTCGGCCGCAGCCAGTCGGGCGTTGAGCGCCCGGACCTCCGGGGGATCGGCGGGCGCGGCCTCGCCGGGGATGGCGCTCTTGACGGCGATGCTTTCGAGCGGCCGGGCGATGCTTCGGCCGATGCCGGCCGCCAGCAGCAGCGCCAAGGCACAGATCGTCGTCGCCACGATGGTCGCGGTCTGGACCGTCGAGGAGATCGCCTGGGCGAAGGCCGCCTGCTTGATGCCGACCCCGACCGTCCAGTCGCTCAGTTGGGGACGCGCATTGGCGTTGATGACCCGATCGCCCTCGATCGACGGAAACTCCGCAATCCCCTCGGTCTTGGCCGTCGCCCGCCAGCCGGCCGACGCCGGCTGCCCGGTCGTGGTCGCGTTCTTCGGGATGCGCGAAACGTAGCGGCCCTGGCCGTCCATGATGCCGACCAGCCAGTCGGCCGGCAGCTGCTGCTGGGCCAGCAGCCGGGTGTAGCTCGCGGCCGGCATGGCAATCGAAAGGCAGCGGAACGGCTTGCCGTCCTTGAAGACGGGGACATCGACGGTCGCCACCCACGCGCCGGAGTTGGGGCCGGTAAAGATGTCCGAGATCGACGGCCGCCCCGACTGAAACGCCCGCTCCTGCGAGCGCCGGCCCTCGGGAGTGCGCTCGCCGAGCGGCTTGCCCGGCGTTGCGATGGTGTTGAGCAGCAGCCGGCCGCTGGCGTCGGACACGATGATCCATCCTTCGCCGCTGACCGCACCGACACGGCGCGCCTCTGCCTCGAAGCTGCTGAGATCGGCAGCGCTGAGATCAGGCGACTTCGCCAGCACCTCCGCGAGCGCGATGTAGCGCCGCAGTTCGGCGTCGACGGCACCGGAGATCGTTTGCGCGGCATAGGACAGGCCGCGCCGGATCGAGGCGTCGGCAGATTGCGCCATCGACACGATGACATAGGCGATCAGCCCGACGCAGGGCAGGAACAGAATGCCGGCCAGCAGAAGGAGGCGTCCCTTGATGCTCAGGGCGCCGTAGGAACGCTGCATCGTTGCCAGCGCGCCTCTGGCTATGTTCGGCTCGCCCATGATTCCCCGCGGCGTTCCGAGATGGAACCGCAGATAATTCAGCAGACGCCGAAAAGTTCCGGATGTTTGGAGAACAAAGGCGCTTGCGTTCGCTCCCGCACATCCTGTGCGGACCGCACGAACGCGTCTCGGCCGTCAACACTGCGGCCGCACCCGGCAAGCGGCCGCAATCCCTGCTCGTTCAGGTCAGCGTCGCGATCTACTCGTCGCGATAGACCTTTTCACGCTTCTCGTGGCGTTCCTGCGCCTCCACCGACAGCGTCGCGATGGGACGGGCCTCGAGCCGCTTCAGCGAAATCGGCTCGCCGGTCTCCTCGCAATAGCCGTAGGTGTTGTCCTCGATACGCTGGAGCGCCGCGTCGATCTTGGAGATCAGCTTGCGCTGGCGGTCACGGGCGCGAAGCTCGATCGCCCGGTCGGTCTCCGACGACGCGCGGTCGGCGAGGTCCGGATGGTTCACGTTCTCCTCCTGCAGAGCCTGCAGGGTGAGCTTCGATTCGCGCAGGATCTCCTCCTTCCATGCCAGCAGCTTGGCGCGGAAATAGTCGCGCTGGCGTTCGTTCATGAAAGGCTCTTTTTCGGAAGGTTTGTAGTTCTTCAACTTTTCCAAGGTCAGCCCATCTGTACGTGCTGGCGCCGGTTTCGGCACCGGCGGACGGAATACGCCCGTTCGCGGCCGCGTTATATAGCGGCCTCATGTGACAGACAATATTTCCATCGGCACGGGCGCCCCGCCGTTCGGGCCGTTGCACAGGCAAATTCGACCCCGGCCGGCGGGACGCCGTGGATGGCCTCAGTAACCGACCGTGAAACGGGCCCGCCGGTGCGCCGGACGCTCGATTTCGTCGGCCATCGCGACCGCGAAGTCCTCGAAGGTGATGAAACTCTTGCCGTCGGCATCGACCAGCAGCTGGTCCGTTCCGAGCCGGAACTTGCCGGTCCGGGCGCCGAAATCGATCATTGCCGAGGGCGACAGGAAGGTCCAGTCGAGCTCCTTTTCCTGGCGCAGACGGTCGAGGAACGCGGCGCCCTTCTCCGCTTCGGCCTTGTAGGCGGCCGGAAAGCCGGGCGTCGTCACCAGCCGCACCCCCGGCGCGACCTCGAGCGAGCCGGCGCCGCCGACGACGAGGTAACGCGATACGCCGGAGTCCTTGGCGGCTCCGATCAGGGTCTCGACATCGCTGACCAGGAAGTGGATCGCGCTGATCGCGACATCATGGCCGGCCCAGAGTTTCGCCAGCGCGGCGCGGTCGTTGGCATCGCCCTGCACCGCCGTGACGTTGGCGCGCCTCTCGATCTTGTCCGGGTTGCGGGCGATGCCGGTGACCTGGTGGCCGCGGCTGGCCAGCTCGGCGGTGATGCGGGATCCGGCACGGCCGGACGCGCCGGCGACGGCGATCTTCATGGGGGCAGCTCCTATGTTCGAGATCACGAGGTCGGATCCGAGACTGGACGCAGCCGCTTCGGTATCCGATAGTAACTAGATAGCCGAACGAATGCTGGTGTTAAGAGCGCACTTTAAGATCACCTGGTCACGCCGGAGTAACCGATGAGAGCCGCGAACGTCTACGCCGCCGACTGCCCGACCCGCCAGATCCTGGATCGCGTCGGCGACAAATGGGCCGTGCTGATCCTGATCCTGCTGCGCAACGAACCGTTGCGCTTCAATCAGTTGCGGCGGACGATCGAAGGCATTTCGCAGAAGATGCTGTCCCAGGTGTTGAAGAGCCTGGAGCGCGATGGCCTGGTGCGGCGGCGCGCGACCCCGACCGTTCCGGTGACGGTCGAATATTCGATCACGCCGCTCGGGCTGACACTCGCCGCCGCGGTCGATCCGCTGCGCGACTGGGCCGAGCGCCATCTCAAGGAGGTCACCGCGGCGCAGCGCCGCTACGACGCGCAGCAGCCGTCGAAGGCGGCCTGAACGCGCGCGATGCGTCTCAGCCCCGCCCGGCCTTGGCGAGCTCGACCTCGACGCGCAGCTCGATCTCGGAGAGGATGGCATCCAGTCCCGGGTCGCCCGAGGTCTGCTTCAGGTCGGCCGCGGCATCGCGCAGCCGCAGCGCCATCGCGGTGTCGAGCTTGCCGGACAGCAGCGTCAGCTTGAGATCATCGAGCACGTCGAGCGCACGCTTGCCGCGCTGGACCGAGCGCTTGCGGCGCTCCGCCGGCTCCTCCTCGATGCCCTGCAGCGCCAGCAGCGCGTCGATGTTCGCGGTCTGCTTCGGCGCGAGGGTCGCGCGCGTGTCCTGCGTGGTGCCGACGTCGGGCAGCTTGAAGCCGCTGGACGACGTCTTCCGCGTGGAGCTGGTCGACGAGCCCAGGGTCGTGCCGTTCGGTCCGTAGATGCGCATCGATGGCTCCCGCAAGCTTTGCGTGTCGAGCGGGAGATTGGCTCCGCCGTGGTTAACGGTGCGTAAACGGCCCGGCAAATTCTGCCGGGGCGGCAGCTTCGTTCCCCCGGAGCAACCCGGGATCGCAACAAGGCTCGCGATTGATTTCACACTCTTTCAATGAGTTAGCCCGGAGCATCGCCTTGGCACGGTGCTCGCATAGTTGATGCCGATCATGCGGTCATGGGAGTGGCCGAGTGATCACTTGAAGTGTTCGAGGGGAGCATAGGATGCGACGCGTCCGAACTACGCGCCTGTTTCAGGTCGCCTGCGCCGCCGTGCTGGCGCTGGCATCTACCGTCATGTCTGCGAATGCGACCTCGCGGATCAAGGATCTCGCCAATATCGAGGGCGTGCGCCAGAACCAGCTGATCGGCTATGGTCTCGTGGTCGGTCTCAACGGCACCGGCGATACGCTGAACAACATCCCGTTCACCAAGCAGTCGCTGCAGGCGATGCTCGAGCGCATGGGCGTCAACATCCGCGGCGCCACCATCCGCACCGGCAACGTCGCCGCTGTCATGGTCACCGGAAACCTGCCGCCATTCGCCACACAAGGCACGCGTATGGATGTGACGGTCTCCGCGCTCGGCGACGCCAAGAACCTGCAGGGCGGCACCCTGCTCGTCACCCCGCTGCTCGGCGCCGACGGCAACGTCTATGCGGTGGCGCAGGGCTCGCTCGCGATCTCCGGTTTCCAGGCCGAGGGCGAGGCCGCCAAGATCGTGCGCGGCGTGCCGACGGTCGGCCGCATCGCCAACGGCGCCATCATCGAGCGTGAGATCGAGTTTGCGCTGAACCGGCTGCCGAACGTACGGCTTGCCCTGCGCAACGCCGACTTCACCACCGCCAAGCGCATCGCCGCCGCGATCAACGATTTCCTCGGCGTCAAGACCGCCGAGCCGATCGACCCGTCGACGGTGCAACTGAGCGTCCCGGCGGAGTTCAAGGGCAACGTCGTCGCCTTCCTGACCGAGATCGAGCAGTTGCAGGTCGATCCTGACCTTGCCGCCAAGATCGTCATCGACGAGCGCTCCGGCATCATCGTGATGGGCCGCGACGTGCGCGTGGCGACCGTCGCGGTGGCGCAGGGCAACCTCACCGTCACGATCTCCGAAAGTCCGCAGGTCAGCCAGCCCAACCCGCTGTCCCGCGGCCGCACCGTGGTCACGCCGCGCACCAGCGTCGGCGTCACCGAGGAAGGCAAGAAGTTCGCGGTCGTCAAGGACGGCGTGTCCTTGCAGCAGCTGGTCGACGGCCTCAACGGCCTGGGCATCGGTCCCCGCGACCTGATCAGCATCCTCCAGGCCATCAAGGCGGCCGGCGCGATCGAAGCCGACATCGAGGTGATGTGATGGCGACGTCCTTCATCGACTCCTATCATGGCCGCGTCGCCCTCAGCATGCCGACGGCGGCGGCGGTCACCGCGCCGCGCACCGATCTCGATCTCGCCGAGGCGCTGACCAAGGTCTCGCCCAAGGCGCAGGCCAGGGCCAAGGCGACGGCAACCGACTTCGAAGCGATGTTCCTCAACAGCATGTTCTCGCAGATGACCAGCGGCGTGAAGGGCGAAGGTCCGTTCGGCGACACGCCGGGCACGGGCGTCTGGCGCTCGATGCTGACGGAGCAATATTCCAAGAACTTCGCCAAGGCCGGCGGCGTCGGCATCTCAAACGACGTCTTCCGCACTCTCATCCTGCAACAGGCCGGCAGCAGCTCCGGCGCCAACGGCAAAGCGTAGATGTTCGCGTGACAAGCGCGTGGGCGGCAAACGCTCGCGCCGAAGGGAGTTATGAAATGACCGCACAGGGCCAGGCGAAGAAGACGACCTACACCGCCGCCACCAGCGCCGCCGAGGCACGCGCGCTCGCCGACGAGATGGTGAGCGTCATGAGCGAGCTGATCGCCGTCATCGAGCAGGAGACCGAGCTGGTCCGCGCCGGCAAGCTGCGCGAAGGCATGGCGTTCGGCCCGAGGAAGACCGAGCTGTCCCGTCACTACGTCACGGCCGTCGGTCGTCTGAAGGCGAGCCAGAATTTCATGAAGCAGACCGCGCCGGAGCTGCTCGCCACCCTGCACCGTCACCACGACACCTTCCGCGCCATGCTGCAGGTGAACCTGACCGTGCTGGCCACTGCGCACGCGATCTCGGAAAAGATCGTGCGCGGCGTCAATGCCGAGGTTCAG
Source organism: Bradyrhizobium sp. SZCCHNR1015 (assembly GCF_032489875.1). NCBI lineage: Bacteria > Pseudomonadati > Pseudomonadota > Alphaproteobacteria > Hyphomicrobiales > Nitrobacteraceae > Bradyrhizobium > Bradyrhizobium sp. SZCCHNR1015. The sequence goes on from NZ_JAUEYW010000014.1 coordinate 269,714, forward strand.
CGCAAGAACATCCCCAGCACCTATACCGCCGGCGGCCGCCGCGCCGCCCCGGGGGCGCGGCACCTCACCCCGCTCGCCGTCAGCCGGACGCTCTGAGCCTCACCGCCAGACCCCCATCTGCATCGCAGCGCCGCGCCGCCTCACGGGCCGCGCGGCCATCGCCGCTTAACGCTCGGATAAGCTTAAAAGGCCCGGGCGAATCACAACGCGCCGTTCATCCTATTTCCTAACATAACGTTGATTGGTCATCGGCATAGTTGCAAGCGGGATGGGTTGGGAATTGACTCGATGGCCATGAGGAGGCTGCCATGAGTTCCGATTTCAGCGTAAGACCGGTAGGGACGCCAGCGTCCGTTCCGATAATTCCACCGTCGAGCCAGGCGGTGGTGAGCGCTGTTCCAACGGACCTTCCTCCCAGCCAGACCGTGACCGCGGCCGAGCCCGGCGCCCCCGTGCGCAACGACATCCCGGTCAACATCGCGAACGATCTTTCGGTGTCGCGCCAGGCCTATTACGATCGCGCCGCTGCCGCTCTGGTGTTCCAGGTGGTCAACCGCAAGACCGACCAGGTCGTGACCCAATATCCAGATGAGGCCGTGCTGCGCCGCCGGGCCTACTTCAACACGCTCGATCTGCAGAAGGATCTGCAGAAGGCGGACGTGCCGCGCGTCGTGGCGACCGATCGCACAGCCTGAGCCCCCGCGGGATCGAGCCGCTTCATTCCGCCGCCTGCACGCCGCCCCACCGGGCGGCGTTGCCGTATCGAGCGGCGCAGCTCTGGCGGATCAACTGCTCCGTATCGCGTAGGCGGTGTCGAGATAGGTCTGGCCCGAGGCGGCGTCGGTGACCACGTTCTCGATCTAGGCCTTGCCGTTGCCGGCCAGCGTGAACTTCGTATCGCCGATCCTGAACGCATTGTGCTTGATCAGCATGTCCTGATACTTGTTCACGCCGTCGCGCTGGTAGCGAACCTAGGCGTGAAAGCCCTCGACGTTGGCGATCGAGACCGTGAACGACGTCCCGTTGGCATATCTTCCGCGCCAGCCGCCCTGATGGAGCTCGGATCGACGGCCACGTATCTGCTGTTGCTTCGCGCCGTATTGAACAGGTTCGACTTGTCGGACGCAGACGGGATGCTGGCGATATCGGTCGCGATGGCGCGCCTCCCGCCCCTGCCCCCTGTGGTCAGCTCCGCCCGGACAATCCCGCGGCGATGTGGCAGTTGATGTCGATCAGCGACTTGAGCTTCGCCGGATCCGGATCCATCTGCATCTCGATCGTCTGCTTCATCACGAACACGCCGATGTTTGCGATGTTCTGGCGGATGTCGAGCGGATTCGGATTGTCGTCCGCCTCCATCGCGCTCATGAAGATCGTCCACAAGCGGCGATTGAAGAGCAGAGCCTTGTACATGTTGCGATCGGGGCCATTCCAATTGGCCTGGACTTCCTGCAGCTGCCGTGCCGCCTTCAACAGAGCCTGGGCTTCGATCTCCCGTGGTGATGCCGTCGTCTGCGACGTGCGGGCATAGGCTTGAGCGGCATATGACATCAACTACTCCGGACTGACGCAGGGACACGACCAAACTGCTCAGGTTTTGTACTTTGTGTGCCTTTAAAATATGGTTAGCGGCCGTTAGCGGAATTTGTTTCGTCGCGTCACGGAGCACCGCAAATCGCTTTGTTTGGTGCACCTCTTAATTTCTTGCGAACGCGCTGATTCAAAATGTCCGGACGAAGATCGTACGTTGTTCATCCAACCCGGCGGCGCGAACTACACGAACAACGGCGTTCTCGCAGAGCTCAACTACCGCTCCCCGACATCGAACGGAGACCAGTGCCGGCACGCTCGGCATGGCCAAACGCAGAAGCGGCGGGCAAGGCCCGCCGCTTCGATGAGATATTATTCCAGCTCGTTCGCGCTCAGCGCAGGAGCTGCAGCACGCTCGCCTGCGACTGATTGGCCAGCGCGAGCGCGGACACCGCGATCGACTGGCGGGTCGACAGCGCCTGGCTGTTGGCCGCCTCTTCGTTGGTGTCGGCCAACGTCAAGTTCGACGAGCCGGTCTGCAGCACGTTGATCAGGTTCTTGTTGAAGTCCTGACGGACCTGCACGATCGACAGGTTCGAGCCGAGCGACGACGCCTCGGAGCGGATCGCCGTCGATGCGCTGTTCAACGTCGACAGCACCTTGTTGGCCGAGTTGCTGTCGAGGAAGTCGGTTCCGACGACCAGCGCCGACAGCCCGAGACCGGTGCTGTTGAAGGTCACGCCGGTGATGTTCAGCGTGGACCGTCCGGTCTCGTTGAATACCAGCTTGAGCGTATCGCCGTTCAGCAGGTTGATGCCGTTGAACGAGGCGTCCTGCGCCGTGGTGTCGATCTGCGCCAGCACGTTGTTGTACTGGGCGATCAATCCGGCGCGTGTGGTCTGCGAGTTGGTGTCGGCCACCGGCGTGGATGCGGTCACACCATTGAAGGCCTGGCTTGCCGCCGTGGAGGAGCCGGCCACCGCGCCGATCGTCGACGACGCCGATTCGTTGGTCGTCAGGATCGTGAGCTGGCCGTTCGTGCTGAGGCTTGCCTGCAGATTGTTCGCCGCAAGCGCGGTGTTGAGCTGCGCCAGAGTCGATATCTGCGAGGCGCCGGTGCCGAACGTTATGTTCGTGGCGACACCGCCTCCTGTCGAGGCTATGGTCAGTGTCTGTCCTGACAATGCAGGCGGATTGCGCGTCGTGGTTGCGGCCGTCAATCCGAGCTTGGCCAGGGCCGTGCCCGAGACCGTCAGATCCTGCGCCGTGCCTGTCGCGAGAGTTATCTGGCCGCCGCTCACAGTGGACGGCGTCGCAGTCGCACCGGTCACGGAGTCGATGGCTGCAAGAAGGTTGCTGACGGTGTCGCCGACGCCGATATTGGTGCCGGCCGAGACCGAACCGGCCACGAAGGTGAACACCACGCCGTTGACCACGAGCGTGTCGCCGGTCGTGACGCTGCTCGCCAGGTCGTTCGAGGTCGAGCTCGCCGTGCCGGACAGCCTGGTGGAGCCGGTGATCGCGACCGCCGTGCTGGTGTTGTCGTTGTTGACCACGGAGCCGGTCACGAACTTGTTCGAGGAGCTGCCGAGCAGGTTGTTGGCCGTCGCCCCCGGAATGACCGCGGAGGTTACGCTCGACTTGGTCGTGTAGCCCGTGGGAGCCTGGAGCACCTGGCTTGCGATCGACTTGGCGCTGTCGACCAGCTTCTGCAGCGAGGTGAGACCGGTATTCGCAGCCTGGAGAACCTGGACACCGTTACCGATGCTGTCGAGCAGGTTCGCAATGTCGCTCGCGCGGTTGTTGAGCGATTGCGCGGTGAAGAATTCGGTGGGGTTATCGAGCGCCGTATTGACCTTGTTGCCGGTGGCCAGGTTGTTTTGAGTCGTGGCCAGCAGCGATGCGGTGTTTTGCAGCGCCAGCAGGTTTTGGCGAACCGAAGCCGAGAGAACGATACCGGACATGTGTGTGAAACCTTCCTAGTTATTCACCAGGAGGTTCTAGTCCACCCACTTTTAAAACATGGTTAATGGCACTTTAAATTTCTTGCTTAACGACTGGTTGCGATCCCTCAGCTCCACTCGCGTCCGGTTCCAGACCAGTATTGATACGGGCCGGACAGCCAAACCGGGCGAAAAAAAACGGCGGGGTTGCCCCCGCCGCCTTGGTTTTCGAGAGATGACGATGCCTGCGGATCAGCGCAGCAGCTGCAGCACGCTCGCCTGCGACTGGTTGGCGAGCGACAGCGCGGACACCGCGATCGACTGGCGGGTCGACAGCGCCTGGCTGTTGGCCGCTTCCTCGTTGGTGTCGGCCAAGGTCAGGTTCGACGAGCCGGTCTGCAGAACGTTGATCAGGTTCTTGTTGAAGTCCTGACGGATCTGCACCACCGACAGGTTCGAACCCAGCGTGGAGGCTTCCGACCGCAGCGTCGAGCTCGCCGAGTTCAACAGGGTGATCACCTTGTTCGCCGAGTTGTTGTCGAGGAAGTCGGTGCCTGAGGTGAGGTTCGACAGGCCGAGACCGCCCGTGTTGAAGGTCACACCGGTGATCGAGAGCGTCGACTTGCCGTTCTCGTTGAAGGTCAGCTTCAGCGTGTCGCCGTTCAGCAGGTTGACGCCGTTGAACGAAGCGTCGGCCGCGGTCGTGTTGATCTGCGCCAGCACGTTGTTGTACTGGGAGACCAGGCTCGCGCGCTGCGTCTGCGCGGTCGCGTCCGCCACCGGAGCCGCCGCCGTCAGGCCGTTGAAGGACTGGCTGGAAGCCGCCGCCGTACCACCGATCGCGCCGATCGTGGCCGAAGCCGCGTCGTTGGTCGTCGTGATCGAGATCTTGCCGGTCGTATCGATCGAGGCTTGCAGGTTGTTGGCTGCGAGCTTGGCGTTGAGATCGTTCAGCGACTTGACCTGCCCTGTCCCGAGGCCGAACGTGACACTCGTCGCCGTGCCACCTCCTGTGGCGCCGATCGTCAAGGTCTGTCCCGACAAGCCATCGCCGACGGCAGTCAGCCCGAGCTTGGCCAAGGTGCCGCTGCTGCCGGAGAGCGTCAGTCCGGACGCCGGCGGCGTCAGGGTGATCGCACCCGCGGTGATCGACGCCGTCACGCCGGTCTGGGTCTGGATCGCCGACAGCAGGTTGCTGACGCTGTCGCCGATGCCGATGTTCGTGCCCGTCGAGGACGTGCCGGTGACGAAGGTGAAGGTGGTGCCGTTGACGACCAGCGTCTCACCCGAGGTGATGCCGGTGGCGAGGTCGTTCGACGAGGTGCCCGACGTACCCGACAGCTTGGTCGAGCCGGTGATGGCCGCCGGGGTCGTGTTGTCGTTCTGCACGACCGAGCCGGTCACCGCCGTCGAGCTGGAGCCCAGCAGGTCGGTGGCGGTCGCACCGGTCAGGGCTGCCGAGGTCACGCTCGACTTGGTGGAGTAGCCCACCGCGCTCTGCAGCACCTGGTTGGCGATCGACTTGGCGCTGTCGACGAGCTTCTGCAGCGAGGTGATGCCGGTGTTGGCGGCCTGCAGCACCTGCACGCCGTTGCCGATGCCGTCGAGCAGATTGGAGATGTCGGAAGCGCGGTTGTCGAGACCCTGGGCGGTGAAGAAGTTGGTCGGATTGTCGAGCGCCGAGTTGACCTTCTTGCCCGTGGAGAGGTTGTTCTGGGTGGTGGCGAGGAGCTGAGCCGTCGACTGAAGCGAGAGCAGATTCTGACGCACCGACGCCGAGAGAACAATACCTGACATTTTCATACCCTTCTGGTGTGAAACAAACTGCCCGATCCATTCAGGATCAAGGCGAAGCCCGCGGGTGACTGCACCACTGGGCGACGTGCGTTAAGGTAAATGCGAGCGGCTAACAAACAGTGAAGTGACGACCGCTCGCGTTGCCCGACGCGCCGCCCCGGCACGGCCGCGCCGAGGTGATTCGCCGCGGATCACCTTGAAAACACCGCATATTCGCCGGGCACGCGCGGCCATTTACCGTCCGTTAACCATGATCGGAAAGGATTGCTGCGCGCCGACCGATCGAGCGCGCAGACTCCCCGCGCGATTGAGACTGGCAGCTGGACCGGTCATCGGCCTCGACGCAGCAGGTTCGGCGCCACGCCGAGTGCGGCAACGGAGAATGAGAATGGCCCTGAAAGTCGAACTGAAGCCGCATGAGCGCATCATCATCGGCTCCTGCGTGATCACCAACACCGACCAGCGCGCGCGCCTCCTGATCGACGGCGAGAACATTCCGATCCTGCGCGAAAAGGACATCCTGACGCCGGAGACGGCCGACACGCCGGCCAAGCTCGTCTATCTTGCGGTCCAGCTGATGTACATCTCGCCGGGCGCAGATGCGGATCACGGCACCTATTTCAACCTGCTGCGCGACATCATCACGACGGTGCCGAGCGCCTGGCCGATCATCGAGGCGATCAACGGCCATATCCTGAACGGCGATCTCTATCAGGCCCTGAAGGAAGCCAAGAAGCTCGTCGCCTACGAGAAGAAGCTGATCGAGCAGGCTGAAGCCGAACAGCAGGACAAGCCGGTGAGCTCGGCGGCCTGAGCTTTCGCCTCCTCCCATCGGAAGGCCCGGCTCGCCAGTCGCGAGGCCGGGCCTTCCGAATTTTTGCGCGGTCGCCAGGCTCCGCCGCCAGCAACGTCGGACCTCTCCATGTCGTCCGATAAAAAAGCGGCGGGGTTTTCCCCGCCGCCCTGGTCGTCGAGATGCGATGCCTTTCGGATCAGCGCAGCAGCTGCAGCACGCTCGCCTGCGACTGGTTGGCGAGCGACAGCGCGGACACCGCGATCGACTGGCGGGTCGACAGCGCCTGGCTGTTGGCCGCTTCCTCGTTGGTGTCGGCCAAGGTCAGGTTCGACGAGCCGGTCTGCAGCACGTTGATCAGGTTCTTGTTGAAGTCCTGACGAACCTGCACGACCGACAGGTTCGAACCCAGCGTCGAGGCCTCGTTGCGCAGCGTCGAGCTCGCCGTGGTGAGCACGCCGATCACCTTGTTCGCCGAGTTGTTGTCGAGGAAGTCGGTGCCCGAGGTCAACGTCGAGAGGCCGAGGCCCGCGGAGTTGAAGGTCACGCCGGTGATCGACAGCGTGGACTTGCCGTTCTCGTTGAAGGTCAGCTTCAGCGTGTCGCCGTTCAGCAGGTTGACACCGTTGAACGACGCATCGCTCGCGGTCGTGTTGATCTGCGCCAGCACGTTGTTGTACTGCGAGACCAGGCTCGCGCGCTGCGTCTGCGCGGTCACATCCGCCACCGGAGCCGCCCCCGTCAGACCGTTGAAGGACTGGCTGGAAGCCGCCGCCGTACCGCCGATCGCGCCGATCGTGGCGGACGCCGCGTCGTTGGTCGTGGTGAGGGTGATCTTGCCGGTCGACGAATCGATCGAGGCCTGCAGGTTGTTGGCTGCGAGCTTGGCGTTGAGATCGTTCAGCGACTTGACCTGCCCTGTCCCCAGGCCGAACGTGATGCTGGTCGCCGTGCCACCTCCTGTGGCGCCGACCGTCAAGGTCTGTCCCGACAAGCCATCGCCGACGGCAGTCAGCCCGAGCTTGGCCAAGGTGCCGCTGCTGCCCGAAAGCGTCAGTCCGGACGCCGGCGGCGTCAGGGTGATCGCACCTGCGGTGATCGACGCGGTCACGCCGGTCTGGGTCTGGATCGCCGACAGCAGGTTGCTGACGCTGTCGCCGATGCCGATGTCGGTGCCGGTCGAGGACGTGCCGGTGACGAAGGTGAAGGTGGTGCCGTTGACGACCAGCGTCTCACCCGACGTGATGCCGGTGGCGAGGTTGTTCGACGCGGTGCCCGACGTGCCCGACAGCTTGGTCGAGCCGGTGATCGCCGCCGGCGTCGTGTTGTCGTTCTGCACGACCGAGCCGGTCACCGCCGTCGAGCTGGAGCCCAGCAGGTCGGTGGCGGTCGCACCGGTCAGGGCTGCCGAGGTCACGCTCGACTTGGTGGAGTAGCCCACCGCGCTCTGCAGCACCTGGTTGGCGATCGACTTGGCGCTGTCGACGAGCTTCTGCAGCGAGGTGATGCCGGTGTTGGCGGCCTGCAGCACCTGCACGCCGTTGCCGATGCCGTCGAGCAGATTGGAGATGTCGGAAGCGCGGTTGTCGAGACCCTGGGCGGTGAAGAAGTTGGTCGGATTGTCGAG